>NZ_JAAQWI010000008.1:0-370053 GCF_012985385.1 Pseudomonas sp. WS 5503
TATTTTCAGAAGTTTTCGAAGATTTCTTCAACAACTTCAACCACTTGCGCTTGCGATCTCTCGTAAGCGGGAGGCGAATTCTACAGCGTTACACACTGCTGTCAACACCTCTTTTTCAACTTCCTTTCGGCTTCGATGAACTGAAGCAACTTGCTGCCGAAAACTGCATAACTCATTGTTTACCAAGGAGTTTTCCGTTTCGACTGCGCCGGAAGTGGGGCGAATTATAGGCTTCCAGAATCTGCCGTCAAGGCTTAATTACGCTTTTGTGGCAGAAGGCGCTTTTTTAGCAATAAGGCGAGGGATTCGACGCATTACCGGCGGCACCCGCATCAACAGAAGTAGCGCACCTATAGAAGCGTAGATAGCCCACTCCTTCAGATCCGCCCGCACTATCCATAGCATGTGCAGCAAACCGAGCCCAAGAATCACATAGACCAGACGGTGCAGCTTCTTCCATCGACTCCCCAACCGACGCTGGCTATAGCGGTTCGACGTAACGGCCAACATAAGGAGAGCAACAAACCCCAGCGCCCCCACAATGATGTAGGGCCGCTTGCTCAACTCTACGCCGAGCTGCGACCAATCCAGCCCCAGGACAAACACACAATAGGCCGCCAGGTGCAGCACAACATAAGCAAAGCACCACAGCCCCAACTGTCGTCGCACTGCTATCCACCCCGCCCAACCGCTCAACTTCTGCAGCGGCGTCATAGCAAGCGTGATCAGCAATAAAATGAGCGTCCCCAAACCCAGGCGATCAACGAGCACCTTGCCTGGATCAGGCCCCAGCGCAGAACTCCACGCTTCATACAACCAGAGCAATGGCCACACTGCTGCGGCTACAAACACGCCGATGCGCCAGATGGGATAGCGCATCAGTAGTTCTTCCGCAGATCGAGGCCTGTATATAAAGAAGCGACCTCATCCGAATAGCCATTGAACATCTGCGTCTCGCGCACATTCGGACTAAACAGGCCGCTCGGCAGACGGCGCTCCCGCGCCTGGGTCCAGCGCGGGTGATCGACCGTAGGATTCACATTCGCATAAAACCCATACTCATCAGCTGCAATACTCTGCCAGGTCGTTTTCGGCTGCTCACTGACCAGACTGATACGCACGATGGACTTCACACTCTTGAAGCCATACTTCCACGGCACCACCAAGCGCAACGGTGCACCGTTCTGGTTAGGCAACTCCCGCCCGTACATGCCCACAGCGAGGATCGCCAACGGATTCATCGCCTCATCCAGGCGCAGCCCTTCCACATAAGGCCAATCGATCAAGCCGAAACTTGAGCGTTGCCCAGGCATGCTCTTGGGATCCTGAAGGGTTTCAAAACGGATGTACTTGGCTTTGGAGGTTGGCTCGACCTGCTTGAGCAACGCCGAGATGGGAAAGCCTATCCACGGAATCACCATGGACCATGCCTCGACGCAACGCAGGCGGTAGATGCGCTCTTCCAGCGCATAGGGTTTCATGAAGTCTTCCAGGGCATAGCGCCCAGGTTTTGCGACTTCACCATCAATCACCACACTCCAGGGCTGCGTCTTGAGCGAGCCCGCATTCGTTGCCGGGTCGCCCTTGCCTGTCCCGAACTCATAGAAGTTGTTGTAGTGAGTTGCGTCCTTGAATGGCGTGATGGCCTCATCCTTGACCGTCACCGACTGCCACTTCGCATTCGGAAGTTTTTCCGTAAACCAGTTGGGCGCGCTGCCCGGCTCGACGTCGGCATACCGCGAAGCATCTCCGGCACTGGCCCAACGCGGCAAGCTGCTGGCGGCAATACCGGCAAGCGCACCACCGAGCAGGCTGCGGCGAGAGAGATAGAAAGATTCAGGCGTGACATCCGATTCGTGACAATCGGACGCTTTGGGCAATTTGATTAACATGGTAACTCCGCAGCGTTGGAGAACTGATGCACCAATAGACTGCGGAGTATGGGGGAAATTACATTAAGACAATGTTTTGTCCCGACGCAGACGCAACAAGTACTGAATCGGGCCAGAAGCCGCGTAGGCCAGGAACGCCAGCAGCAGGATACGCGGTGGATCACTGAACACGACCGCGAACACCAGCACCACCACAAGGATGGCCACGAAAGGCACGCGCCCTTTGAGATCAAATTCCTTGAAGCTGTTGTACTTGATGTTGCTGACCATCAGCATGCCGGCCGCTGCCACCATCAGGGCAACCAGGAACGACATCTTCGATCCCTGAATCCCGTAGTCACTGAACGCCCAGACAATACCCGCGACAACACCCGCCGCTGCCGGGCTGGCAAGGCCGATGAAGTAGCGCTTGTCGGCAGTCCCCACCTGGGTGTTGAAGCGCGCCAGGCGCAAGGCGGCACCCGCGACATAGATGAAGGCAACCATCCAGCCAACCTTGCCCATGTCACCCAATGCCCAGGCAAATGCCAGCAATGCGGGGGCAACACCGAAGGCGACCATGTCCGACAGCGAGTCGTACTCGGCGCCGAAGGCACTTTGGGTATTGGTCATGCGCGCCACGCGCCCGTCCAGGCCGTCGAGCACCATGGCCACGAAAATTGCGATAGCAGCAAAGCCAAAGTATTTGCTGGCACTCGCCGCATCACCGGCCGCCAGCGCACTCTGGGCACTCATGGAGTTGATGATGGAATAGAAACCGGCAAACAGGTTCGCCGTGGTGAACAGATTGGGCAGCAGATAGATGCCACGATGCCGGACTTTGCGGCCTTCGGCGTCATGCCCTTCTTCGACATGTTCATCGATCGGCAGCATGCTTTCGGCGTCGGAAGCCTGGTTTGGCTCTTCGGGACGTTCGCTCATGGACTTTACCTTGCAACGGTGTGAAAAAATTCGACAGATACTTGCAGCGAGTGTTCGCCTGCAAACGATGCAGCTTTATACCAGAACCAACCCCTCAAACGAAAAAACGCGGCCTAAGCCGCGTTTTCCCTTGATGCGTACGACTTAGTTCTTGGCTTTGTCGACGATCTTGTTGGCACCGATCCACGGCATCATGGAGCGCAGTTGCTCGCCGATGACTTCGATACCGTGAGCGGCGTTGTTACGACGCTTGGCGGTCATCGAAGGGTAGCCGGTAGCGCCTTCGCTGATGAACATTTTGGCGTATTCGCCGTCCTGAATACGTTTCAGGGCGTTGCGCATGGCCTGACGGGACTCGGCGTTGATCACTTCCGGACCGGTCACGTACTCGCCGTACTCGGCGTTGTTGGAGATCGAGTAGTTCATGTTGGCGATACCGCCTTCGTACATGAGGTCAACGATCAGCTTGAGTTCGTGCAGGCATTCGAAGTAGGCCATTTCCGGCGCGTAGCCAGCTTCAACCAGGGTTTCGAAACCAGCTTTTACCAGCTCAACGGTACCGCCGCACAGAACGGCTTGCTCACCGAACAGGTCGGTTTCGGTCTCGTCCTTGAAGGTGGTTTCGATGATGCCGGTACGACCGCCACCCACGCCAGCAGCGTAGGACAGTGCAACGTTCTTGGCGTTGCCCGACGCATCCTGGTAGATCGCGATCAGGTCAGGGATACCGCCGCCTTTGACGAACTCGGAACGCACGGTGTGGCCCGGTGCTTTCGGCGCGATCATGATCACGTCGAGGTCAGCGCGCGGCACGACCTGGTTGTAGTGAATCGCGAAGCCGTGGGAGAAGGCCAGGGTAGCGCCCTTCTTGATGTTCGGCTCGATTTCGTTCTTGTACAGCGAGGACTGGAACTCGTCCGGGGTCAGGATCATGACCAGGTCGGCAGCCGCAACAGCAGAAGCAACGTCGGTCACTTTCAGGCCATGGGCTTCAGCCTTGGCGACAGTGGCCGAGCCTTTACGCAGGCCAACGGTCACGTCAACGCCGGAATCTTTCAGGTTGCACGCTTGGGCGTGACCCTGGGAACCGTAGCCGATGATGGCGACTTTCTTGCCCTGGATGATCGACAGGTCACAATCTTTATCGTAATAAACTTTCATGAGGTTCCTCTATATATCCAGGCCGTAAGGCCATTCGCTAATTGGGTTAGATGCTGAGTACTTTGTCGCCACGGGCAATCCCGGTGACACCACTGCGTACGGTTTCCAGAATCGAGGCCGTCCCGATCGACTGGATGAAGCTGTCCAGTTTGTCGCTGGTACCGGTCAGTTGAACGGTATAAACGCTGGCGCTCACATCGACGATCTGCCCGCGATAAATATCGGTAGTGCGCTTGATCTCGGCACGCTGGGCGCCAGTGGCCTTGACCTTGACCAGCATCAGTTCGCGCTCGATGTGGGCGCTTTCCGACAGGTCGACCAGCTTGACCACTTCGATCAGCTTGTTGAGGTTCTTGGTGATCTGCTCGATCACCTCATCGTGGCCTACGGTGGTCAACGTCAGGCGCGACAGGGTCGGGTCTTCGGTCGGGGCCACGGTCAGGCTTTCAATGTTGTAGTTGCGTTGCGAAAACAGGCCGACAACACGGGACAAGGCGCCGGGTTCGTTCTCCAGAAGCAGGGAGATAATATGCCGCATGATTAAGTACGCTCCGTCTTGTTCAGCCACATGTCGCGCATAGAGCCGTCTTTGATCTGCATCGGGTAGACGTGCTCGCTGGTATCCACCTGAATATCGATGAACACCAGGCGGTCCTTCATGGCGAACGCTTCTTCCATCTTCGGCTTCAGATCTTTCAAATCAGTGATGCGAATGCCGACGTGGCCATAGGCTTCAACCAACTTGATGAAATCCGGCAACGATTCCATGTAGGAATGGGAGTGACGGCTACCGTAGCTCATGTCCTGCCATTGACGAACCATGCCGAGCACGCCGTTGTTCAAGCAGACGATCTTCACGGGAAGACCGTATTGCAGGCACGTCGACAGCTCCTGGATGTTCATCTGGATGCTGCCTTCGCCGGTGACGCAGGCAACGTCGGCATCCGGGAAGCTCAGTTTCACCCCCATGGCCGCAGGGAAACCAAAGCCCATCGTGCCTAGGCCACCGGAGTTGATCCAGCGGTTAGGCTTGTCGAACTTGTAGTACTGCGCCGCGAACATCTGGTGCTGGCCCACGTCGGAGGTCACAAAGGCGTCGCCCTTGGTCACTTCGCACAGGGTTTCGATCACGGTTTGTGGCTTGATGATGCTGCCGTCGCCCTTGTCATAAGGGAACAGGCCGCGATCACCGCGCCATTCGTCGATCTGCTTCCACCAACTGGCAACGGACTCCTTGTTCGGCGTTTCGCCGATGTCCTTGAGTGCAGCGACCATTTCGGTCAGTACACTTTCTACAGGCCCCACGATTGGCACATCGGCCTTGATGGTCTTGGAGATGGACGCCGGGTCGATGTCGATGTGGATGATCTTGGCATTCGGGCAGAATTTGCTCGCGCCGTTGATCACTCGGTCATCGAACCGCGCGCCCACGGCGAGGATCACATCGGCGTGGTGCATGGTGAGGTTGGCGGTGTAGCTGCCGTGCATGCCGAGCATGCCGACAAACTGACGGTCCGAACCCGGGAATGCGCCGAGGCCCATCAGGGTGTTGGTCACCGGCAGGTTGAGCAGCTTGGCCAGTTCGGTGAGTGGCGCGGAACCGCCGCCCAGAATCACGCCACCGCCGGAGTACAACACGGGGCGCTTGGCCGCCAGGAGCATTTCTGCCGCCTTGCGGATCTGCCCCGAGTGCCCACGGACGGCCGGACTGTAGGAACGCAGCTTGGCTTTCTTGGGAAAAACGTATTCGAATTTTTCGGCCGGGTTGGTCATGTCTTTCGGGATATCGACCACCACAGGGCCCGGGCGACCGGACTGTGCGAGGTAGAACGCCTTTTTCATGACTTCCGGGATTTCCGACGCGTGCTTGATCATGAAGCTGTGTTTCACGATCGGGCGGGAAATACCGATCATGTCGGTTTCCTGGAAAGCGTCGGTGCCGACCATGGTGCTAGGCACCTGGCCAGAGATGATCACCATCGGGATGGAGTCCATATACGCAGTCGCGATGCCGGTGATGGCATTGGTTGCGCCTGGGCCGGAGGTTACCAGTACCACGCCGGCTTTACCGGTGGCACGGGCGTAACCGTCAGCCATATGGGTCGCGGCCTGTTCGTGGCGAACCAGGATGTGGGTAACAGCCGGTTCCTTGAACAGTGCGTCGTAGACATGCAGCAGAGCACCACCTGGGTACCCGTAGATATAGTCGACGCCTTCGTCACGCAAAAAGCGGACGAGCATCTCACCGCCAGATAAAAGCTCCACGTTGTTCACCTCTAAAACGCCAGAATACCGTCCGTTAAAAAACCGACGGGTCTTAATAGGTTTACTTCTCAACAGAGCATGAGCGACGGTGGTCGCCGACTACGTCAGCACTGACTGAGCAAGTATTGGGATCGTCCCAAGTGTTGCGGGCTTTTCCCACCCAGCGCGAGGTAACGCGTTGCGGGTGTTACAGGTCGGCGCGGATGTGCGCCTCATGATCTGCTGAGCGGGCCTGCTTCTGGCAGTCCCGATACAGCGGACTTTGGATTCTTCTGTTTCACGCCCTTCAAGTCAAGCAATAATTGCGCTTTTTTCCAACTAAGCGCATGAGAACGCAGAAGAAAGGGCTTTGAGGAGGGATAAAACTCGCCTGAATGTCGTCAAGCGGTAGAAATGTGCGCAAGACTGCCGAAAAAACCGGCAGTCAGGCAATTAACGAGCGTCGGCGATCAATTGATCGAACTTTTTCAGCGCGTTACGCAAGCCGAGGCTCTCCCGCGGCCGGTCGGCGTAGACCATCTCGGCCATTTCCAGGATCCCCGACGCATTCGGCAAGGGCAGGTCCTGTTCCAGGATCTGCTTCATACGCGCGAGGAAGATCCACTGCAGCCACTGGTGGAAGTCCAGAGTATCGACAGAAAAGGGTTCGACGCTGCTGAGGGCTTCAACACCGGGGGATACTTCATCCCACCAGCCCTGCACGCGCAGTTCGCGCTCGATCAGCAATAACTGCTCGGCAATCGCGGGAAAACGCGCATCCATCAGAGGCTGACCTTGGCTTTTTGCCGCGCCTGGGCGGCACCCGCTGCATCGCCCTGGGCGGCACGTGCATCACCGATCAAGGCCCACAGGCTGGCTTGCAGGTCTGGGCGCCCATTGGCCAGGCTCAGGCCACGGCGAGCGAATTGCTCCGCCTGGGGCGCATCGCCCTGAGCCATGCGCACCTGGGCCAGGCGATAGAGCACTTGTGGCTCACGCGGCGCCACGCGCTGGGCACGTTCAAGGCTCGACGAGGCGCCATTCAAATCGCCACCCGCCTGCTGCTGCTGAGCGGTGGTGAGCAACGCCAGCACCGGGCCATCAAGTTGTTCGTCCGCCGACAACCCGCCCGCACTGGACGATGACGGAATACCGCTCGGCGTCGAAGGCATGTTGTAGGTGCCCTGATTGACCGGCGCGGTTTGAATCGGCGTGGAGTTCACCGGCCCGGAAGTGCTTGGACCTGGGGTCCATGGCTCGGCACTGATAGGCGCCGAGGTTGCAGCCCCACTGCCGGGCACCATCACTACGACGCCGGAATCTTGGGGAATTGCCTGGGTTGCAGCTTGGGCAGGCCGTTTGACCACGGTCTGACGGAAGCCGCCATTGGCCGAAATGCGGTCGTTATTGGAAACGGACGTGCTTGAGTCCACCACAGGGATAGAGCCGCGCTGCACGCTGGAGCAACCGCCGAGCAAAACCAGAGCCGTAATTGCTGGAATCCACAACTTGTTCACTTGAAACCCTCTTTGCTTAATTCATCCAGCCCTTGACCCAATCCATCACCGATTCCGCGTCAGCAGGTGTACTGCCACCGCACGCGGCACCGGGTGGTGGTTCGCTGCCGCGAATATACGGCATCTGCACCGCGCCCGGACAGTTGGCATCGGAGCCTTGGCCGGTGTGCGGATCAATCCAGGCCTGCACAATATTGTCCGGCTGCGGCATGTTGAGCGGCAACGGGTCAGCCTTGCGCATGAAACTGGTCCATACCTGCAGCGCGCCGGTGGCACCGGTGAACGGCGTCTTGCCATTGTCGTCGCGCCCCAGCCATACCACGGCCAGTACATCCTGGCCGAAACCTGCGAACCAGCTGTCGCGGGAGTCGTTACTGGTACCGGTCTTGCCCGCCAGGGTCAGGTTCGACGGCAGCACGCTGTAGACCGAACGCCCCGTACCCTCGCGCATCACGCGCTGCATGGCGTTCTGGATCAGGTAGATGGAGCCCGCGTCGAAGCGCTGCTGAATCTGGAACGGGTAACGCTTGAGCGGTTCGCCATCGGCGGTCAGCACACTGCGAATACCGCGCATCGGCGTATTGAAGCCACCATTGGCCAGGGTCTGGTACATGGTGGTCACTTCCATCGGCGTCATGGCCGCAGCGCCCAGGAGCATGGACGGGAACGCCGGGAATTCGCGTTCGACTCCCAGTCGCGCCAGAGTCTTCAGCACGTTCGGCACACCCACTTCAAGCCCCAGACGCGAGGTCGAGATGTTGTAGGAATGCGCCAATCCTTGATACAGGAACACCGTGCCATGGGAACGGCGGTCGAAGTTCTTGGGCGTCCATACCTGGCCATCCGCGCCTTTGATCGACAGCGGGTCATCGGACAGCCAACTGGTCAGCGTGTACTTGCTGGGTTTTTCCAGTGCAGTGAGATAAACCGCAGGCTTGACCAGCGAGCCAATCGGCCGCACGGCATCCAGTGCGCGGTTGAAACCGGCGAAACTGGCCTGGCGGCTGCCGATCATGGCCTGGACCTCCCCGGTTTCCGGATTGGTCACGACCATGGCGGCCTCGACTTCATCCGAGCCCTTACGGCCAGTCAGGCGCTTGAAGGTGTCGTTGACCGACGCTTCGGCCTTCATCTGCAAGATGGGGTCGAAGCTGGTGAAGATCCGCAGCCCCTCTTCGGTCAAGTCTTCGTCGCGGTAGTCTTCGCGCAGTTGGCGCTTGACCAGGTCGATAAAGCCCGGGAATGAGCTATCCGCCAGCTTGCCGCGGGTTGTCACACCCAGTGGCATTTTCTTGGCAGCGGCCACTTGCTCAGCGGTGGCGACACCCTGCTGCTCCAATACATCGAGCACCAGGTTGCGACGTTCAAGCGCACGCTCCGGGTTGCGGCGCGGGTTGTAATAGGACGGCCCCTTGACCATCCCCACCAGCAACGCAACCTGATGCAATTTCAACTCGGACAACGGCTGCCCGAAGAAGAACTGGCTGGCCAGGCCGAAACCGTGCACGGCGCGCTGGCCATCCTGCCCGACGAATACCTCGTTGAGGTAAGCCTCGAGGATTTCCTGCTTGCTGTAATGCAGCTCCAGCAACATCGCCATCATGGCTTCGGTGAGTTTACGGGTCAGGCTGCGCTCGTTGGTCAGGTAGAAGTTCTTGACCAGTTGCTGCGTCAGCGTACTGCCGCCCTGAGTCATCTTGCCGCCGGAAGTGTTGACCCAGATAGCGCGGGCAATCGACTTCGGAGAAACACCCCAGTGGCTATAGAAATCGCGGTCTTCGACAGCGACCAGGGTTTCCAGCAGATACGGCGGTACCTGATCGAGCTTGATCAGGATGCGATCTTCAAGGTTCTTCGGGTAAATACCGCCGATCAGCAACGGTTCGAGACGCACCACCGGCAGCTTGGAGCCATTGAGCGAGGACAGCTCAGCCACATAATCGCCAGAGAAACGCACGCGCACCGGCTGGGCTTTTTCCAGGCCTTCGTAGAACTGGAAGCCACGGGTGTTCAGGTCGACGGTATTACCGCTGACCGCCGCAGCGCCAGGGCCATTGCTCACGGGTTCGCGGCGGTAGCCCAGCGCATCGAGCTCGGTAAGGAAGTCTTCCTTGCTCAGCTTCTGACCAGAGAACAGCTCCAGCGGGCGTGCATACACCTTGGCCGGAATCGTCCAGCGCTTGCCGGAGAATTTTTCCTGCACCACGGCATCGAGGTACACCGCAAGGCCGGCGACCGCCACAAGGCCCACAAGGCCAAGCTTGATCACCCAGCCCAGCCAAGGGCGCGGGCCGCGGGAAGGAGGTTTTTTACGGGAACGGGGAGATCGGGTTCGAGTCATGGCGGCGGATTATACGCACTTTATTGATGATCAACATGAGCCGGACAGCGGTTTGCACGACTGGCATCAGCAGCCATAATGCCCCCCATGATTTTCCCCCGACTTTGAAGGATCGCCCGTGAGCCAGACCCTGATCGCTGCCCTACAAAACCCGGCCTTGTACCCTCATACGGTTGAAGCGTTTCAAGTCATCGAGACCCATATTTCCTGGGTGATACTGACGGGCCCCTATGCATATAAGCTGAAGAAACCGATGAACTTCGGCTTCCTGGACTTCACCAATCTGGACGACCGCGGGCATTTCTGCCACGAGGAACTGCGCCTCAACCAGCGCCTGACCGAAGATTTGTATCTTGAAGTGTTGCCGATTACCGGCACTGCCGAGGCGCCGCAACTGGGTGGCGATGGCCCGGCCATCGAGTACGCGCTGAAAATGCGCCAGTTCCCGCAAAGCCAGATGCTCAGCACCCTGCAAGCCAACGGCGAACTGACCAGCGCGCACATCGATGAGATGGCCAAGCAGATTGCGCAATTCCACCTCAGCGCCCCCAAAGTCCCGCAAGATCACCCCGCCGGCACGCCGGAAGAGGTGATGGCTCCGGTACGCCAGAACTTTGACCAGATCCGCCCGTTCCTCAGCGACAAGGCCGACCTGACTCAGCTGGAGGCTCTGCAAGCCTGGGCTGAAAGCAGCTTCGAACGCCTCAAGCCTTTGCTTGCGCAGCGCAAGCTCGATGGCTATACCCGCGAATGCCACGGCGACATTCACCTGGGCAACGCCACGCTGATCGATGGCCGCGTGGTGATCTTCGACTGCATCGAGTTCAACGAGCCTTTCCGCTTTACCGACGTGTACGCCGACACCGCTTTTTTGGCGATGGACCTGGAAGATCGCGGCCTGAAATGCCTGGCACGGCGCTTCATAAGTCAGTATCTGGAATTGACCGGCGACTACCAGGGCCTGGAGCTCCTGAACTTCTATAAAGCCTACCGTGCATTGGTGCGCGCCAAGGTTGCGCTGTTCAGCATGCCGAGCGAAGCCAACCCCGTGCAACGCGCTACCACCCTGCGCCAGTACCGCAACTACGCCAACCTGGCGGAAAGCTACAGCACCATCCCCTCGCGCTTCCTGGCAATCACCCATGGCGTTTCAGCGGTGGGCAAGAGCCACGTGGCCATGCGCCTGGTCGAAGCCCTGGGCGCGGTGCGCCTGCGTTCGGATGTAGAGCGCAAGCGCCTGTTTGGCGAACAACAGGTAGAGAACACCCTGCAGGCCGGTATCTACAATCAGGACGCCAGCGCTGCCACCTACGCACGCCTGAACGAGATTGCCGACACCGTGCTGCGCGCCGGCTACCCGGTGGTGCTGGATGCCACTTTCCTGAAACGCGCACAGCGTGACGCTGCCGCCCAGGTTGCCGAAGCCACTGGCGCGCCGTTCCTGATCCTCGACTGCAACGCCCCGCAAGCCGTTATTACCAGTTGGCTGGCACAACGCCAGGCGGATAAAAACGATCCGTCTGACGCCACACTGGCCGTTATCGAAGAACAACAAGCCAGTCGTGACCCGCTGACTGCCGAGGAGCTGCTGCTCAGCAAGCGTGTGGAGACCAATGAAAGCGGGACGCTCGACGCGTTGGTCGGGCATATCCGTCAACACCTGCCGGGCCTGTAAGAAATATTTCTTGGTCGCGTCGTCGTCTTCGGCGCGCGACCCAGCGATAGTGGCACTATAATGGCTCTATAACGCCAACCAGAGTCGCGATCATGAGTCAGCCAAAGCTTCTTGATACCCCGCTCTACGCCTTCCTGCACAAGGACGACATCCGCGGCTTCAACCAGGAGCGCCCTGAAAATGGCCCCATCGACATGCGCGGTGGCGACTTTCGAGGGCTGGACCTGCGCGACCTGAACGCCACCGGTATTGACTTCACCGACGCCTATTTTCGCTCTGCCGACCTGCGCGGCCTGGACTTGCGTGGCTGCTCACTGGAAGGCGCCAGCCTGGCCCATGCGCAGATTTCGGGTGCTTATTTCCCGCCCGAACTCACGGCTGACGAAATACTCATGTCGGTCAATTTCGGCACTCGCCTGCGCTACCGCACCAAGTAACCCCACACACCGAGTTCCGGCCAGCCCCCCTGCCTGCCGGGCACTTTGCGCCTGCCTGCGAGCAAGCGCCGTCGCGCCATCCTTATAAGCTTTTCGGCCCTTTCTGACCAAAGAACCACGCTTTTCCTACTGAGCGCTACACTCATTTTCAGGCTGCCTGGTCACGACACCCACCGCACCATTCGGCCAACGCAAGGAGGCTTGATGAACGATGAGCTGCAACACCTGAAAAACCTTGGCAAGACGTCAGCGCAGTGGCTGCATGCGGTGGGCATCCACAGCGCGTCCGACTTGCGTCGGCTAGGGGCGGTCGATGCCTACCGAGCCGTGCGCACGCGCGGGTTTCGAGCTTCGAAGGTTCTGCTGTATGCCATTGAAGGGGCATTGATGGATGTGCACTGGAACGACATACCCACGGAGCGCAAGGAGGCCTTGAACCGTCAGTTGGAAGCGATTTCAGTACATCAGAAGAACTAGAGCGGCACTCAAACCCAGTGTTGATGGGCATTGCAAACGAGCGTTTGAGAAAACTGGATGAAGCAGAAAAACAAATGTTGACTCTCAAATGAGAATCGTTATGATTATCACAACTGGTCGCGAGATCAGCCGATAACTGAAAGACCATTGGTTCGGACTCTCAGATTATCTCCTCATCAGGCTAATCACGGTTATTTGACCCGGCTCTTGCCGGGTCTTTTTTTGCCCGCGAATTAACCGGCCTTAACGCGCAATGATCAACGGATGCCCACGCTCCGGATGCGGCTGTACCAACACATCCAGACCGAATACAGCCTTCAGTGGCTCTGGTTGCAGGACTTTAGAGGGCGTATCCAACACGTGGGGGCGGCCGTTCTCCAGCAACAGGATCCGGTCGCAGTAGCGCGCCGCCAGGTTCAAATCATGCAGGATGACCAGCACCGCAGCGCCTCTGTCGGCAAAATGCCGGATAGCTTGCAAGGTGGTGTGTTGGTGCAGAGGGTCGAGCATTGATGTGGGCTCATCCAGCAGCAACGTCTGCCCTGCCTCACCCGGCCATAACTGCGCCAATACCCGTGCCAGGTGCACACGCTGCCGCTCGCCACCCGACAAAGCCAGGTAACTGCGGCCACTCAGATGGCCTACATCAGCAGCCTGCAGCGCGGCGTTGATGATTTCGTCGTCGCGCAATCGCCCGGTCTGATGAGGCAATCGGCCCATGCCCACCACCTCTTCGACACGAAAGGCAAAGTCCAGGGTGGAGGATTGTGGCAGCACCGCCAGGCGCTGGGCACGTTGCACACCGGTCATGTGCTTGAGCGCCTGCTGATCCAGCCAGACCTTGCCCTGATCCGGCTGCAACTCCCCGCACAGCGCCCCAAGCAAGGTACTTTTGCCGGCGCCATTGGGGCCCAGCACGCCCAGCACTTCGCCCGGCAATAGGTCCAAGGTGACATCGGCCAGCACAGTCTTACCACCGCGCCGGATCTGCAATGCTTCTACCCGCAACATCAGGCGCGCCCTCGTAATAATAAATAGAGGAAAAACGGCGCACCGATAAACGCAGTGACAATACCGATCGGCAGCTCCGCCGGCGCCAACGCCAGACGCGCCACCAAATCAGCAAACAACAGCAGGCTCGCACCCGCCAGCACTGAAGCCGGCAACAATACCCGATGGTCCGGGCCCGCCAGCAGCCGCACCAGATGTGGCACCACCAACCCGACAAAACCAATCATGCCCGCCGCTGCTACTGCGGCGCCAACGCCCAGGGCCGTGCAGAACACCAACTCGCGCTTGAGCCCCTCGACATCAATACCCAGATGGTTGGCCTCGGACTCACCCAGCAACAACGCGTTCAGCGCCTTGGCCCGGCGCGGTAACCACAGCGCCACCCCTGCACTCACCAGCAGCAAGGGCCACAACCTTGAATAACTTGCGCCATTGAGGCTGCCCAGGTTCCAGAACGTGAGGGTGCGCAAGGTGGCATCGTCCGCCAGATAGGTAAACAGGCCTACGGTGGAACTGGCCAGGGCCGTCAGCGCGATACCGGCAAGCAACATCGTCGCGACATTGGTCTGGCCATTGCGACGCCCCAGGCGATAGACCAGTGCCGTGACGCCCAGGCCACCGAGGAAGGCGCATAGCGACAACAGGTACGGCCCGAAAGCATCCGGCAGCCCGCCAAATAGCGAGCCACCGACAATCGCCACCGCCGCTCCCAGCGCGGCACCGCTGGATACCCCTACCAAACCAGGGTCGGCCAGCGGGTTGCGGAACAACCCCTGCATCGCCACGCCCGACAACGCCAGCACACCGCCGACCGCCATCCCCAACAGGGTTCGCGGCAGGCGAATCTGCCCCAGGATCAACTCGGCCTGCTCTAACCCCTGGGCCTCAATCGGTAAGCCCATCAGCCTTAACGCAGCCCTGAGGGTGTCCACTAACGGCAGGCTGACTGGCCCCAGTGCCAATGAGAGCCAGATCGCCAATACACACAGCAGCGACAGCCCGATAAACAGCGTTTTTGGCTTAACCAGAGTGGTCATGGAGCAGGCTTAGGCTGGGACGGATAAAAACCGGCAGACAGTTTCTCCAGGCTTTGCGGCAATCGGGGCCCAAGGCCGCCTACCAGCAAGGTCGGATCCAGCTCAAACACGCGGCCACTCTTGGCTGCCGGCGTAGAGGCAAGGATCGGGTTTTCTTTGAACAAGGCTGCGCGCGCCGCGTCACCGGTCAGGGCGCGATCAGCAAATACCAGCACCTCAGGGCTCAACCCTGCCAGCGATTCGACGGAAAACGGCTTGTATCCCACATGCGTGGCGAGATTACGCCCCCCAGCCTGCTGCAACATCCAATCAGCGGCGGTGTCCTTGCCCGCGATCAGCGGCTTGCCACCGGCATGGCCGAGCAGCAACAGCACGCCTGGAGCTTTTTGTGTGGCCTGGGCCTTGGCCACCCAATTTTTTTGCTGTGCCAGCGCCTGCTCATACCCGGCAAACAAGGCATTAGCCTGGTCCTCACTGCCGAGTAGTTTCCCCAGGTGTGCAAGGTTGCCTTTGAGCGTGGGCAAATCCGGCTGGGCCGAGAACATCTCCACCTGCACCCCTGCACTGCGAATCTGCGCCAGCACCGGCGGTGGCCCCATTTCCTCCGTGCCCACAAGGATTTGCGGGCGCAGGCTGAGAATGCCTTCGGCCGACAACTGCCGCTGGTAACCAATGCTCGGCAAGGCCTTGAGCGAGGCGGGATGCTGAGTGGTGGTATCCACCCCGACCAACTTCGCTTCACCGCCCATGGCCACCACCCATTCCGATAGCGCCCCGCCGGCACTGACCCAGCGTTGCGGCAGTTCAGAGGCGTGCGCCCCAGTGTTGATCAGCAGTGAGGCAACAAGCGCAATAGCGCTGGTACTCAGGCGCATAACAGGGTTTCCTTCCTAGGGCAGGGCCACTCAAGCACTCATTGATGTGACAGATAACCCCTGCCAGGCATCGTATTGAGCACCCAGTCAGCTGACGGGCGAAGCGGGCATTTGATAATTGTTTGCATTTGAACGTCAAGGCACTTAAGGATTGAAATGAAGTTTCTCTGCACCTCAGGCGACCTCGCCCCCAACAGCAGCCGCGGTTTTGATATCGATGGCCACAGGCTGTTGGCGGTGCGTCGGGACGGCATTGCGTACTTCTATCTCAACCGCTGCCCTCATCGCGGCATCCCGCTGGAATGGCAACCTGATCGCTTCCTCGACGACAGCGCCAGCCTGATCCAATGCGCCACCCATGGCGCGTTGTTCCTGATTGAAAGCGGCGAGTGCATCGCCGGGCCCTGCGCAGGCCAACACCTCACGGCCCTGCCCGGTCGCGAAGACGAACAGGGATTGTGGGTCGATCTCTAGTCGCCCAGCAGCACCTTCAACCGACGCTCGACGTAAATCTCCTGCGGCGTGACCCGTACGCCGTAGGCGAGCACCTCCACACCTGCAGCCTTGGCCTCACGTAGCGCCGCCGCATAACCGGCGTCGATTTCCACAGCCGGGCGGACCGCGTCGATCCCCGACAGGTTCACGCAATACAACTGCACCGCCCGTATACCGTCGCGAGCCAGATGAGCCAGCTCACGCAAGTGCTTGGCACCGCGCTGCGTCACCGCATCGGGGAAAGCCGCCACTGAGCTGCCATCAAAGCCCAGGGTGACGCTTTTGACCTCGACAAACGCAGCGCCCTGAGGGTAATCCAGGCGAAAGTCGATGCGGCTTTTCTCCTGGCCATAAGGCACCTCACGCTTCAACGCAGTAAAGCCGTTGAGCTCAGTGAGAGCACCGGCCAGCAAGGCTTCTTCCACCAACTGGTTGGCACGCGCGGTGTTGACGCACGCCAGCCGGCCCTGGGGCGTTTCGGCAATTTCCCACGTGCCCGGCAGCTTGCGCTTGGGATCCGTAGAACGGCTGAACCAGACCTGGCCACCTTCGACCATGCAGTTGAGCATCGAACCGGTGTTAGGGCAGTGAATGGTGAGCAACTCGCCGGTAACGGTTTCGATATCGGTGAGAAAGCGCTTGTAGCGGCGGATCAGCCGCCCTTCTTCAAGAGGAGGATTAAAACGCATCAGCCTTGCCAACTCCGCAAACCACGGGCAATCCGCTCCACCGCTTCTTGCAGCCGATCAAGGTTTTGCGTGTAGGCAAAACGCACATGGTGCCCCGCCTGGTAGCGACCGAAATCCAACCCGGGCGTAAAGGCCACATGTTCGGTTTCGAGGAAATGCCGGCAAAACGCGAAGGCATCGCCGCCGAACGCGCTGATATCGGCATACAGATAAAAAGCACCTTCGGGCTCCACGGCGATACCGAACCCCAGCTCACGCAGGGCCGGCAGCAGGAAGTCACGGCGGCGACCAAATTCGGCACGGCGCTGCTCCAGAATCTCCAGGGTTTGCGGGGTGAAACAGGCCAAGGCGGCATGCTGGGCCATGCTTGGCGCACTGATGTAGAGGTTTTGCGCCAATTTCTCCAGTTCACCCACCGCTTCAGGGGGGGCCACCAGCCAACCGAGGCGCCAGCCGGTCATGCCGAAATACTTCGAAAAACTATTCAGGACAAAGGCGTCATCATCGACTTCCAGCACGCTGGCGGCGTCGGTGCCGTAGGTGAGTCCGTGATAAATCTCGTCGACCACCAGGTGACCGTTGCGCGCCTTGATGGCGCCCGACAGCCCAGCCAACTCGTCCCGGGTGAGGATCGTGCCGGTGGGGTTGGCGGGCGACGCCACCAGTGCTCCGACACTGTCCTGGTCCCAATGCCTGGCCACCAGATCGGCGGTCAACTGGTAGCGTACGTCTGGGCAGACCGGCACCAACTGCGCCGCGCCTTCCACAAGACGCAGGAAGTGTCGGTTGCAGGGGTAGCCTGGGTCCGCCAGCAGCCAATGTTTACCCGGATCCACCAGCAAACTGCTGGCCAGCAACAATGCGCCGGAGCCACCGGGGGTGACCAGGATGCGCTGCGGGTCGATGCTCAAACCGTAGCGTTGCTGGTAGAAACCACTGATGGCTTCGCGCAACTCCGGCAAGCCACGGGCGGCGGTGTAGCGCGTCTTACCGTTTGCCAACGCGGCTTGGCCGGCCTGGATGATCGGTTCGGCGGTGGTGAAGTCAGGCTCGCCGATTTCCAGGTGGATCACGTCGTGACCGGCGGCCTGCAGCTCATTGGCACGCGCCAGTAACGCCATGACATGAAAAGGTTCGATGGCGCGACTACGCGCACTGTAGGGCTGAGCCATTAGCCTTCCTTAGACGGTGAGGACAAAATCTGGATTCTACCGAACCCTCACGGTAAAACATGCTCTATTGCCTGATTGGGGCTGCAAGTGCACCCTGCGCGCGCTCGTAAAACAGCTAAAATCAACATTCGAGGCGATACATACCCAGTCATGGCGGGCTGCTGCAGTTTGCAACCCCTTTGCCTTGGGCCTCGACAACCGGGAGTAGCGCACCCTGAATCTATCTGGTAAGTTCGCCCGCTTGCAGCCGCAGGGCCGGCAGGTGTCGGTGACGTTGCAATCCTGCGCAATGGATTAGAAGAGTGAGAGGCGGTCTATTCATGTCCACCCAAGCAAAGCAACAGCAGACTCAAGGCCTCGGCGGCTTCGAACCCTATGTCGAAAAAAAGGGCGAGGAGTACATGGGCGAGCCCATGCGCGAGCACTTCACCAAGATCCTCAACAAGTGGAAACAGGACTTGATGCAGGAAGTCGACCGTACGGTTGACCATATGAAGGATGAAGCGGCCAACTTCCCTGACCCGGCCGATCGCGCCAGCCAGGAAGAAGAGTTCGCCCTCGAACTGCGCGCCCGCGATCGCGAGCGCAAGTTGATCAAGAAGATCGACAAGACCCTGCAACTGATCAAAGACGAAGAATACGGCTGGTGTGAATCCTGCGGCGTCGAAATCGGTATTCGCCGACTGGAAGCCCGTCCAACCGCGGACCTGTGCGTAGACTGCAAGACCTTGGCTGAAATCAAGGAAAAACAGGTCGGCAAGTAACTTTGCCGAGCTGAACGAATGGAGCGTGCGAACGCTCCATTTTTGTTTCTGGCGTTTACCGGTTATGCAGTAGTATCCGGGCCATGACAGCCTCTACCTATATTGGGCGTTTCGCCCCCACACCCAGCGGCCATTTGCACTTCGGTTCCCTGGTTGCCGCCCTCGCCTCCTACCTCGATGCACGCGCCCACCACGGCCGTTGGTTGATGCGCATGGAAGACCTTGACCCTCCCCGTGAAGAGCCCGGCGCTCAGGCGGCGATCCTGCATGCGCTGGAAAGCTATGGCTTTGAATGGGATGGCGAACTGGTTCGCCAGAGCGAGCGGCATGATGCCTACGCTAAAGTGCTCAACGACCTGTTCAACCACGGCCTGGCCTACGCCTGCACCTGCTCGCGCAAGCAATTGGAGCCCTACAACGGGATTTACCCAGGCTTGTGCCGCAATGCCGGCCACGAACAGCAGGATGCCGCGATCCGCCTGCGCGTGCCCGAGTTGGAATATCACTTTGTCGACCGCGTCCAGGGCGAGTTCCGGCAACATCTGGGGCGCGATGCCGGCGACTTCATCATTCGTCGGCGCGATGGCCTCTACGCCTACCAACTGGCGGTGGTGCTCGACGACGCCTGGCAAGGTGTAACCGATATCGTACGCGGCGCCGACCTGCTCGACTCCACGCCGCGCCAGCTTTACTTGCAAGAACTGCTCGGCCTGCGCCAACCCCGTTACTTGCACGTGCCGCTGATCGTGCAGCCAGACGGCAACAAGCTGGGTAAGTCCTACCGCTCTCCACCGTTGACAGCCGACCAGGCCACGCCTTTGCTGCTCAGAGCGCTGCGTGCCCTTGGCCAACAGCCCGACGCGCAGTTGCAGTACGCCAGCCCACGAGAACTGCTGGATTGGGGCATTGCACACTGGGACGCCACCCGCATCCCACGCACACTGACCCTGGCCGAAGCGCAATTGAGTTGAAGGCGCTTGCAGGTTGCCCATCATCCGTTAACATCGCGGCAGATTTTTAATCAGAGGCCAACATGTACATCTATCGTTTGGTCCTGCTGCTGGTCGTCGGGATCTACCTGTTCTCCCCCGCCATCATGGATTGGTGGATCGACGCCACGGGCGCCTGGTATCGCCCTTATCTGCTATGGCTGATCCTGATCGTCGTGACCTTCATCCTGCAGAGCCAAAAAGATGCCGATGAGCTTTAGTCTCACCCAGATGCTGCTGATCAGCGCCGCCTACCTGGCTGCGTTATTCGGCGTGGCCTGGATCAGTGAGCGCGGAATGATTCCGCGGGCGATCATTCGCCATCCGCTGACCTACACCTTGTCCCTGGGCGTCTACGCCAGTGCCTGGGCGTTCTACGGCACGGTGGGGCTGGCCTATCAGTACGGCTACGGCTTTCTCTCCAGTTACCTGGGGGTGTCCGGCGCGTTCCTGCTGGCGCCGGTGCTGCTGTATCCGATCCTGAAAATCACCCGGACTTACCAACTGTCCTCCCTGGCAGACCTGTTTGCCTTTCGCTTTCGCAGCACCTGGGCCGGCGCGCTGACCACCATCTTCATGTTGATCGGCGTGCTGCCGTTGCTGGCCCTGCAGATCCAGGCGGTGGCCGACTCCATCAGCATCCTGACTCGCGAGCCCGTGCAACATCGGGTTGCCCTGGCGTTCTGCGCGCTGATCACCTTGTTCACCATCTTCTTTGGTTCTCGCCATATCGCCACCCGTGAGAAACACCAGGGCCTGGTGTTTGCGATTGCCTTTGAGTCGGTCATCAAGCTGATCGCCATCGGCGGCGTCGGCCTTTACGCGCTTTACGGCGTGTTCGACGGGCCGCAACAGCTGGAACTGTGGCTGCTGCAAAACCAGACCGCCCTCGCCGCCTTGCATACGCCCTTGCAGGAGGGACCATGGCGTACGCTGCTGCTGGTGTTCTTCGCCTCGGCGATCGTGATGCCGCACATGTACCACATGACCTTCACCGAGAACCTCAACCCGCGCTCGCTGGTCAGCGCCAGCTGGGGCTTGCCGCTGTTCCTGTTGCTGATGAGCCTGGCGGTGCCGCTGATCCTGTGGGCCGGCCTGAAACTGGGGGCCACCACCAACCCTGAGTATTTCACCCTGGGCATCGGTATTGCCGCCAACAGCCCGGCTCTGGCGCTGCTGGCCTATGTCGGGGGGTTGTCGGCCGCCAGCGGGTTGATCATCGTCACCACGCTGGCACTCTCAGGCATGGCGCTCAACCACTTGGTACTGCCGCTGTACCAGCCGCCAGCCGAGGGTAATATCTACCGTTGGTTGAAATGGACCCGACGCGCGCTGATCGTCGCGATCATCATGGCCGGCTACGCGTTTTATCTGCTGCTGGGCGCCGGGCAAGACCTGGCCAACCTCGGCATCGTCGCGTTTGTCGCCACCTTGCAGTTCCTGCCGGGCGTGTTGTCGGTGCTGTACTGGCCGACCGCCAATCGCCGTGGCTTTATTGCCGGGCTGCTGGCCGGGATCCTGGTGTGGACCGTGACCATGCTGCTACCGCTGGTCGGCAACTTGCAGGGCTTCTATATCCCGTTGCTGAACATGATTTACGTGCTGGACGACACCAGTTGGCACATGGCTGCCATCGCCTCGCTGGCCGCCAACGTACTGATGTTTACCCTGATCTCGCTGTTCACCAACGCCAGCGCCGAAGAAACCAGCGCCGCCGAAGCCTGCGCGGTGGATAACGTGCGCCGCCCGCAACGCCGCGAACTGCATGCGGCCTCGCCCCAGGAGTTCGCCACACAACTGGCCAAGCCCCTGGGTGCCAAGGCCGCACAAAAGGAAGTTGAACAGGCGCTGCGCGACCTCTACCTGCCATTTGACGAGCGCCGCCCCTATGCCCTGCGCCGCCTGCGTGACCGTATCGAAGCCAACCTGTCCGGGTTGATGGGGCCGAGCGTGTCCCAGGACATGGTGGAAACCTTCTTGCCCTACAAGGCCGGTGGCGAAAACTACGTCACCGAAGACATCCACTTCATCGAAAGCCGGCTGGAGGATTACCACTCGCGCCTCACGGGCCTGGCGGCCGAACTCGATGCCCTGCGCCGTTACCACCGCCAGACCCTGCAGGAACTGCCGATGGGCGTGTGTTCCCTGGCCAAGGACCAGGAAATCCTGATGTGGAACAAGGCCATGGAAGAACTCACCGGCATCGCCGCCCAGCGGGTGGTGGGTTCGCGCCTCAATACCCTGGGCGATCCCTGGAAAGAGCTGCTGCAGGGCTTCATCAACCTGCCAGACGAGCACTTGCACAAACAGCACTTGGCCCTCGACGGCCAGACCCGCTGGCTCAACTTGCACAAAGCGGCCATCGACGAACCTCTGGCGCCGGGTAACAGCGGCCTGGTGCTGCTGGTAGAAGATTTGACCGATACACAGATGCTCGAAGACAAGCTGGTGCACTCCGAACGCCTGGCCAGCATTGGGCGCCTGGCGGCCGGCGTGGCTCATGAAATCGGTAACCCGATCACCGGTATCGCCTGCCTGGCGCAAAACCTGCGGGAAGAGCGTGAAGAAGACGGGGAAATCACCGAAATCAGCGGGCAAATCCTTGAACAGACCAAGCGGGTTTCACGCATCGTCCAGTCGTTGATGAGCTTTGCCCACTCCGGCGCCCATCAGAATCAGGACGAAGCGGTGTGCCTGGCCGAAGTGGCCCAGGACGCCATTGGGCTGTTGGCCTTGAACCGGCGCAATTTCGAAGTACAGTTCTTTAACCTGTGCGATCCGGAGCATTGGGTCGATGGCGACTCACAACGCCTGGCCCAGGTGCTGATCAACCTGCTGTCCAACGCCCGCGACGCGTCGCCGGCCGGCAGTGCTGTACGCGTCAAGAGCGAGGCTTTCGAGCACACGGTCGACCTGATCGTGGAAGACGAAGGCAGCGGCATTCCACAGAACATCATGGACCGATTGTTCGAACCCTTCTTCACCACCAAGGACCCCGGTGAAGGTACCGGTCTGGGCCTTGCACTGGTCTATTCCATCGTTGAAGAGCATTATGGACAAATCACCATCGACAGCCCGGCTGACACACAAAGCCAACGCGGCACCCGTATCCGGGTGACCTTGCCGCGTCATGTCGAAGCGACGTCCGCTGTGAACTGAGACCGTCGAGAGAATTGAATCAATGCCGCACATTTTGATCGTCGAAGACGAAACCATTATCCGCTCTGCCTTGCGTCGCCTGCTTGAACGTAATCAGTACCAGGTCAGCGAAGCCGGCTCGGTGCAGGAAGCCCAAGAGCGATTCAGCATTCCCACGTTCGACCTGATTGTCAGTGACCTGCGCCTGCCAGGCGCCCCGGGCACCGAGCTGATCAAGCTGGGCCAGGGCACCCCGGTGCTGATCATGACCAGCTACGCCAGCCTGCGCTCGGCGGTGGACTCAATGAAGATGGGCGCGGTGGATTACATCGCCAAGCCTTTCGATCACGACGAGATGCTCCAGGCCGTGGCCCGCATCCTGCGTGACCGTGTGTCGGCCAGCAGTGCGCCTGCCGAGCCACGCCTCACCGGCAAGGCCAGCGGCGCCGAAAAACCAGGCACCAACAACAGCAATGGCGAGATCGGCATCATCGGCTCCTGCCCTCCGATGCAGGACTTGTACAGCAAGATCCGCAAGGTGGCGCCGACCGACTCCAATGTATTGATCCAGGGCGAATCGGGCACCGGCAAAGAACTGGTGGCCCGCGCCCTGCACAACCTGTCCAAGCGCGCCAAGGCGCCGATGATCTCGGTGAACTGCGCGGCGATCCCCGAATCCCTGATCGAATCCGAGCTGTTCGGCCACGAGAAAGGTGCGTTCACTGGCGCCAGCGCCGGGCGTGCGGGCCTGGTGGAGGCCGCGGACGGCGGCACCTTGTTCCTTGATGAAATTGGCGAGTTGCCCCTGGAAGCCCAGGCGCGTTTGCTGCGCGTGCTGCAGGAAGGCGAAATTCGCCGGGTCGGCTCGGTGCAATCGCAGAAGGTCGATGTTCGATTGATCGCGGCGACACACCGTGACCTCAAGAGCCTGGCCAAGATCGGCCAGTTTCGTGAGGACTTGTATTACCGCCTGCATGTCATCGCGCTCAAACTGCCGGCCCTGCGCGAGCGTGGCGCCGACGTCAACGAAATCGCCAACGCGTTCCTGTTGCGTCAAGGCGCACGCATTGACCGCACCGACCTGAAGTTTGCCGCGGACGCCGAACAGGCGATCCGTCACTACTCGTGGCCAGGGAACGTGCGCGAGCTGGAGAACGCCGTCGAGCGCGCCGTGATTCTGTCGGAGAGCCCGGAGATTTCCGCCGAGTTGCTGGGCATCGACATTGAGCTCAGCGACCTGGATGACGACGACTTCATTGGCCTGTCCCCGCAGCAGGGCAGCGGTAGCAATACCAGCCATGAACCGACGGAAGATTTGTCACTGGAAGACTACTTCCAGCACTTCGTGCTCGAGCATCAGGACCATATGACCGAGACCGAACTGGCCCGCAAACTGGGTGTAAGTCGCAAGTGTTTGTGGGAACGGCGTCAGCGCCTGGGCATTCCACGGCGCAAGACCGGGGTGGCCAGCGAAAGCTGAGAGCGCAGCCCCACAGGTAACACCTGCTGATGTGAAAAAACTGTTACCGCTGAATTTTCACGTAACAAAAGCCGGGGCTTACGGTAACGAAGCCCCGGCTTTTTTTGGCCCTCAATCTGGCGAAACCAGCCCAAACCCCCGGTTTTGCTGGACGGCGCAAAAGTTGGCACGCACCCTGCTATATGCTTAGTACAAAAACAATAACAAGCTTTGTACAAGACAATAAAAATAAGACGAATCGACTCACGCATAACAAAAACAACACGGCGGAGGCGCAGCTAACTGATTCTTTTGGAGAGGCGTTGCATTTGGGGCTTGCCCCGCAACCAGGCCGAGAACAACAAAAACTGCCCTAAGGCAGAGCCTGAACTGGTTGGATCGTAGATCAGCAACACAGCGACCAAAGCAATCCGTTTGCTCTTGGCTCCCGATTGGGAGTGTCATGAAGGAAGCTTCGTGGCGAGGGCGATCAACAAAAACAAGAAGCCCGACATCAATAATAAAAATAGAGCACGCAACTACTTCTGGGGGAGCTTCGGCTCCCCTTGTAGTTTCCGGGATTTGACCTGCAAACGCTTATGGCGCAATGCCTTTAGCTTGTTCCTACACCATCCCCTGACTAAATGCTAGAATCCCCGCCCATCATGCGGTCATTCTTCGTTATGGCCGAACATTCCTTCAAACAGTGCATCCCATGCTGAAGAAGTTGTTCCAGTCATTCCGTTCTCCCTTGCGTCGAACGCAACACAAACGCAGCACGCCTGAAGTGCTCAATAGCAGCCAGCATTCGCTGCAGCGCGCTCAATTCAGCCGTTATGCAGTGAACATCGTCGAACGTTTGCAGAACGCCGGATACCAGGCCTACCTGGTGGGTGGCTGCGTACGCGACATGTTGCTCAACATCACGCCCAAGGATTTCGACGTCGCCACCAGTGCCACGCCTGAACAAGTGCGCGCCGAGTTTCGTAATGCACGAATCATCGGTCGGCGCTTCAAGCTGGTGCATATCCACTTTGGTCGCGAAATCATCGAGGTCGCAACGTTCCGCGCCGGTCACCCGCAAAACGATGAAGAGGAGGACACCAACCAGTCTTCCCGCAACGAGAGCGGGCGCATCCTGCGCGATAACGTCTATGGCACCCTGGAAGAGGACGCGCAACGTCGCGACTTCACCATCAACGCCTTGTATTACGACCCGGTCAGCGAGCGCATCCTCGATTACGCCAACGGCGTACACGACATTCGCAACAACCTGATCCGGCTGATCGGCGACCCGACGCAGCGCTACCAGGAAGACCCGGTGCGCATGCTGCGTGCCGTGCGATTCGCCGCCAAGCTCAACTTTGGCATCGAAAAGCACACCGCCGCGCCGATTCGCGAACTGGCGCCGATGCTGCGGGAAATCCCCTCGGCACGCCTGTTTGAGGAAGTTCTCAAGCTGTTCCTTTCGGGCTACGCCGCCGACACCTTTGAAATGCTGGTGGACCTGCAGTTGTTCGACCCCCTGTTCCCGGCCAGCGCCGAGGCCCTGGAGTACAACCCGACGTACACCCACACCTTGATCAGCGAAGCCTTGATCAACACCGACCTGCGCATCAAGCAGAACAAACCGGTGACCCCGGCGTTCCTGTTTGCCGCCTTGTTGTGGCCGGCCCTGCCCAAACGCGTACTGCGCCTGCAGGACCGTGGCATGCCGCCGATCCCGGCCATGCAGGAAGCGGCTCACGAGCTGATCGCCGAACAGTGCCAACGCATCGCCATCCCCAAACGTTTCACCATGCCGATCCGCGAAATCTGGGACATGCAGGAGCGCCTGCCACGCCGCAGCGGCAAGCGCGCCGATCTGTTGCTGGACAACCCGCGCTTCCGTGCCGGCTACGACTTCCTGCTGCTACGCGAAAGCGCGGGCGAGCAGACCGATGGCCTGGGCGAATGGTGGACCGATTATCAGGACGCCAATGACAGCCAGCGCCGCGAAATGATTCGTGAACTGGGCAGCAAAGGTGATAGCGCCGGCGAAGGCCCGAAAAAGCGTCGCCGCAGCGGCACCAAGCGTAAACGCAGCAGTGCCGATGCCTCGGGCGCTGCGGGCGAATAAACGTGGAACGTATCTACATCGGCATGGGCAGCAACCTGGCTGCCCCGGAGCAACAATTGCGCAGCGCGATCGAGGCGCTGGCGCAATTGCCTGGCACCCACCTCGCCGGGGTGTCCGCCTTCTATCAAAGCGATTCACTGCTGCCAGGCCAACCGCGCTACACCAACGCCGTTGCGGCGCTGGACAGTCGCCTGGCGCCATTGGACCTGCTTGATGCGCTGCAAGCCATCGAGAACGATCAGGGCCGCGAACGCCTGGAACGCTGGGGCCCGCGCACCTTGGACCTGGATATCCTGCTGTTCGGTGATCGCCTGATCGACGAGCCGCGCCTCAAGGTGCCGCATTACCAGATGCATCTGCGCGCGTTTGTGCTGTATCCGTTGGCTGAGTTGGCGCCAGCCGACCTGCAGCTACCTGACGGCCAGCGTTTGAGCGACCTGCTCACCGCCTGCCCGTTCGTCGGCCTGGAACGCCTACCTCTGTAGGAGCGAGCTTGCTCGCGAAAATCACCAACGATAACGCGCTCAGCCTGACTAAACGCGGCGCCTATGGTTTCTTCGCGAGCAAGCTCGCTCCTACAATCGCGTCAGTAACAGCGGTAACACCGCCATCGTAACAATGCGGTAACACATCCAATTGACTTCCCGTGTCCTCCTCACGACTATAGGCGTCCCGCTGCCGCCAACCCGGCGCGACAGGGCGCAATCCAGGCCTTATAAGCACTGCTTTCAAGACAGTGCGCCTGTATAAACGAAGACTCACGCGCGTTACTCGCTGTTTCCAAGCGCCTGAACGAGGACCCTTTCATGCCAGACATTACCCTGACCACCTTGCAGAGCCTCAAGCTCAAAGGTGAAAAAATCACCATGCTGACCTGCTATGACGCCACTTTCGCCCACGCCAGCTGCCAGGCTGGAGTCGAAGTGCTGCTGGTGGGCGACTCCTTGGGCATGGTTCTTCAAGGGAATGACAGCACGCTGCCTGTGACCACCGATGAACTCGCCTACCACACCGCCAGCGTCAAGCGTGGCAACGATGGCGCCTTTATCATCGCGGACCTGCCGTTCATGGGTTACGCCACCCTTGAGCAAACCTTCCTGAACGCCGGAAAGCTGATGCAGGCCGGCGCGCACATGATCAAAGTCGAAGGTGCCGTGTGGCTGGCCGAGTCGATCCGGCTGCTGGCCGAGCGCGGCGTGCCAGTGTGCGCGCACATGGGCCTGACACCGCAGTCGGTGAATATCCTCGGTGGCTACAAGGTCCAGGGCCGCAATGAAGCCCAGGCCCGCCAGATGCGCGCCGATGCCATCGCCCTGGAACAGGCCGGTGCAGCGATGATTCTGCTGGAGTGCGTGCCTAGCGAACTGGCTGCCGAAATCACCCAGGCCGTCAAAGTGCCCGTGATCGGGATTGGCGCCGGTTCCGCCACCGACGGCCAGGTGCTGGTCCTGCACGACATGCTCGGCCTGTCGATCACCGGCCACGTGCCCAAGTTCGTGAAGAACTTCATGGCTGGCCAGGACAGCATCCACGCCGCCCTGAGCGCCTACGTCAGCGAAGTCAAAAACGTGACGTTCCCAGGCGTTGAACACGGATTCTCGGCATGAACACCGTTAAAACCGTCCGCGAACTGCGGGCTGCCGTAACCCACGCCCGTAGCGCCGGCAAGCGCATCGGCTTTGTACCCACCATGGGCAACCTGCACAGCGGCCACGCCACCCTGGTGACCAAGGCCGCGCAGCAAGCGGATTTCGTGGTGGCGAGCATTTTCGTCAACCCGCTGCAATTCGGTGCTGGCGAAGACCTGGACAAATACCCGCGCACGTTGGCCGCCGATCAGGAAAAACTCCTGCAGGCCGGCTGCAACCTGCTGTTCGCGCCCACGGTCGAGGAAATGTACCCCGACGGCATGAACGGCCAGACCCGCGTCAGCGTGCCTCAGCTGTCCGAAGGCTTGTGCGGCGCCAGCCGCCCAGGGCACTTTGAAGGGGTGGCCACGGTGGTCAGCAAGCTGTTCAACATGGTCCAGCCGGACATGGCCGTATTTGGCCAGAAGGACTACCAGCAGTTGGCGGTGATCCGCGCCATGGTCCGCGACCTGAACATGCCGATCCAGATCATCGGCGAGCCCACCGTGCGCGCCGAGGACGGCCTCGCGCTGTCATCACGCAACGGTTACCTCACCGATGAGCAACGGGCGGTCGCGCCAGTGCTGTACCGCACGCTCAGCCAGATCGCCACGGCCATCAAAAGCGGCGATCACGATTTTGCCAGGCTTCGCGCCGAGCACATCCAGCAGATTGAAGCCGCGGGGCTGCGCATGGACTACCTGGAAGTGCGCCAAGGCGTGCATCTGCGCCCGGCCACGGCTGAAGATCGCGATGTGGTGATCCTGGTCGCCGCTTATCTGGGGGCAACACGCCTCATCGATAACCTGCACCTGAACCTCGCCTGACGCCCGCTTTACCTCAACCTGTTGCCCCGACGGCTGTGCCGGTATAAAAAAGTACCGGCCACAGCGCAGACAAAGCCAAGACATATCCACACGCTAGGTTTAATGTAACTGCCCTGCGCTATGGTTAGCGCTGTCTGGAACCCAATCCTTGCGATAAGACTGGATGTTCCGGGCTTTGAAGTGTCCTAAAGGCAGTCCCCGTAATAAAAGGAAACCCGCAGCGATGGCGTACTACCGCACCCCTCATGACGTTACCGCGCTGCCCGCCTGGCAAGCGCTTGTTCAACATCGCCAAGCCATGCAGGATTTCAGCATGCGCGAGGCGTTCAATGCCGATCCTCAGCGTTTTTCCCAGTTCACCTTGAGCAGCTGCGGACTTTTCCTCGATTACTCGAAAAACCTGATCACCAGCGAAACCCGCGACCTGTTGGTGGGCCTGGCCAAGGAAGTCAATCTCAAGGCGGCGATCGACGCGCAGTACGCTGGCGAACCGGTCAACTCCTCCGAGGGCCGCCCTGCCCTGCACACCGCCCTGCGCCGCCCGGTGGGCGACAAGCTGTCGGTCAACGGCGTGAACATCATGCCGGACGTGCACAAGGTGCTGAACCAGATCACTGACCTGGTCGGCCGTATCCACGACGGCCTGTGGCGCGGCTACACCGAGAAGCCGATCACCGACGTGGTGAACATCGGTATCGGTGGCTCATTCCTCGGCCCGGAACTGGTCTCGGAGGCCTTGCTGTCCTACGCCCATAAAGGCGTGCGTTGCCACTACCTGGCGAACATCGACGGCAGCGAGTTCCACGAACTGACCATGAAGCTGCGCGCCGAGACCACGCTGTTTATCGTCTCGTCCAAATCCTTCAACACCCTGGAAACCCTGAAAAACGCCCAGGCCGCCCGCGCCTGGTACCTGGCCCAGGGGGGCTCGGAAGCCGAGCTGTATCGCCACTTCATCGCCGTCTCGAGCAACAATGCCGCGGCCGTGGCTTTCGGTATTCGCGAAGAAAACATCTTCCCAATGTGGGACTGGGTCGGTGGGCGCTACTCGCTGTGGTCTGCAATCGGCTTGCCAATTGCCCTGGCTATCGGCATGTCCAACTTCAAGGAACTGCTGTCGGGTGCCTACACCATGGACCAGCACTTCCTGAACGCGCCGTTCGAAGCCAACATGCCCGTGCTGCTGGGCTTGCTGGGGGTGTGGTACGGCAACTTCTGGGGTGCGCAGAGCCATGCGATCCTGCCGTACGACCATTACCTGCGTAACATCACCAAGCATTTGCAGCAGTTGGACATGGAATCCAATGGCAAGAGCGTGCGCCAGGACGGTACGCCAGTGTCCACCGATACCGGCCCGGTGATCTGGGGCGGCGTAGGCTGCAACGGCCAGCACGCTTACCACCAGTTGCTGCACCAAGGGACTCAATTGATCCCGGCCGACTTCATCGTGCCGATCGTCAGTTTCAACCCTGTGTCCGACCACCATCAGTGGCTGTACGCCAACTGCCTGTCCCAGAGCCAGGCGCTGATGCTCGGCAAGACCCGCAGCGAGGCCGAAACCGAGCTGCGTGAGAAGGGCCTGCCGGAAGCCGAAGTACAGAAGCTGGCACCGCACAAGGTGATCCCGGGTAACCGTCCGAGCAACACCCTGGTGGTCGAGCGCATCAGCCCGCGCCGCCTGGGCGCACTGGTGGCTATGTATGAACACAAGGTGTTCGTGCAGAGCGTGGTGTGGGGCATCAACGCCTTCGACCAATGGGGCGTTGAACTGGGCAAGGAGCTGGGCAAAGGCGTGTACAACCGCCTGACCGGCGCCGAAGAAACCTTGGCCGAAGATGCGTCGACCCAGGGCCTGATCAACTACTTCCGCGGTCGTCACCGCGGCTGAAGCCGTTCATTCAAGGTCAACGTCCGTTTGGACGCTGGCCTTGAACCCTCCCGTCCCAGGGTGCATCTTTATGACTTGTCGCAAAACAAGAATAAGGAGCGCTCATGTTCGATATCAGCACCTTTCCCACCGCCGATGCCGTCCGCCGGGCTGCGCAGCTCAGTCAAGAGGACTACCAGCGCCTCTATCGCCAATCCATCGACCAGCCAGACACCTTCTGGGCCGAACAGGCCAAGTGCTTTCTCGACTGGATAAAACCTTGGCACAGCGTCCAGCAGTCAGACATCCACACCGGTGCCGCCCAATGGTTTGCCGGCGGTCAGTTGAACGTCAGCTATAACTGCATCGACCGCCACCTGGCGCAACGCGCCGATCAGCCGGCCTTCATCTGGGAAGGCGACGATCCGTCAAAATCCTGCACGATTACTTACCGTCAACTGCACCAAAACGTCAGCCGTCTGGCCAATGTGTTGAAAAGCCGCGGCGTGAACAAAGGTGATCGGGTGTGCATCTACATGCCGATGATCCCCGAGGCGGCCTACGCCATGCTGGCCTGCACGCGAATTGGCGCAGTGCACTCGGTGGTGTTTGGTGGTTTCTCTCCTGACGCCCTGCGCGACCGCATCCTCGACGCTGATTGCCGCACCGTGATCACCGCCGACGAGGGCGTACGCGGTGGCAAGCCCGTGGCGTTGAAACATAACGTCGACAAAGCCCTGGCCAGTTGTCCGAACGTCAGCACGGTACTGGTAGTGGAGCGCACCGGGGCGAGCGTGAATTGGCACGAGGGCCGCGACCTCAAGTACCAAGCTGCCCTGGACGCCGCCAGCGACAACTGCCCACCCGAGCCGATGGACGCTGAAGACCCGCTGTTCATCCTCTATACCTCCGGCAGCACCGGCAAACCCAAAGGCGTGTTGCACACCACCGCTGGCTACCTGCTGCAAGCGGCGATGACCTTCAAGTACGTGCTCGATTACCAGGAAGGCGAAGTGTTCTGGTGCACCGCCGACGTGGGCTGGGTCACCGGCCACAGCTATATCGTCTACGGCCCGCTGGCCAATGGCGCCACCTCGCTGATGTTCGAAGGCGTGCCGAGTTATCCGGACAGTTCGCGCTTCTGGCAGGTCATCGATAAACATCAGGTGAATATTTTCTATACCGCGCCCACCGCCCTGCGCGCCCTGATGCGTGAAGGACACGGCCCGCTGCAGAGCACATCCCGCGCCAGCCTGCGCCTGCTGGGCAGCGTGGGCGAGCCGATCAACCCGGAAGCCTGGGACTGGTATTTCAACGCCGTCGGCGAACAGCGCTGCCCGATTGTCGATACCTGGTGGCAGACCGAAACCGGCGGCATCATGCTCAGCCCGCTGGTCAGCGCCCAGCGCATCAAACCGGGCTGCGCGACACAGCCCATGTTCGGCGTACAACCAGTTTTGCTCGATGAACAGGGCAAGGAAATCAGTGGCGCCGGCAGTGGTGTACTCGCCATCAGATCAAGCTGGCCGGGGCAGATTCGCAGCGTCTACGGCGACCCGCAGCGCATGATCGACACCTACTTCAAGCCCTACCCCGGCTACTACTTCACCGGGGATGGAGCACGGCGCGATGAAGACGGCGACTACTGGATCACCGGGCGGATCGACGATGTGATCAACGTCTCGGGCCATCGCATCGGCACCGCTGAAGTGGAGAGCGCCCTGGTGCTGCATGATCAGGTCGCCGAAGCCGCCGTGGTGGGCTACCCCCACGACGTCAAGGGCCAGGGTATCTACGCTTTTGTCACCCCCATGAATGGCGTCGAACCCAGCGACGCGTTGAAAAAGCACCTGTTGGAATTGGTCAGCAAGGAGATTGGCAGCTTCGCCAAACCGGAATTGATCCAATGGGCCCCTGCCCTGCCGAAAACCCGCTCCGGCAAGATCATGCGGCGCATCTTGCGCAAAATCGCCTGTAACGAACTGGACAGCCTGGGCGACACCTCGACCCTGGCAGACCCCAGCGTGGTGGACGGTTTGATCGACAAACGCCTCAACCGATAGCGCCAGGATTATCCCCGGCCTGTGCAGGCCGGGGTTAGCTGTTAAACTTCGCGCCCCATTTTTCTTATTCATCTACCAGCAAGGCGCGCTCCATGACTCCCTTGAATCAGGCGCTGCGCGCCGCCCTCGATCACCGCCAAGACCTGATCAACACACTGCACGCCCAGGGTACGGACTGCTATCGGCTGTTTCACGGCAGCCAGGAAGGCGCCGGCGGCTTGACCATCGACCGCTACGGCCCGCAATTGCTGGTACAAAGCTTCCACCAGTCCCTGGAAACTGCAGACCTGCTGGACCTGCACCAACTGATCAACCAATACATGGGCCTGGAATTGTTGCTGGTGTACAACGACCGTGCCCGCGGCAACTCGCGCATCGACCGCGAAGACACGGTGTACCGCGCGGAGCCTGGCGCCTTGGAAGACCTGGTCGGCCACGAGTGGGGCCTCAATTACCGTGTGCGTGGGCGCCACGCCGGGCAAGACCCACTGCTGTTCCTCGACCTGCGCAACACCCGGGGCTGGGTCAAGGACCACAGCGCCGGCAAAAGCGTGCTGAACCTGTTCGCCTATACCTGCGGTGTAGGTTTGAGCGCGGCAGCGGGCGGCGCACGCGAGGTGTGCAACCTGGACTTTGCCGAGGGCAACCTGGCAGTGGGGCGTGAAAACGGCCAGCTCAACCCGCAGTTGCCGAGCATGGAGTTTGTACAATCCGATTACTTCCCGGCCATTCGCCAACTGGCGGGCCTGCCCATCACCCAGCGGCGCGGGCAGAAGCTGCCGAGCTATCCGCGCCTGGAGCAACGCCAGTACGACCTGGTACTGCTCGATCCTCCCGCCTGGGCCAAGAGCGCCTTCGGCACGGTCGATTTGTTGCGCGACTATCAAAGCCTGCTCAAACCCGCACTGCTGGCCACCGCCGACAATGGCGTGCTGATTTGCTGCAACAACCTGGCAAAAGTCAGCATGGAGGACTGGCGTGAGCAGGTGCTGCGTTGTGCAGAAAAGGCCGGGCGCCCGGTGCGCGAATGGCAGGTTATGACACCTGGAGGCGACTTTCCCTCCAGGGACCAACAGCCTCCGCTGAAGACGCTGATCCTGCATTTGTAGGAAGTTTCCCAGCGCCCACGGTTCTTCGGAACCGAATTCCCGTGCCATACTCCAAGGCACTCCCGTTCGACATAGATGGCGTTCACCCATGCCCAAAGGATTGATCCGCGCCGTAGGCGCCTTGTTGACCGCCCTTGCTTTGTACAGCTTGCTGGGCTTTCTGATATTACCCGGCATCGCCCTTCGCATTGCCAACCAACAGTTGGCCAATTACGCCACGGTGCCGTCGCGAATCGAGCGCATCGAACTCAACCCCTTCAGCCTGGAACTGACGCTGTGGGGCCTGAAGATCGGTGAGCCAGGCAAAGAGCAAGTAGGTTTCGAACGCCTCTACGCCAACCTGCAGATCGACAGCCTCTGGACCCGCGCCCTGCACCTGGCCGATGTGCAACTGGACAAGCCCAAGACCGAACTGCTGTTCGACAAGTCCGGCCAACTGAACCTGGCGCAGTTGTTCAAACTGCCACCGAGCGAGCCAACCCCGGCCGATCCCGATGCCAAGCCGTTCCCACTGCGTATCGACAGCATCAAGCTGGCGGGCGGTAACCTGCACTTCCAGGACCTACGCCCCAGCGAGCCCATCGAATTCCTCTACGACGAACTCGACTTCGAGCTGAAAAACCTGAGCACCTTGCCTGACGACAATGCCGACATGACGCTGGTCGCCGCCGGCCCCGAAGGTGGCCAGATCGACTGGAAAGGCAACTTCAGCCTGGTACCGATCACCTCCGAAGGCACCTTGAAGGTGACCGACGGCAAGATGAAAGCCTGGTGGCCGTATGTACGTGACGCCCTGCCACTGGTGCTGGAAGACGGGGTGCTCAACTTCAGCACTGACTACAAATTCAGCCTGGCCAAAGAAACCGAGCTGAACCTGACCAACACCGCCGCCAGCATCGCCCCCTTTGCTATAAAGGCCCCCGATGGCCGGCCACTGGCGCGCCTGGAGCGCCTGGACGTCAGCGAAACCACGGTAGACCTGGCCAAGCAGCAGGTCATTGTCGGCAAGATCCGCAGCAACAAGCTGGAAACCTGGGCCGCCCGTGAGGCCGATGGTCAATTGGACTGGCAGAAGCTGTTCGCCAGCCAACCGAGCAAACCGGCCAAGGCACCGGAACCAACCGCTGCCGACGCGCCGTCGGCGCAACCGGCGGCCCCGAGCAAACCGTGGCAAGTGCTGCTCAAGGATGTGCAACTGCGTAACTATCAGGTGCACCTGGCCGACCGCCAGGCTAAACCAGCGGTCGCGCTGGAACTGGGCCCGTTGAATGTCGACGTACAGAACTTCGACAGCCTCAACCAGAGCCCCTTCGCCTTGAAGGTCGACACCGGCCTGGGCAAGCAAGGCAAGATCCAGGCAACCGGCGAAGTTAACCTCAACCCGGTCAGCGCCAAGCTGAAAGTGAACACCCAGGACATCGACCTGCGGGTCGCCCAGGCCTATATCAGCCCGTTTATCCGCCTGGAATTGCGCAGCGGCATGCTCGGCAGCAACCTGGACGTAAACCTCAAAAGCACCGAGCCACTTGCCCTTCAGATCACCGGCCGCGCCCAGGTTGACCAGTTGCATACCCTGGACACCCTGAAGACCCGCGACTTCCTCAAATGGCAGCGCCTGGTGTTGGAAGGCCTGAACTACCAGCACGGCCAAAGCCTGTCGATCGACAAGGTCAACCTGTTGCAGCCGTATGCGCGGTTCATGATCAACGAAGATCGCACCACCAACATCGACGACCTGCTGATTCCGCAGCCGGCCGACAGCGGCAGCAAGTCGGCAGCCAAACCTGCCGCCAGCAACGAAAAGCCCCTGGGCATTCATATCGGGCAGATCGCGATCAACGACGGTTCGGCCAACTTTGCCGACTTCAGCCTCACCCCCAACTTTGCCACCGCGATTCAACAGCTCAACGGCCAGATTGGCACCATCGACAGTCGCCAGGCCAAACCGGCCAGCGTCGATATCAAGGGCAAGGTGGACCGTTACGCGCCAGTGACGATCAAAGGCAGCGTGAACCCGTTTGACCCGATGGCCGCGCTGGACATCGCCACCAGCTTCAAGCGTGTCGAGCTGACCAACCTGACACCTTACTCAGGTAAATTCGCAGGCTTCCGCATCCGCAAGGGCCGCCTGAATCTCGATCTGCACTACGTGATCACCAAAGGCCAGTTGAAGGCTGAAAACAAAGTGGTGGTCGAGCAACTGCAGTTGGGTGAAAAAGTCGACAGCTCTGATGCCGTCGACTTACCGATTCGCCTGGCCGTCGCCCTGCTCAAGGACTCCGATGGCAAGATCTCCATCGAACTGCCGGTAAGCGGCGACCTGAACAACCCGCAATTCAGCGTGATGCCGATTGTGTGGCAAACCCTGCGCAACCTCGTGGTGCGTGCGGCAACCGCGCCCTTCAAGTTCATTGGCGGGCTGGTCACTGGTGGCGGCTCTGAAGACTTGGGCAATGTGTCGTTCGCCGCTGGCTCCAGTGAACTGAACAAAGACGCCGAAGGCGCTCTGAACACCCTGGCCAAGGCGCTGAAAGAGCGCCCTGCCCTGCGCCTGGAAATTGAAGGCACAGCCGCCGCCAGCAGCGACGGGCCGTTCCTGGCCGCACAGCGACTGGAACGTGAATACCAATACAACTATTACAAGATCCTCCAGCGCCGTGGCGACAAAGTGCCAGCCCAGGCCTCGTTGCTTGAGGTGCCGGAGAAGGAAAAAGCACCATTGCTGGAAGGCATCTACCGCACCCGCCTCAAACAGCAACCCCCGGCCGAATGGAAAGACCTGGGCAGCGATGAGCGCTCGGCGAAGCTCAAGGACGGTGTGATCAAGTTCTGGAGTGGCAGTGACGTGCTACTGCGCCAGTTGGGGCAGGACCGAGCCAGCACGATCAAGGATTACCTGGTGGACAAGGGCCAGTTGGAAGATGACCGCGTGTACTTCATCGATGCGCAGCTGGGGCAGGCCGAGAAAGATGGTCGGGTGATCACTCCAATGCACCTGGATGCTGAGTAACTTCTAAGCACCACCCATCCTGATGTGGGAGCTGGCTTGCCTGCGATGCTGTTACCTCGGTGCAACTGAATGACCGAGGTGCCAGCATCGCAGGCAAGCCAGCTCCCACATTTTTTTGGTCTGATCATTCTGTTTCAGCCTGAAATAGAACAGGCCCCGACACAAGTGCCGGGGCCTGTAATGACCACATCCGTGTGGCCGGTCGCATGAACTCCAGAGGTGCGTCAGGTGGATATCTAACTCACCCTAAGCCGCCGCTATTCAGTTCAAACGAAACGTCAGCGTTACTCTGCTTTCAGGCCGTCGGCCGATACAGCTTTAACGCCTTTGATTTTCTTGGTGATCGCTACAGCCGTTTCTTTCTGCGAAGCGGTCACAGCGGTAGGCGACGACAGGGATACAACACCTTTGTTGGTTTCAACCTTGATGTCGGTGCCAGGAATGCCTTTTTCAGTTACCAGGTCAGCCTTCACTTTGGTAGTGATCCAGGTATCGCTGGTGGTCTCTTTAGCGTCGTGGGCAGCGCCTTTGGTTTTGTCGATGCCGTCAGCTTTGGTAGCACCGCCAGCCAGCAGGCCGTCAGCAGAAACCGCAGTCACACCTTTGATTTTCTTGGTGATGGCTACAGCAGTGGCTTTCTGCGAATCCGAGATAGCGACGTCGGAGGACAGGGAAACCACACCTTTGTTGGTCTCAACCTTGATGTCCGAACCTGGAATGCCTTTTTCGGTCAGCAGGTCAGCTTTGACTTTAGTGGTGATCCAAGTATCCGAAACGCTTTCCTTAGCCTTGGTCGCTTCACCGGCCGCCAAAGTCATAGGGGCTTGGGAAGTCTGAGCAAAGGCTACGTTAGCACCCATGGCCAGGGTCAGAGCGGTAGCAGTAGCGAGAGCGAACTTCTTCATACGAGTAACTCCTGTTTTATTAAAAGTCTGCAGGCGTAAACCTTCATGCTGCAGCGCTACCAGGGATATTGCAGGCAGTGTGCCAACTCGTCGAACGGATTAAATTCCTTAATAAACAACGAGTTATGAAATCTGTGAATTTTCGAAATCGTGCAACTTGCATGAAGCCCGTCGTGCCTGCATGCAAGTTGCGGCTTTTGGGCGACGCTAAACAGCTGATTCTGCTTCATTTTCTCGCGCCCATAAAAAAAGGACTCCGAGGAGTCCTTTTTTCAGCGTGAAGCCTGCGGGTGATTAAACGCCCGAAGCCTTGGCTGCTGCTACGTCCTTGATGGACAGCTTGATACGGCCGCGGTTGTCCACGTCCAGTACCAGCACTTCCACTTCCTGGCCTTCTTTCAGAATGTCGGTCACTTTCTCAACACGAGCATCGCTCAGCATGGAGATGTGAACCAGACCGTCTTTGCCCGGGAGGATGTTGACGAACGCGCCGAAGTCGACGATGCGCTCAACCTTGCCAACGTAGATCTTGCCGATCTCGGCCTCAGCGGTGATACCCAGGACGCGCTGGCGTGCTGCTTCAGCCGCTTCCTTGGTTTCGCCGAAGATCTTGATCGAACCGTCGTCTTCGATGTCGATCGAAGCCTTGGTTTCTTCACAGATCGCACGGATGGTCGCGCCGCCTTTACCGATGACATCACGGATTTTGTCGGTGTCGATTTTCATCGCGATCATGGTCGGAGCATTTTCCGACAGTTCGGTGCGGGACTGACCAATGATCTGGTTCATCTGGCCGAGGATGTTCAGGCGCGCTTCCAGGGCTTGGCCCAGGGCGATTTCCATGATCTCTTCGGTGATGCCTTTGATCTTGATGTCCATCTGCAGCGCGGTCACACCTTTGGCGGTACCAGCTACTTTGAAGTCCATGTCGCCCAGGTGGTCTTCGTCACCCAGGATGTCGGTCAGGATGGCGAACTTCTCGCCTTCTTTAACCAGGCCCATAGCGATACCGGCAACCGGCGCCTTCATTGGCACACCGGCGTCCATCAGAGCCAGGGAAGCACCGCAGACCGAAGCCATGGAGCTGGAACCGTTGGACTCGGTGATTTCCGATACAACGCGGATGGTGTACGGGAACACGTCAGCGGCAGGCAGCATGGCCTGAACCGAACGACGGGCCAGACGGCCGTGACCGATTTCACGACGACCTGCACCGCCCATACGACCACACTCGCCCACCGAGAACGGAGGGAAGTTGTAGTGCAGCATGAAGGGGTCTTTTTTCTCGCCTTCCAGGGTGTCCAGCAGTTGTGCGTCGCGGGCAGTACCCAGGGTCGCAACGACCAGGGCCTGGGTTTCGCCACGGGTGAACAGCGCCGAACCGTGAGTCTTCGGCAGTACGCCGACTTCGATGTTCAGCGGACGCACGGTGCGGGTGTCGCGACCGTCGATACGTGGCTTGCCGTTAACGATGTTTTCGCGAACGGTGCGGTATTCGATCTCACCGAAAGCAGCTTTGACTTCGCTGGAGGAAGGCTGGCCTTCTTCGCCGGACAGCTTGGCGACGACCTGGTCCTTCAGCTCACCCAGGCGCGCGTAGCGGTCGGCCTTGACGGTGATGGTGTAGGCGTCGGAGATGGCAGCGCCGAACTCGGAGCGGATAGCGCCCAGCAGTTCGGTGGCTTCCGGGGCAGCAGCCCAGGTCCAGGTCGGCTTGGCAGCTTCGGCAGCCAGTTCTTTAACCGCGTTGATCACAACCTGGAACTCGTCGTGAGCAAACAGTACGGCACCCAGCATCTGGTCTTCGGTCAGCTCTTTGGCTTCCGATTCAACCATCAATACGGCTTCGGACGTACCGGCAACGACCATGTCCAGGCTCGATGCTTTCTGTTGCTCGTAAGTCGGGTTCAGCAGGTAGCCGGTGCTTTCGTGGAACGCAACGCGGGCAGCGCCGATCGGGCCATCGAAAGGAATGCCGGAGATGGCCAGGGCAGCCGAGGTACCGATCATCGCAGCGATGTCCGGATCGGTCTTCTTGCTGGTGGAAACGACGGTGCAGACAACCTGCACTTCGTTCATGAAGCCTTCTGGGAACAGCGGACGGATCGGACGGTCGATCAGTCGGGAAGTCAGGGTTTCTTTCTCGGAAGGACGGCCTTCGCGCTTGAAGAAACCGCCAGGGATCTTACCGGCAGCGTAAGTCTTTTCCTGGTAGTGAACGGACAGAGGGAAGAAGCCCTTGCTCGGGTCAGCGGTCTTGGCGCCAACAACGGTCACCAATACGGTCACGTCGTCGTCAACAGTAACCAGCACTGCGCCGGAGGCTTGACGGGCGATACGGCCTGTCTCGAGGGTAACGGTCGACTGACCGAACTGGAATTTTTTGATAACCGGGTTCACGGTGTCCTACCTTCTTTGTGGCTCTTGGGGGAACTTGTCTTCTTGCGAAATTCTTGGGCAATGCCGGGAATCGGCCCGACGCTCGTCCAGGGTAAAACGTGTATCCAGATAAAACTTGAGGCTGGGAGCCTACCACGGGCCAACGGGAATCCCGATGACACGCGGCAGACAACCAACCTCTAGCGCAATCGCTTATTAGCGACGCAGACCCAGGCGACCGATCAGAGTCTGATAACGACCCAGATCCTTGCCTTTCAGGTAGTCCAGCAGCTTACGGCGCTGGTTTACCATGCGGATCAGACCACGACGGGAGTGGTGGTCTTTACCGTTGGCCTTGAAGTGACCTTGCAGTTTGTTGATGTTGTGGGTCAGCAGTGCAACTTGCACTTCTGGCGAACCAGTGTCACCAACAGCTTGCTGATAGTCAGCTACGATTTGTGCTTTTTCTTGAACGTCGAGAGCCATGAGGCAATCCTTTTTTCAGGAAACCACCCAAAGGGCAGTTTCAACAGGCCAGGGACAAATCCCTGTATCTAAAAATGAGTGTTGACCATGCCTGTTAACAGCCACACTCGTTCGGTCATTCTGACCGAATCAGCCGACGCGGCGCGATGCGCCCGTCTTCGCTCACTTCACCGATACCGATAAAGCGACCGTTATGATCCTGTACTCGCACCATGCCGAACTTCGGGGCATCCGGGGCGCGTACCGGCTGGCCGTTGAGCCAGTAGAACGCGCTGTGTTCCGAAAAGTGCAGCAATGGCCAATCGAGCAAACCACTGTCCGATGGCATGAGGAAGCGATCAACCGCTTCATTGCCGCCCTCGGCGTGCACCGCTTCCAACTCTTCCAGCGTGACCGTCTGGGCCAAGGTGAAAGGTCCGGCCTGGGTGCGTCGCAGTTCTGCAACGTACGCGCCACAGCCAAGTTGCTCACCAATATCTTCCACCAGGGTACGGATATAGGTGCCTTTGCTGCAGTCCACGGCCAAACGGGCAGTGTCGCCTTCACAAGCGAGCAATTCCAAGCGCGCAATAGTAACAGAACGCGGTTCGCGCTCCACTACTTCGCCCGCACGTGCCAGCTTGTAAAGTGGCTGGCCATCGCGCTTGAGTGCCGAGTACATCGGCGGTATCTGACTGATTTGCCCACGAAAAGCGGGTAAGGCAGCTTCGATATCCGCACGACCAACGGTCACGTCGCGAACCTGCAAAACATCACCTTCGGCATCCGCCGTGGTGGTGGTCTTGCCCAGTTGCATCAGGGTTTCGTAACCCTTGTCGGAATCAAGCAGGTATTGCGAAAACTTGGTGGCCTCGCCAAAGCACAACGGCAATACACCGGTGGCCAATGGATCAAGGCTGCCGGTATGCCCGGCCTTCTCGGCATTGAGCAGCCAGCGAACCTTCTGCAACGCGGCATTGGAGGTAAAGCCAATGGGTTTGTCGAGCAGAATGATGCCACTGACGTTGCGACGGATACGTTTGACCTGAGCCACCGCTTACTCCTTGGCGTCTTCAGGTGTGGACGGATGCTGGCTGTCTTCAGCCACGGCGCGTTCGATCAGTGCCGACAGGTGCGCGCCACGCACGACGCTTTCGTCGTAATGGAAGTGCAGCTGTGGAACGCTGCGCAGCTTCATTTCACGGGCCAACTGCATACGCAGGAAACCTGCGGCGGAGTTGAGCACCTTGATGCTTTGCGCGATTTCTTCGCTGTTGTCCTGCCCCATCACAGTGATGAAGATCTTGGCGTGACCCACGTCACGGCTCACTTCAACAGCGGTAATGGTGACCAGGCCAACGCGTGGGTCTTTGACTTCGCGGCGGATCAGTTGGGCCAGCTCACGCTGCATCTGATCGCCGATACGCTGGGTACGGCTGTATTCTTTTGCCATGTCTTGTTACCTGTTACTGCCACACGGTGAAACCCGTGGGGTCTGAAAGCGGCAAACGCCCGGCCTGACAAAAGCCAGACCGGGCGTTGCGTTTAGAGTCCTGACGCTACGCGGGGCATCTGCATGCCCACACGCTGCGCGGCTCCTGAAGTGCGCGAGTTAGAGGCTGCGAGCAACCTGAACCTTCTCGAAGACTTCGATCTTGTCGCCAACCTTGACGTCGTTGTAGCTCTTGACGCCGATACCGCATTCCATGCCGGCACGTACTTCGGCAGCGTCATCCTTGAAGCGGCGCAGGGATTCCAGCTCGCCTTCGAAGATAACGATGTCTTCACGCAGTACACGGATTGGACGGTTACGGTACACGGTGCCTTCAACCACCATGCAGCCGGCGATCGCACCGAATTTCGGCGAGCGGAACACGTCACGCACCTCGGCGATACCCAGGATGTTCTCCCGGACGTCGCTGCCAAGCATACCGGTAAGGGCTTTCTTGACGTCTTCGATGATGTCGTAGATGACGTTGTAGTAACGCATGTCCAGGCCTTCCTGCTCGACGATCTTGCGAGCGCCAGCATCGGCACGCACGTTGAAGCCGAACAGTACAGCGTTGGAAGCCAGTGCCAGGTTGGCGTCGGATTCGGTGATACCACCGACACCGCCACCGACAACGCGCACTTGCACTTCGTCGTTACCCAGGCCGTTCAAGGCGCCGTTCAACGCTTCGAGGGAACCACGAACGTCAGACTTGAGGACGATGTTAAGCGTCTTCTTCTCTTCCTGGCCCATGTTCTCGAAGATGTTTTCCAGCTTGCCGGCGTGAGCACGGGCCAGCTTGACCTCGCGGAACTTGCCTTGACGGAACAGAGCCACTTCACGGGCTTTCTTCTCATCAGCCACTACGCTCATCTCGTCGCCAGCGTCCGGCGTACCGTCCAGGCCGAGAATCTCGACTGGGATAGCAGGGCCTGCTTCCTTGATTGGCTTGCCGTTCTCGTCGAGCATGGCACGTACACGGCCGTAGTTCGAACCGACCAGTACCATGTCGCCTTGGCGCAGGGTACCGTCTTGGACCAGCACGGTGGCAACCGGGCCACGGCCCTTGTCGAGACGGGACTCAACCACGACGCCACGGCCAGGAGCCGATGGAGTAGCGGTCAGTTCCAGGACTTCGGCTTGCAACAGCACCGCTTCGAGCAGTTCGTCAACGCCGGTACCCATTTTCGCCGAGACCGATACGAATGGCGTCTCGCCACCCCATTCCTCGGACGTCACGCCGTGAACCGACAGTTCGCTACGGATGCGATCAAGATCGGCGCCCGGCTTGTCGATTTTGTTCACGGCAACGACCAGAGGAACACCGGCAGCCTTGGCGTGCTGGACAGCTTCAATGGTCTGCGGCATTACGCCGTCGTCCGCTGCAACCACCAGGATCACGATGTCGGTCGCCTTGGCACCACGGGCACGCATTGCGGTAAACGCGGCGTGACCTGGGGTGTCGAGGAAGGTGACCATGCCGCGCTCGGTTTCAACGTGGTATGCACCGATGTGCTGGGTAATACCACCGGCTTCGCCTGCGGCAACCTTGGCACGACGGATGTAGTCGAGCAGGGAAGTCTTACCGTGGTCAACGTGGCCCATTACGGTCACGACCGGCGCACGGGAAACCGCTTCACCTTCAAACTTCAGGGACTCGGCCAGGGAATCTTCCAGGGCGGTGTCGCTGACCAGGGTCACTTTGTGGCCCAGCTCTTCAGCAACCAACTGGGCAGTTTCCTGGTCCAGTACCTGGTTGATGGTGGCTGGAGTGCCCAGCTTGAACATGAACTTGATGATTTCAGCAGCCTTGACCGACATCTGCTGGGCCAGATCGCCCACAGTGATGGTCTCGCCGATCTTCACTTCACGCACGACAGGGCCGGTTGGGCTCTGGAAACCGTGGGCGTTGCGCTTCTTCAGCTTGGCCTTGCCGCGACCACCACGACGGAAGCCATCGCTTTCTTCGTCGGTAGTACGTGGGGCAACACGTGGCGCAGGCGCTTTCTCTTTGACCGAGGCGCGGTGCGGAGCGTTTTTACGCTCGCCATCGCCACCACCACCGCGACGATTGTTATCGTCAGCACGTGGTTTGTCCGGACGACGAGGCTCGTCGCGCTTGCGGGCGTCTGCTGCAGGAGCAGGTGCGGCGGCAGCCGGGGCAGCCTCACGCACAGCTTCAACAGGGGCGGCGACCGCGTCAGTGGCAGCAGGTTGCGCAGCAGCAGGCTGGCGACGCGCTTCTTCTTCGGCGCGACGCTTGGCTTCTTCTTCAGCCTTCTGACGTGCAGCATTTTCTACTGCGCGACGTTCTTCCAGCTCGCGTTTGCGCTCGGCTTCGATTTCTTCCGGGCTGCGCTGTACGAAGACTTTCTTCTTGCGTACTTCAACGCTGATGCTCTTGCTACCCGCAACCCGCAGGGTGCTGGTGGTTTTGCGCTGCAATGTAATCTTGCGCGGTTCTTCCACTTTCGCCTTGTGGCTGCTCTTCAAGTGAGTCAGCAAAGACTGCTTCTCACTATCGCTCACACCTTCATCGGCGGCGGTGTGCGGCAGACCTGCCTCACGCATCTGCTGCAACAGGCGCTCTACCGGTGTTTTGACCTCATCGGCCAGTTGTTTCACCGTGACTTGCGTCATGCACTTCTCTCCTCAGGCCGCGCCTAATTACTCGAACCAATGGGCTCGGGCGGCCATGATCAACTTGCCGGCACGATCTTCGTCAATGCCGTCGATGTCGAGCAGATCGTCAATAGACTGCTCGGCCAGGTCTTCGCGGGTAATTACGCCGCGCACCGCCAGTTCCATCGCCAAATCCTTGTCCATACCCTCAAGCGAGAGCAGGTCTTCGGCCGGATGGGCGTCTGCCAGCTTTTCCTCAGTAGCGATGGCTTTAGTCAACAAACGATCCTTGGCCCGAGCGCGGAGCTCGTTGACGATATCTTCGTCAAAGCCGTCGATGTTGAGCATTTCTTCCAACGGTACGTAGGCAATCTCTTCCAGGCTGGTGAAGCCTTCATCTACCAGCACCTGTGCCAGCTCTTCATCGACTTCCAACTCTTCGATGAAGTTGCGCAGGATGTCACCGGTTTCAGCTTGCTGCTTAGCCTGGATGTCCGATTCGGTCATCACGTTCAGGGTCCAACCGGTCAGTTGGCTGGCCAGACGCACGTTCTGACCACCACGACCAATGGCCTGAGCCAGATTGTCTGCGCCAACGGCGATGTCCATTGCATGGGCATCTTCGTCAACGATAATTGCCGCCACTTCAGCCGGCGACATGGCGTTGATCACGAACTGCGCCGGGTTATCGTCCCACAGGACGATGTCCACACGCTCACCGCCCAATTCGCCCGACACTGCCTGGACGCGCGAACCGCGCATACCGATGCAAGCGCCTTGCGGGTCGATGCGTTTGTCCTTGGAGCGGACCGCGATCTTGGCACGCGAACCCGGGTCACGGGACGCAGCCATCACTTCGATCAGGCCTTCGGCGATTTCCGGCACTTCGATACGGAACAGCTCGATCAGCATTTCCGGCGCGGTACGCGACAGGATCAACTGCGGGCCGCGGTTCTCGGTGCGGATTTCCTTGAGCAGCGCACGCAGACGCACGCCGACACGGAAGGTTTCGCGAGAGATGATGTCTTCGCGGGCCAGCAACGCTTCGGCGTTGTTGCCCAAGTCGACGATCACGTTGTCGCGGGTAACTTTTTTCACGGTGCCAGAGATGATTTCACCCAGGCGTTCGCGATAGGCGTCAACGACTTGAGCGCGCTCGGCTTCGCGAACCTTCTGCACAATGACCTGCTTGGCGGTCTGTGCAGCAATACGGCCGAATTCGATCGACTCGATCTTTTCTTCGACAACATCGCCAACCTGGGCGCCCGGATGCGTTTGCGCAACCTTGCTTGGCCAGGTTTCGATGGCCGGATCATCAAGATCGTCCTCTTCGACCACCGTCCAACGACGGAAAGTCTCATAGGCACCGGTGTGGCGGTTGATTTCCACACGCAGATCTACTTCGTCTTCAAAACGTTTCTTGGTAGCAGTGGCCAGGGCCAGCTCCAACGCTTCAAAAATCACGCTTGCCGGTACACCCTTTTCATTGGATACCGACTCAACAACCAGCAGTACTTCTTTGCTCATCGTACGCCTCGCCTTTCGCAAGCCATTGGATCCGCGGGATCCGCGTCTCAGTCAAAACTGGGAATAATGTTGGCCTTGTCGATCATATCGATCGGCAACAGGAACTCGTGGTCTTCTACCTGCACCACGACATCCTGCTCTTCTACACCGCGCAGAAGGCCCTGAAAGTTGCGTCGCCCTTCAAAGGGGGAGCGCAGCTTGATCTTCACTTGTTCACCGGCATATTTAGCAAACTGCTCGATAGTGAACAGTGGGCGTTCCATGCCTGGCGAGGAAACTTCAAGGGTGTATTCAACGGAGATTGGATCTTCAACATCCAGCACACCGCTGATCTGACGGCTGACAATGGCACAATCGTCCACCAGCACACCGCCCTCTTTATCGATATAAACGCGCAACATTGAGTGGCGACCTTGAGCCGAAAACTCAATACCCCAGCATTCATAGCCTAGGGCCACGACCACCGGGGCCAACAAGGCCTGCAACTCTTCTAGCTTGCTCGACACCTGAACCCCCTCGTGCATGTATGTGCATGCTGTGCAAAATAAAAAAATGGGCGAAACGCCCATCCTTGAAACGCCGTCGAACAGCGGCGTTGAAAGTGTCCAGCTAACAAAAAGCCCCTTAAAAGGGGCTCCGCTAAAACTGGTTGCGGGGGCCGGATTTGAACCGACGACCTTCGGGTTATGAGCCCGACGAGCTACCAGACTGCTCCACCCCGCGACAAAGCTGGGGCGGAAGTATACGACCGATCCCTTACAGGGTCAATGTAACCTTCCACCTACAAGAAAGCCCGCAACAGCGGGCTCTCCTGATAATTGGTACCGAGAAGGGGACTCGAACCCCTACACCCTATGGGCACAACCACCTCAAGGTTGCGTGTCTACCAATTCCACCACCTCGGCAATACAGCGTTTACAACCCTTCTTACTTCTGCTCTTGAGCTGGAGGTACGTCAGTCGCTGGAGTAGCCGACTTTTGCTCTTGAAGCACCGGGACATCATCAGAAGCCGGTTTTGCTTTTGGAACTTCCAACACTGCTGGGTTTGGCAAACCTACTTGAGTCAGCACATGAGCTTTCTCTTTAGCAAAGTAACCTAACCCTAAGCTGGTTATGAAGAAACCTGCGGCAAGTATAGCAGTAAACTTACTAAGAAAGGTAGAGGAACCTTGGCTTCCGAACACAGTATTTGAAGCACCTGCACCGAAAGACGCACCAGCATCCGCACCTTTACCCTGTTGCAACAAAACCAGAGCAACTACGCTCAGGGCAGCCAACAGATGAAAAACGACTACGACTGTTTCCAGCATTTTTTCAGTTTCCCGCGGCGCGACAGATCGCACCGAACTCATCTGCATTCAGGGAAGCTCCACCAATGAGCCCCCCATCGATATCCGGCATGCCGAACAGTTCGACCGCATTGGCCGCCTTCACGCTGCCGCCGTATAGAAGCCGCACACCTTGTGCGACTTCAGAATTCTCTGCCGCCAACTGCGCGCGGATGGCTGCGTGCACATCCTGCGCCTGTTGCGGTGTAGCAGTCAGCCCGGTGCCAATGGCCCAGACCGGCTCGTAAGCAATAACTGCCTTTGCAAATGCACCAACACCCAGCTCCTCGATGATGCTGCCCAGCTGACGCGAGACAACTTCAAGAGTCTTGCCCGATTCGCGCTGCTCAAGGGTCTCCCCTATGCACAACACCGGAATCAAGCCACAAGCCTGTGCTGCGGCGAACTTGCGGTTGAGCGTCCCATCCCGCTCGCCCATCATCTGGCGACGCTCGGAGTGCCCGACAAGCACATAGGAACAACCCGCATCAACCAGCTGACTCGGCGAAATCTCGCCGGTCAACGCACCTTGCATCGGCTCTACCGCAGAGTTCTGCGCGCCGACCTGAATCGACTTGCCCTTCAAGCCATCAACCACTTGGTTGATATGCAAGCAAGGCGGGAACACCGCGACGTCAACACCGCTAGGCAAGGCCAAGTGACGAAGGCCGTTGATCAGCTCAGCGACACTGGCGCGGGTACCGTGCATCTTCCAGTTACCAGCTACCATAGTGCGACGCATGCTGTACCCCGTCGGTCAAAGTGGGCGCAGATGTTACCCAACCACATCATCACTGGCAAGCCGAATTCAGGCGCAAACTTCAGTTACCAGTTTTGCCAGGTCTTCGGCATGGCCGCGAACCTGTGTTTCGTCCTCGCCTTCGACCATCACACGCACCAGCGGCTCTGTGCCGGACTTGCGCAGCAACACACGCCCGCGCCCCGCCATTGCCTGGGTCACGCGCTCGCAAGCCTCTTTGACAGCAGGGTGCTCGATGGGGTTTTCGCCACCGGCAAAACGCACATTGAGCAGCACTTGCGGGCACTTGCGCAGGGCTTGACGCGCCTGGGCCAGGCTCTCCTCGCGGCGACGCAGGGCCAACAGCACCTGTAGCGCGGCGATGATCGCGTCACCCGTGGTGGTGTGCTGGAAGCAGACCACGTGCCCGGAGTTCTCGCCGCCGACCAACCAGTTACGCTCCAGCAGCTCGGCGATCACGTAGCGGTCACCGACATTGGCGCGAATAAAGGGAATCCCCAGTTCTGCCAACGCCAATTCCAGCCCGAGATTACTCATCAGGGTGCCGACCACGCCACCTTGCAGCTTGTTACGCTCATGCAGGTCACGGGCAATGATGAACAACAGGTCATCACCATCCACGATCGTGCCAGTGTGATCCACCATCAGCACGCGGTCGCCATCGCCATCAAAAGCGATGCCCAGGTCCGCATGCTCAGCCAGCACAGCAGCCTGCAGTTGCTCCATGTGGGTGGAACCGCAGTTGTCGTTGATGTTCAAGCCGTTGGGCTGAGCCGACAGCACGGTAACCTGTGCGCCCAGTTCCTTGAAGACGCTCGGCGCCACCTTGTAGGTCGCCCCATGGGCGCAATCGACAACAATCTTCAAGCCTGCAAAATTGGTGCTGCTCGGGACGCTGCTTTTACAGAATTCGATATAGCGGCCTGACGCGTCGTTAATGCGCGACACCTTGCCCAGCTTGCTGGACTCGACCACCGTCATCGGCGCATCCAGCAGCTCTTCGATCATCAACTCGATCTCGTCAGGCAGCTTGGTGCCCTGCCCCGAGAAAAACTTGATGCCATTGTCATCATGAGGATTGTGGGAGGCGCTGATCACAATACCGGCTTCAGCGTGGAAGGTACGCGTCAGGTAAGCGATTGCCGGCGTGGGCATAGGCCCCAACAGCATCACATCGGCCCCGGCGGCGGACAATCCGGCCTCCAGCGCAGACTCAAACATGTAGCCCGAAATACGGGTGTCCTTGCCCACCAGGATGCGACACGCGCCCATGCTGCGGAACGCCATGCCTGCCGCCCAACCCAGCTTGAGCATGAAATCAGGGGTGATCGGGAATTCGCCGACCCGACCACGAATGCCGTCGGTGCCAAAATATTTTTTAGTCATAAGTACTCCATCATTCTTATTCGGCTGATTCTACAGCAGCGAGCATGCGCACCACATCGACCGTTTCGGCGACATCATGCACACGCAAAATACGTGCGCCCTTGGTCACGGCAAGCGCCGCAAGCGCCAGGCCGCCATACAGGCGTTCGCCGACGGGGCGATTCAAGGCGAGCCCTATCATGCTCTTGCGCGAAACGCCGACCAACAGCGGGCGACCAAGGGCGTGCAGCGCTTCCATGTGTTTGAACAGGCTTAGATTGTGCTGCAGGGTCTTGGCAAAGCCAAACCCCGGATCGAGGATGATCTGCTCAGGCGCAATACCCACAGCCACACACTTGGCAACCCTCTCAGCAAGAAACCCACCCACCTCGCCAACCAGGTCGTCGTAATGCGGATTGTCCTGCATGTTGCCGGGCTCACCCAACATATGCATCAGGCAGACGGGCAAGCCGGTCGCAGCGGCCGCATCAAGAGCACCGTCGCGCTGAAGCGAGCGCACGTCGTTGATCAACCCAGCCCCCAGACGCGCGGTTTCGCGCATCACTGCCGGGGTGGAGGTGTCTACCGAGATGATGACATCCAGCTCGCGGGCTATGCGCTCAACCACCGGTGCCACCCGCTCCAGCTCCTCCAATGGAGAAACAACGCGGGCGCCGGGGCGGGTCGATTCCCCACCCACATCAATCAGCGTCGCACCGGCAGCCACCATCGCCTCGGCATGGCGCAACGCGGCGTCCAACTGACTGAAGCGGCCACCATCGGAAAAGGAGTCAGGGGTTACATTGAGGATGCCCATGACATGCGTCCGGGCCAAATCAAGAACCCGGTTGCCGCAAGGCAACCGGGTAGAGGACAAAGCAGAAGTCATTTCAAACCTTAGTGATCAGCTGCCGGGCCGCCGATAGGCGTTTCAGGGCGCTCATTCTGCACCACAGGCGGAGTGCCCGAAGTACCCGAACCACCTTCCCAGTCGCGCGGCTCACGCGGCGTACGGCCCGACATGATGTCGTCGATCTGGTCGGCATCGATGGTTTCGTACTTCATCAACGCATCAGCCATGGCGTCCAGCTTGTCACGGTTGTCAGTCAGGATCTGCTTGGCAGTGCCGTAGCACTGGTCAATGATGCTGCGAACCTCGGAGTCGATCAGCTTGGCTGTCTCACCCGAGAAGCTGGCGCTTTGCCCACCGCCGCCACGGCCCAGGAACACTTCGCCTTCTTCTTCGGCGTACATCAATGGGCCGAGTTTTTCCGACAAGCCCCACTTGGTCACCATGTTTCGCGCAATCTGGCTGGCACGCATGATGTCGTTGGAGGCGCCAGTGGTCACACCGTCGAAGCCAAGGGTCATTTCTTCAGCAATACGGCCACCATACAGCGAGCAGATCTGGCTGATCAGCGCACGCTTGGAGAGGCTGTAGCGATCTTCTTCCGGCAGGAACATGGTCACACCCAGTGCCCGACCACGAGGAATGATCGACACTTTGTAGACGGGGTCATGCTCAGGCACAACGCGACCTACAATGGCGTGACCTGCCTCGTGATAAGCGGTGTTCTGCTTCTCTTTCTCGGACATGACCATGGATTTGCGCTCGGCGCCCATCATGATCTTGTCTTTCGCCAATTCGAACTCTTTCATCTCAACGATGCGCTTGCCAGTACGGGCAGCAAACAGCGAAGCCTCGTTCACCAGGTTCGCCAGATCAGCACCGGAGAAGCCGGGAGTACCACGGGCGATCACAGCCGGAGCCACGTCGTCACCCATCGGCACCTTGCGCATGTGTACTTTCAGGATCTGCTCACGGCCACGGATGTCCGGCAGGCCGACCACAACCTGGCGATCGAAACGGCCCGGACGCAGCAACGCAGGGTCCAGCACGTCCGGACGGTTGGTTGCGGCGATGACGATAATGCCGTCATTCATCTCGAAACCATCCATCTCTACCAGCAACTGGTTGAGGGTCTGCTCACGCTCATCGTGACCGCCACCCATGCCCGCGCCACGATGGCGACCAACGGCATCGATTTCGTCGATAAAGATGATGCATGGCGCGTGCTTCTTGGCCTGCTCGAACATATCGCGAACGCGGCTGGCGCCGACGCCGACAAACATCTCGACGAAGTCAGAACCGGAAATCGTGAAGAAAGGCACCTTGGCTTCGCCGGCAATCGCCTTGGCCAGCAAGGTTTTACCGGTACCCGGCGGGCCCACCATCAGCACACCGCGAGGAATACGGCCACCCAGGCGCTGGAACTTGCCCGGGTCACGCAGGAACTCGACCAACTCGCCGACTTCTTCCTTGGCTTCGTCGCAACCTGCAACGTCAGCCAGGGTAGTCTTCACCTGGTCTTCGGAGAGTAGGCGCGCCTTGCTCTTGCCGAAGCTCATCGGCCCGCCCTTGCCTCCCGCGCCACCTTGCATCTGGCGCATGAAGAACATGAACACGGCGATAATCACCAGGATCGGGAAGCTGGCTACCAAGAGCTGGGTCCAGATGCTTTGCTGTTCAGGCTGCTTGCCTTCAACAATGACCTTGTTATCCACCAGGTCACCGATGAGACCGTTGTCCTGAATGGCAGGACGAATGGTCTTGAAGCTGTCGCCATCGTTGCGCTTACCGGTAATCACGTAGCCATCAACCGCTACGCGCTCGACCTTGCCATCCTTAACTTGCTGGATGAAGTCGGAATAGTTGAGGGTCTGCGGCTCGTTAGGGCTGGAGAAGTTGTTCATCACCGTCACCAGGACAGCCGCGATGATCAACCACAGGATCAGATTCTTTGCCATATCGTTCAATTAACTACCCTCTGAAGCAAGCTCCGCTACTGGCGCGCGCTTCGCATGATATTCACCGGCCTAACTTACTACATTACCTACAACTCTGGCAGGCGCCGTCTGTAACCCTTTGTGAAACTTTGACTACGCAATATTCGTAAAGCTTCGTGACGAAAGCGATATAAAAAAACCTATCGCCCTCCTCGAATTTCTCAAAAACGCTCTTCGCTCGCAGCGCCTTCGACACCGCGGAAGCCACGGCACAGCAGATACTGCTCCCTGGACCGGTCACGGGATGAGTCCGGCTTGCGTGTCTGTACCTTATCGAACAACTTGCGAATGTTCTTGTGGTACTCGTCGAAACCTTCGCCCTGGAAGACCTTCACCAGGAAATCGCCACCCGGACGCAACACCCGACCTGCCAGATCCAGCGCCAGCTCACACAGGAACATGGCACGCGGCATATCAACAGCCGGTAATCCACTCATATTGGGGGCCATGTCGGAAATCACAAGGTCTACCTGCGAATTTCCCACAGTCTCCAGGATCTCGGCCAATACCTTGTCCTCGGTGAAATCGCCGTGAACAAAGGTCACGTCCGGGATGCTGTCCATCTCGAGGATGTCCGAAGCGATCAATCGGCCTTGCCCACCAATCAGACGACTGGTCACCTGGGACCAGCCACCGGGGGCCGCGCCGAGATCGATAACGCTCATGCCTGGACGAATCAATTTGTCCTTGTCCTGGATCTCCAGCAACTTGTAGCTGGCCCGGGAACGGTAGCCGTCCTTTTGCGCCTTTTTGACGTAAGGATCATTGAAATGTTCTTGTAGCCACTTAAGGCTGGTTTTGGAACGGGCCACGGGCCACCTCGAAAAAATAAAACGGGTCGTGATTAACTGGGCGGTCCCGGACTCGCTCGGGTAAACTGGCCGCCGCTTTTTACAAGATCAGACGCAGGGGTCAGATTATGCCGCTCACTCAAGAGCAGAAGAAACAGTACAAATCCATTGGCCACCATCTGAAACCAGTTCTGATTGTGGCAGACAACGGTTTGACTGAGGGTGTGCTAGCCGAATTCGAGCGCGCACTGAACGATCACGAACTGATCAAGATCAAGGTCAACATCCTTGATCGCGAAGCGCGCCTGGCCGCCGTTGCAGAACTGTGCAAGGTCGGCAAAGCGGACCTGGTTCAGGTCATCGGCAAGATGGCGCTGCTGTATCGCAAGAACTTCAGCGTCAACAAGCAACTGTCGAACGTTCATCGCTTCAAATGATGAAAAGGGTCAAGGGCGTGCTTCGCGCGCCCCGCCACTCCATCCCGGCGCAGGTTGCATAACCAGCACCAGGCCAGAGAACCCTAGCACAAGATAGCTGAATAACTGCCAGCGCAACGCTTGCGGCAGCCACACATGCACCATACAAAACATTGCGCATGCATACAGCGCCATCAACAGCAGTTGCCCGCGAATATCCCGCCACAAACTCTTCAAGCCTTCGGCCGTGATCAGCACCAACGCTTGAAGCATCACGCACGCCGCCGCAAAACCCACCAGCAGCGCACTCAGCAATCCGTCGATCTCATCGATCAGCAGCGGCGCCAGGCCAATCAGGCCCAACGCCGGCAACACGCCAATATGTAACAGCCATAGGCCGCCCACCCAAAGCATCTGAGAGAGCTGCCAAAGCATGGCGCCCGCACGCAGCGGGCGCCGTCTTTCAGATGTGACGAACTTCGACAATCTCGTACTCAATGACGCCGCTCGGCGTTTTCACGGCAACCACGTCGCCTTCTTCCTTGGCAATCAAGGCGCGAGCAATCGGCGAGCCGACAGAGATCTTGCCTTGCTTGAAGTCAGCCTCATCCTCACCCACGATCTGGTAAGTCACGCTTTCGTCGGTCTCGACGTTGGCGATTTCCACGGTCGTGCCGAAAATTACCTTGCCGGTATGCGGGATGGTGGTGACATCGATGATCACCGCATTCTGCATACGGCCTTCGATGTCACGAATCCGCGCCTCGACCATACCCTGCTGCTCGCGAGCAGCGTGGTACTCAGCGTTTTCCTTCAAGTCACCCAGCTCGCGGGCCGTACCGATGTCCTGGCTCAGCTTTGGACGTACGACCTTGGTCAGATGGGCGTGCTCCTCTTCCAGGGCGCGCGCCCCCTGAACGGTCATCGGGTATTTGGTTATGCTCATGCCTTCAATCCTGCGTGTAGATCCTGCAAGCGACGCACGGTCTTTTCCGGACCGAACTTCAGCGCTTCACAGATAGCTTCGCCAGCAGCAATGGTAGTGGTGCAGTAAATCTTGTGCTGCAAGGCATTACGACGAATGGAGTAGGAGTCCGCGATCGACTGGCGACCTTCGGTGGTGTTGATGATCAGAGTGACTTCGTCATTCTTGATCATGTCGACCACATGCGGACGGCCTTCCGTCACCTTGTTCACGCGACGTACTTTCAGGCCGGCAGCTTCGATCAGCTTGGCGGTCCCGGCGGTAGCCACGACTTCAAAGCCCAAGTTGATCAGATCGCGGGCGACCCCTGCAACCAGTGGCTTGTCGTCATCACGTACGCTGATAAACGCAGTACCGCCGGTCGGCAGCACTTCGCTGGCACCCATCTGGGCCTTGGCGAACGCTTCACCGAAGGTATCGCCCACACCCATCACTTCACCGGTGGACTTCATCTCTGGGCCCAGGATCGGGTCCACACCAGGGAATTTGGCGAACGGGAACACCGCCTCTTTCACACTGTAGAAGTTCGGAATGATTTCCTTGGTAAAGCCGATTTCCTTCAGGGTCTTACCAGCCATCACACGCGCAGCGATCATGGCCAGGGACACACCGATGCACTTGGACACGAACGGTACGGTACGCGAAGCGCGCGGGTTGACTTCAATGACGTAGATGTCTTCGCCTTGCAGCGCCAACTGTACGTTCATCAGGCCGACCACACCCAGTTCCAGGGCCATCTTCTTGACCTGTTCGCGCATCTCGTCCTGGATGTGCGCCGGCAGCGAGTACGGCGGCAGCGAGCACGCGGAGTCACCGGAGTGAACGCCGGCCTGCTCGATGTGCTGCATGATCGCGCCGATCACTACGTCAGTACCGTCGCAGACCGCGTCCACGTCCATTTCGATGGCGCAGTTGAGGAAGTGGTCCAGCAGCACCGGGCTGTCATTGGAGACTTTCACCGCATCACGCAGGTAGCGCTTGAGTTCTTCTTCTTCGTAGACGATTTCCATCGCCCGGCCGCCCAGTACGTAGGACGGACGCACCACCAGCGGGTAGCCGATCTTGCTGGCCGCACGGATGGCTTCGTCTTCGCTGCGCACGGTGGCGTTCGGCGGCTGACGCAGGTTCAGGCGCTCAACCATCTGCTGGAAACGCTCACGGTCTTCGGCACGGTCGATTGCATCAGGGCTGGTACCGATGATCGGCACGCCGGCAGCTTCCAGGGCACGCGCCAGTTTCAACGGGGTCTGGCCGCCGTACTGGACGATCACGCCTTTAGGCTTCTCGACGCGGCAGATTTCCAATACGTCTTCCAGCGTTACCGGCTCAAAGTACAGACGGTCGGAGGTGTCGTAGTCAGTGGAAACCGTTTCCGGGTTGCAGTTGACCATAATGGTCTCGTACCCGTCTTCGCGCAGGGCGAGGGCGGCGTGTACGCAGCAGTAGTCGAACTCGATACCTTGGCCGATACGGTTCGGACCGCCACCCAGGATGATGATCTTGTCGCGGCCTGTCGGCGCGGCTTCACACTCTTCCTCGTAGGTGGAGTACATGTAGGCAGTGTCGGTGGCGAATTCTGCGGCGCAGGTATCAACGCGCTTGTAGACCGGGAAAATATCCAGCTTGTGGCGATGAGTGCGCAGGTTCTTCTCGGTCACACCCAGCAGCTTGGCCAGACGCTGGTCGGAGAAACCTTTGCGCTTGAGGCGGAACATCAGGTCGCGGTCGATAGACGACAGACCCAGCGTCTTGACCTTCTCTTCTTCCTTGATCAGATCTTCGATCTGCACCAGGAACCACGGGTCGATCATGTTCATGCCGAAGATATCTTCGACGCTCAGGCCGGCACGGAAGGCGTCAGCCACGTACCAGATACGCTCGGCGCCCGGCACGGTCAGCTCGCGCTTGAGGATGCTCATGCTTTCCGGGTTGCTCAGGTCGAGCTTCTCGTCCAGGCCGCAAACACCGACTTCCAGGCCGCGCAGAGCTTTCTGCAGGGATTCCTGGAACGTGCGGCCGATGGCCATGACTTCACCGACCGACTTCATCTGGGTGGTCAGGCGCGCATCCGCCTTGGCGAATTTCTCGAAGGCAAAGCGCGGCAGCTTGGTCACGACGTAGTCGATAGACGGTTCGAAAGACGCCGGCATAGCGCCGCCGGTGATTTCGTTTTGCAGCTCGTCCAAGGTATAGCCGATAGCCAGCTTGGCGGCGATACGCGCAATCGGGAAGCCGGTCGCTTTCGAGGCCAGCGCCGAAGAACGCGATACACGTGGGTTCATCTCGATCACGACCATGCGGCCGGTGTCCGGGCAGATGCCGAACTGAACGTTGGAGCCGCCGGTTTCAACGCCGATCTCGCGCAATACCGCCAGGGAGGCGTTACGCAGGATCTGGTATTCCTTGTCGGTCAGGGTCTGTGCTGGCGCCACGGTGATCGAGTCACCAGTGTGCACGCCCATCGGGTCGAAGTTTTCGATGGAGCAGACGATGATGCAGTTGTCCTTCTTATCGCGGACAACCTCCATCTCATATTCTTTCCAGCCGATCAGCGATTCGTCGATCAGCAGCTCTTTGGTCGGCGACAGGTCCAGGCCACGAGCGCAGATTTCTTCGAACTCTTCACGGTTGTAAGCAATACCACCGCCGGTGCCGCCCATGGTGAAGGACGGACGGATGATGCACGGGAAGCCCAGGGTCTCGAGGACCGCATTGGCCTCTTCCATGCTGTGGGCGATACCGGAACGCGGGCACGCCAGGCCGATGGACTTCATGGCCTTGTCGAAACGCGAACGGTCTTCAGCCTTGTCGATGGTGTCGGCATTGGCACCGATCATCTCTATGCCGAACTTTTCCAGGACGCCTTCGCGCTCCAGGTCCAAGGCGCAGTTCAGAGCGGTCTGGCCACCCATGGTTGGCAGCAGCGCGTCCGGACGCTCTTTTTCGATGATCTTGGCAACGGTCTGCCACTTGATCGGCTCGATGTAGGTGGCGTCGGCCATGGCCGGGTCGGTCATGATGGTGGCCGGGTTGGAGTTCACCAGGATGACGCGGTAGCCCTCCTCGCGCAGGGCTTTACAGGCCTGGGCGCCGGAGTAATCGAATTCGCAGGCCTGGCCGATCACGATCGGGCCAGCGCCGAGAATCAGGATGCTTTTTATGTCTGTACGTTTTGGCATGGGTTTGTCACTCAAATCCGCAGGTCAGTCGGCAAGCCGTCTTGAACAATCTTTGAAGAGCCTGCAGGGGCCACCGCAATCCGGGGCCACCCGCAGGCCACTCAGTCAGCGTCGCTTGGCCATCTCATTGATGAAACGGTCGAACAGCGGCGCTACGTCGTTCGGGCCCGGGCTGGCTTCAGGGTGGCCCTGGAAGCTGAACGCGCTCTTGTCGGTGCGCTCGATGCCTTGCAGGGAACCGTCGAACAGCGACTTGTGAATGGCGCGCACATTGCTCGGCAGGGAGGCTTCATCCACCGCAAAACCGTGGTTCTGGCTGGTGATCATCACAACGCCGGTGTCCAGGTCTTGTACTGGGTGGTTGGCACCGTGGTGGCCGTGGCCCATTTTCAGGGTCTTGGCGCCGGAGGCCAAAGCCAGCAACTGGTGGCCAAGGCAGATGCCGAACACCGGAATCTCGGTCTCCAGCACGTCCTTGATGGCCTGGATAGCGTAGTCGCATGGCTCAGGGTCACCCGGGCCGTTGGACAAGAACACACCGTCCGGCTGCATCGCGAGCACATCGCTGGCAGGGGTTTGCGCGGGCACCACGGTCACACGGCAACCGCGCTCGACCAGCATGCGCAGGATGTTGTACTTGACGCCGTAGTCATAGGCGACCACGTGGTAAGGCAGATCGGCAGCCTCAATAGTCGCGTGGCTGTCGGTCTTCAGATCCCACACAGTGGAACGCCACTCGTACTTCTCTTTGACGCTGACGACTTTCGCCAGGTCCATGCCCTTCAGGCCAGGGAAACCTTGCGCCGCGGCAATCGCCGCCTCTTCGGAGATATTGTCACCGACCATGATGCAGCCGTTCTGCGAGCCTTTTTCACGCAGGATGCGCGTGAGGCGGCGCGTATCGATACCGGCGATCGCCACAACGTTGTTGGCTTTCAGGTAATCGGACAGCGACATCGTGTTACGCCAGTTGCTCGCAACCAGTGGCAGGTCACGAATCACCAGGCCCGCCGACCAGACACGATCAGACTCGACATCTTCCGGCGTAGTGCCGGTGTTGCCGATGTGCGGATAGGTCAGGGTAACGATCTGTTGGGCGTAGGAAGGATCGGTAAGGATTTCCTGATAGCCGGTCATGGCAGTGTTAAACACCACCTCTCCAACGGTCTGACCGTCGGCTCCAATGGCTTCGCCGCGAAAAATGCTGCCATCAGCAAGGGCGAGTATGGCTGGCTTAGTCAAGAAGACCTCCCGTAAATAAAGCCTGAAAGGGCGATCGCAGGTTGTAAAAAAGCGGAGTGACGTATGGACACGTCACCCCGCTTCTTCACTGAATTATTCTGCGCGCTTTTAGTGGACACACTAAAGCTGTAGCTTACAGAAAAAGGCTTTTTTGGTCCACCGCTAATGAGCCTTAAAGGCAGGGGAATGCGACAGGACGTCGCCTAGCGGGTAAAAACGGGGCCACAGGATAATCCTGAGCCCCCGTTTTAGCTACTGGTTAGTGCAAATCCAGCACGTCACGCATGTCGTACAGGCCCGGCTCGCGGCCGTCCAACCAAAGCGCAGCACGCACCGCGCCCTTGGCGAAAGTCATGCGGCTGGAGGCTTTGTGCGTGATCTCCAGGCGCTCGCCTTCGGTGGCGAACAGCACGGTGTGATCGCCAACCACATCACCACCGCGCACGGTTGCAAAACCGATGGTGTCGCGTGCGCGCTCACCGGTGTGGCCTTCACGCCCGTATACCGCCACTTTCGACAAATCGCGGCCCAGCGCATCGGCAATAGCTTCACCCATGCGCAACGCAGTGCCCGACGGAGCGTCGATCTTGTGACGGTGATGAGTCTCGATAATCTCGATATCAGCCTCGTCACCTAGCACGCGCGCCGCCAGGTCCAACAACTTCAGCGACAGGTTCACGCCCACACTGAAGTTGGCGGCGAAGACGATCGGAATATCCTTGCCCGCCTCCACTAGCAACTGTTTCTGCTCGGCACTCAAACCGGTGGTACCAATCACCATGGCCTTGCCCGCCTTACGGCAGAAGGCCAGATTTTTCAGCATCACTTCCGGCAAGGTGAAGTCGATCAGCACGTCGAATTCGTCCGCCACCTGCTCGAGGTTGCCAGACAACGAAACACCGATGCGACCCAACGAGGCCAACTCACCTGCGTCCGCGCCGATCAACGTACTGCCTGGGCGAACAATCGCCGCCGTCAGCCCGGAGGCCGGCGAGCGTTGCTGCACCGCCTCGACCAGCGTCTTGCCCATGCGCCCGGCAGCGCCCATTACGGCTATACGTCGCATATTCAGATCCTTACAGGTCGCCGAAGAAGCGTTTTACACCGTCGAAGAAGCCCGTAGTCTTCGGCGAGTGCGAGTCATCGCCTTCCAGCGAGCTGCGGAACTCTTCCAGCAGTTCACGCTGACGACGATTCAGGTTCACCGGGGTTTCAACCGCCACACGGCACATCAGGTCGCCAGCACCGCCACCGCGCACGGGCGCAACGCCCTTGCCACGAATGCGGAACTGCTTGCCGGTCTGAGTCCCCTCGGGAATCTTGAGCTTGACCCGACCATCCAGCGTCGGAATCTCCAGCTCGCCACCCAGGACCGCATCAACAAAGCTGATCGGCACTTCGCAGAACAAGTGCTTGCCGTCACGCTGGAAGATCGAGTGCTCGCGCACATTGATCACCACGTACAGGTCGCCCGTAGGGCCGCCCTGGGCACCCGCCTCGCCTTCGCCCGACAGGCGAATACGATCACCGGTATCCACACCCGCCGGTACCTTCACCGACAGCGTCTTGTACTCTTCGACGCGGCCTTCGCCGTGGCAGGAATCGCACGGATCGGAAATGATCTTGCCCTGGCCATGGCAACGCGGGCAGGTTTGCTGCACCGAGAAGAAGCCCTGCTGCATGCGCACCTGCCCGATACCGCCACAGGTCGGGCAAGTGATCGGCGAGGAGCCTTTCTTCGCACCCGAGCCGTCGCACGGCTTGCAGTTGACCAGCGTCGGCACACGGATATTGACGCTGGTGCCGCGCACGGCTTCTTCCAGGTTCAGCTCCAGGGTGTAACGCAAGTCACTGCCGCGCTGAGGGCCGCCACGCTGGCCGCCCCGGCCGCCGCCGAAGAAGTCGCTGAATACGTCGCCGAAAATATCGGAGAAGTTCTGGCCACCAAAACCGGCACCGCCGCCGCCCATGCTCGGGTCGACGCCAGCATGGCCATATTGGTCGTAAGCCGCACGCTTATTGGGATCACACAGGCATTCGTAGGCCTCGTTGGCCTCTTTGAACATCTCTTCGGATTCTTTGTTATCCGGATTACGGTCCGGGTGGTGCTTCATCGCCAGGCGACGGTAGGCCTTCTTCAGGTCCGCCTCGCTGGCGCCACGCTCCACACCCAATACTTCGTAATAGTCACGCTTTGCCATAAGTCTTTGCACTCTTAAGGACGTTCGACCTGGCCCTCCTGAACCCTGCCAAACTCGTTGAGCCCCAATACAGGCCCGGACCCAACTCACGTCAATTCAACGATCCTGGTCATTACTGCTTTTAGCCAGGGAGCCGGCCAAAAACGCGGTGACTGTCATTCGGAAAGCAGGAGCATTCCCGTTCACACCGCCAGCATCCGAGCGTTGTCGCATGCTGTAAAAATTCGCATACCCCAGACACGCCAACGCGGGAGCAAGCTCCCGCGCGGCGACATCCTACCAGTCACCGCTTGTGCGCGGTCAACCGGGCGACAACTTACTTGTTGTCTTTAACTTCTTCGAACTCGGCATCGACAACATCGTCGTGCTTGGCTTCAGGCTCTGCTTGTTGCGCAGCGCCGTCAGCCGGCTGGCCTTGCTCGGCGTACATTTTCTGAGCAACTGGCGCGGAGACTTTCGACAGTTCCTCAACCTTGGCTTCGATGGCAGCCTTGTCGTCGCCTTTAATAGCGGCTTCCAGGGCAACCACTGCTGCTTCGATTGCAGTTTTCTCTTCGTCGGTCACTTTGTCGCCAGCATCAGCGATCATTTTGCGAGTCGAGTGAACCAGCGCGTCACCCTGGTTACGGGCGCCTGCCAACTCTTCGAACTTCTTGTCAGCTTCAGCATTGGTTTCAGCATCACGGATCATCTGTTGAATTTCTTCATCAGACAGGCCGGAGTTGGCCTTGATGGTGATCTTCTGCTCTTTGCCGGTGGCCTTGTCTTTCGCGCCGACGTGCAGGATGCCGTTGGCGTCGATGTCGAAGGTCACTTCGATTTGTGGCACGCCACGTGGTGCTGGTGGAATCTCAGCCAGGTCGAACTTGCCCAGGGACTTGTTCTGTGCGGCTTGCTTACGCTCGCCCTGCAGCACGTGGATAGTCACGGCGCCCTGGTTGTCATCGGCAGTCGAGAACACCTGGGATTTCTTGGTAGGAATCGTGGTGTTTTTCTCGATCAGCGCAGTCATCACGCCACCCATGGTTTCGATACCCAGAGTCAGCGGGCTTACGTCCAGCAGCAGCACATCTTTCACGTCACCGGCCAGTACGGCACCCTGGATGGCAGCACCCATGGCAACGGCTTCGTCCGGGTTCACGTCTTTACGGGCTTCTTTGCCGAAGAACTCGGTGACCAGCTTCTGAACCAGTGGCATACGGGTCTGACCGCCCACCAGGATCACGTCGTTGATCGAGCCAACGTCGATACCGGAGTCTTTCAGCGCGATGCGGCAAGGTTCGATGGTGCGCTGAACCAGGTCTTCAACCAATGCTTCGAGCTTGGAACGCGAGATCTTCACGTTCAAGTGCTTAGGACCGGTAGCGTCTGCAGTGATGTACGGCAGGTTCACGTCAGTCGACTGAGCGGAAGACAGCTCGATCTTGGCTTTTTCAGCGGCTTCTTTCAGGCGCTGCATGGCCAGCGGGTCACCCTTGAGGTTCATGCCGCTTTCTTTCTTGAATTCGTCAACGAGGTAGTCGATCAGACGAATGTCAAAGTCTTCACCACCAAGGAAGGTGTCACCGTTGGTGGCCAACACTTCGAACTGGTGCTCGCCGTCAACTTCTGCGATCTCGATCACGGAGACGTCGAACGTACCGCCACCCAGGTCGTAAACGATCACGGTATGGTCGCCCTTGGCCTTGTCCATACCGTAAGCCAGCGCGGCTGCGGTTGGTTCGTTGATGATACGTTTTACATCCAGGCCCGCGATGCGGCCGGCGTCTTTGGTGGCCTGACGCTGGCTGTCGTTGAAGTAGGCAGGAACGGTGATCACCGCTTCAGTCACTGCTTCACCGAGGTAGTCTTCGGCGGTCTTTTTCATCTTTTTCAAGATTTCAGCCGAGATTTGCGGCGGCGACATTTTCTGGCCGTTCACTTCAACCCAGGCGTCACCGTTGTCGGCCTTGGCGATTTTGTAAGGCACCATCTTGATGTCTTTCTGTACGACTTCTTCGTCGAACTTACGACCGATCAGACGCTTTACCGCGTACAAGGTGTTATGCGGGTTGGTCACCGCCTGACGCTTGGCCGATTGACCGACGAGGATTTCACCGTCGTTGGCGTAAGCGATGATCGACGGAGTGGTACGTGCGCCTTCGGCGTTTTCAATAACTTTTGCAACGCCGTTTTCCAGCACGGAGACGCAGGAGTTGGTGGTCCCCAGGTCGATACCGATAATTTTGCCCATGATTTACTCTCCCGAAACTTGAATTTGGTTGCCGCAGCAGTTTTGGCTAACTGCGGTAGCACTTAAACGCTTGACTTATAGATGGGGGCCTTACGGCGAATTTCAAGCCTGCTCATCAATAGAAGGTGCAACGGGTGAAGGAGCCTTGCTCACCACCACCATTGCCGGACGCATCAGGCGACCGTTGAGCTGGTAGCCCTTCTGGAACACCTTGATGACGCTATTGGGTTCCAGGTCATGGCTTTCTTGCATAGCCATGGCTTGGTGATGTTCAGCATTGAACGGCTCGCCGGCTTGCGGATCGATAGCTTCCAACTGATAACGCTTCAGGGTGTCCTGGAACATTTTCAGGGTCAGCTCGATGCCTTCGCGCATTGGGCGGATGTTTTCATCGTCCGGGTTGGACAACTCAAGACCACGCTCCAGGCTGTCGATGATCGGCAGCAGGTCACCGGCGAATTTTTCCAGCGCGAACTTGTGAGCCTTCTCTACATCCTGCTCGGCACGGCGGCGGACGTTCTGCAGATCGGCGGCAACACGCAACGATTGATCCTGCGCAGCGGCCAATTGCTCTTCGAGCACTTGCACACGAGTCGCCAGTTCATCACCGGCAGCCGAATTGGCGTCTGGAGTTTGCGTATCCTGCGTCTGTTCGTCAGCCATAGATTTCTCCTTTCAAAATCATGCGCGAACTCAACTCGCGCTTCTGCTCCGGTATATGGGGCCACAATTTTCAGGTTCAAGGGCGCAGGCGTTACCAAAAGTCTTTCGATTGACCTGGATCATTTCCTTCTCGCTCATTCCACATCGCGCTAAAAAAATTCGAGACTCAAGCAAATCGAGCTAAGCGTCAGGATTGTCAGGCCTGAACAAAACACTGTATAAATAACCAGACCTAACGCCTGGGAGCGGCCGTCATGCTCGTGCACCTGTCTGTACATAACTACGCCATCGTTGAACATCTGGATCTTGAACTGGATCGCGGGATGAGCGTAATCACAGGCGAAACCGGCGCCGGCAAGTCGATCATGCTCGACGCCCTCGGCCTGACGCTTGGCGACCGCGCCGACAGTGGCGTGGTACGCCCTGGCTCCGACAAGGCCGACATCCTGGCCACCTTCGACCTGGCGGACATCCCCGAAGCCGAAGCATGGCTGGCCGAGCGCGACCTTAATAATGAAGGCCCCTGCATTCTGCGCCGGGTGATCACCGCCGAGGGGCGCTCCCGCGGCTATATCAACGGCACGCCTTGCCCACTGGGCGACCTGAAAGCCCTGGGCGAATTGCTGATCGATATCCACAGCCAGCACGAACACCAATCCCTGCTGAAAACCGATACCCACCGTCGCCTGCTCGATGAGTACGCCGGCGCCACCGATCTTTCCCGGCAAGTTCAACTGGCCGCCCAACGCTGGCGCCAGACACGCCAGGAACTGGAACGCCTCTCCAACTCCGGCGACGAACAACGCGCCCGCCACCAGTTGCTCAGCTACCAATTGGAAGAGCTCGAGAGTCTGGGCCTGGGTGAGACAGAGCTGGAGCAACTTGAGCAGGAACACAAGAACCTGACCAACGCCGAAACCTTGCTGGGCATCTGCCGCCAAGTGGTCGAGCAATGCAGCGAGAGCGACTCCGGCAATGTGCTCAACGCACTGACCGCCAGCCTCAACCGCCTGTCCAGTGTGAACAATGCTTCCGGCTCACTGAGCGAAGCGACCACCCTGCTGACCAGCGCACAGATCCAGGTCGAGGAAGCCGTGGGCGAACTCAATCGCTTCCTGGACCATTTCGACGCCGACCCAGCTCGCCTGCAGGAAATAGAAGAGCGCCTGGACACTATTTATACCCTGGCTCGCAAGCATCGAATCCAGCCGACCGAAGTCGCAGCCATGCAGCAAAAACTGCTGGATGAAATCGAAACACTCAACGCGAACGACGAATCCATCGAACGACTGGGCGAGGAGCTCGCTTCGTTTGCCCGTCATTATCAGGAAAAGGCCCGGGAGCTGAGCGCTCTGCGCCAGCAGGCAGCTACTAGCCTGGCAAGCGCCGTTGAGCTGGAAATCCAACGCCTGGGCATGCCAGGCGGGCGCTTCACCATCGAGCTGCATCCCAACGCCAGTCAAGAATTGCAGCCCCATGGGCTGGAGCACGTCGAACTGCTGGTGAGTGCCAACCCCGGGCAACCGCTCAAGGCCCTGGCCAAAGTGGCCTCCGGCGGCGAACTCTCGCGCATCAGCCTGGCGATCCAAGTGATTACCGCCCAGACCTCACGGGTACCCACATTGGTATTCGATGAAGTGGATGTGGGCATTGGCGGGCCGACCGCAGAAATTGTTGGCCAATTGCTGCGTCGCCTGGGGGATCGCGGCCAGGTGCTTACGGTGACCCACTTGCCGCAAGTGGCAGCCCAAGGGCATCAGCACCTGTTTGTGCATAAGGTGCGCGGTAGCGACGCGACACACACCGCCGTCTCCAAGCTGAACAAGTCGGAACGGGTGGAAGAAGTGGCGCGGATGCTCGGCGGTATCGACTTGACCAAGGAGTCCTTGGCTCACGCGAAAAAAATGGTGGTGGCCGCGAAGGCTTGAAGCGACATTTTCCACTCTATAGAAAGCACGAAGGCGACCCGAGGGTCGCCTTCAATCGTTTCGCAAAGCAAAACTGCGTCGATTTTTACTTTTTCTTACGGATGTACAACACGAGATTGTGATCGACCAAATCGAACCCGTGCTCCTCAGCAATCTTGTGCTGCAGCGCTTCGATTTCAGGGCTGGTGAACTCGATAACCTCATTGGTATCCAGGTCAACCATGTGGTCATGGTGACCACCGTCAGCCAATTCAAACACCGCATGACCGCCGTCGAAATTATGACGAACCACCAGCCCTGCGGCTTCAAACTGGGTCAGTACACGGTAGACCGTGGCTAGGCCGACGTCCTCGTTAGACTCCATCAGCGCCTTGTAAACATCTTCGGCACTCATGTGGCGCTGCTCAGCAGAATCGAGCATTTGTAGAATCTTGACTCGTGGCAGAGTCACTTTGAGACCGGCTTTGCGTAGTTCGCTATTTTCAACCATGGTTAGCTTTCTCGCGGATGCTGCTTCGCAGCTTCTCTTAATACGGGTATGATCGGCGTTTACGTTGTCCCAGCCAAGATAGTGGAAGTCGCCCACCGATGCAAAACACCAAGCTCTTGCTAACCAGTTTCACCTTTGTGGGACTGCTCGCACTCGCCGGTTGTTCATTCCCCGGGGTTTACAAAATCGACATCCAGCAGGGCAATGTCGTCACGCAGGACATGATAGACCAGTTACGCCCGGGAATGACCCGACGGCAAGTACGGTTTATCATGGGTAATCCCCTGCTGACCGACACTTTCCATGCCGATCGCTGGGATTATCTCTACAGCCTGCAGCCGGGTGGCGGTGAACGCCAGCAGGAGCGCGTCAGTGTCATCTTCAATGGCAATGACCAGCTCGTGAGCCTGTCCGGTGACTTCATGCCCGGCGTAAGCCGCGATGAAGCCTTGCTGGGCAAGGACAGCGGCACCAACGTGACCGCACCTGCGCAAGAAGCCGAAAAACCGAAATCCGAGGTACCGGCCAAGCCAGGTTCGTTGCTGGACACCATCCAGAAAGACATCGACAACGTGGAAACCGTGCCCGTCCCGACGCCTCAGCCTCTGGATACCAGCCCGCAATAATTTTGCGCTCGATAAAAAGCCCGGCATGCCGGGCTTTTTGTTGCCTGCCATCTACATAGGCATCTACATAACCTTGGTGCGACGCTGAACCTGTGGGAGCTGGCTTGCCTGCGAAAGCGATCTGACAGTCGACCAGGATCCTGGATCAGATCGAGTACATATCCGCTATCGGAACCGCCCCCTTCCACATTTGGATCGCGGGCATCAGGTAGATATGCGCTGGCTATCAGGGCGTCATCGCAGGCAAGCCAGCTCCCACAGTTGGATCGCGGCGCTCCAGATAGCTAGGCTGCCATTTGGCAAGCTCAAGAGTTCGCTTGCCTGGCCAATGCCGCCTTGGCCGCACGCAACCTGCGCACCTCTTTAGGGTCGGCCAGCAAAGGCCGGTAGATCTCAATACGGTCGCCCGCTTGTACGAAACGCGTCCCGGCATCCGCGACAACCTTGCCAAATATACCCACCGGGCAATCAGCCAGATCAACATCAGGAAAATGGGCCGCCATTCCCGACGCTCGCACCGCCTCGCGCAAACTAGTGCCTTCAGCCACCTTTACCCCCAGCAACACCTGGCGATCCTCGGCGGCGAACACCACCTCAATCTCAACCATGCAGTTGCTTGGCGCGCTGACAGAACGCGTCCACCAGGGTATTGGCTGCCTGATTGAACAAAGGCCCTAACGTCGCACGAACAATCGGCCCGGCATAATCAAACGAAAGATCCAGGCTGATCTTGCAGGCCTTGTCCGTCAGCGCCTTGAACACCCACACGCCATGTAGCTGGGTGAACGGCCCTTCCTGCAGGTTCATTTCGATGGATTGGCCCGGCACCAGCACATTGCGGGTCACAAAATGCTGGCTGAGGCCGCCCTTGGCCACCCCCACACTGGCAACCATGTGCTCGTCACTGCTCTCCAGAACCTCGGCTGTCGAGCACCAAGGCAGAAACTCCGGGTAACGCGCCACGTCGTTGACCAGGTCATAGAGCGCCTGCGCCGGATAGGGCAACAGGGCCGAACGTTGAATATGCGTCGTCATGTGAGCGTTACTTCCACTGCTTAAGGCAAACATCGCGAAAGAACAGCCCAATCCGCGAGAGAAAAAAACCAAAGAACTGCCCGCATTGTCCGGGATTCGTCCAACTCGCTCAAGCACACAGGTTGACCGTAGCCGACACGCTCGCAACTCCCTATAATGCCGCCCCTATGGCTAAACAAAAGAAACACCCCACAGGGACCATCGCGCAAAATAAAAAAGCGCGACACGATTACTTCATCGAACATCGGTTCGAGGCTGGTCTGGTCCTGGCCGGCTGGGAAGTAAAAAGTCTGCGTGCCAGCAAACTGCAGCTGGTCGACAGTTATGTGCTGCTCAAGGATGGCGAGGCATGGCTGCTTGGCAGTCATATCACCCCGTTGACCACCGCGAGCACCCACGTGATTGCCGACCCGGTGCGTACGCGCAAGTTGTTGCTCAATGCCCGCGAACTCGAAAAGCTCGCCGCAGCCGTGCAGCAAAAAGGCTACGCGTGCATCTGCTTGTCCTGGTACTGGAGCAAGCACCTGGTCAAATGCGAGATCGCATTGGGCAAGGGCAAGAAGGAATACGACAAGCGCGACACCGAACGCGAGCGCGATTCTAATCGCGAACTGCATCGCGCCGTGCGCAACAAGGGCAAGGAAGAATAATCCTTGTGACGGTGTAGCCCACGCGGGCTACATCCCTTTGCGTCGCTCCGCCCGAGCCACGCGTTGAACCTCCTGACGCACCTCCTCCAACACCTCCTGCACATACAGCAGATGCCGTGTCGAGACTTCGCGCGCCTGCTCGGCCCGCCCCTCGATGATGGCCAGGTACAAGTCCCGATGCTGATTGATCAGCATGTCGCGGGTCTCGGTACGCTGCTGGTACATGCCACCAATATTCGTCACCACGTTACGCTTGAGTAGGTCGAACAACCCGCGAATGGTGTGCAGCAACACGGCGTTATGACTGGCCTCGGCAATCGCCAAGTGAAACCTTGCATCCGCAGCACCCTCCTCCACTCGGCTCACCTCGTCGGCGCGCGCATAGCAATCCTGCAACGCCTCAAACGCTGCGGTCAGCCGTTCACGGTCAACCTCAGTGGCGCGTAACGCCGCGTAATAGGCACACGAAGCCTCCAGGGTCTGGCGAAACTCCAGCAGATCGCGCTGCGCTTCGGGATTGCTTTCCAACAAGTGCAGCAGCGGATCGCTGAAGGTCGAACCCAGGGAGTCCACCACATAGTTGCCACCGCCCTGGCGACTGACCAGCAACCCCTTGGCCGCCAGTTTCTGAATCGCCTCACGCAGCGATGGGCGCGACACACCAAAGCGCTCGGCTAACGCGCGCTCGGCCGGCAAGCGTTCGCCCGACTTCAGCGTGCCCTCGAGAATCATCCCCTCAAGCTGCTCGACAATATCGTCAGACAAACGGCGCTGACGCACCTGATCAAACCCCATAACTCACTCTCCGCCATCCCGACCACTCGCCGGGGCCCCTATTCTGGCCTATCGACGTGCCGGCAGCACCTATCAGAACACCTTCAATTTCGCCGATCAGAACACCCCGCCTCCCGACCTACGACCAAAGTTTCGCAGGCGGCAAATTGACACACCCCTGCCCAGGCTCTTAATCTAGCCCACAGCGATTGTAAATTGGTATTACCAATTATCCAAGCTCACCAAACAACAACAATCAGGGGCCACCCCATATGCAAACCTGGCAACAGCTTTACAGCCCACTCGGCAGCCTCGGCCTGTCCGCACTGGCCGCCGTCATTCCTATCGTATTCTTCTTCCTGGCGCTGGCCGTGTTCCGCCTCAAAGGCCATGTGGCCGGCAGCATCACCCTGGCCCTGTCGATCCTGGTCGCCATTTTCGCCTTCCAGATGCCGGTAGACATGGCGCTGGCTGCAGCCGGCTATGGCTTTGCCTACGGCCTGTGGCCCATCGCCTGGATCATCGTCGCAGCGGTATTCCTGTACAAATTGACGGTCAAGAGCGGCCAGTTCGAAATAATCCGCAGCTCCGTTTTGTCGATCACCGACGACCAGCGCTTGCAGGTGTTGCTGATCGGTTTTTGCTTTGGTGCCTTCTTGGAAGGTGCGGCCGGTTTTGGCGCGCCCGTGGCGATCACCGCCGCGCTGCTGGTAGGCCTGGGTTTCAACCCGCTGTACGCCGCCGGCCTGTGCCTGATCGCCAATACCGCGCCCGTGGCTTTCGGCGCATTGGGCATTCCGATCATTGTCGCCGGCCAGGTCACCGGTATTGATGCGTTCAAGATTGGCGCCATGACCGGCCGCCAACTGCCGCTGCTGTCGCTGTTCGTGCCGTTCTGGCTGGTGTTCATGATGGACGGCCTGCGCGGCGTTCGCGAAACCTGGCCGGCAGCCTTGGTGGCGGGCTTGAGCTTTGCCGTCACCCAATATTTCACCTCGAACTTCATTGGCCCGGAACTGCCGGACATTACCTCGGCACTCGCCAGCCTGATTGCCCTGACGCTGTTCCTGAAAGTCTGGCAACCCAAGCGCACCGCAGGCGCACAAATTGCCGGCGCCACCTCCAGCGTAGCGGTCACTTCCAGCGCCGGCGGCTTCGGCTTGCCGCGCAACACCGTGGTTTCGCCCTACAGCCTGGGGCAAATTTTCAAGGCGTGGTCGCCGTTCCTGATCCTCACCGTACTGGTGACTATCTGGACCCTCAAACCCTTCAAAGCCCTGTTCGCCGCGGGCGGTTCGATGTACGGCTGGGTGTTCAATTTCGCGATCCCGCACCTGGATCAACTGGTGGTTAAAGTCGCGCCCATCGTGACCAACCCCACCGCGATCCCAGCCGTATTCAAGCTGGACCCGATATCTGCCACCGGCACTGCGATCTTCTTCTCGGCACTGGTCTCCATGTTGGTGTTGAAAATCGACTTCAAAACTGGTCTTACCACTTTAAAAGAAACCTTCTTTGAGCTGCGCTGGCCGATCCTGTCCATCGGCATGGTGCTGGCATTCGCCTTCGTCACCAACTACTCCGGCATGTCCTCGACCATGGCCCTGGTTCTGGCCGGCACCGGTGCTGCCTTCCCGTTCTTCTCGCCATTCCTTGGCTGGCTGGGAGTTTTCCTGACAGGCTCCGATACCTCATCCAACGCCCTGTTCAGCTCATTGCAAGCCACTACCGCGCACCAGATCGGCGTCAACGACACCCTACTGGTAGCCGCGAACACCAGCGGTGGCGTGACCGGCAAAATGATCTCGCCGCAATCGATCGCCGTGGCCTGCGCCGCCACCGGCCTGGTGGGCAAGGAATCCGACCTGTTCCGCTTTACCCTCAAGCACAGCCTGTTTTTTGCCACCATCGTCGGGCTGATCACCTTGGCGCAGGCGTACTGGTTCACCGGTATGCTGGTGCACTGAGACCTGCACGTAATAGGGTAAGAATCGACGCCGGGGCATCCTTCCGGCGTCTGCTATTTCTGGAGGACCGATGAGCCTGCCTGCTGCTTTCCTGAGCGACGTCGCACAACTGATCCCGCAAGATCGTCGCTTCGACGATCCACTTTCCACCCTCGCCTTCGGCACCGACGCCAGCTTCTACCGACTGATCCCACAGCTGGTGATCCGCGTGGAGTCAGAAGACGAAGTGGTAACTCTGCTGCAACTGGCCCAGCGCGACCGCGTGCCGGTGACCTTCCGTGCCGCAGGCACCAGCCTCTCGGGCCAGGCCATCAGCGACTCGGTGCTGATCGTGCTGGGTGATAACTGGAACCACCGCGAAATTCGCGGGCAAGGCACCCAAATACGCCTGCAACCCGGCGTCATCGGCGCCCAGGCCAACGCCTGGCTCGCACCGTTCGGGCGCAAGATCGGCCCGGACCCTGCGTCGATCAATGCTTGCAAGATCGGCGGTATCGTCGCCAACAACGCCAGTGGCATGTGCTGCGGCACGGCGCAAAACACCTACCACACCCTGGCGGGCATCCGTCTGGTGCTGGCCGATGGCAGCCGCCTGGACACCGAAGATGCCGCCAGCGTGCAAGCCTTCCGCCAGTCACATAGCGCACTGCTTGAAAGCCTGGCCCTACTAGGTCGCCAGACACGGGCAAATACTGAGCTGGCGGCAAAGATCCGCCACAAATACCGACTGAAAAACACCACCGGCCTGTCACTGAATGCCTTGGTGGATTTCGATGACCCGCTGGATATCCTCAGCCACCTGCTGGTCGGCTCCGAGGGCACCCTGGGGTTTATCAGTGCGGTCACCTACGACACCGTGATCGATCACCCCAACAAAGCCTCGGCGCTGATCGTCTTCCCGGATGTCGAAACCTGCTGCACCGCAGTCACCGTGCTGAAAACCCAGCCAGTCTCCGCCGTTGAACTGCTGGACCGACGCAGCATGCGCTCGGTACAGGACAAACCGGGCATGCCTGCTTTCGTACAGCACCTATCGGAAAACGCCTGCGCACTGCTGATCGAATCCCGCGCCGCTTCGCCATCGCTGCTGCACGAACAACTGACGCGCATCATGGCCTCCCTGGCGGCGTTTCCCGTGGAGCAACAAGTCGACTTCACCGAAGACCCACTGGAAAACGCCCGCCTGTGGGCGATCCGCAAAGACACCTTCCCCGCCGTAGGCGCCGTACGCAAAACCGGCACCACCGTGATCATCGAAGACGTCACCTTCCCGGTAGAACAATTGGCGATTGGCGTGAACCGCTTGATCGCACTGTTCGACAAACATCACTACGACGAAGCCATCCTTTTCGGACATGCCCTGGAAGGCAATCTGCACTTTGTGTTCACCCAAGGCTTCAACAGCAGCGAAGAAGTCGCACGCTATCAAGCGTTCATGGACGACGTCGCGCAACTGGTGGCCGTGGAGTTCGGTGGCTCGCTGAAGGCCGAACACGGCACCGGCCGCAATATGGCCCCTTTCGTCGAACTGGAATGGGGCAGCGACGCGTATCAACTGATGTGGCAACTCAAGCGCCTGCTCGACCCTAACGGCATCCTCAACCCGGATGTGGTGCTCAGCGAAGACCCGCAAATCCACCTCAAACACCTCAAGCCCCTGCCCGCCGCCGATGAGCTTGTGGATAAGTGCATCGAATGCGGGTTCTGCGAACCGGTGTGCCCTTCAAAAGGCCTGACCCTGAGCCCGCGCCAGCGCATCGTGATCTGGCGCGACATCCAGGCCAAAAAACGCGCAGGCGTGGACACCACCGAACTGGAAGCGGCCTACCACTACCAGGGCATCGACACCTGCGCCGCCACCGGGTTATGCGCGCAACGCTGCCCTGTAGGCATCAATACCGGCGACCTGGTAAAAAAACTGCGCAGCCGCGAGGCCGACCGTACGAAAACTGCAGACTGGCTCGCCAGCCATTTCGCCACCGCGCTGCAAGGTGCGCGCTTCACCCTGCACGTCGCCAACGGTGCGCGCATGCTGCTGGGGGCTCCACGGCTGGCCAAGCTCTCGAGCACACTGACCAAGCTGTCCAAGGGGCAAATTCCGCAGTGGACCAACGCCATGCCACAGCCCGAAAAGGCCATCCGCTTCAGCCCCGCGGTGACGGACGTGCGCCCGCGCGTGGTCTATCTGGCCGCCTGTGTCTCCCGCGCCATGGGCCCGGCAGCCGGTGATAAAGAGCAAATGTCGCTGTACGACAAAACCCGCCAACTGCTGGAAAAAGCCGGTTACCAGGTGGTCTTCCCCGACAACCAGGACAGCCTCTGCTGCGGCCAACCCTTCGCCTCCAAAGGCTACGCCGAACAGGCCGAACACAAGCGCCAGGAACTGATCGGCGCCCTGCTCCACGCCAGCCGCGGCGGCCTCGACCCCATCTACTGCGACACCAGCCCCTGCACCCTGCGCCTGGTGCAAGAGTTGGGAGAAACGCGCCTGGACCTCTACGACCCCGTGCGCTTTATCCGCACCCACCTGATGGACCGCCTCGACTTCACACCCCAGGAAGCGCCCATCGCCGTGCACGTCACCTGCAGCACCCAACACTTGGGCGAAAGCCAGGCCCTGATCGAACTGGCGCGACGCTGCGCAAAAACCGTGGTGATCCCCGAAGGTATTCATTGCTGCGGCTTTGCCGGCGACAAAGGCTTCACCACACCAGAGCTCAACGCCCACGCCCTGCGCTCACTCAAGGACGCCGTGCAATATTGCAGCGAAGGCATCTCCACCAGCCGCACCTGCGAGATCGGCCTGAGCCAGCATGGCGGCATCGACTACCACGGCCTGGTCTACCTGGTAGACCGCGTCACCCGCGCCCGCGCCCACTGACCCGGCAAAAAAACCGAACCCTCGCGCGCCGGCGCAGTCATCTGCATAGGCCTCGACAAACGAGGCCCATCAGTGATGTCGCTGGCAGCGGTTGCACGCCAGCAGCGTCGAGCCCTTTTGCGCAAGGAGACACCCTATGAAGCGTTCCGCTCTTGCTGGCTTGTTCATGACCGCTGCGATGCTCGCCTCCCCCGCTTTCGCCGCCAGTGACAAAGACCTGTGCCAGATCAACCTGGACAAAATCAACAACGGCAAAGCCCTGCTCGCCACCGACACCAGCGGTAAAAGTGGCGAAATAGACACCGCCGTCTCCCAGGCCAAGGCCGCCCACGCCGAAGGTGATGAGAAGAAGTGCATCGAAATCACCTCCAAGGCCCTGCAAGACCTGCAGAACAGCGAGAAAGGCGGCCAGTAAGCGAGAGGGCCAACCTTCGGGTTGGCCTTCGCTGACGTTTTGGCGTACACTGCACAGGCTTGTCACTCACTAAGAAACAACGAGTTACAAGCACGGGGCCGTTTAGGATTCGACGCCGGTCGCGAAACTTTAGGTGCATGCCGAGTTGGTAACAGAACTCGTAAATCCACTGTTGCAACTTCTTATAGTTGCCAATGACGAAAACTACGGCCAGGAATTCGCTCTCGCTGCGTAAGCAGCCTTAGCCCTGAGCTTCTGGTACCTTCGGGTCCAGCAATCACCAGGGGATGTCTGTAAACCCAAAGTGATTGTCATATAAAACAGAATCGCCGTGCAGTACGTTGTGGACGAAGCGGCTAAAACTTACACAACTCGCCCAAAGCACCCTGCCCTTCGGGTCGCTGAGGGTTAACTTAATAGAAACGGCTACGCATGTAGTACCGACAGCGGAGTACTGGCGGACGGGGGTTCAAATCCCCCCGGCTCCACCACTTCAACATCTAAAGACGTCCACGGACGTCTTTTTTTGTGCCTATAACCCAGCAAAATCAAGGCTTTCGGGTCTGCCGGCGTCCATGGACGTCCGGCACAATCCACGACATCGGGTATTCCAGATGGTATTCCAAGCCCTTCAGTGGTAATTTTTGGAATACCAATTGATGTCATGGAACACCTCATGTGCGCCCAAGCCACCCGCCTCTCTGACCGCCAACTCAAATCGGTAAAGCCGAAAGACAAGGACTACGTCCTCAGTGATGGAGACGGTCTACAGCTGCGTGTAAGGGCTAATGGCTCTACGCTATGGAACTTCAACTACCGGCAGCCGATTACCAAAAACCGCATCAATATGGGCCTCGGCACCTACCCAGAACTCTCGCTCGCGCAAGCCAGGAAGAAAACGGTCGAAGCCAGAGAGCTTCTCGCCCAGGGCATCGACCCGAAAGAACAACGTAGCGAGTTAGAGCAGACAAAAAGGCAGGCAACCGAGCACACATTCGAGAACGTGGCGTCTGCGTGGTTTGAACTGAAAAAGGATTCTGTAACTCAGGCTTATGCCGAGGACATCTGGCGCTCGCTCACGCTGCATGTTTTTCCCACACTAGGAACAACACCTATCTCGCAGATCAATGCCCCAACGGTCATCGAACTGCTGCGTCCTCTTGAAACCAAAGGCAGCCTGGAGACAGTGAAGCGACTGACCCAACGGCTCAACGAGATCATGACCTACGGCGTGAACTCGGGAATGATCTTTGCCAACCCGCTCAGCGGCATTCGGGCTGTGTTCAAAAAGCCGAAAAAGCAAAACATGGCTGCCCTCCGCCCCGAAGAGCTGCCAGAGCTAATGGTCGCCATTGCCAATGCGAGCATAAAAAGAACTACACGCTGCCTGATTGAATGGCAACTTCACACCATGACCCGCCCAGCGGAAGCCGCTACGACATCCTGGGCTGACATCGACCTCGATAAGAAAACCTGGACGATCCCAGCGGAACGTATGAAGAAGCGACGTGCTCACGTCATACCTCTGACCGAACACGCTCTTGCTCTGCTAGAGACGATCAAACCCTACAGCGGACACAGAGAGTACGTGTTCCCGGCAGATAGAGACCCACGGGATCATTGCAACAGCCAGACAGCAAACATGGCCCTAAAACGTATGGGCTTTGAAGGGCGATTGGTGAGTCACGGCATGCGCTCCATCGCCAGCACCATCCTGAACGAACAGGGATGGGACCCCGAGCTGATCGAGGTCGCGCTTGCTCATGTGGATAAGGACGAGGTTCGCAGCGCCTACAACCGGGCGGACTACATTGAACGCAGACGCCCCATGATGATCTGGTGGAGTGAACACATCCAGCAAGCCGCCACTGGCAGCTTGTCAGTCGCAGCCGTTCAGGGAACAAGAGGCATGAAAGTAGTATCGATGCGTTAGAACCTCGAACAAAGGCAGCGCAACTCAATGACGGAAAAATGCCGCAAGCGCGCTGCCAGAGCGGTAATAAAGCCCAATAACAATCATAACCTATTGAATTGTATGCAGTTAACGTAGACAGTGCGACGGTTACCCCACGCAGAGCTCTATGCCGTCAGGCGCTTTTATAACCACGCTTAGTATCTGGCAGATCCCGCCAAGATGATGGAGCAACGGGCTGACTTATTTGGGCATCTGGAAGCACAGGCCGCTCATGCTGACGGTACGAATGGCGGGAGACAACCCAGTGGCCGCTCACGCAAGCGGGGCCCAATTTAAACCGTGATACGGCGCAAGACATGGGTAGATATCTAGGCGCGGAACATGTTCCAGTGAGAAAAATGTTCAAAAAAAGAAGTACTAGGTCTTGACCACCGGGTAACAGGCATCGCCCCAGAGCGTGTGTGGGTTATCGAGCATCAACAGGATCACCAGCGGCACCAGTTTGCCGAGCAAGTTCGCACAATCGCGCAATTGCGCCCGGTTAACGCTGCCCTCCCAAGTCGCACCACCATGAATCAACTGATTGCGTAGGGTGTAAATGCGGTTAAACATCACCCCCAACACCTTCGCCGTATCACGGTTGGCCAGCGCCGACTGTGCACTGCGCTTGCCGCTCCGCAGACGCTCCTCCCACTCCACCTCAGTGATCTTGCCGTTCTGGAAGTCCCAGAAGCTCTGGAACACATATGGGTTATCCAACAGCGCACGGATACTCCCGGCGAACTCCGACCAAACAAGCTTTTCGATCAGGTTCCCGGTATCCAGCGTGCAGAGTTTTTGCAAAAAGCCCTTGAATGACTCCTGCTCGGACAACCGATACTGCTCATCAATATCCGTGGCATAGGCCGCATTAAAGGCAATCCATAAAAAAATAAAACGCCCGTCCACATCCTCAGCCTGCTCGGCACGGTTCAACCAGCTCAGAGCCCGGTGCACACGTAAAGCTAAATTCGGGTGATGAGCATCGCGTTCGATACGATGGCGGGTTTTGAGCGTCTGGTAATCCATTCCAGGATGTTCCTTGAGGCTGGTGAGAGAAAGCAGTGATAAGGCGAATTTTGTGGATTTCGCACACCGAATGCGACACATCTTGCCGCGGATGGCTTTAAGCTACCACTCATTCAGGATTTGGATCCATAGGCGGCTAGCCCTGGAGATTTTTTGCAGTTACGCCAACCCCACCAAGGACTCGTTAATGTTCAAACTCCACACGCCGCTAGCCCGGATGAAAGCAGTTGCCTCCGGGTTGTTGTTGATGGCGGCTGCTCTCTACGTGACGGCGCTTGAACTTGCCCATGCGCAACCGGTATTCGCCGGCTACCTCAAGGCGTTTTCGGAAGCAGCGATGGTTGGCGCCATTGCCGACTGGTTCGCGGTCACAGCCCTGTTCCGACGTCCACTCGGGTTGCCTATCCCGCACACCGCAATCATTCCGCGCAACAAGGCGCGCATCGGTGCCAACCTGGGCGAATTCATCTGCACGCACTTCCTCTCTCGCGAGCAGGTACTAGCCAAAGTCGGCGAATTCGACACCGCCAAGCGTCTTGCCGAGTGGCTCTCGAATCCCGCCCACGCCACCGCCTTTTCCAACCTCTCCCTGCGCCTGGCGGGTCACAGCGTCGGTGCTCTGCGCGACGAGCGCGTCAGCCAGTTTGTGCGTAGCACTGCCCTCGCACGCCTGGAACAAGTCGACCTGGCGTGTATCAGCGGCCAGCTACTTGAAGTACTGACCGACGACGGCAGAGCGCAAGAGGTGCTTGAAGGCGTGCTTGATCAGATCGATCTCATGATGCAAAGCGAAGCCACGCAAAAGCGCATCGCCGACCTGATCGCCGCAGAACTAGACATCCTGCGCTTCAACATTTTTGGCAAGGAAATATCCTTCAGCGGCGTGGCCGGCACCTGGACTTCCGACAAACTGGTCAAGCGTATTTCCACCGTGATCAGTGAAGTCAATGAAGACCCCGAGCACGAACTGCGCAAACACTTCGACGAGCAACTGCTCGCGCTTGTCGCCAAGCTCAAGGATGACCCGGCTTTTCGCCTGCGCGCCAGCCAACTACGCGCACAGCTCATCCTGCATCCGGCACTGCACAGCTACCTCACCGGCCTGGTCGACAGCGTGGTCGACTGGTTCGAAGCCGACATCCACAGCGACCAGTCCACCCTGCGGCAACAGCTGAACGCCGGCGTGCTTAAGCTGGGCGAAGCCCTGAGCGAAGACGCTGCCATGCAAAGCTGGATCAACGAACAAGTCCTCGCCCTCGCCGGGCCTATGGTCGAACGTTATCGAGCGCAGATCGGTGACTACATCCGCGAACGAATCGAACAGTGGAATGAGGAGGAGTTGGTGGAGCAACTGGAGGCGCACGTGGGCAGGGACTTGCAGTTTATCCGGATCAACGGAACGCTGGTGGGTGGGTTGGTGGGTGTGCTGATCCATGTAGGGACACAGGTTTTCGTACCTGGGTGATTACCGCGATGCATGCGCAGAACTTAAAGCTCATTAGTGGCCCGCCGATAACCTTCGGACTCGCCTGAAAAGCATCGCCGGTCAACCAAAAAGGATGATTAAGTGACCCCAGATCTGATCAAAAATCTTGAACACGCCGTTGCTGGCGTCCTGGATGTAGTAGCCGGCCTCGATAGCCGTTCGGCCCACCGCGCCACGCTGAAGTCGGTTTTGCGCAAATTGCGCATTACCCGCGAACTCTCCTCGCTGTATTACATCTGCGTTGCCGGCAGCCAGAGTGCGGGCAAGACGCGCCTGGTCAGGGAGCTTTACAACCTCAACGGTGAAGACGAGTGGCTGGTTGATAATCAGGGCCGTGGTGAACGAGTGCCGGTTTTTATCCTCGAGAAAGACGTCACGGCACCTTATGCCGTCGGAGTTCGTTACAAGCCCGGCGCTGATGGCCGTGAGGAAGAGACTCTCAACAAGGAAGATTTCCGCCGCATTATCAGCGCCTACGACGTCAACGACGATTACCTGTTCACCAAGCTGTATGTGCCGAAACGGTATTTTTCGGCGCAGAGTTTCGGTCTGGTCCTGTTACCCGGTTACGAGATGCTCAACCGCGAGAATGCCGAATGGCAGGGGTTGATGCGCCATACGCTGATCCACTCGCTGGGTAGCGTACTGGTAACCGACCGCACTCGAATTGCCGATAACGCCCAGATCAAAATTCTGGCTGACCTGAAATCCAGATACTTCCCCGACCGCAAACCGGTTATCGCCGTTACCAAAACAGAAGCGCTGGAAGGCCAGCAGATCGAGGACCTGACGGCGACGGTTGCCGATGTGTTCGAAGTACCGGGGCACGAACTTGATCGAATAGTCTGCACCGGCGTGGGAGATGACGATTACCGAAGGAAATGGACCCGCAACATCATGGACGTGGTAGGCAAGTACGCCTTGTCTTCTGCGGGCTCGGAAACCGTTCGGATCGAAGAGCTGGAACGCATCATCAATGATGAGCTGGACAATGTTTCTGCGGCGCTTCGCGACGAAGCCGCAGGCGAAGGTATCAACGAGCACTTGAAGGAGCGCCAGGTCGAGAAAGTTCGTGCCGCGTTCCGCAAAGCATCCGATCGCTATCGGCGCGGATACGCGAAAGAACTGCGAAACAACATGGTCGACTACGCCAGTCACACGATCAAGGTTGCGACTTCCAAGTACATCGAGGAAGAGGAAGGGCTGAAGGCCAAGCTGCGTCAGGCCGGTAATTTTCTGACGTTCCAGTCGGGTGAGCATGAACAGCGTTTTCAGGAGCGCATTGTCGACTGCTGGAACGGTGCGGACGATGACACCCGGTCACCGTTGATCAGTGACTATCGCGCCATCACCGACATGTCCCGCAAGGAACTTGATATTGAGCCGCCCGAAGAAGGGACGCTGGCACTGTCAGCCCAGCCGCTGCAAAACCTGATCGGCCACGGGACAACCATGGAGCAAATCCCAGACGAAAAACTCCTCACGCTTCGCCAAGACTTGCGCCTGTTGATGGGGCAAAACCTGAAAGACGAGGACAGCAGCGAGCTGAAACTGTTCAAGGGTGAGCAGCTCGAAGAGGTATTGCGACAGCTGCCTGCGATGACGATGGAATACGTTCGGATCAATCAGGCCATTGCGCTGCGCAATCCAGAGCTACTCAACAAAGAGCTGGCGAATTTTGATTTCAACGCGCTGCGAACGGAAATCGAAACCGAGCTGCCACAGGCTCAAAAAACCTTCGGACCGCTGATCAAGTCGATTGCCGCCATCATGGCGGTAGATGTTGCCATTGATGGGCAATTCGATGTTTTGAACACGATGACCGGTGGGGGCGCGGCGGCTGGCCTCGGCGGCACGCTTTCGATGGCGGCAGCGGGAGCCATCGCGTTTGGCTTTATCGCTTACAAAACGGCCAATCAGGTCCAGGCGTACGACGCCGCGAAAAAAGGCTTCATTCGGGAAAGCTTGATGCACTTTGCCGAATCGCACATCCAGAAAAGCCTCGAACTCTACGATGATCTGATGGAAAACCTCGATGACCGGATGACCAGGAACCTGCGCCTGGCTTATGGGCTGGGGAGTGAGTTGACCAAGCACGATTCGTTGACCCGCAACCTGCACCGCATGGACGTGGCTCGCACCAACGTCATCAAGGCGCTGGATCGTGGCTGATGTGTGGCTGAGAAAGTTTCGCCAGCGCAACGATTGGGCCCAGCAAGCCTATGATCGCTTCGTCGCCGAGGTGGACCCCGAGCTGGTCGGGGATTTCACCCGCTCGGAGCACATTACTGTGGTGGTCTACGGTACGACTCAGGTTGGCAAAACCACGCTGATTCTGGATCTGCTCGGCATTCGCAAGGATGCGTTGCCCGACGTTTCCGAGGTATTGCGAGGCGGGCAACGGCTGGGAAAATCGTCTACCGCCACACCAATTCGCTATGGCCGCTCCCCTGACGATCTTTGGTATTTGGGGGAGGACGCGACGGGCTTGAGCAATGACGACGCAGCGGAACGCTTCGGTGAAATTCGCGAGCAGGTGATGAATGGGACCACCTGCTCCTCGCCCCTCTTGAATGTCCGTATCCCGGGTCTGTTCTTCCAGCATGAAGCAGAGGGGGCGCTAAGCCTGGACCTGCGGCTGATCGACATCCCGGGGATCAATGCGATCAATGAGCATGAACAAATCGAAGTCAGGCGAATCGCCGAGCGATATGTCGCATCGGCTGATTTGATCCTGTTGGTAGCGCGCGCGGACAACCTGGGTTTTTTCCAACCCAATGCCCTCGATTTTGAGGCACTCAACGACTGGATGTTGCAACCCAGCCGGTTTCGCGTTGTGTTGACCTACACGTTTTCGCCGGCAAGTTTCCAGACCTGGTTCTGCAAGGCCGAGGACGCGAGCCCCCTTACAGTGCGCGATATCCAGCAGCACCATTACGATGAAATGTGCACCCACGATGAACGCCCACCTGCGGAGGTGCTCAAGCATATTTACCCGCTCGAGTTTGGTGATTCTCTCGAGAGTATGCGCAACCATTCGCAAGCGTACTTCGAGCGTGCAAGTCATGTAATTGAGGCATTACGCCGTGATTTGTTGGCCAGCGTCACGGACGCGGCCAGTCCGTATGCCCGACTGTGGTCTGCGTTTCGGGTGGGAGAATTCATCGAAGCCAAGGTCCAGCGCGAAAACGATGAATTCAACAACCGGCGGCCCCATCTGGAGTGCGCTATCTCCCGGGCACAGGATCGTGTGATTGAAGCGCAGACACAGTTAAGCGATGCAGCAGACGAACACCTGAGCGCGGAACGGCGGTACCGTCGTCATGAACGGCGTCTGAGGCATTTCAATCGGGATGCCTATGTGCCGCGATTGAAGCGCTACTTTACCTTCGACGTCGAACTCGCACCCGGTGAAACCGTGCCCGTGCTCCGGCAAGCACTGAATGCGTTTCAGCTGCGTATTCGCCGCCATTGGAGCGACCTCTGGGACGGGTTGAAGGACTCTTCCGCCAAACTGGCTGTGGGTGATATGAGCCCGCCCTCTACCATAGCGTTGCGCGCGTTCGAGGCCAGGCTGGACGGATACTGGACCGACAGTTACTTGCTGAGCAGTAACTTTCAGACCGATGTTTCAGTGCTTCGAAACCAGGCAGGCATGGTGGGTTACACCTATGCCGAGGCGGCCAATCAGGCGCTGGGGGCGCGACTCAAAACCACACGGAACCACGCTGTTGAGCAAATGCGCAACAGTGAAACAATTCTCAAGGCAATGAAACTGGAAGTGCTGCGCCGTGAGCTCAACCTTAAGGAAGCTGAAGGGCTGCTGCTGAACGCCGAACAGCAACATGCCCTCTTCAAAGAGCGAATGGCACTAAGCCTGGTGCACGCCGTTAAATTCAAACAGTACATCTTTGAGGCATTCAGGACGGAGCTGAGCACCGTGCGCAGTGCGATTGCCCGACCCAGGAACAGCGTCGAGCAACTGTGTGATGCCTTTTATGGGCTGCTGCTGCCGTGCGAGCTCGACAAAATGCTTAAAGGAGATGAAAAGTGATGGACCGTACAACCCTCGACCCCGAGATCCAGCAGGCACGCGAAGAGCTTGGTCGTTTGCTCGACGACTTGATAAATCAACCTTTGGTTGAGGAGGCCCGGCGTCTTGCAAGCGACAACCTCGACCAGTTGAAAAGTGATATTCAAGCCCAGGGAGGTGGCCTGCGGCGACAAATCGATACCGGCTTCACCGCGACGAATGATGACCTTGGGGACGCAGTCGATAAGGTGCGGTCAGCCGTTTCGAAAATCGGTAACGACGTCCTCCAGGCGGCACAGAGTACCCAACTGCGCCTGGAAGGTATGGAGCAGTTACTGAACAGCCTCGATGCCGGGCTCGCGTCCAGTGAAGAGCGCCTGACCCGGTTGATGCAGGCGCAACTGCACCACAACGCCACCTCATTCAAAGCCATGACGGTACTGCTGAATACTCAACAGGCGGAGTACAGCCAGGCCATCGCTAGCGTCTCGCAGGAACTGGCGGGGGTGAAGGAAATGCTCTGCGCCGAGCGTGAAGACTTCCAGCGGACGCTACAGGAACAACGCTCTAGGTTTAAAACCCTGTTAGGGCTGTTACTGCTAACAGGTGTTGGTACCTCTTCCGTGCTGCTCAAACTGTTTCTTGGTTGACTACTTGCCTGCAGGGGTTTCAAGGCGAGCAGTTCAACCACCGGATTACACGCATCGCCCCATAAAGCGCGTTTAGGGCGTTTCAGCCGTTCGCTAGTGCCAACGAGCTGGCAGGAGCATCGCAGGCCAAGTTTCGACTGAAATCCACCGGGCAGCAGCGGTCTATGAGGGTTCACGCATTGACCACACCAAAGGTTGGTGGATTCACGCCGATAGACAGCTAAGAAGCTTACTCGCCAGCCAAAGGCCAGCTTTAACTCTACGAGGATGACCCTTTTGCCTTCAGCAAAGACTCACAGCGCCCTTAGTCGTCAGTGGGAGCTGTTGCAACAGCTCCCCAAACGCGCCCCGGGTATTACAGTCAGTGAATTGCTGACCCGTTTAGTTGCTGCTGGTTACTCTATCAGCCGCCGCAGCATCGAACGCGACTTGCGCGACCTATCCACAGTATTTCCACTGCAGTGCAACGATAGCGGTACGCCATTCGGTTGGTACTGGAAGCCAGGCGTGAGCGTCGAATTGCAGGGCATCACCCTGACCGAAGCCGTAAGTCTTTCGCTAGTCGAAGATGCCGTCCGCCCGCTGCTTCCGGGCAGTATGCTGAGCGTTCTGGAACCGCGCTTCGAGCACGCTCGGCAAAGACTCAAAGGCCTCAAAGATGGCAACCCCGCAGCCCGCTGGCCTGACAAGGTCGCCAGCGTTCGGCCGGATTTCAACCTTCGAGCCCCGGAAATTCGGGCAGAGACACTGGAGGCACTGCAGCACGCCCTAATCAGCGAGCAGCAGGTGCGCTGCCAATACTACTCGGCGCACAACAACAAACTCAGTGAACTGACCCTCAACCCCCTGGCCATTGTCCAGCGTGGCCTCGTAACCTATCTCATTGCTACCGCCGCGCCATACACTGATGTACGTCAGTTCGCAGTGCATCGCTTTCGAGCAGTAACGGGGCTCGATACGCCATGCCAAGGGCTGGAGTTGTTTGAGCTGAAAACATACCTTGCCACTGACGCTTTGCAATTTGGCAAACCGGAGAAGATTCGTTTCAAGGCTTGGCTGAGCGAACACCAGGCGCGATTGATTAGAGAGACACCATTAAGCACGGACATGGTGCTGGAAGCGCTGTCGGACGGTTTTCAGGTGCGGGCGACCCTAAACAATACGTGGCAACTGCACTGGTGGATTTTGTCGCTGGGTGATTCGTTGGTGGTGCAGGAACCGGCAGAGTTGCGCCAGCAGATGAGAGACACATTGCGGCGGGCGGCAGCAGCGTATGGGCACGAAGAAGACAAGGTGAGCTCTGTGTAATCCATCAGCCCAGTTGCCTGGACCCACTTAGCGAAGCACCAAAGGCATTGCTGTAGAGCGCTGCAATCGCCGTATGTGACGACTAAGGCAAAGCGGTGCGCGGCGGTATCCACTCCTGCGATGATTGAAGCATGGACGGCCAGGTATCACCCCTCAAGTTTGACCACTCGTTAATTCTTGCGGAATTGCACTCCACTTGACCACCCGTTTGCATTCGGCCTCACCAGTCATTTGCATTCGTTTTGACCATCGACTGCATCGGATTTGACTAGTACGCTTTCTAACCATGACCGGCAGAGAACGGCAAAAAACGGTCATCGAGTATCTACAAGAGCCCGGACTACTCACTTCCTATTTACAGGTCCGCAACTGTCGAGATAGAAGCGCTTGGATAATTTATCGGGAATAATGCTGAAATTACATTGCTGATTTTCGCACTTGGCATAGCGCTTATTCTTTCTTTTGTAGGAATCATACTCTTGTGATTCAAATAACTTGAGTGGTGATCCGCAGTCGGGACAAAGCCCGACTGGATTGCTTTTGGCGTGATCCGAGCAGCAGCTACCACAGCCTTTGCAAATGTAGCGGCCGCTACTGCACTTTGTTTTACAGTCTCGCGAGTCAATAATGTGGTAGCAGTCGTAGCCCATGCAGTGATTTATATAGTGACCAACCTGATGTTCTAGACAAGCCGCATTTGAGCATCTGAAGACCGTCAGACGATACGCCGGTGCCATATTCTTTTTTACCAGTCTGCCATTTTCTATTGCGGTATATTCAACTCGAGCGTATTGCAAGTCTGGAAGCATTAAGGATGAGCACTGACGACAATGAAGAGTCTTAAAAATCTCTCTCAGTCGATTGAGGTAGCCAGCAAGTTTGATGGGGAAATCACGGGTTGTCGGCTTTTTTTCGGTCAGATAGTTGATGCCGTAATGAGAGAACCAGTCATAAATGGTGAAGTCACAATAGTTTTTTGGCTCTGTAAGGCCAACCACTTTAGGGCGTGTGCACTCACGCCCCCGGCAAAGAAACATCTCTTGTTTTTCCCAATAAACTGCTTCACAGGAAAGCGATTGGTTGATCGTGCCACATGCAGGGAACAACTCAAGGATTTCGCTGACCTGCTGCGAAGGGTCAATTTTTCCGGATGAAATTGCCTCCCACAAACGTCCCATAAACAGGCTGTAAACGTTATCCAGCGGGTTGCCGGCCAAGATCAGGCTGAATATTTCTTTCAGTACGAAACTGCCAAGTTTCGATTGCAGGTGCTCATTGGTGTCGTACAGACTTATAAATTTCAGATCCTTTTCGTGCAGATACTTCTTGAATTGGTAGTAGCTGAAGATCGATCCGATAAGCGGATGCTTCATAATACCGCCACTGGGAAGCGTTTTATTTTTAATATACTGCGTCAGGTATTCCGGTAGCTTCACGGATTGGGAGTATATTTTGTTTACATACGAATCCATTGAGGCTCGCATGCTCTCTGAAAAGCTACCATCTTCGTCCACATCTTCAATGTAGCCAGCCAGCAGACAAAACATTCTAAGGTCTGGTGGGAAATTTCCGGCGGTGTTTTGTACAAGGCGCACAGCCTCCGCTTGCTCAAGGGCCTGCAGATGGTTTGCCATTTGCTCAGCGTGCTGGCCGATGTACGGTGTCGGTAGTGACGACCACTCGATGTCCCATAACGGTTTTATGAGGCCTTTAGCTTCAAGGAACTCGATATTCTGCCGCCACTCGCGTTTCCAACGAAGTATGGTCAGCAGTTTCTTCAGGCCAACCCTATCTATGAGTTCTTGAGCGTTAGGGCCTGTGGCGGAGCTTAAATCAGCACTGATCCTTGATGTTATGAATTCACTTATTGCTTCTGCGACGGACGTTTTGGGTCCACTAGTGATTTTTTCAAGCAGTTCAAGTTGCTTATCGCGGGGCACGTCAGTCAAGGCATTGGCGTTATTGGCGGACCATTTGCCTTTGTGCTCTTCCAGCTCAAAATAAACAAGCTGACTCTCGACAGGCTTGCCATGACCAAGCCATTGACTTTGATGAAGGAACACATCTCTACCGGATACGCCCTCCAAAAAACCAAATTTGTTCTCAGCGTCTTTGGCTTTATTGTAACCACCAAACCATTTCACAACTCCCGCGCTTGCTGACATTGCTTTACTCCGAAGTCCCGCCGGTTACTGCGTATGCTCCACTATTCCTCTCAACGCCACGCCACACAAGAGGGGGGCTGAATTGCCCTTGATTCTGTAGACACAAATGACTGGCAGCTATGGGGCGCTCTCTCCCGGTCGTGTCCGCGAAGTATGCTGGTCAAATCCGATGCAAATGACTGGTCAGGCCGAATGCAAATGGGTGGGCAAGTCTGTGCAATTACCCAATTCTGACCAAGAGTTAAAGCTCTGCCTGCGGTGACACCGTCTTGTTGCCAACGCGTTCACGGCGCCCCCTCATCGATAAAGGCGCACCTGTACGGCCGAGCAGGCATCTAATGCACACTGCCCAAGCCCCGAGCCTCGAGAATCATGTGGTCAAGCAGTGCGAGCATGTCGTCGACATCAATTTCCTGGAACCGGCCATTCGTATCCTGATCAAGGATCATGGCGGCGAATTCTTCGCTGTACTCGACCACTGCCTCAGCTTCAACCTCCGCGAGTGATCGGTCATCCGGGTGACTGTCAGTTTCATCGTTACGCATCGCGAACCTCGCAACTAGATGGGGCTTCAGTTGAATGGTTGCACCAGCTTGGCTTTAAAAATCTCCAGCCCCGTCGCAGGCCGGACATCCAGGTCGACGTGCTGGCATGAAGGGCAAGCCGAGAACCAATCTTTGCCCTCACGCAGCGCATCGCTGGGTGGCACCGTTGTTTTATGCCAGTGGCATTGAGGGCAAGTGAATGTGAAGGGATGGGGCGGCCAGGGCATAGAGATAACCTGTTGGTCTTGCATTTAATGGAGTAGTGGACACCGTACTGTGTCAGGCCGAATCACCGGCGCGCTTGTCCAGTTCCTGTTTCATCTCGCTGTATTCACGAAAGAACTCAAAGCCCTTTTTTACAACGACGATGACGCCAATAATTGCGAACAGATTTTTCATGCTGCGGTCCCTTATGATTGGCTGATGAGGCGAGCATGAGGGAGCAGCGCGACAAGACGTGTCGTGATCGGATGATCCGTCTGTGTTTTGCTGACTACTGCCCCCTGCCGCCCTACTCCTGCAAGAGCGCTTTTACCAATCGATAAGCCTCAGGCAACGCCATCTTCCCGCCTTCGACCGCCTCGATCAGCCGCAGCGCCTTATCTGCACTGATGACATCTTTCTCGATCACCTCGCGAAGTGACGAAATAAACCCGGACTTATCCAACAGCGTGACAGCCCCCATGCGCTCCTTGGCTTCCATCTCAGCCAACCGCTCCTGATAGACCAGCAACAACTCCTGCTTGCGGCCCTCTGACATCGCACCTCCGCGAATCCAGCGCGAGACGCCGTAGGCCAGAACGCCACCGGCTGCCGCAGCGCCTAGTGCCCAGCCAAGTGGTGTCGCAGCCACGGCAGTGACACCTACCCAACCGGCGGCCGTGGTGAGGACCGGAATACTGGTCGCTCCCGCGATACTTGCCACAGTGCCTGCTGCAGCGGCACCGAGGCCGATACCGAGCGTGCTAATGCCCACCTCGCCCAGGATGCGTACACGGTCGTGGGGTGACCGTTCAAGCTCATCGATGACCTTGAGTAGCTGCTTTTTGCTGACCTTCGGCTGCCGACTCATGATGCTTTCGCCGATGCCAGTTCAGCCATGACAAGCTGGAGAGTCTCAATGAACAGATCAAAGTACGTCCGAGCGATTTCGATCAGGTTCAGTGGAAGCTCCAGTAGATTCACACCTGAACCGTTCCCGGTCGGTTGCTTATCGCTTTGATGACCGGAGACCGCGATAGTCAGGCCAAGCAGTGCACCCAAGGGCGCCAATATCGAACCGAGCAACGGAATCGCGGCAACCAGCGAAGCAAATAGCCGCACCCAATACGGTGCCAATGGCCAAGCCCTTATGCGCCGTGATGAATTCGCGCAACTTCATCACGATCAGCTTGCCGATGGAGACAACCTTGTTACCTATACGCTGAGTCACGTTCACCAGCTCTTTGAGTCTTACAGCGATTTCGGGCGACAGACCGCATTCACGCAACCAGATATAAAGATCGCTGCTGGCCATGGAATCACTTTCGGCTTGCATGAGTGCAAGCTCAAACTCCGCTTCAGCCATTGAAATGATTTTCGTCATCGCGCTTCCTTTTTCAGTGTTACGTAAATTTCAGTTCAGTTGCTCAGGATTGCGGCCATAGGAAGCTCCGCTGACTCTGAATCTGTGCAGCCCCTTACAAAGGGTTTTAACACCGCCTGCAATCCATTGTGTTCAACGCTCAGCACCGCGACGCCAACACCGTTGGCTTTCTGGTATGTCATCGTCTCCAACAACGGAGCACCTCCGGCGCGAGGCACCAGCAAGATCGATAAATCCGGTTTGCATCCCTTCCAGCGCAAGCAGTCGCGGTACAAGTGCGCAGACACCATGCCCTCCAGCACCCACTTGCGCTCAACCCGATACTTGGCGTCCATCACAATGAACGAGCTCCCCGCCGGGCTTTCCACGGTGACAACAATGTCGGGGTAGCGCTCCCCGGAAATGCTGGAAAAACCGTTGCTCGCTGGCTGGTCGAACGCTGGGCAACGTACCTGTAGTAAGACATTGACCTGTGTGTCGGTACTCCGTCCTTCACAACGTACGACGTCCATGCGTGAACCGGGCCAAAGATCACGCCACTGCAGGTCTGGATAAATCGACTTCATCATGGCCACCACCTGGAGGTAGCACCAACGCTCATATATCTCCCACGTCGGGCTGATCCACAAGCGCTCTCCCTCGCTACTGCCGTCAATACCAGGACGCAGCACGTACCATCCATGGCGATAAGCCCGAGCGTAAGCGGGATGAGCGGAAATCGCGTTGAGCCCGGCTGCAGAAATTCGAGGCTGAAGGAGGGAACAGAACGGTTCCTTGCGTTGAATCCTACGAAGGTCACTGTGCAAGCCTTCGAGGAACTCAATCCGCCGTCCAAGCCGAGGGGTCAACGCGGAGCGAGCACCCGTGTTGCCCTCCCCCTCAATGATCTTCTGCAACGCGGCAATGACGTGACGGCTACGTCGCAGGGTTTCGCCAAGGACAACAGCCAACGCCTGATTGGCTGGATTATCCAGGTCTTCGAACACAGTGGGCACATCAAAGTGCAACACCTCATCACTGGCATTGGCCTGTTCGAGGTTATAGAGCAACGCCGTCGCCGCAGGGTCTTGCAAGGCACGACGCAAAGTCTGGCGATCAATACGACGCATTTGGTGCGCTGGCCGTAATGTGCGCTCTCGGTGCAACCGTGTAAGAGGCTTGCGCAAGACCTCGGTAAACGCCGATAGCAACGCCGGACCATAACGTTTCAGCCGTGCATATTGCAGGTGCGGGTTGCTGGTTCGTCCCTCACGACCCACCTCCAATTGGGCGTACTCATTGCCCAACAGCAACCGTGTATCGAAGGCAAGGAGTTCGTCGAGCATCGCGGCAAACGACGTCTCGCCGAGCTTGTTTTGATCTGGAGCCACATCAAAGTGGTAGGTCGCCAAGACTTTGCCGCCGGTATCAACCAACTCAGCGATGACTTTGCCCGCATAAAAACCCGGCTCCCATCGCCACGCGTCAAATGCCTCATGGCGCGAGGCCTCCAACGGCTCATCATCAACAAACAAGCGCGACTCGGGGACAATCTCGAAATAATAAGTGCCGCGCTCCATGAACCCCGAAGCCAACGCTTCGGGGTTGACCGTGAACGTGCTGCCTTGTTTATCGATGCATCGGATAATCGCCATTTTTCAGCGCCAGAACCGGGCGGAACCCATAGAGCGCAAATCATCCTGCAACTCGGCGACTTTGGCTGCCGAGTCCGCCAGCCTCATATCCCGCAACAAGGTGCTGGTGTCCGCGAAGGCGGCCTGGACCCGCGGCGTGTCTTCACCGCGAAGTTTGGGCAGGACTTTGGCGTAGATGGCTTGATCCAATGCTGTATCGAAGTCAATCACACCACCGCGTTCGGCCTGCTCGATATAGCCGATAACATCATGGATCGTCCGCCAGCCAAAATGCAGGCGTGCCGGGCGCAAGGCCTTGACCAACCCTTTGAGCGTGTCGCGCACTCTAACAACTTGTTCCTCGGCCAACGCGCTGGTTTTCCAGCCAGGGAACGCTTCAACATCGATATCCCAGAACTCGATCACTGCCGCCCGATCGAGCACCTTGTCGCTCAGACCATGTGTCGTTTCATCCATATTGACGGTGCCGATGATCACCAGATTGCTCGGGTACATGATGGTCGCCGGCACACCGCTGATATCATTGTCCTGAGCATGGAGCTCAATGTGATCACCTGTCTCCATGGCAGAAAGCAGCGGCGCCAAATATTGCTCCGGGTGCGACAGGTTCATTTCGTCTAGCACAACCGTGTATGGACGCTCGGAGTCGGCACTGGCTCTCAGCAGGAAATCGACGAATGCCGTGCGTACGTAGCTTTCGCTATTCAATGGATTGACGTAACCCAGCAGGCAAGAGGGATCATGCCAACCAGGCTGCACGGGAACCGTCAGCAGTCCCTCTGCGGGGTGGGTTTGCCCCTCGTGCAACGCAAGCGCGTACCCCCGCGCCAGTACCGTCTTACCGGCACCGCTGAGCCCGGTGAGCACCGCGAAGTGACGGCGCTGATGACTCCACAGTCCGGCATCAAGGCGGGCAACCAGGCTGATCGGAAAGGCGATATCTTCCGGGAAACTACGCAGGATGGTTTCCAGCGAGGGGCGCTCGAATGGCGCTGCCTCTTCACTGGATGGCACTAAGCTGGCTGCAACGCTCCCCGCCTCCGGAGCAAGCGATTGGGGTTCCCAGTAGATTTGCGCTGCCCAGGTTTCGCCAAGCTCGGTCAAGTGCTGCAGTTTGTCTGCTCTGGTTTCGACCAGTTGCAGGGCACGCAGCCAAAAGGTCAGGCTGGTCAATGCTCGGTCGCTGGTCCACCCGGGGTTCACCTTTCTCAACACCTCATTCATCGCACTGACGGACATTGGGCCGTTGCGCAATGCAAAGAGCATATGATCAACACCGAGTACCCGAGTCAGCAGCCAGTCCGATACTTCATCAGGCTCGCCTGTCTCCAGCAGACCCTCACCTCGCGGTGTCAGATGGATCTCCTCGCCTTGAGCCCGCAGCACGCCCCATTCGGCAATGAGTGAGTTGAGTTGCGTTCGGATGCTTGAGGTCGCGTGACTTGGGTTGATCGAGCGCATGTGTTCCACCAGGTCCTCTCGTTTGCACCCCTCTTTGGCGAACTCAATGATCGCCCGGATGGTCGCGATACCACCACCAATGGCTAGCATGCCGCGGCGTCGGCGCTCAGCAGGTAAAGGATTTAGACGCTCCTGGCCCGTGCTGGGGTCAGCGATTTCCGTGGCTTCGGCTTCCTGCTCCTGGACGAATTTCATATAGAGCAGCCAAGGTAGGGTCATACGCTCCAGCGACGGTGTTGATAGCCCTTCTTCCCGATTACCCAAAACATCGTTCAAGCGTTCAAGTACGCCCTGGTGCAGAGAAAGATCACGCTCCGAACCTCCGACGCCTATCAACGACGCCAAAGTACGCAATTTGGGATAGTGAGCGAGTGTGGTCAGTTCTGTTGGGCACAACGCGGCGAAGAGACGATACTTTTTGAGCCGAGGGTTACGCCGCACAGCGGGTGGAGCGACGAGTTGATTCAACTCGCGCCAGCCTTCGTTGAGCACCTGATCATGAAGGTGAGCGTCAACAGTTTTTAGCGATGCCCGAAGATTCCAAAGGCATTCGGCGACTCTAGGATCGGCAATCACCTCTGACACATTGACCGTGCCCATGCCCGTTGTAGTAATAACCTCACTTTCCCACAGCAGCTCTTGAAACGCTGGACTACAAAACTCCTCCTGATCAGCGTCTTGTACCTTACGAAGGAACTCCGACAGTTTTTTCAGCCAGTTCTGATACCAGGGCAGTTCGCGATTGTGCGCCAATACCGCCTCGCAGGCTGCCTTCAGATTTGTGTTGTCCCTCAGATCTACCGCCACCAATCATGCCCCTTATTGTCTTGTTGGGCGACCGCGCCCATATAGCGTCTCTGCTAATTATTTACATGCGGAGTTACACCGCCTCCCAGGAGAATCCAGCCTCTGACACTGGTTCCTGGCCCATCACCTTTCAGGCAAACGATTAACACGAGCCACTAGCCACTGAATACGTGCTCGCGATGCCAGGCCAAGTAGTTCAAATGACGGTCATGAAGGCTACGCAATCGGCATTGCGGGGTAATACCAAGTGCCCGTTGCAGTTCAGCGCTCAAGGTTTGCGCAATAATAATATCGCCCTCGTCGGTGAAGCTGATCAGCCCCTGGTCAAAGGCTTGATCCAGGTTGGGCGTCAGAAGCAGTCCGTTAAAGGGATCGAGGCGCTCCAGATGCGTCGCGTCACGCCAAGGCTTGATGTGAGAAGCACGCAACATGGAAGCAAGCGCTATACCGCTAACGGCGCAACCTTGCCAATGCTTAAGCAGAGCTTGGCGATAAACGCTTTGTCCTACCCGCGCTCGAATAATGGCTTCGCGCTCGGTACTCTCAATTTGCTGCCCAAATGATGATTGCTCGAATATCTCAATCAGGCTGAATTCATCTTCCAAACCTTGCTCGAAGGCCGTCGATTCGCCGGTAAGCACTGCGAACAGGCTGCGCAAGTCTTCATCATCCGCACAATTGACCGCAATACCTGTATTGCTGGTTGAGTCGAGCGCGCGCGGAAATACTTCCAGGCTGGTGCTTTTATAGTTCTCATTGGGAGCGCCCTGCGTCAATGCCTTTATTTGCTCCCAATGCACTGACTTGCGGTATGCCGGGTGCAAAACCAATGGTTGGAGTCCGACGGCGCCGATAGCTTTATGCTTGACGAATAGCGGGTACTCAAGCGCAGGGTGCTCATAGCCTCTAGCGTAGGCCTTTTCTTTGTACTTCAAGCTGCAACCATGGCCTTCCAGAAGCCTGCAAATTTCCAGCGAATCGAGCATGCGCCCTCCTGATGTTAATACCGTATCGGCGCCAATCACGAGGACCTTGAATCAAGGCACTCGTGCCTCACACCTAGGGCAGTAAAGCCTGCAGAATCTCCACCTTGCGCTGCAACTGCTCCACATGAGCCTTCTCAGCCCGAAGTGCCGATTTCAACTCGCGATTCTCTTCGGCGTGCCAGCTCAGCCGCTGCTGGCGCTCCTTCGTGGTCGCATGCCAATGCTCGAGCAATCTCCAGGCTTTGTTAGTCTGCAGATACTGCACCAAAAGCATCAGCAGGATCATCAACAGCATCAGCATCGCTACCGACGCCGTCCAATCCCAACCATCCATAAACATGTCCCTCATGTCGTAAACTCCAAACTTGCCAGAGTCACGATATGTAGTGTTAAACGACACGTCTAGAATGTAGACTTATACAGGTAAAGTATTCACTCACATGGAGGCGACATGAAACGCAAGCAAACCATCGAGCAGGTCCGTTGGGACCTCGCCCTTCGCTATCGTCTGATTGAAACCGTCGCCTGGTGGGAAGGCCGGCTGACCACGGTGCACTTGATGCAGAGCTTCGGCATCAGCCGCCAGCAGGCGTCAAAGGACATCAATACGTACATCACCGAGCATGCGCCCAAAAACCTTACATATGATCGACAGATCAAGGGGTACGTGCCGGGCAAACAGTTCAAGCCCCTGTTCATCGACGACAGTGCCAGCGCCTACCTGCACCTGCTTTACCAGAACAATGCCCGAGCGCCACACGTTGAGGGGCTGGCGTTGGCCTACGCCCATACCAAAGTGCTGGAGGTGCCGGATCGCTCGATCAAGGCCGAGATACTGCGCCCACTGCTCAAGGCTTGCCGGGAGCATCTGCGTCTGGACATCGACTACGTTTCGCTCAACAGCCCCGAACCTGAAGGGCGAACCATCGCACCGCATACGCTGGTTTACACAGGCATGCGCTGGCATGTGCGCGCCTACTGCGAAAAAAACCGCGAGTACCGGGACTTTGTACTGAGCCGACTACGCGGGGTCCCTGAGTTGATGGACGGCGAAACCGAGAATGGCCTCTCGGACGACGACCAGTGGAATAGCGAAGTCAACGTCATCATCAAACCCGATGAGCGTCTGACGGTGATGCAAAAAGCGATAATCCAGGAGGATTTCGGGATGGTCGATGGGCGACTGCAGATTCCCTGTCGCCAGGCGTTGGTCAAGTATGTATTGCAGCGCTATCAGATTGATCCAAAGAACATGGACCCGAAACCAGAGGCGCAACAGATCGTGGTGGAGAACCTGAAGGAGTTGAAACCCTGGCTGTATGACTGATACCGGTCCCTTTCGACTGCCCTGTTCGCGACAACCTTGCCGCTGGCACTCGACTCCAAAAAATACCGAGCCCTGACGCAGTGCGACATGATCTGTCGCACGAGTGAATCAAGCTTTGTATCAGACCCCACGAGAGAACACGATATTGAATAATCTGGAAGCCCTGGAGCTGGTGGAAACCACGTTCACCGAGATACTGAACGCCGACAAAGTGTCCGACCTGAAAAAGATACTGACGTCCGATCCCCTGCTGGAAAAATGGCAGATGGACCGCAACAAATACCCAGAATTGCAGTTGAAGTTGACGGACCACGACATCAGTTCCCTCATGACTAAGGTTGGCAACGATCTTCGCTTGCATGCGGACCTCAGCGCCAAACTGGAAACACCTCTGGAAAAGCTGCTCTTCGCCCTAGTCTGGAAAAATGGCGACCTGCAAAAGGTGGCGCACATCATCAAAGGTGCAGCCGATGTCAGACCAACATCGCTGACTAACGGCCCAGGCCAGGTATTCAGACAGTTCGGTCGACACCTGGCTGATCGCTCGGAATCCATTGTCGATCAGCACGTGCTTCGTGCCTTCGAACTCTATGAGCAGATCAACGACCCAGACTTTTCCAAGATCAAGACCATTCGCAAGAAGATCAACTGGGACAACGATGTCGCCTGCATCGAACGCTACAAAGGCTGGCTCTCGAAGCACTTTAAAGTGCGTCAGGATTCGGAACCGGGATTCGTAGTAAACATCGACATGCTGCTCTTTGCGCTCGGTCGAGCGGTAAAGATCACCAGCAAGCGTGGTAACGGCGAAGCAGCGTAATCCCACCGCCATAGAGGACAGCGCCATGAAAACCTACAAAGCCTTTATGCAACGTGTGGTTGCCACCGCCGGCCCCCAAGCCAACTTCACCATCACGGTTCAAGCGGTGACCTCTGCCATGGCAAAGGTCACCGCTGAAGCCCAGTACCCAGGCTACAAATGCCTGAACGCACCCACTCAGGTGCGTTGAAGTTTTGCCAGCTCATCTTGCAGTTGCAGCGCCAGCCCACTGGTTCGCTGCACATTGCGACTGACCGCCCCTTCAAATACGCCCGGACTGGCTTCGACCAGGCTGAACCATTGCTTGGCACGGGTGATGGCGGTGTACAACAGCTCCTTGGTCAGCACAGGGTTCAGCGCATCGGGCAATACCAGAGCCGTATGGTTGAACTCCGACCCCTGGGACTTGTGCACCGTCATGGCGAAAACGGTCTCAACCTCCACTAGCCGACTCGGCATCACGAAACGTACGCCGCCGCTGCCATCGTTTCGCGGGAAGGCTACACGTAGAACCCGTACTGCAGAGGGACCCGGTACCCAGAGAGCAATGCCGATGTCACCATTCATCAAGCTCAGGCTGTAATCATTGCGGGTGACCAGTACCGGTCGCCCTTCGTACCAACCCTGGTCCCCCGACAACAACTCACAGCGGCGCAGTTCGGCGGCCACTCGTTGATTCAGTCCCTCGACACCCCAAGGCCCGCGACGCAGCGCACAGAGCAGACGGAACTCATCAAACGCGCCCAATACTTTGCCAGCCCAACCGGCCCAGAGGGCACTGTCCCAGGGAGTGTCTTTCGCAGGACGCTGGTCTCGTAGCTGCTCAAGGTAATGGCGATAACCAGGAGCATCGCCTTTGCCGTTGATAATCAACTCGGTGAGTGCGGCATCATGCTCGCCTCGCAACTTGAGGTTGAACAGCTGAGGCAATTGCTGATCAAGCAGGCCTCGTGCTTCGGCGGCATTTTTCTCATTGACCAGTTTGGCCAGACGCCCAATGCCCTGCTGGGCGTCGAAGCGTCGGGAGTAGCGCAGCATGACGGTTTGCTGGGCCAGCGGATCGCCAGCACCGACTGCCGTTTGCAACCCCGGAGCGCTGACCGACTCGCCACTGTGGGCTTCCAGCCAGGCCACTGTTTGCTCGCTATAGCCGCCGGCTTCAGCGTTGCGACAAAGGTCGCCCAACACGGAGCCTGCATCCACCGATGCCAGCTGATCCTTGTCACCCAACAGGATCAAGCGCGCCTGCCGAGGCAAGGCATCGAGCAGGCAAGCCATCATTTCCAGGTCAATCATTGACGCTTCATCGACCACCAATACATCCAGCTCCAGTGGCTTATCCCGGTGGTGAATGAAGTTGCGCGAATCCGGTCGACTGCCCAGCAATCGGTGCAAAGTAGAAACATCGGTCGGAATCGCCTCACGCACCGGGACGCTCACAGGCAATTCACGGACCGCCTTGCCGATGGATTCGGACAAGCGTGCTGCTGCCTTGCCGGTGGGGGCGGCGAGGCGAATGCGCAGCGGTTTTCCTTCCTCCACGGCCGGTGTTTGCAGCAGCCCCAGCAAGCGCACGACCGAAGTGGTCTTGCCGGTGCCGGGGCCACCGGTGATGACACTGAAATTGCCTCGCGTCGCCAGTGCACAGGCAATTTTTTGCCAGTCGCTGCGGCGTTCACCGTTAACTTCGAAGGTATCAGGGAACAGGGCATCGAGCCGATTGGAAAGTTTTTCCGGTGTTACCGCGTTCACGCTCAAACGAGCGCTCAGCGCCTGGGCAATGCTGCGCTCATAGTTCCAGTAACGACGCAGGTACAGGCGCTGTCCGGTCAACACCAGCGGCCGCTCCGGGAATCGCTGCGGCTCGTCCCGATCCTCCACCATCGTGCTCAAGCACAACGCCCGGCGCCATTGCGCGACATCCAGGCCCAGCAACCATTGCGATGGTAATTGGCCGCCCTCCTCCCCTTCAGGAGGTAACGACAACACAAAGTCAGGCGCTTGCAGGGTAGCGACCAGATCCAGGCAGGAATGCCCGCGACCCAGTTGATGACTGGTCATCGCGGCGGCCAGCAACACACTGGCCTGGGCCTCGGGGTCCTGCTCAAAAATGAAGGAGGCGAATGAGCGATCCAGTGCGCGCAACCAGCCGCGGCTCACCCAATTGTCCAGTTGATGCAGCAGCTCACTGCTGTCGGCATCGCCAACGAACAACGGCGGGTGATCAACGTTGCGCTGACTGTTGCTCAGTTGCTTAAGGGTCTGGCTCATGCGCTGACCTCCGCGTGTTGGCCCATGAAGAGTTGGTCCAGTTGTTCAATCAACTGCCGTGGCGGTCGTTCGAAATGCACACCATGGGTGGGCGCCTGGTGCCCACGAACGAACAGGTATACCGCCCCGCCCATGTGCTCTTCGTAGTCATATCCCGCAAGGCGCAGCTTGAGCTGACGATGCAACGCCAGCAGGTAGAGGCACAACTGCAGGTCGTAACGTTTGTTCAGCATGGTCTCGGCCATCGCCTCGGCGTCGTAGGCCTGATCGTTACCGCCCAGCCAGTTGGACTTGTAGTCCGCCACGTAGTAGCGACCTTGATGCTCAAAGGTCAGGTCGATGAAGCCTTTGAACATGCCGTTCAACTCGTTGGCGGCCAGTACTGGACGCGGTGCACCACCCAACGTGTATTGGCGCACCAGTGCATCAAGGCGCTGAACGTTCACCGACCGGCTGGAAAACCAGAACTCCATCTCCACCTGATAGGTGCTCAGGGTCGAGAGTTTGCATTGGGTACCGTTGAACCGCAGCGGTGCATTCAGATAGCTGCCCAGCCAGGCGGACAGTGGCTCGATCCAGGTTTCCCAGTCGCGCAGGTTGCAGCGTCGGGCAACGGTGTTATGGAGGGTTATTGGATCTCCAGCGGTCTTGGCAAAACCTTCGCGACCGGCCCATTCGAACAGTCCATGGAGAAAGGTGCCAGGTCCTGCGCCCCGAGGGAAACCGTGAATCCCGGCCCCTGCCGGCAAGGCTTCAGCTTCGTCCTCTTCCTGCAAGTTGGCTTCCAGCGCGGTCGCCGGCTCCAGGCTGATACCCGGCTCCGCCCCCATCAGGACATATCCGTCGGCAATGGCCAAGGCCGAGTAACTGGCAATCCACCAATTTGCCGCGAGCTTGTGCAAGGGCCGCAAGGCTGGCCCCACCGGTGGTGGAGTGGGTGCCGTGTGAACATTTTCCGATGGTGCTGGCGCTGCGCACACCTCAATGTCCGGGCAGCCACTGGCCAGTGCCTCGACCACGCCGGGCAGACTCTCTGGGGCTATCGGCTTCTCCCCCGCCAGCATGTAACCCAGGCCTGCCTTATGCAGATCTGTCGATTTTCCTCCGGTCTTGAATCCCTTGGGCGCTACGCAGATCCAGGTGGCGTAACGGGCTCGGGTCAGGGCAACGTAAAGCAGGCGCATTTCTTCGCCCATGCGCTCATCGTTGGCACACCCTTGTGCCGTCTCGGCCTGTTTACCTTTGGCCAGCTCGATGACCAGATCCATGTTGTCGTGAAACATCGGCGGTGTTGTGCTTTTGCCATCGATCTCCCTTGCGCTACAGGCGAACGGCAGCAGCACCAAGGGGTATTCCAGGCCTTTGGATTTGTGCACGGTGATGACCTTGATCAGGTCCGAATCGCTTTCCAGGCGCAGAATTTCTTCTTCGCTCTGGCCATCCATCTGCTCGGCCAGATGACGGATCAGCGCATGCTCGCCATCGAGTTCGGCGGCGCTGCGCTGCAACCACTCGGCCAGGTGCAACAGGTTGGTCAGGCGACGCTCCCCCTGGTCTTCCAGAAGCAAACGGGCCGGGACCTTGAACGTGGCAAGCAGTTTTCGCAGCATCGGCAGCACGCCCTGTTGCTGCCACAACACGCGAAAATCCCTGAACAGCAGAACCTGTTGTTCCCAGAACAGCTCATCCTGATTCAATTGCTCCAGGGTCTGCCATGTCAGCCCGACGCTGCGGGTCGCCATTGCCGCTCGCAGCAGCCGATCGCTGGTGGGTTGAGCGCACGCACGCAAGATATACAAAAGGTCCTTGGCCTCTTCGCTTTCAAAGACCGAGTCTCTGTCGGAGAGATAGACGCTGGCCAGTTGCCGATGGGCCAGGGCTTTACGGATGGCTTCGGCCTCCTTGCGATTGCGCACCAGAATGGCGATATCGGCGGGCCGCAGAGCAACGAATTCACCGTTGCCCTTCAGTAAACCGGAACGCTGGGTTGCAGCGGGATCAAGCCAGGCCTGAATCGCCGACGCCGAAGCTTCAGCGGCTTTACGCAAGTAGGTGGCGCTATTGATCACACCCTCGGTTTTCAGCTGCCAGAACGTGAGGGCCTGTTGATTCGTACCGATGACCTGCAGCACATCGTCGCGCCCATTGGCATGGACGCTGATGAACGGTACCGGGTTGTCCTGATCTTGCGTGGCAAACCGAAACGCGCCCCGAGGCTGGGCTTCAGCGTAGCGGAAGCAATGGTTGGCCGCCTCGACCATCGCCTTGGTGGAACGATAGTTGGTCCCCAGTGTGTAGTGACGGCCAGCCGTGGCTTTTCGCGCCTGGAGGTAGGTGTAAATATCCGCACCGCGAAAGGAATAGATCGCCTGTTTCGGGTCGCCAATCATGAACAGGCCGCAGTCATCCAGGTTGTCGGGAATGCGGTAAATGGTTTCGAAAATCCGGTACTGAACCGGGTCGGTGTCCTGGAATTCGTCGATCAGGGCGACCGGATACTGCTTGCGAATGGTCTCGGCCAGACGCGGGCCCGACGGGCCTTGCAAGGCCTGGTCAAGGCGATTGAGCAGGTCGTCGAAACCGATTTGCGCCCTGCGCACTTTCTCGGCATTGAACGAACATTGCACCTCACGCAGTGCATGCAGCAGCAGTTGCGCGCGCACCTCGGTTTTTGACTCCAGATGATCGACCCACGTATCGATGGCCTGAAAAGCGGGGTGCACGCTGACAACGCCGCCTTTGTTCACACTGAACCGGGTTTGCCCACACTTGCGAACATGAGCACAGGCTTCGTCTCCCAGGCTCCATTTCGCGATTTCACCAAGCATCTGCTCGAAAGTTTCGGGAGTCTTGGTTGGATAGGATTTTCCGCTCAACTTCGTTCGTACATCACGCAGCAGCGTATTTATCCCGGCGACATCTCGCGACCACTCAGCTCTGGCACGGTCCTCAAGCGCAACACATCGCTGCTCCCAATCGATAGGGGACTGCAGAAGCGCATCCAATCGTGCCGGAGCGCTGATCGATGCCCCTGCCTGCCGGAACTCCGCGTCTGCCCGCGATAGCAGAGGACTGAGCGCCTTCTGTAGATCAGTCGGGGTTTTGAAGCAATCGGCCACCACCTTGGAGAGCGCCGGTGACAAGGCATAGAAATGCCGACGCCAATAATCCCTGACCACCTCCGCCAGCAGCTCGCTCTGGTCGGTTTCCAGTGTTTGAGTAAACAGGCTGCCACTGTCGAAGGCGTGCTCACGCAACATCCGATAGCACCAGCCATGAATGGTCGAGACCGCCGCCTCGTCCATCCACTCACCTGCCAGTTGCAACCGGCGCGCGCAATTGGGCCATTCCTGCGGCGGGTAATCGGCACGCAGTTGCTCCAGCAAATTGTCGTGTTCGTGATCAGGCTCCAGGAAGCACAGCGCCGCTTCGGTCAAGCGCGCACGAATACGGTCGCGCAGTTCCTGGGTCGCGGCATCAGTAAAGGTTACGACCAGAATCTGCGGAGGTGTCAGCTGATCCTTGAAGGCGGCCTCGCCTCCATGACCCAGCACAAGGCGCACGTACAACAAGGCGATGGTGAAGGTTTTGCCGGTTCCGGCACTCGCTTCGATCAGTCGGCTGCCATGCAAAGGAAAGTCGAGGGGATTCAGATTCAGCGGATTCATTGGTCGCTCCCTGCGCGGCTCGAAGAAAGATGATTGAACAGGCCGCCATACAGGCGCTTGGCCCATGAGGTGAAATGACCGGAGGCGCACAGTTGGTCGAAATCCGCGTACGCACGGCGCAAGGCGAAGGAGCTGTCTGCCTCGCCAGAGCGCATGTACCCGCCCTCGAACGTCTCGCGGGCCTTTTCGGACGCCGAGTCGTTGTCTTCCCCGCCCTCCTTCGCTTCTTCGAGCCAGGCGAATGCGCTTTTACAGGCGATCGGCAGCGGTTCACGCATGCCCGCTACCCAGGCCTCGAGCAGCGATTTCAACTGCTTCTGCGCCTCTTGCGGGGCCATTGGCCGGAACACCACGTCCCCATTCAAACTGACCAGAATCGAGGTGCAGCCCGGCTCACTCAGCTGCAACGCCAGATGGCGCACCCAGGGTCGAACCAGGTTGTGCCAGCGCCAACTGTCGTCGTTGCACAGCTTCTTGCTGTCCAGCTGCAAGTAGGCACGCTCACCTTGGGCATTGCGGCGAATACCGCCCAGCCAGTCACTCAATCCCGGGGCCGATTCATGAGCGGCGATCGTTGCGGCGGTTTGGCCCTCCTCGACCTCCGGCCACGCCTGCAACTGCACGTGGTAACGCTCGAGCATATCCGGCAGCGGCTCGGCCAGGGCCGATGCGCTCAACGTGCCGAAGCCACCCAACGGCAACTTGCCTTCGCGCTGCAAACGCTGAAGGTGCAGATCAAGCTCAGCCCCGGCGCCTTCAGGCTGATAATCCTCTTCAACCCAACGCTTGAGCGCCTGGCTGAGCCGGTCCTGGTGCTGCCAGTTCTCAAGGCCGTCGAGCTGAAAGGTTTCGTCGTCGCGGCTGGTCAATTCGTCATTGTCGAAGTTGACCTTGAGCCGTTGCTGGAAGAACGCCCCGACGGGGTCGCGCACAAACCCGGCCAGTTGGCGCAGGGTTAAAGGCGTGTCTTGGGCGAGCGCTGGCAACAGGTTTTCCGATGGCTGCTGATCTGGCGAATCATGCACCTCACGCCATTCGTGCGAGTAAGTGAACAGCCCGTCCGGCCCCGGCTTGTCGGCAAAGTAGGCGGCGCTGAAAGGCTGTAGCGGATGTTCCTGGGTCAAGGCATGCAGCAATTTGCCAGGCTGCGCCAAGCGCCAGCCGCTGGACAGGTGATCACGCAGTTGCCCGACCAGTACCGAAGGTACGCGCTCACTGTTGTCGCGGATGTTGCGGCCAACCCAACTGACATACAGCTGTTCCCGGGCCGACAACAAGGCCTCCAGTAACAGGTAGCGGTCATCCTCGCGGCGCGAGCGATCGCCGGGACGGTAATCGTTACGCATCAGGTCGAAATCGACTGGCGACTGTTGGCGCGGATAATCGCCATCGTTCATGCCCAGCAGGCACACCACTTTGAAAGGGATCGCACGCATCGGCATCAACGTGCAGAAGTTCACCGCACCGGCGAGAAAACGTTGCGACAAGCCGCCATCCTCGATGCCGGATAGCCAGGTTTCATGCATCACGCTCAGCGGCAAAGGCTCGTTGAATTGCGCGGACTCACAGGTGCGCAGCCAGTCATCGAGCAGTCTGAGCAACTGGTTGACCAGTAATTCTTCGACATCCCCCACCGGACGGAAGAACACCTTCAACAGCGATTGCAGGCGCTCGACCCAGAGCACCGGTGTCGCTGGCTGCTGCAGATCTTCGCGGGCGACTTCCAGGTGATCGAGCAGGGTCAACAAAGGCCCTGCCAATGCCGCCTCCAGCCCGGACACTTCATCGTAAGGCTCGATGCCATTCAGCTCGGGCCCTTGGCCGGCTGCGTAACCCAGCAGCATGCGGCGCATCCCGAAACGCCAGGTGTTTTGCTCAAGGCCTGCGGGCATGTCCAGGCTCTCGCGCTGTTGCGCATTGAGTCCCCAGCGCACACCGGCACCATCGATCCAGCGCTGCAGGATCGGCACATCCGCTTCCTTGATGCCGAAGCGCGCCCGCACCGCCGGCACATCCAGCAGGTCGAGAATATCGCTGACGGCGAAGCGGCTATGGGGCAGTTTGAGCAAGTGTTCGAGGGCGATCAGCAATGGCTGGCGCCCACGCTGTCCCTGGTCGGCCAAGGTAAACGGCAGATAACGAGGGTCATGACGTGGCACCTGGCCGAACACGGCCTCGATATGCGGCGCATACGCATTAATGTCCGGAACCATCACAATCACATCCCGCGGGCTTAGCTGGGGATTGGCGCTGAAGCGGGCGAGCAACTGATCGTGCAGCACTTCCACTTCACGCTGCGCACTATGGACCACGTGAAAGCGTACCGAGCGATCCTGTGCAACATCGACAGGGCCCCATACTTCGAGGGTTTCAGCCAGCGGACGCAATTCAAGAATGTCGCTTTGCAGTTGGCCCAGCAGGCTGGAAGGTGGCTCGTCATTGAACAGATCGATACGCCCGCCGTTTAGGCCCTCGAAAAGGTGTCGATAACTCGCCGGCTCGTCATAGTGGTCGAGCAAATTGATGTAGTCGCGACCTTGCCTACCCCACGCGGCGAGCAAAGGCTGGCCATGTTGGCTCGTCGCCATAGAGGCACTTCTGTTTGGCTGACGGCGATAGGCATGGCCCAACAAGTCTTTGTCAGCGATGATATCGCCCCAGTGATGGCGACAAGGGTTGTGCACGCACAGCAACACCTGGCTGTAGCGCGAGAGTATGGCCAAGGCTTCCAAAACCTGTGCAGGCATAGATGAAATGCCAAACACCACCACACGCCGAGGTAAACCATTCGGGGGCTGCCCTGCTTCACGCAGGCGTGCGACAAAACGCTTGTGAACACCGGCACGGCTCTGCTCAAGAGCGCCCTCGCCTACATCCGCCAATACTTCACGCCACAGCTCCGCCTGCCACAGGTTGTCGGGATCCAGCGGTTTCACACCGCCTTTGATGTGCTTTAGCTGATCACGCCCGGCCGCCCAGTCCTCCAGCCAATCGGCGCGATAGACCTGATATTGGTCAAACAGGTCCGCCAGACGTTCGGATAGTTGATGGCACTTGCGCTGATCGTCATCGTCCTGAAGGAAACGCTGCAAGCTGCTGAAATGGGTTTTGTTGAGCAATTGAGGCAGCAAGCGCATCAGACGCCAACTCAGTGCAGTCTTGTCCAGCGGCGAAGACTCGGGGGTTGTCTCGGCCCCCAAGACAGACCGGTAAGCCTGCCACAGGAAACGCGCAGGAAGTTGCACATCCAACGCTGCTGCGATACCGCAGCCACCGTTATCCGGATCTTCAGCCAGCGCCAGCTTCAACCATTGAGCAATGCCGTTGCTGTGCACCAGCACGACTTCGTTTTCCAGAGGGGCCAACGGGTAGCGCTGCATCCAGCTCACCGCTAGCTCACGCAAATCGTCCAAGCGATTGCCGTGAATAATCATGAAGCCGGGCTTCAACGAGTCCGCATCCTGCATATGCCACCCTCAGATCTGAATACGCAGCTCTGTGGTACAGAGCGGCAAAAGGCCATCACTTTAAAACGATATTGTTACACGCCACCAGCCCGAAGAAGGTCAACACAACCATCTACAGGGGCCGAGCATAGGTTGCCCAAGGAGGAGAACAAATGCTGGGGGTTTGCACAGGTCAACTACTCACGCACATCCCCAACCGTTTCTGCTGAGACGACAGTTAGAAATAAATGAAAAGGCGTAAAAATCTGTGCTGTTTGTTGACAGTCCACGGAGTTCATCACCACTCACTTGAGCCTGCCCCCATGAAAACCTACCTAACCTTCATGCAACGTGTAGTTACTACCGCCGGCCCTCAAGCCAACTTCACCATTACCGTACAAGCAGTGAGCTCGACCATGGCTGGCCAAGGTCACTACCGAAGCGCAGTATGCCGGTTACAATTGCTTCAACGCCCCCACTCAGGTTCGCTGACGCTTCTCCAGCTCAGCCTGCAATTGCGGCGCCAGCCCGCCGATACGCTGCACATTGTGACTCACGGCACCTTCCCTCGGCCTGGCCTCGACCAGGCTGAACCAGCCCTTGGCTCGTGTGATTACGGTGTATATAAAGCTACTTGGTCAGCACGGGATTCAGCACATCAGGCAATTCCAACGCGGTATGGCTGAATTCCGAGCTTTGAGACTTGTGCACCCTCATCGCAACCTGCAGACAGGTTGTCGCGTGATACCAAATTCTTCATCGGCATGGGCGATTCGACTTAGAAAAAACCAAATCACTTGCTCCAAGACAGTTTTTTCGAGACGAGACGCTCCCTAATTCGATCTGAATTCAGTTCAAAAAAATTTCAAACCTATATCACCTCGATGAACACCCTACCGTATTGATTGCGGCAGGGAATTTGGCGTGCCTGCTTTTGGCTGAGCACGCTCATCATTGGAGGATTTGCGTATGTATGCCCCCTGCCCTAGCTGCAACTCTGGACGTGTCGTCACGAAAAATATCGGTAAACAAGCGGGTGGATTAATTGGGGTCGCCGGCGGTGCAGCCAGTGGAGCCGCCGGAGCCTTATCGGCGGCGGAAGCCGGTGCGGTAATCGGTGTGGTCGGTGGGCCGGTCGGGATCACTATTGGCAGTCTTGCTGGAGCGATTTTGGGTGGTCTGGTCGGCGGGGTCGCCGGTGGGATTGCCGGCGCCACGCTGGGTGAACAAATGGATGACAAGGTACTGAACAACTTCCAGTGCCTAGAGTGCGGTTACAGCTTCAGCGTCAACCGTTAAGTCGTTGTGAACAGGCGCCGTGCCTCACTGAAAAGGCGCCGTCTCCCCTTTATTCGCAAGGAAACATTCCCATGGCACACCTGATCGAACAAATGGCTTACGTCGGCGCTACTCCCTGGCATGGTCTGGGCAGTCGCCTTTCCGAGAAGCAACCGCTGGAAATCTGGCAACGCGAAGCCGGCATGGATTGGAAGATTCAAGAAAGCCCAGTTCACTTCAAGGCTGACAGCATCGGCCCATTGGGAACCATCCACTCGTTCCCGGAACAAAAAGTGCTTTACCGCTCCGATACCAAGGCACCGCTCTCCGTCGTGTCCAACCGGTACCAAATCGTACAACCGCGTGAGGTCCTGGAGTTCTACCGAGATCTAACTGAAGTATCCGGCTACGAGCTGGAAACGGCGGGCGTGCTGAAAGGTGGTCGCAAGTTTTGGGCGTTGGCACGTACCGGACAAACGGCCGAATTGAAAGGCCATGACCAGGTAAACGGCTACCTATTATTGGCCACCTCCTGCGATGGAACCCTAGCCACCACAGCGACGCCAACCACGGTTCGGGTGGTCTGCAACAACACCCTGACCATCGCTCTTGATGGTACGACCCGTGCGATCAAAGTGCCTCATAACACCCGCTTTGATCCGCAAGTGGTGAAAAAGCAGTTGGGCATCGCCGTTTCGCAATGGGATGAGTTTATGTACCGGATGCGGAATTTGGCTGAACGCAAAGTACAGTGGCATGAGGCAATGGGTTTCTTCATGAACGTGCTGTGTGACGTCTCCCCACACAGCACGTTGCCGGAAGTCCTCCCCAACGAACGGGCGCTGCGTAGAGTCCAAGAACTGTACGAAGGCCAAGGTCGCGGCGCAACGCTGGAATCATCTCGCGGAACGGCCTGGGGCTTGCTCAACGCCGTCACCGAGTACGTCGACCATGAACGACGGGCTCGGAGTAATGAGTACCGCATGGACTCGGCCTGGTTCGGCCAAGGGGCTGCGATCAAACAGCGTGCCCTGAGCGTAGCCCTTCAACTCGCCGCCTAGTGGGGTTACTCGCGGTTACTTTCGGCTCGTACGTCTTGTTCCTCTCACCTATTAAAACGCCTGATCAGCTTGCTGCTGGTCAGGCGTTTTTTATGCATTAGGGAATACTCATGACCTCTCAAACACTACCAAAAACCACCGTAAAAACCCGGCCAGCGTTACGCCTGGTTGGCACCAAACAATTGCCGCGTGAAGATTGGCTGGCGGTACGTAAAGGCGGCATCGGCAGCTCGGATGCAGCCGCCGCTGTCGGCCTCAACCCTTATAAGTCTCAGTTGGAGCTGTGGCTGGAAAAAACCGGACGCGATGCCTCCTTGCCCAGGATCGATCCTCAGGACGAGGAGAGTCCGGCGTACTGGGGCAACGTCCTCGAACCCATCGTCGCCTGGCATTACAGCAAGCGCAGTAGCAATCGAGTGCGGCGAATCAATGCCGTGCTGCAGCATCCCAATCCAAAACTGCCCTGGATGCTGGCCAACATCGACCGCGAGGTGATCGGTGCCGACGATGTACAGATCCTTGAATGCAAAACCGCCGGCATCAACGGTGCTCGCCTATGGAAGGAGGGTGTGCCCGAATATGTGCAGTTGCAGGTCATGCATCAGTTAGCCGTAACTGGCAAACAGGCGGCGGATGTCGCAGTACTGCTAGGTGGCCAGCACCTGGAGATTCACCGCATCGAACGGGACGAGTCGATAATTGCTCGGCTGATTGATCTGGAGCGGCTGTTTTGGGATTACGTGGTCAGCGATACCCCACCACCGGCCGATGGTACGGTCTCATCGGAAGCGGCGTTACGCTACCTCTACCCCGAGGACAACGGCCAGACTCTGGACTTTAGTCAGCACCCAGAGCTGGCCACCAGCTACCTGGAGCTCAAAGCTGTTCGCCAGTGCATTGCCGAGCAGGAAACGCGTGAGGCGCAGCTCAAGCAAGTCCTGCAACAGGCCCTGGGCACAGCCACCCGTGCAGAGTTTGCCGAGGGCTATATCAGTTGGAAGAAGTCCAAGGACAGCACCGGCTTGGATATCGAACAGATGCTCAAGGACAAACCCTACCTGCAGGCCCGCTACTCCAAGATCAAAACTGGCAGTCGCCGCTTTCTGATCGGCTGAATCCTCACCTCTCGCCCAAGCCACCTGGACCCTTCACGTCCCGGTGGCTTTTTCATTTCCAGATCAAGGATAACCACCATGCTCAAAGGTTTAGTGATCACCCCTCCGGTACTCGGGCGCATTTCCATCGGCAAGGTTGTCGAGAAAAACGGCAAACGCCTGCCGGAGAAAGACGATCAGTTCACCCTCACCTCCCAGGTACAAAGCCGCGACGGCTGGTTGCTGCACCCGCTCAATGAGGAATTACGCAACGGCCAGGACGGCAAGCTGCGCAGCATTCCCATGCGTTTACTGTTCAACGAGCCGGATCTGAATTTTCGTGCGGACTACAGCTTGTTCGACCGTAATACCGGCCGGCCACTGTGCGTCGGCAATGGTGAGACCTGCAAGCGTTTGACGAAGGACGGCATCCAGTCGCTTCCCTGTCCCTCACCGGATGTGTGTTCACTCGCTCAAGGCAATGCCTGCAAGCCTTACGGCCGGTTGAACGTAGTAATTGGCAATGACGATCCACTGGGCAGCTTTGTCTTTCGCACCACGGGCTACAACAGCATCCGCACCCTGGCAGCGCGTCTGCATTATCTGCAAGCAATCTCCGGCAATCGCCTGGCCTGTCTACCGCTGGAGCTGCGTCTACGTGGTAAGTCCACTCGGCAAAGCCACGGTACACCGATCTTCTACGTGGACATCACGGTACGCAGTGGGCTGAGCCTGGAAGACGCGTTGCTTGAAGCCAAACAGCGGGAAGAAACCAGACAAGCTTCGGGCTTTGACCAGAGCGCCTTGGATCTCGCGGCCCGCCAGGGATTTAAAAATGGAGCTTTTGAAGACAGCGAAGAGGACACCGGCGCCATCGTCGAGGAATTTTTCCCCGCCATTGAGGATCAGCCCGGCCTTGTAGCCCACCAAGTCCAACTGACAGCGCCTGCCAAACCCTCACTCGCTCAAAAACTGGATTCGCAAGCCACGCGGCACAACAGCAAGCCCACAGTCCAGTGACCCCCTCTCGACATTCCCAGCGTTCTCACGCACTCGTATAGGAATACCCGCATGAAATATCACAAGCTCAGAGCCGGTGAAGAAACCGGCACCTATGTCATGGACTCTCCGGTTACCGAAGCCGACATCCTGCAAATGGCGCAACAACTTGCGATGAGTCGTCTGTCTAAAGGTCGAGCACTGACTGAGCCAAGACACGTATTCAGTCATCTGCAAACACTGCTGCAGTACCATGAATACGAAGTCTTTGCTGTGCTGCTACTCGACAGCAAGCACCGGGTGATTGGTTTCAGGGAGCTATTCAGAGGCACACTGGACGGTGCCAGTGTGTATCCACGGGAAGTGGTCAAGATCGCTCTGGAGCATAATGCGGCAGCGGTGATCTTGGTGCACAACCATCCCTCTGGCGATCCGGAGCCCAGCCAAGCCGATCGCACGCTGACCGCCACCCTCAAGAACGCCCTCGACATGATCGGCACCCGGATATTGGATCATGTGGTGGTGGGCTGTGAAGGTTGCGTATCGCTGGCCGAACGAGGTTATTTGTAATCCCTAATTTTTCGCTTATGGGCATCAAACAACATCTCATAGCCTTGGCTGGGATAAAAGAAAAGTCCTGTTTGAGCAACCCTTTAGCGGCTCAAAACAGGACTTTCTTTTTTTTGTCAGGAATACCCTGATAAGCGACAGATCATTTTTGAGTTAGACCCGATTGGACATAGATCCTGCTTACTTCACCAGCTCCATCAGCTTCCCGAAGTTGTTCACCACATCGTATTTGACGTTCTCGGGGGCGTACTTCCTATTGATCTCGGCGAAGAACTTCCGTGCACATTCTATCTTTGTCGCCTCAATCGGGCGCAAATCCATTGATGACATTGACCCTTTGGTTTCAGCCACAAAGTACACATGCTTGATCGCTCCTTCCTTGAACGAAATCGCCCAGTCGGGGTTGTAATCGCCAACCGGCGTCGGGATCAGGAAGCCGCGCGGTAATTTGGCATACACGACAACGTCGGTACAGGTGTCCAACTCTTTCACAAACTCGCGCTCGATGCCGGAATCGGTGATCACGTAGTCGTAGATGTGGCGCTTCAGCTTATCACCGGCCTTGGTGAAGTCCTGCTTGGTCTGTCCTAGGGTGAAGATGTCCAGTTCGAACTTGTCCTCGACGGAGTCGTAGGCCAAATGCTCGATAATCATCGTCGCCTTCTGCTCATTGATCAGTCGAATTGCTTCGGTGATGAAGCTTTCAGGATTGGTACGAAACTGCGCAAATACCGCAACACTGACGCCCTTAAGGATGTCCGCCGTAGTGCGTCGGGTCAGTCGCGTTCCCTCGGCAACCTTACCAATGAGGTCGTACTTCACCGTTGAATGAATTGACTGCTTGTCGTACTCGACAGTTGTTTCAGAAACCTTGAAACCATCACCACTCTTCAGCGCATCGGCAGTCACTTGATCAATCTGCTCACCTTTCTGGATCGTGTACTGCAAGGGCGTCACCCGTAGGCTCTTGTCCAGCTCCTCGACCGCTTTCTTGACCAGTTCCGCCGAATCAAAGTCGACACTGTAGGCTGCCTTGCGATTGATTCGATTCCACAGCTCCTTGAATTCCTGTTTGTCGAAGTTGCTGTTGAGCGGATTCTTCTTTGGCCGACGGTCGTCGCTGATCTCAAACATCTGACCGTCGCTGAAGACGCTGTCGATCAGCTGGTACACCTGCTCGGCATGAGCCTGCAGTTCCGGGGGTAGCGGAGCCAGGGTGCCTCCCCTCTTGGCGTCGTGGTACGCGCCTGTAATGTGGTCCGCATCGTCGCTGTAGTCGTTCTTAAGCAGGTACTTGTAGATCTGCTTGGCCAGCTGCGGCGTGACTTCAATATCGCCAGTCGGGGTTTTGAGCACCTTGCCGGTGAAATAGGCTTCGTCGGCGACCTTAGGGCGTGCCGACAAGGACTCGCTGATGTCTTTCTGCAGCGCAGATACGAAGTCCTTATAGCTCTCGCTCGCCACCACGGTTAGCACGTTTACGTCATGGACGATGGCGGGGTGATCCATTCGGTCGCCGGTCTGGTTAACGGACAAGCGCAGACCACGACCAACTTCCTGCCGCCGCGAAATGGTGTTGTCGCTGTGCTTGAGCGCACAAATGACGAACACATTTGGGTTGTCCCAGCCTTCACGCAAAGCAGAGTGCGAGAAGATAAAACGCACCGGCTCGGCAAAAGACAGCAAGCGCTCCTTGTCCTTCAGAATCAGATCGTAGGCATCCACATCATTGGACAGCCCTGCGTTTTCTCCGCGTTTCTCCACATCTGGATCGGCCAGCCGCTTGGTCTTCTTGTCGATGGAGAAGTAGCCGCTGTGCGTCCTGCCTGCATCGATACCCTTCAGGTACTTGATGTACGGCGTTTCATCCAGGTCCAGTACTTCGTTCAGGTACTGCCGGTATTCCTCTTCGAAGATACGTGCGTAGTCGCCCTTCTCGTCCGCTGCCGAGTAATCGCGGTACTTGGCCACTTCATCAATGAAGAACAAGGTCAACACCTTGATGCCTTGCTGGAATAGGGCCAGCTCTTTATCGAAGTGCGCCTTGATAGCTTCCCGAATCTGGATGCGGCGTAGCGCTTCTTCGTTGACATCCCCGCTAGCCTCGCCAACAAAGAGCTCCTCGCCGTTGGTGAAACTCAGAGTATCCGTGTTGGCATTGATGTCCGCGACCACATAGCCACGGTACTGATCCAGCTCGTTTGAAAAACCATCAGAGAAGAGGTTGTCGCCCTTGGAAAGCTTGCGCACCACACGCTTGATCTCGCCGCTCTTGAGCTTCTGCTCAAACTCGACACGCGCCTCCGGGGGCTTCTTGGTCGAGATTTCGATTGACTGAAGGTACAGGTAGGCATTGGTACCAGCCAAGCCCTTCACCGAGATGCCGCGCACTGCAATCTTCTTAACCAGCTTCTGGTTGTAGGCGTCCAACGCGTCCAGTCGGTGGATCTTGTTATGCGTAGTTTTGTGGGTAGCCGAGTAGCGCAACACCATCAGCGCCTTGAATTCCTCCAAAGACTTCAGGGTTGCTGCGCCTTCCATTTTCTGCGGCTCGTCCAGGATCAGGATCGGGCGGTTGGCGCTGATCACATCAATCGGGCGGCGAGATTGGAAATCATCCAGCTCGTCGTAAATGCGCCGGTTGTCTGCGCCACGGGCGGCAAACGCCTGCACGTTGATCACCATCACGTTGATCCCGGCGTCCGACGAAAAGCTCTCCAGGTGGTGCAGTTGCTTGGAGTTGTAGATGAAGAAGCGCGCCTTCTTGTGGTACGTCTCCAGAAAGTGCTCGGCCGTGATTTCCAGCGACTTGGCCACACCCTCGCGGATGGCAATGCTGGGCACAACGATGATGAACTTGCTCCACCCGTATTGTTTGTTTAGCTCGAAGATGGTCTTGATGTAGCAATAGGTCTTGCCGGTACCGGTTTCCATCTCGATGTCGAGATTGACCTTGCCGACCTTGGTTTTCACCAACTCGGTGGACTGCGGCAGGTTCTGCTGATGCTGCACCTGGGTGATGTTCTCCAGCAACGCAACATCTGTCAGCTTCAGGTCTGCGTTCTTGAACCCTGATTCAGCAAAGAGGTCTTCCACCCCCTTCTTGGCCTTACCCGGATCGACGCGGTAGCTGGTGGCCTCCATCGAGGCAGCTGGTTGACCTTTGAAACAGTCAACCGCGGCTTGCACCGCAGCCGTCTGGTAGGCCTGCGTCTTGAATTTAAGTTTCATCGCAGCCCCCTTAGATGCATTTGACGTCGGTGGCCGGCGACAAGAGCTTGAAAATCTGCTCGACGTTGATCTTGACCGTGCTGTTTTTGAACCCCGCATCGCGGAACACGACTCGCAGCGGCACGTGCTTAGCCAGTTCCTTAACAAAGACTTCGTCGATACTGCCGCTGGCATCGAAGCAAGCGGCTAATGCGTTGCCATCGACAAAGAAGACATCCTTGCCCTGGATGGCCTGTTTGGCGATGGGCAGCGCCAAATCAACGCCCCAGTCCAGCATCACCTGGAACAGCAGATCTTCAGGGGTGCGGTCAGGCTTGATATTGTCTACGAAAAGGTCAAGGTTCTCCTTGTCAAGTGCGTCTGGGGAGTAGAAGACATCTGCCAAGTTTGATGTATCAATCCGAAGCGCACGGAAGCCAACGTCATTTTTCGAGTACTTGTGGTTGTCCCCTCTGAGAACTTCCTTTCCGCAGCGGCGCAGGCGCTCCTTCGTTATGGCAGCAATATTCGAGTATCCATTTTTATACGCAACGGTTTCTTCAGAACACGCTTCCGCGATCTGAACTACGATGTATTTTCTATTGATCCCATCTTCCGAGTTAAGCTGTAAGACCGCTTGCGCAGTTGTTCCCGAACCACCAAAGAAGTCCAGGAACAGATCGCCGTCTTTGGCAGAGACAAGGTTAAAGAGCCGCTTAATTAGCTTTGTTGGCTTGGGGGCGCTAAAAGGGCTTTCGTTGTCAAATAGATCTTTAATTTCTTTTGTTGCTTCGCGATTCTCCCCAGCATAATCAAATGACCACCAAGTCCATGGAACCATCCCCTCCTCGCGTTCCAGCCAGAATTTCTTACGCTGGGCCATCCCATTGCCGTCTTTACCAAAGTAAATTCGATCGTCAGCCAATAACACTTCGAATTTTTCCTTTGTAGTACTCCAACACCGTCCCGCTGGAGGCATAAGAACTCGCCCACCAGGCGTGGTGATAGGGTAAGTCAAATTAGGTCGAAGATTTGGCGCATGAAATGGAACCGCAAGCCAATCCCCTCTTGGGTCGTTATCGCGATTGGTATAGGTTGCGCGCTGCTTTTCATCCGCATCGACACGAAGTATTTGTGCTTTTGTAATGTCTCGCGCATAAGCCAGAATATATTCGTGAGCAGTAGAAACAAGGCGCGCATCATTTCTTCTTGTGAGTGTCTTTTGCCAAACGAAGCATGTGATGAAGTTTTCGCTTCCGAATACCTCATCGCAAATGCTTCTCAACCGGCTGACTTCATTGTCGTCAATTGATATGAATATAACGCCATCATCTTGCAGCAGATTCCTTGCCAGCCTCAGTCTTGGAAAAATCATTGTGAGCCAGTCCGAGTGAAACCGCCCATTGGCCTCGGTATTGAGGACTAAACGATTATTCTCCGTATCGGTCTGATTTGATCTCGCTAGATAGTCGCCGAAGCCTTCCGCAAAGTCATCGTCATATACGAAATCTCCCCCAGTGTTGTATGGAGGGTCGATGTAAATTGCTCTTACCTTGCCAAGGTAGTTATCCTGGATCAACTTCAGTGCATCAAGGTTATCGCCTTCGATGAAAATATTCTTCGTGGTATCAAAGTCCACGCTTTCCTCACGGCAGGGCCTAAGCGTCTTGGCAATGGGCGCATTCGCCGTCAACAGGGCCTCGCGCTTCCCTGGCCAGTTCAAGTGGTAGCGCTCTTGAGGGCCTTCGACAATTGATTCAGCCAACTCTTGTCGCAGTTGATCAAAGTCCACCGCCAGCTTCACCGCGCCATTTTCGCCCTTGGCTTCGGTGATGCAGTGCGGGAACAATTCGCGAATACGGGCGACGTTGTCCTGCGTGAGATTGGGTGAGTGCATTTTCAGTTTTTCCAAGTTCTTTTCCTCTAGCAGCCGTACTTCCTTGAAAGAAACTCAGCGGCTCAGTTCAAGTTCGTTTTGATAAATTCAGTCGCCTTATTGCCAGTCCTGGCAAAAGTGCACGCGCAGACTCTCGATAGTTGATGGCAAGATACCATCACAGGTCACGCCCAGATAAGTGGCCGCACGAGTGGTACCCACGTACAAGTATTTGTCGAAGAGAGCAGGATGTAGCTCGGCAAGCTGGTCGACGCCAATAAAGAAAACAGCCTCAAACTCCAGGCCCTTGATGTGCTGGATATCGAATACGCGCACATTGCTTTCTTGCCCTACCGCCTGGCCCTCACGGCAGGCGATGACCTGAATGTTGTGCTCGGCTAGGGCGGCATTCAGTGCCTCAGCCACCGGGGCCACGTCGTTTTCGGTATTCACAAAGATGGCGGTGGACGGCAATTGGCCAACAAAGCGCTCAATCTCACGAATGCGATCTGCGAGCCAGCCAACAACGACCACTGTCTCGCCGGCATGCTCCAATAAGACAGGTGCCACGCCAGAGCTATCCATATTCGCGGGTAAGCTGACGTTTTGCTCGGTGCCAGCGACGGCGTGGATCATGGCACGAGCCAAGTCGTTCAGTTGCTTGCTCTGACGGTAGGAGACGGTGATCTCCTTGATGACGAAGTCGGCAAAGACCCACTTCAAGTCGTCAGCGGAACGCGCGCCCCAGGTAGTTAGGCGCTGGTTGAAGTCGCCGCAGGCAAAGAACGAGCGCAGTTGTGGGTGAGCCAGTGCTGCCATGCAGGCGAGCTGAATAGGCGAAAAATCGGTCGCTTCGTCCACCAATACTTGGTTGCGGTAATGCCCTAGGATGGGCTGGAGCGATGACCAAGCGGGGCTGTCGATATCGCGCAGGACGCTGGGCCGGCTGATCAGGTCGCCTGCGGCGCGCAAGATGGCCAGCAGCACAATATCGAGTTCGAGTGGATGGATGTCGCGTGCCTCGAAGCCCTCGCTGCGATACCAGTTTCCGGTTTCTTGGCGTTCTCGCCGGAACGCACGGTAGTGTTTGGGAATGCCGTCGAGGTAGCGCTTGACCGGGCTCACGAAGCGCCGGGCGTTGGTCTGCACCAGAAGACTCGCTCCCACATCTGCACGGTCGGTCTCTGCCAGGCCACGATCGGCCAGCCACTCAATGATTTTGCCGTTGCGAGAGGTCTTGTTCAGCATACGCTTGGAGGCCGCTGACCGAGCCTGAGCACGCACGGCTTGCATGTAGGCGTTGAGAGCAGCCGCGCGCCCCGTGCGCGATGTTGTGGTGTCTTCTTCCTCGTCGGCATCGAAATCGTCTTGCTCGTCGGTCTCAGTTGCCTGCGCCTGCTGCAAACTGTCGATGACACGAGCTAACTCATCTAAAAATGCCCGGTTGCGGTTGAGCTGCAGGTTGAGCGCAGCTTTGATCTTGCCGTCAGAAGCTTCCTTCAGACTAGTGACGAGCGCCTGCACCTTGGGGAGCTCTGCGGCCAATGATCCGAATGTGGTGGCCAGAGTGCTATCACCGGCACGCGCTAAGATGTCTTGCAAGCGTGCGCCCAAGCTTTTGACGTCAGGGGTCTTGGCATCATGGAGTAGAGCCGCTGCTTCATGCAGCTCCTGCACGTAGGCGCTGCGTTGCCATGCATCGAAATCGTCAAACCATTGGATAGGCCGGTCGAGCGCAGCTTCGCTAAGGCTAGGCAAGCTCTCTTTCAGAACGAAGGTGCCACCGCCAGAAGCAGTTCTGAGAACACCAAAAGCATTTCTGGCCAGCTCGCGCCGATAGTCCTGCCAAGTTCTGATGCGCAGATCTGAGGCAGGAACGCCTTCTCGGGCAAAAGCCTCTTTGAGGTACTGCTTGAGCAGTTCGGTAGGCGTGAACATCAGCCAGCTATTGGAATGCGCAACGCCTTGCGCTGCAGCAACTGTCTCAGCCAGGCGTTGCTCGCCGTCTTCCAGAAAAGCAGTGTCGAGCTTTTGGCCGAGGCGCCGGATCAGGGTCGTCGTTTTGCCGGTACCGGGTGGACCCAAGATCAGCAGGCGCTTGTCGAGAGGAAGACGGAAAATCTCGTCTTGGTATTGATCGAGTACGGGCTGATCCCGCAACCCCATCTTGGTGATGACGCTGCGGCGAACGCCGTCGATGATGTTGGCCTTGACGGTCTCCTCAGCCAGCAATTGGCCCAGGATATCTTCTGTGACCTCTTCCCCGGCAACCTCAGTCAGCAGCGCTCGCAGCGACTCGATGGTGAGAGGCCCGAAATGTTCGGCTTCAACCACGGTGTCGCGGGAGTCCCACCCATTGGCGAGTGCACTTGGCCGGAGCTGAGCTCGCTCAAGAACCTCAACAACGGTTCCATTGGGAAGCGTGAACTCTGCACCAATCGCCAATGAGGCCAATCGTCCAACAGGAGCCCGGTAGCTGGCCAAGTTGGGAAAACCCGATACCGGCGTAGTGCGGCAGATGTAGTAGGTTTTCTCTTCGCCCTCTTCATCAACGACCACAACGCGAGCAATGGCGGGCTCTGCCACCAATACCCGGTAGCTTTCGCGGTTCGCCTGGCTGATCTGATCCAGTCTTTGGATAGCCGAACTGGACGTCATCGTATTGATGCTTGCCAGGGCATCGGATCCCAGTGTTCGTCCATCAAGAAGCTTGCTCTTGGAGGCCTCGGCGATGCTTTCGAGTTGCGCTAACGCCTCGCCCGCGACCTGCTCGATGTGTCTCTTCGATTCGTCATTCAGGCTCTGCGTCATGCGCTATCCCTACCGGTCAACTGTTCAAGTTCGTTTCTTAGCTTTCGCAAGAGCGCGTTGATCTCTACCTTGCGGTTGAATTGCTTTTCTTTGGCAAGCTTGCTCGCGGCCTTCTCGACCTCACGCTGCTTCGCCGCAACCTGTTCGACACGAGCGACCAAGTCAACAAGGTCTTCTTGCTGGCGCGCAGGTGTTGGAATCAGACGGTGAAGCAACTGTTCGTACAAGCCACCCAAGTCGAGCGCCAATGGCATGACTGCGCGCTCCACATCGCTCGGTAACCACGCCGTCGCAAAGTAGTCGCTCAACACCCAACGGCTCGCGTCTGATTCGTTCGGGCGCTTGAACGCGGCGACTACCTGCGTTCGGCCGTCAAAGCTCAGCTCGAAGATGATGGGGAACTGCACCGCACCATCTATGCAGCGCAACACATCCAAATTCAGCTCCGACGTCTTGAGCTGGATGGCGAAGATCTGAAGCTCCGGCACATTGGGTCTAGCGGGCAGGTTGATCGTTTCCGGAGCCAGCTTGTATTGCCAGACGATCTGTTCCACTTGGTAAACGAACAAGTCTTTCAGTCGTGTGTTGGCTCCACTGTGTTCGTAGATCTTATTCTTTGGCAGGTTGCGGCCAAAAGCGGCCTGCTTCGGGTAGCTGATGAACGCGGCGTTCGACTCCCATGGAGATATATGACTCATCCGGCCTCCTGAATTATCAAGAAGGTGATGAGCTCGAAGTCATCCAGTCCGGCAATAGTGTTGACCAGCGCAGTGGTTTTGCCGCTGCTGAACAGGCTGTCCAGATCCTTCTCTTCCTTCACCTCGATCATCGAACGAATGGTCTTGCCAAGCAGGTCGGAATACACCTGCATCTGCCGCCCGTCAGCAGTTTCCTTGTTAAACAAACTGCAAGCCTCCGGAATGGGCTGCGCTTGGCCCTTGCAGCAACTGCGCACCAGATCGAGCAGGCGTTTGACCTCGGTGTGATCATGAATGACCTCACCCTCACGACTGATGTAGACGAGGTAATACGGGTGCAGACGATTATGATGGCTAACGCTGACGCTCGAGTTGCGGTTACGCAGTGTAAAGATCACCCCTGGACGCAGGCCAAGCTCAGGTTTAGCTGACACAGCGGCGTGCATGCCGCTCGGTACGTTGTTCAACTCACCATTGGCTTTGACGTAATTGAGCAAGTCCATGCGGAAGTCATTGAGCCCCAGATCTGTGATCGAAACGCCCGTTTTCAGGTCTTCCAGCTCGATGACTTCGTCTTGTAGGCGGCGCAACTGCTCCTTGCGGTAGGACACGTCGTTGGCTTGAGCGCTCAACACATTGTCGTCGCCCGTGGCAGTGACGTCGGCAATCATCATCCGGCTCTCGACACGCTCCTTGAGGTTGATGTACTCGTCGAGCGAGATGTCGGGCCAGTAATTGACCAGTTGGATGCTGCTGTTGGGCGATCCAATGCGATCCACTCGACCGAAGCGCTGGATAATGCGCACGGGGTTCCAGTGGATGTCGTAGTTGATGAGGTAGTCGCAGTCCTGCAGGTTCTGGCCCTCGGAGATGCAGTCGGTGCCGATCAGCAAGTCAATCTCTGCCGGTTCGTTGGGCAGCACGATGGCCTTTTCTTTGGATCGTGGCGAGAAGAGGGTGAGCAGCTCTTGGAAGTCGTAGCTTTTCTTTTGAGCTGTGTTTTTTAGCGTCGACTGAGGCGCGCTACTACCAGTGACCTTCGCTGTATGCAGGTTCTGATTGGCGAGCAGCTCAGTGGCCAGATTGTCATAGAGGTAATTGGCCGTATCAGCGAAAGCCGTGAAAATCAGTACTTTTTTATTACCTGGATTAATGGGATTGGCAATCTTGTCGAGTACTAGCGATTTCAGGTGCTGCAACTTGGCGTCTTCGACTGGCGTGATTTTGCTCATCGAGATCAGTAAAGCGGAGATGATTTCCAGGTCAACCTGGAGTTCATGCTCCCAAGAAGGCAGATCCATATCTGCCAGCTTTATCCGAATTGTGTTGCCGATTTCTAAGTCATGAAACGACGGAATACCGTCTTCTTCAGCGTCAATTGAACCCATGGCTTCTGTAAGGCTGGCGACCTCTGTTACACCGCCCCGGCTCTCGAACTCCTTAATCAGGCCGAGAACGCGCTGGTGGTTTTCTTTCAAAGCATTAAGTGTGCTGCGGAATGCATAAACAGAGCTTTCAAGGCGCTTCAGCAAGTTCGTTGTCATCAGCGCTACCAGGCTTTTTTCCCGGTCAACCTGACGTAGCTTGCCTCGACCGCCTTCAACCTGCGTGTCGTACATCTCTTCATACTTCGCCAATCTGCTAGGCAAGATGTAGCTGATGGGGGCATATACGGCGAGCTTGAGCAGAGACAACTGCTCGAAAATCTCGTTGAAACTCATTACATCCGTTCGCTGCTCAGCATCCACAACCAGTGGGCTACGGAACGACAAGGGCTTGCGCCGTTCAGGGAATTGCCCGATATCCGTGGTGTCGTAGAAGGTCTGAATGTGTTTACGCGAGCGTGCAATCGTGACGCTGTCTAGCAACTCGAAGAAATCGAAGTCGAGCGAGTCCAAAATGGCACGCGCCGTGCGTTCCTCGGGCGGAAGTTTTGACCAAGCGTTAAAACTGGCCTGCGCACCACGGAAAATTTCCTCGACAGTTTTGCCAGTTCTCAGCTTCTTGCTTAGGTTTTCGGAGTTGCCTTCGTAGGCTAGAGCGAGTTGGTTGCGCAGATCATTGAAGCGGTTGTTCACTGGGGTCGCTGAAAGCATTAGCACCTTGGTTTTCACACCCTCCTTGATGACTTTGTTCATCAGCTTCTGGTATCGGGTTTCCTTGTCCTTGAAAGCATCGTTGTTGCGGAAGTTGTGCGATTCATCGATGACGACGAGGTTGTAGTTACCCCAGTTGATGCGGTTGAGCGGAGTGCCAAACGACTCTCCACTCGTGCGAGTGAGGTCGGTATGGCACAGCACGTCGTAGCTGAATCGGTCACGAGCAAAGATGTTCGTCTTAAGGTTACGGTTGTAATTGAGCCAATTGTCCGCCAGTTTTTTGGGGCAGAGCACCAGCACCGACTTGTTGCGCAGTTCGTAATACTTGACGACGGCTAGGGCTGTGAAGGTTTTCCCCAAGCCGACGCTGTCCGCCAGGATGCAGCCGCTATAGGTTTCTAGCTTGTTGATGATCCCGGTGGCCGCATCCTTCTGGTAGTTGAAGAGCTTGTTCCAGATGAGCGTGTCCTGATAGCCGGTACGTTCGTTGGGTAAAACGTCCTCATCGATGTCGTCCAGGAACTCGTTAAAGATGTTGTAAAGCATTAGGAAATAGACGCTCTCGGGCGAGTTCTCCTGGTAGACAGCCGCAATGTGATCACAGATCTGCGTGGTGACGTCTTCCAGTTTTTCCGGGTCGCTCCAGATCTGATTGAACAGACTCAGGTAAGTTGCCGTGAAGGTTGGCTCGTCCATTTTGTTGACTAGGTTAGAGACAGCATTGCCTTGCTGGTAACCAAGATCGACGGCTGTAAAACCGTGCAATGGCATGTAAGAGGTGTCCCCTCCAGCAGATTGCACGCAGGCGAACTGCTGCATAGGGGCCTTGCTACGGTTGGACTTGAAGGTAGCCTTGCGCCGCATCCAATCTGCGCACTCTTTGGCAACCGCTCGCTGGGTGAGCTTGTTGCGCAACTGAATCTCGAACTCGCTGCCGTACAGGCTGCGCTCACGATCCAGCTTCGGGATGTGGAACTCTTTTCGCTCTTTGCGGACCTTGTCGGCAACCTCGTTGGCAACGAACGTTGGCGAGGTGAAGATGAAGTTCAGCTCGTCGAGTTTTTCCAGCTCAGCTTTCAGCGCTTCGAATGCATACATCGAAAAACAAGACGCTGCGATACTCAGGCGGGAACCGGGTTTTAGCGTCGCTTTGAGGTCGTCACCCAACAGCCTTGTAATATTGTCAATGAGCTCCATCGTTTCCCTTACCTTTTTTCGTCTCTTCCACTGACGGCGTTTCTGCCTGCAGCCCCTGTTCCTGAGCATATCTCAGTATCAATACCTCAATCATCGAGGCAATGGAGCGCCGCTCTCTGTCCGCTGCAATTCGCAGCAGTTGCTTGATGTCACTCGAGGTACGAATGGACAGGGTTTCGTCCTTGGGACGCTTCATGACTCAGTCCTGCAGTTTTTGTGCTGCAAATGTACTGCGTCGTGCCTTCAATAGCGACTCAAAAAATCCAGAACCAGGCGAACTGCTATTCCCACCCACTAAATCTAAGATCAGGGTCGCGATCGACACAGCAGCCGCAGCTTGCAGGTTCTCAACAAATTCAGACAAGACAGGTTACCAACTGGTCCACCACACGCTTAGCTCGGCACTGCTGACGAATACATCAAAGCGCTGCAGCACTTGCTCCAGATAGTCTGCATAGTCAGCTAACTGCCATTTTGTTAACGGCAGCGTTGCTGGTGCCTCCCCAAAGTGCGTGAGTCAAGTTCGTAGCTTTTGGTTCATGTGGTAGTGAGCTCAACCGTCTCGTCCAACATTTCAGATTTGACGCTTTAGAAATAAAAGGAAGATTTGGGCCACACAGTCAGCAGCAACTGCCGACCGCATGGCTTGAAGAAATCTCAGTCAATTAGCTGATCACGCCGTGAGAGACTCGTGAACATCCCGCGCCTCGATCCTGGCCATGACCCAACCCATCACCTCACTTTCAACCCAGCCGACAGCCCTGTCGCCCAATGACACGGGTTTTGGAAAGCTCCCCTCGCTGATGTACTTGTAAATTGTGGACCGACCTAGGCCGGTGGAATGCTGGACATCTTTCAGGCGAATGATCCTCATGAACTGGCTCCTCTTATCCGTTCAGAGGATTGGCGTGCTGGTGAAGAAGTACCTATTTGAGCGTCACCTCGCGGTCTGGCTGATTCAGCAAGCCAAACCATCCTTTTAAATAATTCGGCCGCGAGCAGTGATAGCAACGTGTCATTATGCGAACAGGGTTACCTGCTACTCCTAGGCTGACACTAGCCGATAGGCTGCCCTTGGCTCACACCAGGGCAGTCAAGTGCACGGTGAACTCTCACTTATTGGATGCACTCCCCATATGGTGCGCTCAGCTCCTACTGCAACCAAAACCATGACTGCCATCACCAAAGACTTTCGTCGCTGACTTGCAGAGGTAGCTCGCTCTGTAAAAGAATGCAGCCTGTCCTTCCGATTCACCGCGATTAAGGTAATAGAACGGATTGGTGGGAATCTCGACCAAGCCGCTGACAGCCTCTATTGGCAACCCCAGCGCACCGGCCCAAGCCCCTTCGAGGCGATTAAACATGTTGTCCCTGCCAGCCTCGAATTTACCCAAGGCCGTAAACGCATCTCGGTTGAGCAAGATTGCCAGGTGATAGTGGGGCTTACCATGCTGCCCCAGCTCCCGCGCCCAGACGTAGCGGACCTTGCTGTCATGGGCATGCTTGTTCAATTTCCGAGCCTGACTACGGTTATGCTTAATCTTGGCTTTGAACGATTCGATGAACCGTTCAATCACTTCATTGGTAAAAGTGTAATCGGGTAACTGAGTGTGGGCAGGAAGTCGTAGATCAACCCTAAATGCAAATACACGACTGTATTGGATAAGCGCCCGTCCCAACGTTTGATGAAGGCGGTTTAGGTATTCACTGATAAATGGGCCTTTAGCATCCTGCACAGCCAAGCCTAGGTAAGTAGATCCTGCATGGAGAGTTAGATTAGTGTTTTGATGATGTCGGGCCATGATGGTGCTCCAAGTATGTGGGCTCATACCATAAGCACGCCTAGTACAACTTTACTGAAAATCTGAAACAAGCATAGCCCTACGACTACTTACACCCCATCCTCTCCCCGTTCGCATCTCGCCATACACTGACAACAGCCAACACCGAAGACCAATTAACTCAACAATAAGCAATCACACAAATTAACGCCCCCTCCATGGACACACCAGTAACAATTACTAGCCCTATAGTCATTAATGATACACATAAAAGCATATTACCAATACCGAGGACTTACCGAGATTTCTCGCGACTAAAACGCCAAGTGAAATCATTCCACAAACATCAAAATCAAGAAGGCAGGCACTCCGATAAAAAACCATCATGACTGAGTAGACCAGACATGTTTGGCGCCATCACCGACATACCCACCAAAGCCTTTGATAAAAAATTCTAGCTAATAACCCCCCCTGACTTTTCCTACAATCCACTCCTGCACCTCACTTTCCAGTCAATCTACACATCGCTCGCCCAGCGGCATCGGACTGCCCAAAGATAAATTCATAAACTCTTAATTGAACCAAGCCGATCGACTCGATGACTTTTTAGGACGAATAAACTTCATGAATGAGACTCTTTCTATTCGTTCAGAGGGTCGACTGCGCGGTAAAAGTTAACCGCCATCATCGTAACCCTCTACAAAGTAATACAGCTAGACCCGGACTCCTTGAGCTCAATTTCAGGAATTATCGAACGTCTGGGCGGACGATCTGACCGTGAGCGCCAAGAGGAGAGCGCGCCCTTCCATGCTTCACCCCCCCCTTCAGGATGGAGGTACCAAACGACGTATTTTTTTGTAGAAAATCTAGCTGAACCCCAGTAAATGATGGCCACTCAAGAATTTCATCTACTAGAGACATTCTAGAAAACAACCTAAAAAATTAGAAGACCCTTCTTTAACAATCAAATAAATGTTATATAGAACCTCTACAGTTAGGAGGCGATATGGCGATACACTTCAATGACCGGCTAGCACGTATACTTGATGATACGAGTCACAATCGCAGACATGACATTTGGCTATGGCTTCAGCTAACAACTAATAACGTTCAATTATCCGGAGACGTTAATCAGCCGGGAATGCGATCCACGATGACACACGTCATATCCAGCACCCCTGGCCTTTCCGAAATAATCAAAAACAAAGAAACCGAACAGCTTCTTCCAGAAAAATGTCTTGAATGGATGAATGAAGGAAAGCGGCAAGCTGAATGGTTAAGCTCAAAGCTCAGAGAGCGCATGCCTTTTAGTGACTCCATAGCGCCATTAACATCAGGATTAACTGGAAAGGATTTACTGATCGCAAGCATTGACTCATGGACTATCAACATCAAACAGAAAGGTTCATTTTTAAATGAGTTAGAAACCAGCTGGAACGAACACAAAAAAGGAGACAAGCAGTTTAAATGGTTCGAAGATGATGAGCAAAAATGCTTACTAGCAGGGAAGCTGATTAATAAACACATCCCATTGGACGGGCTTATTTCGATAAAGCTATCAGTATACCAACCTATTGAAAACCACGAAAACCTGTTGACTTTTTTCGACCACGCCAACCTTGATCACAACCAAAAAAGTTTGTTCATAGAAAGAGTTAAAATAAGCTGGCGCCAGCAAAAATATCGAAAAAAACTGACTGGAAAAGGGCAGTACAACTTCATCCTCTCCGATAAAGCGATAGCACGCCTTGACAAACTCTCCGACACTTACGAACTCAGCCGTGCAAAAATTTTAGACATTTTATTAAAAATGGAAGCTGAACAAAACAGATATATACCTGAGCGAATGAAACTGCTAAAAGACGAGTCGTAACTCCTCGTACAGTCACGATTGAAACATCGCTGTACATATGACTTCCAGCCCTGGAACTCAGAGTGCTAATTTCATGACTTTTCTAACATTTAAACTTAGCCGTTATCTCGCAGAAGGTGGACTGACAGTCGCGAGACTGTCTACACCATGATCGACAACCTGCTTTTGAAATCGCACCAGGCCAGCTCGTAAAGCTCGCTCCAGAGTGAAGTCATTCGACATAGCAAAGCTTTGACCTGTCGTACATCGCACCGAAGATCTTGACGCAGGGCATAGATAGCCAAAACCTATGCCGACGAAAGCCAGATACGTAGCCATGACTGTAGTACGGTAAATACCTCGGCTTAGTTCAATGACCGCCCTGCGCTCAGACCCAGCATCCGAGACGGTCGCAGGTTCGAATCCCAAGAGAAGTAACGCTTAGGAAAACGGTATTCCAAATGGTATTCCACAACAAAAATCAAACCGTAAATATCATTAAAAATCAAAATGTTATTATTTAAGTTCAGATTACCCCGGCGCACCACACTAATGAAGAAAGACGTCCATGGACGTCTTTTTTTTGTACCTGGCGTTCCATCAACCACAATGCTAGTGTCGCCCCATGACTACCTATTGCCTCACCTCGACAACCACCACCACGACCGCATCAAGCGGAGCGTGCGAGGTGTCGTGAGCCAATAACAAACGAACACTTCAAAGGCCCGCCAGCGATGGACAGGGCCTTTTTTTATGCCCTTGTGTCGCTGGTTCACACGCAAGGAGATGCACCCATGTACGCCCTGTTGATACTCGATATCCAAGTCGGGCTTGTTCACGGCCCGGAAAAGCCCTGGCGCTGCGAAGAGCTGTTGGAAACGCTCAACACCCTGATGGACAAGGCCCGCAGCGCAGGCGCGCCGATTTTTCTCGCTCGCCACATCGGCCCCGCTGGCTCGCCAATCGAGCTGGGCAGCCCGCTTACGCTGATTGCAGAGGAGCTGAAGTTGCTGGGTGGGGAAGTGGTGTTCGAAAAGCGTCGGCCTAACGCTTTTGCAATGACTGACCTGGCGGACAATCTGCGCTCCAGCGGCGCCACCAGCGTGGTAATCACCGGGATGAAAACGCAATACTGCGTCGACAGCACCTGCCGTGCCGCACGTGATCTTGGCTTCGATGCGGTGCTTATCGCCGACGGTCATACCTGTTCTGATACGCCCTTGATGAAAGCCGACGCCATCGTGGCTCATCACAATGCCACGCTCAACGGGCCGTTCTGCCAGTTGGTTCAGGCTGTGGACTGGAGCTTTTAACAGAGCCTGACGACGGGGACGCCAACAGGGCCGAGCTTCGGAATTTTCCTGCAAGTTGCCGCGCTGTTGGTGAACTGGCGCAACCCCCTTCACAACGCTAACTTCTTTGCGTCGCTGATGATCAGCGACCGGCTTTGACAGGCCGAAAAGTGTAACCTTTCACACCCCGTGATAAGGCGGCATGCTTACGCATTCCGCTCCGTTCATGGCGGCTGTGCGTGGGGCATCTTCGGGTGCGCCGGGTTCCTACACTTCCGGTCTGTCAACCCGCGTACAGCTGCCACCTATTCTGTTTGACAGCAGGGGAGGCAGCTCCTTGAACAGTGTAGGAGCTTCATCATGAAAAAGATCACCCCCAATCCCCCAACCACCCTCTTCACCCTCGCCGAAAACATCCACCCCGAAACCCTGCTAATCCAAGCCAGTGAAACCCTCGCCTCCCTCAACGCGATGACCACCGACCTGGCTTTCGAACTTGAAGGCGCGCACCGCCACAAGTTGCTGGCCGCCCAACAATTGATCGTTCTGGGTGAGCTACTGGTAGAACGAGTGCTGAACACCCAACCATTCACCAGCCAGACGCCACTGCCCTAAAACACGCAAACGGGCGAGCTGCCTCACCGCATCTCGCCCGCTGGCATCCCCTCACACTTCCCATTACCCTGACGGCCTTTATCAGACAACCGGAAGTCAGATACCGTGCTCAAGCCCTTCGCCGTCATCGCTCTCGCCTTCATCCCTTCATTCGCCACCGCTGCTGAGCTGGCCGGGGTTTGGCAAGGTACTTTGGGCAAGTCCGCTATCACCGTGTGTTTCAACGGCGCTGACGGGGAGCATGGCAGCTATTACTACCAGCGCATCCGTACCCCTATCCAATTGACTCAGGCCAACGACGCCGCCCCATGGGTAGAGGAAGGAAACACCGGTTTCTGGGCCCTGCAAAAACCTCAGGGCGATACCCTTTCTGGTGCCTGGAGCAAAACCGATGGCGGTGCGCCGCTGCCACTGGCCCTGCGCCGCATTGGTACGGACGGCTGCGGCAGCGATGCTTATAACGCGCCCATGGAAGCCGCGCCGCTGCCGATCAAGACCGAGAAGAAGACTTTCCACAACCACACCTACCAGCTCAAGATCCAAGGCCCCCGCGTCACGCTCAAGCTGGAGGGCGATGGCCCGGCGGTGCAGAAGATCAACCAGCAACTCGCCGCCCTGGCCGTCAATGACGAAGACCTAACCGACTATTTTTATGAACGGCGTGAATACCTGGGTCGAAACGGCTCGGTCTATACCAGTGAGATCGAGGTTGAGCCTGCCTATTGGTCATCGCAATTTCTCACCGTGCGGTTCTACCGTTGGGCCGCAGGCCAAGGCGCCATGGGCATCAGTTGGGGCCTGCACTCCTGGAACCTGCAAACCGGCGAGAGTGTGGACCCATGGACCTGGCTCGGCGGCCATCAGCAATGGCATGACGCCTACTCCGGCCATTTGAAGCTGCCGGCCGCCTTCAGCACTTGGCTGGCCAAGCAAACCACCACCGACGAGGGCTGCCCCGCGATTACCGATTACTCCAACTTTCACCTCAGCTTCAACACCCAGGGCCTGCAACTCTCGACACCGGCCAATGGTGACGGTTGCGACAACGACTTGGCTTTCACCTGGGAGCAGTTGGAGCCGGTGCTGACCGAACAAGGCAAAGCGGCGGTGCCCAGCTTGAAACTGCCTTGACGCGCCCGAGAAAAACCCTACGGCCGTTCACCAAAGGTTAAGAATCGCGCTCGTATACTCCCTGACTACCCATGACCGGTCGTCCGATCGGTCTCATGCCTCGGTAGCCAGATTCCATGACGCGCCCTGCTCCCCTGCTGCTCTTGCTTGCTGCTCTGTTGTTCTTCTTCGCCCTCGGCAACCACGAGCTGCAAGGCTCTACCGAAGCGCGGGTGTCCGGGATCGCCATGGCGATGCACCTGGACAATGATTGGGTGGTGCCTCGCCTGTTTCGTGAACCCTTCCTGGAAAAACCGCCCCTGAGCCTGTGGCTGGACGCTGGTGCGATTCGCCTGTTTGGCGCCAGCACCGGGGCGGTGCGCCTGGCGTCGGCGTTTGCCGGGTTGTTCAGTGTGATGCTGTTGTACGGGATGCTGCGGCGGTTCGGGCGGCCGCAGACGCTGGCATTCAGCGCTGCGCTGATCCTGGCGACCATGGCCAGTTATTGGGGCAATGTGCGGGGTGTGGGTGAGGATTCGTTGCTCAGCCTCGGTGTCACCGCCGCCCTGCTGGGGTTTTACCAGGCGGTACGGCCCGAGCGTGAAGGTTCGAGTATCTGGGCTTGGGCGTTGTTTACCGCCGGGATGGTCATCGCCACGTTGAGCAAGGGCGTGTTGGGCCTGGCGATGCCGGGCATTGTGATTTTTGTGTACCTGCTCAGCACCAGCCTGATGGATAAGCGCCTGCGGCTGAGCGATTGGCTCAAGCCGGCGCTGTTCACCTTGTTGGCCTTGGTGCCGTTGCTGATCTGGCTGGGGTTTCTGTTTCAGCGCGGCGGGATGCAGGCGGTGGGTGAGGTGTTATGGACCAATAGCGTCGGGCGCTTCAGTGGTTCGTTCGTAGAGGCCGGGCATTACGAGCCGTTTTACTATTACCTCGCGAAACTACCCGAGGCCTTCCTGCCCTGGAATATTCTGGTGTACCTGGGCCTGTGGCACTTCCGCAAAAGCCTGGTACGCAACCGCTACCGCCTGTTTTTCAGTGTGTGGCTGGTGGCGCAGTTCACCCTGCTGACCCTGGCTTCCAGTAAACGCACCGTGTATTTGATGGCGCTGACGCCAGCCGCGGCTGTACTGGCTGCCGAATATGCGCGGGTGCTGCTGGAGTGGGCCAAAGACCATAAGCCGGGGCTGTACCGCTATCACCGGCAGATCATCGGCGGGGTTTTCAGCCTGGCCATCGCCTGCTACCTGAGCGCGGCGTTCTGGTTTGCACCCAAAGCCGATGTGCGCCATTCATTCGTACCGGTGATCAGCCAGATCCAGCCCCTGCAAGACGAAGGCAGGACGGTAGCGATGTACCAACCCAACGAGCGCATCGACGGCGCCAGCGTGTTCTACCTGCAGGCCTACTTGCCGATCCTGAACACCGAAGCCGAACTGCGTGCCTTCCTCAGCGCCAAGCCCGGCAACGTGGCGTTGACGGACCACACCGACCGGCTGAAAGCGCCGGTTACGGTGATCAAGCAGATGGCAGTCAACCGCCAGCCTTACTACTTCGTGGAGCAGTAAGGCCAGCGCGTGGCCTTAATGCTTGGTGAGCTTGTCCAGATAGCCCATGGCAAACGCCGAGACCACGAACGTCATGTGGATGATCACGTACCACATCAGGTGCTGTGGATCGACGTTCTTGGCGTCCATGAAGATGCGCAGCAGGTGGATGGAGGAAATCGCCACGATGGAGGCCGCCACTTTCATCTTCAGCGACGAAGAGTCCATGGTGCCCAGCCAGTTGAGCTTTTCCTTGTTTTCGTCGATATCCAGCTGCGAGACGAAGTTCTCGTAGCCGGAAATCATCACCATCACCAGCAAGCCGCCGACCAGGGCCATGTCGATCAACGACAGCAACAGCAGGATCACTTCGGCTTCCAACATGGTGAAGATGTTGGGAATCACGTGAATGATTTCCTGGAAGAATTTCAACGCCAGGACCAGCAGGCCCAAGGACAGCCCCAGGTAGATCGGCGCCAGCAGCCAACGCGAGGCGTACATTGTATTTTCGATAAAGCGTTCCATTGAATCTCACACAGCTTGGCTAAAAATGGCGCCGAGTATACCAGCCGCCACCCGGCCCCTGTCACCGCGAGAAAACTGACCCAAGTGGCATCTGTAAGAGAATTTTTCTGCTAGTGTCGAGGCCATTCACTCGGCTCGATGATGTCGGACAGGAAAACTCAGATGATGGATGTGCGATCCCCTTTGGCCACTCTCGGCCTGTGCGCGGCGTTGCTGATGGCCAGCGGCTGCTCCCCCAAAGAAGAGCAGAAGCAGGCGACCCTCGAAGAGAAAACCACAAAGTTCGAACAGTCCCTGGACAGCATCCAGGACCCCAAGCTGCGCGATGCCATTGCGGACCTGGGCGGCTCGCTGCTGTTGCTGGAGCGTGCGCGCGTCAAGCTCGCCAGCAAGCCCATCGAAGCCGAGTACGGCGAAGATAGCCTGGCCCTGCTCAAGCATTACCCTACGCCCCAAGCGCTGGTGGACACCTACATCAATGGCCTGTTCGTCCTGCGCAAAACCTCGCACTCCGACTACCTGACGGATTTGCAGCCGGTCTTCCCGTTCAACTTCAACGCCCCGGACCAGTTCCCCTTCCCCCATGGCCTGGAATGGCAGTCGGTCACCCTGAGCAACAATAAAGTCATTCCCTTCCAGCCGGAATGGTCAGAAACCGACCCCGGCATCCAACTGAGCCCCAGCAGCTCCAACTTGACCAACCCCGACGACCTGACGGTGACCTACCCGTTTATTGAAGGGATCGAGACGGAAAACAAGAGCCAGCCACAACCCATCAGCCTCAAGGGCGCGGTGGAGGTGATCACCCCGGGCAAGGTGCTGACGTTCGACCTGACCAAACAAGACGTGGGCCATAAACGCACCGATGGCAACATCACCCTCAACCTGCTGACGCTGGAAAAGAACTACGCCGAGATCGAACTGACCAACAGCCAGCCCCTGGCCGCCGAAGTCGGCGACGCGTCACCCAACCCGCTGCTGGTGCAGGCACGGGACAGCACCGGGCAGTTTCTGACCCGCTCAGGCTCGATCAACGAGAGTGCCGCGCAAGTGGCGTTCTATGAAAAACAACTGGCCGAGATGCAAAAACAGACCGCGTGGTCCGATGCCTTCGATAAACAGCTCACCGACGCGCAAAAAGCCTTCGAGCGCCAGCAGACCAGCCATTACGCCAAGGTGTATTTCAACGGGCTGATCGATAACCTGCAGGTGAATGTGCTGGATTTCTCCAAGGCCACGCTCACCCGTAAAGACCTGGACCTGCCGGTGATGCGCTTTGACAGGAACAGCCTGCAAAACACCGTGCAGCCCCTGCCAATGCCGGTCACGGTGTATGACGACGGCGCCGCCAGTTGGCTCAAAGATGCCTCGATGACGGAGGACCAACTGAAAAACAGCGTCACCATCAGCCAATCGACCGAAGACGCCAGCGCCGCAAAAATCGTGTTCGACCACCCGTTCACCTTCAATGACGACCTGGTCGGTGCCGAGCGCAACAACAGTGACGCGCCTATCACCTTCTTCACCGCCGACGACAAGGGCGAGCGCGGCGAGCCTATCGAGCTGCCGACCGAGGCTTTCGAGCTGAACGCCGTCAGCGGCACGCTCACCTACGACCTCAACCTGTTCCCGGAAACACCGGCGTTTGTGGTGGGCTCGGTCCCGTTGTTTTTGGCCACCATCGAGAAGGCCACGATTGACGCCGCCAAGCTGCCCAAGGGCCTGTCGCTCAAGGACAACGCGCTGATCGTCGACCAGAAGGACTTCCCCGCCGACAGCTGGCGCTTCTACGCCAAGGATGCCAGCGGCAATTACCTCAAGGAGATTCTCGGTGTCAGCCACCGCGCCGAGGAATACGGCACGGCGATGTTTGACGTGCATTACTTCTACGGCCAGCCGACCACGCTGGAAAGTTACCAGCGCACCGACCTCAGCACCGTGCAATACGGCTTTGAGGTGAAGCTGGACAAGCCTGAGAGCAAATAGCCCTGGGTGGACGCGGAGCGTCCGGGGCGGCGTTACCACGCAGAGCGTGGGAACGATCCTCAGAGGGCCAGCCGCTCCTGGCCGCCATTGAGTTGGCGCAGATGGGCCTGCAGGTGCAGGCACCATATCTGCGGCTCGTCCATTTGCTCGTAGCCGTGCAAGGTCAGGCTATCAACGATGGTGCCCAGCATGCGTTCTGCCACGAAGGGCCCATGGAACGGGCCCTGGGATTTGACAGTGGAAGGCTGCTCGCCCGACATGCCGGCGGCAAACAATAGCGTCCACATCCCGTTATCCCCGGCGAGAGGGCGAATGGAGCATTCGATACGGGTGACCAGGCCCAGGCACTGGCGGGTAAGGCAAAGGTTGCGCGACATGGCGGCGCCCCTCGGTAGATCGGTGTTCAGCCCCAGCGCAAGGCGAGGCTGTTTCTATCCTGCGACTCCTGTGGATATCCCTGACTCTGAGAATAGAATAAAAACGCGACAAACCAAGGTTGTAGGGACCAACGGGCGTTGGTCCCTGAGGGTAGAGTCAATTTTGTGGCACGCTAAACATTCCCAAAAACACCACGGACCACTGTGGGAGCTGGCTTGCCTGCGATGACAGACTCACAGCCAACCCCCCAGTTGACTGATACACCGCTATCGCAGGCAAGCCAGCTCCCACCTTGACCGAGTGATGACAGCAATCAGGTTGGCTTGGCTTCTGCCAACGCCTGCTGCGCCAGCTCCTTCTCCGCCTCCTTCAAATCCTCATCACTGATCATCTCGGCAATCGCCCGCAAGCGCTCCACCACCCGCGCATTCACGGTGCCTTCCGGAAACTGCCCCTCGGCGTCCGGCTCACCGGCATCCTCGCCCACCAGCAGGCTCAAGGCCTCATCCGCTTGGCGCACTGCATAGATGTGGAATTGCCCGGCACGCACGGCCTGCAACACCTTCTCGTCGAGCATCAGCGTGGCCACGTTGGCCTGAGGGATGATCGCACCCTGCTCACCGGTCAGCCCGCGGGCTTCGCAAAGACGGAAGAAGCCTTCGATCTTCTCGTTGACCCCGCCCACCGCCTGCACTTCACCAAACTGGTTGATCGAGCCGGTGATCGCAAAACATTGCTTGAGCGGCGTCTTCGACAAGGCCGAGATCAAGGTGCATGCCTCGCCCAAGGACGCACTGTCGCCGTCCACATACCCGTAGGACTGCTCCAGGGCAATACTGGCGGAGATGGCCAACGGGAATTCCTGGGCATAACGGCTGCCTAGGTAACCGGTGAGGATCATCACGCCCTTGGAGTGAATCGGCTGGCCGAGGTTAACTTCGCGTTCGATGTCGACAATACCGCTGCCGCCCGGGTATACCGTGGCAGAAATCCGCGCCGGCACGCCGAATGCCGAGTCGCCGACCTCCAGCACCGTCAAGCCGTTGCACTTGCCCACAGCGGCACCGGCGGTATCGATCAGGATGACGCCGGCGAGCATGTCGTCGAGAATCCGCGCCGACACGCGGCCGGTGCGCGTGGCCTTGGCCTTGAGGGCGCGCTCGATATGCCCGGCATCGGTCATTTCGTCGCCGGCCAGGTGGCGAATAAAGTCCGCCTCGCTCACCAGCTGGAACAAATCACCAATACGCGCCGACAAACGCCCCTGATGTTCGGCCAGGCGTGCGCTGTAGGTCGCCAGGCGCGCCACCGCGTCCGAAGTCAGCGGCGCCATGCCTTCTTCCGAAGTACGGGTTTTGAGCAACTGGGCGAACTGCTCCAGGCTCTCGTCGACCATGGGGATGTCTTCGTCGAAGTCCACCAGTACGCGGAACATCTCCTGGAAGTCCGGGTCGGCGTCCTGCAAGGCGTAATACAACTGGCGCGAGCCGATGATGATCACCTTGACCTGCAAGGGAATCATCTGCGGGTTGAGGGTCACGGTGGCCAGGCGGCCGAGTTCGCCCAAAGGCGATTCCATCTTCAGCTTGCGCGATTGCAGGGAACGCTTGAGCGCATCCCACACAAACGGCTCGCTGAGCATTTTTTCGGCTTCCAGGATCAAAAAACCGCCGTTGGCGCGGTGCAACGCGCCGGGACGCAACTGGCGATAGGTGGTGTAGAGCGCGCCCTGGTCGGTGCTGTATTCGATACGGCCGAACAGGTTGTCGTAGGTCGGGTGCGGTTCAAACACCACCGGCGCGCCACCGTTGACCGAGTGGCCTACCACCAGGCTCGGGCAGTATTGCTCTTCGAGCAGCTTGCGCGCCTGGGCGTCGGTCTTGGCGTCGTCCACCAACTGCTCGACCACGGTTTTGAGCAGGTACACCTGCATGGCCTGCAGGTAGCCACAGACGCCGGCATTTTCTGCGTATTTTTCCGACAAGGGCGCCAGCAAAGGCTGCAGGGCCAGGGTGATGGTTTCTTCGTTGAACTGGCGCAGCTGGTTGTTGGACTCACGCTTCCACTGCGGCAGGCTGGCCAGCTCTTCGTTGAGGCGTTCTTCCAGCTCGGAGATATCGGTGTGGAAGCGCTCGCGATCGGCTTCCGGCAGTTGCGAAAACTCGGCTTCGTCCAGCGCCTTGCCGTCGAGCATCGGCGTAAAGGCGATATTGGAGCTGTCGCGGTACAGCGCCACGTCTTTTTCCAGGGCCAGGCGCTCGATCACGTCCAGCGCTTTGTCGTAGCGCTGGTTGAACGCCCGGTCGATGGCGCTTTTACGCTGTTGATAAGTCGGGTGCTCGAACACCGCCGGGAAGGTGGCGACCAGGTTATCGACCAGGCCGTTGATATCGGCAATAAACGCCGCGGCGGCGCCACCTGGCAATTCCAGGGCGCGGGGCTCGCGGGGCTCATCGAAATTATTCACATAAACCCAGTCCGCCGGGGTTTGCAGGCGCTTGCCTTCGGCTTTGAGGTAGCGTTTGACGAACGAAAAGCGGCCGGTGCCCGGCTCGCCCATGACAAACACGTTGTAACCGGGGCGTGGCATGGCCACGCCGAACTGCAAGGCTTCAACCGCACGTTCCTGGCCAAGCACACCGCGAAAGGGCTCCAAATCATTGGTGGTCGAGAAGCTGAACTGTTCAGCGGAGAAAGGGCGAGTCAGCGCTTCGGGCGCTAGACGCAAGCTGGCAGCAACAGGATCAGGCATCGGGCTTCCTTACATCAGGCGGGGCAGATGGGGCATTCTGGCTCCCGGTTGAGCGCTCTGGCAAGGCGCGCTTTCGGGAAAGCATAGCCATCGCATGCGTCCTGCAAAAAAATCGCCCGCCACTGAATGTTTATAAAAAAACACGGAACCCTGGGAACGTGCCTAAACTCCAAACTGCGCGGGTTGGACTAATAACTGGCCCCTAGGGTGCGTTGAGCACCTGAACCCTTGTCCATTGGTTTGCACACAAAGAGAACAAAGCTATGAAACGGATCCTTCTTGGTACTCTCTTCACCGTCGTCTCCCTCAATGCAATGGCAGAAGCACCAGGTGGCCCGAACTGCGGTTGGGGCAACATGTTGTTCGAAGGCCAGCGCGGTACTCCGGCCCACTTCCTCGCCTCCACCACCAACGGTACTTCGGGTAACGCCACCTTCGGCATGACCTCGGGCACCAACGGTTGCAGCACCAACAGCGCCCTGACCTACGGCGGCAAGTCCTGGATTGCCATGAATGGCATGATGAACGAGCTGTCCGAAGACATGGCCAAAGGCAACGGCGAAGCGCTGACCACCTACGCGGTGGTACTGGGTGTTGCGCCGGAAGATCGCGATCACTTCGCGGCCGTGACCCACGAGCACTTCCAGCAGATCTTCAGCAAGGCTGACGTGACCGCTGACGACGTGCACAACAACACCATTGCTGTACTGAAAAGCGATGCCCGTCTGGCGAAATACGCAACCCAGGCTTAAGCTCGACCTGCCCGCGCCTTTCGAGGCGCGGGTTTTATTTTTTCGACCCGCCCACCTTGGGTCTTTTTTTCCGTCCGACTTAAGTAGCCCCCATGCTCAAACGCCTCGCTTGCCTGGCTCTCTTCGCCTGCGCCCCGCTGCATGCGGCACCGCATCTCGACGATCAACGTTTGCAGCAACTGGCCAATGATCCGTTCTGGCTGTCGCTGGGGCACTACGAAGCCGGCAAAGTCAGTGGCTGGCGCAGCTATGTCAGCGACAAGAAATTCTTCCTCGCTCCCGATGGCGCACACCATCCGGATGCGGAACTCAAGGCCACCGTTGATGCGCTGTATGCACCGGCCAGCCTGGGTGAAAAGCACGCCCAATGCGTCTACCCCGCACGCACCCGCTGGCTCAAGGCCCAGTTGCAACTGAACGACCTGCCCGCCCTGGAATGCAAAGAGTTCACCCAGTGGTTCAAGGATGTCGCGCCCCATAGCGCGGTGATGATCTTCCCCGCGGCCTACCTCAACAGCCCGTCGTCGATGTTCGGCCACACCCTGCTGCGCATCGACCAAGCTGACGTGCAAAGCAACAACACCGCCCTGCTCAGCTATGCGATCAACTTCGGCGCCTATATCGAAGGCTCCGACAACAGCATCCTCTATGCCTGGAAGGGCTTGATGGGCGGTTATCCGGGCCTGTTCGCCCTGGTGCCCTATCAGGAGAAACTCTCGGAATACCGTAGCCTCGAAAACCGCGATTTGTGGGAATACCGCCTGAACCTCACCGAGGTCGAGACCAAGCGTATGGTCGAGCACGTGTGGGAGCTCAAGCAGATCCAGTTCGATTACTTCTTCTTCGACGAAAACTGCTCCTACCGCCTGCTCGAACTGCTGCAAGTGGCCCGCCCTGGCCTGCGTTTGACTGAGCAATTCCCACTCACCGCGATCCCTACCGATACCGTCAAAGCGGTAAAAGATGCAGGGCTGGTGGAAAAGATTGACTATCGCCCCTCCCGTGAACGTGAACTGCTGGAACGCGCCAAGCCACTCGATAGCGATGAGCAACAGTGGGTGCTGAAAATCAGCGACGACCAAAAGCAACTGCAGGAACCGGCATTCAAAGCACTGCCCCGCGAGCGCCAGGCACTGATCGTGGATGCCGCTTACCGCCTGGGCCGCTACCGCGCCAATGGCCTGGAGCGCGATGCGACACGCTCCCAGCGCAGCTTCGAACTGCTGCGCGCGATCAACCAGAACCCGGCTCCAGACCTGAAGATCACCCCGCCTGGCCTGCCGGAAAATGGCCATGAGTCGCGCACCTGGCAAGCCGGCATCGGCACCCGCGGCGACAAAGCCTTCGGCGAATACGGCCTGCGCATGGCCTACCACGACCTCAACGACAACGCCGAAGGCTTCCCCCTGGGCGCGCAGATCGAAATCCTGCAAATGAAATTGCGCCAGTACGAAGGCAATCACTGGCAGCTCCAGCAACTGGACCTGGCCACCATCCGCTCGCTGACGCCGCGCAATGCGCTGCTGCAACCCTGGTCGTGGCAAGTCACCGGCGGCCTGGAACGCGTACCGGGCAAACACGACGACGAAACCCTGGTCGCCCACGTCAACGGCGGCGCGGGCGGCACCTGGCAACTCTCCGACGACATGCTCGGCTTCGCCCTCGGCACCGTGCGCGTGGAGCACAACAACGACTTCAGCGAAGCCATCTCCCCGGCCGCTGGCTTCAACACCGGCGTGCTGTGGAAAAACCCGTTGGGCAACCTGAGCCTGGAAGCCAAGGGTGATTTCTTCACCAACGGCGAAGTGCGGCGCAGCATCAGCCTCAACCAGCAGTGGGAACTGTCGCGCAACCTGGGCCTGCGCCTGAGTGCCCAGCGTGAGTTCAGCCACCTGTCCACGCCAGTCAATGAAGTGATGCTTGAGCTGAAGTGGTACCACTACTGACTCAAGCGCTCGCTCTCTGTAGGAGCGAGCTTGCTCGCGAAAAACTCACAAACGCCGCGGTTATTCAGGAAACACGCGTTATCGTTGACGTTTTTCGCGAGCAAGCTCGCTCCTACAGTTAAGTCCGGCACATCCCTCTGACACCCCTTTCACATACAGCTGACAAATCCCCTTCTAGACTCTCCTTATCAGCCGTTAACCGGCCAGGGAGTACGCCATGTGGCGGTATGCGGTCATGCTGTGCGCGGTGGTGGGGTTGTCGGGTTGCCAGTCAACTCATCAGGAATTGCTGGCCAAAGGTTACCCACCCGCCTTCGCCGATGGCTTCGACGACGGTTGCAGCAGCGGTCGCCAGGCCGCTGGGGTGATTACCGGGGCGTTTCGCAAGAATGTGCCGCGCTACCTCAAAGACCGGCCATACGCCGAAGGCTGGGAAGATGGGTTTCGCCAGTGCAAGGCCATGCGCGAGAGCCAGGAACTGCGCGATTACGAGGAAAACCGCAGGGACGACCGCGAGCGCGATTGGCAGCAGGAAAAAGATCGTGACGCCGCCAAAGCCTATCGCTCACGCTGATCGTTCCCACGCTCCGCGTGGGAATGCCGCCCTGGACGCTCCGCGTCCGCTCGCGAGGTCGTGACGCGGAGCGTCACAGGATGCATTCCCACGCGGAGCGTGGGAACGATCAGCGCCGGTGGGAACGATCAGGCAGCGAACGTGGCCCAACCTTCATAGGAAGGAGAACGCCATGAGCCGAGCTTTTGTAAATGAAGATAACGCGGCGGCCCAGGCTGATCAGCCGGTGGAGCGTCAGGTCAGCGCGCAACCTAACCGCCTGACCGCGCAAGGGTTGGCGCAGTTGCAGGCCAGGGTGGCACAGTTGCAAGGGGAGCACAGCGACGAAGCCGCCAAGGGCGAACAGGCTGATAAACAGCGTCAGGCTGACCTTGAGCGGGACCTGCGTTACTTCAACCAGCGGGTGCAGAGCGCCCAGGTAGTCGCGCCGGCCACGTCCACCGACAAGGTGCAGATCGGCAGTTGGGTCACGTTCGCCAACGAGCAGGACGAACAGCAGCGCATCCAGTTGGTCGGTGAAGACCAGGCCGATGCCAACGCAGGCTTGATCAACTGGGGCTCGCCCCTGGGCCGTGCCTTGTTGGGCGCCCAGGTGGGCGACGAGGTGCTGTGGCAGCGCCCCGTCGGCGATCAGTTGATCGAAGTGCTGCGCATCGAAGCCGAGGCCTAGACGATACCCTGGGCCAGCATCGCGTCAGCCACTTTCACGAAGCCCGCGATGTTCGCGCCCTTGACGTAGTTGATACGGCCGTTTTCTTCACCGTAATGCACGCAGGCATGGTGGATCGACTGCATGATGTTGTGCAGCTTGCTGTCCACTTCCCCGGCGGTCCACAGCAGGCGCATGGCGTTTTGCGACATTTCCAGGCCGCTCACCGCAACGCCCCCCGCGTTGGACGCCTTGCCCGGCGCAAACAGGATGCCCGCGTCGATGAAGATATCCACAGCCTCCAACGTGGTCGGCATGTTCGCGCCTTCGGCCACGCAGAGGCAGCCGTTGCGCAGCAAGGTGCGCGCAGCGTCGGCATCGAGTTCGTTCTGGGTGGCGCAAGGCAGCGCGATATCGCAGGCCAGTTCCCACGGCGCCTGGCCTTTGCGGAACTCCAGGCCGAAACGTGTGGCCAGTTCACTGATACGCCCACGCTGTACGTTTTTCAGCTCCAGCAGCGCCGACCATTGTTCTTCGGTCAAGCCGCTTTCGGCGTACAGGGTGCCTTCGGAGTCCGACAGGGAAATCACCTTGCCGCCCAGGTCCATGACCTTGCGCGCCGCGTATTGCGCCACGTTACCGGAGCCGGACACGGCTACACGCTTGCCTTCAACCCGCTGACCTTGGCGTTTGAGCATTTCCTCGGCGAAATACACACAGCCGAAACCGGTGGCTTCCGGGCGGATCAGGCTACCGCCATAGGTCATGCCCTTGCCGGTCAGCACTGAGGTGAATTGATTGCTCAGGCGTTTGTACTGGCCGAACAGGAAGCCGATTTCCCGTGCACCCACACCGATATCACCGGCCGGTACGTCCACGTCCGCACCGATATGGCGGTACAGCTCGCTCATGAATGCCTGGCAGAAGCGCATCACTTCGGCGTCGCTCTTGCCCTTGGGGTCGAAGTCCGAGCCGCCTTTGCCGCCGCCCATGGGCAGCGATGTCAGCGAGTTCTTGAAAGTCTGTTCGAAGGCGAGGAATTTCAGCACACCCAGGTTGACCGAAGGGTGGAAGCGCAAGCCACCTTTATAGGGCCCAATGGCGCTGTTCATCTGGATACGGAAACCGCGATTGACCTGGACCTTGCCATGGTCATCCACCCACGACACCCGGAACGTGATCGCGCGTTCCGGCTCGCAGATGCGCTCCAGGATGCCCGAGGTCAGATAGTGCGGGTTGGCTTCAAGAAAGGGCCACAGGCTGCGCAGAACCTCTTCTACAGCCTGGTGGAATTCCGGTTGGTCCGGGTCGCGTTTCTTGAGGCGGGCAAGGAAGGAATCGACGGATTCGGTCATGAAAAGTCTCGGCAAATTGATTGTTGTTAAACAGAGAATGAGCCGGACTTTATCAATTCGTTTCGCACCGTGACAGGGCAAAATGTCGCTTTTGTGAAATTAAATGGTGCAATAAGTATAAATAACCTACGTTTTCTGCCCTTAAATGGGGATTTCACTCTGAATTTCGCACCAACAGGTAGGCCGCCATCGCAGGCAAGCCAGCTCCCACATTTGATCGAGTACACCGGTCATGTGGGAGCTGGCTTGCCTGCGATGGCGGCGGTGCAGTGACAGATGCAGCGACTGACCCAACGCTTTCGCGAGCAAGCCCGCTCCACACAGCATTTGCCCACAGACCCGCGCATGTCTCTAACGCGTGCCCGGCACCAGGTCGAGTATCTCGTCGATGCCCAGGCAACGTGGCTCCAGCTCCAGCGTCCTGCCATTGGCGAGGATTCCGACGGCGGTATCGCGCATGGCCAGGTAGGCACTGCGCAACATGTGATTGGCATAAATCACCGCGTTGAAACCTGCTCGCTCCAGCACCTCGAACTTCAGGTGAACATAGCTGGTCGGCACGCAAATCAGCGGTACTCTGGGCCGCTGCAGGCGAAACTGCCGGGCGAATTCCAGGATTTCCAGGCCATCCTGCTTGCGGCTGTGGATCATGATGCCATCCGCCCCCGCCTCGACATACGCCAGGCACCGCGCCATCGCCTCTTCCATGCCGCGATCCAGGATCAAGCTTTCACACCGGGCAATCATCATCAGCCCTGAGCCGGTGCGACTCGTGCACCCGGCCTGGAGCTTGGCGCAAAAGGCCTCAATGGACTCCTGCGCCTGGTCGACCTCGATACCCAAGAGTGAATTCTTCTTCAGGCCGCATTTGTCTTCGATCACCACCGCCGAGACGCCCGCGCGCTCCAGCATCTTGATATGAATCGCGAAATGTTCGGCCTTGCCGCCGGTATCGGCATCGAATATCAGCGGCAGCGAGCACACATCGAATATTTCGCGAATCCCCGGCAACCGGTTACTGGGCGAAAGGATTTCGATGTCGGGTAACCCGCGCTGGGTCGAGTCGGTCAGCGAACTCGACCAGATGGCGTCGTACCCCACCGTATGCCCGGGGCTGATCTCCAGCCTGGCGCGTTGCGCGAGCAACGCCGATATCGGGCTATGGGCTTCGAGTACACGCAGGCAACGGTTGCTATCCAATAGCGCCGACAGAGGGCGTCGGCGCGCTTCGGTATCCATCATAGGGTTCAGGCTCCTTATCAGCGGCACAACAAGGGTTATCGAACAGCCTCAATCCCAGGCGGGCTGTTCGCACTTGAGCACCGACGCCATCTTTTGCAGATGTTCGCAGGCCCTGGCCACGTACTCCTTGGAGAGCCGTGCGATACGCGCGTAATCCACGGCCTGCCCGGTGGCGCTGGCATACAGCCGCAACGCCTCAGCGGCATGCTTGAAGTGGCGTGCTTCCACGCTGCCGCAATGCACACTGAGAAAACTCGCGACGCGGCTGGCCTCACCGGCGCTATAGCCCCGTACATCGCGTAACCACTGTTTCCATAGCGGGGTCATCAGGTTGTATTCGCCAGTATTGAACAACTCCGTCATGGCCATCATTTCCAGCGCTTCGATGAGCAGCGGCGCCAGCGGGCGCTTTTCCCCCACCCAACCGGAGAACTCCTTGGTAATCGGGTTGAGGAATTTGTCTTGCAGGCGCCATTCATCGGAGCCGCAGATGGCCGAAGCCATGCGGTAATACAGCTTGGAATGGTGCGGATGCCCATGCATTTCACCCAGCCCGATGTCCTCGACAATGATCTCCCCACAATGGGCCGCCGCCTCGAGCATTTTCAACCGGGCGTCATCCGTCAACGATGCCGACTCCTGGAGGATGCGCACGATGATGCTCGAGACGGCATGGGCGGCGCCGTCCGGGCTACGCCAGCCACAGAAGAACGTACACAGTGACGACTCGCTCCAATTACTGGAGGTCATGTCGACATAGGTCTCGCAGTACGTGTCCAGCGCGTTGGTTTGACTGTTGAAACCGCTGAGCAGGGCCTGGGCCAGATGTCCGTCCTCGACATCCACCAGCGCCTGGTTCACGTATCCGATAAATTGGCGGCTCAGATTTTCCACGGCTCATATCCTTTTAAGGTGGGGTTAATGCGCAACGATTTCTGACATGAAACGAGCGAAGCGTGTGAGGCCCTCAATCAGCGCTTCACGCTCAACGGCGTAGGAGATACGGATGCTGTTGCCGTCACCACAGCCAGAGCCTGGCACTACCGCAATATGGGCCTCGGTCAATAACAGATCGGCCAAGTGGTCGACGTCACGAATAACGGTGCCCAGGTAGCGGCCCCCCAACTTGCGGGACACATCGATAAACAGATAAAACGCCCCTTCGGGCGGGGCGCACCGAATGCCGTCGACATACCCCAGGCAGGTGCAGGCCGCGAGCAATTGCTGGTCGAGGAAGGCATTGACCTTGCGAGTAAAGTGCGGCGCGTCCGCCATCAGGCTGCCGAGCGCGGCATATTGGGACAGGCTGCTGGGGTTGGACGTCGTATGCCCTTGCAGGTTGTGCATGGCGGCGATGACTGGGGCCGGCGCGCACGCATACCCTACCCGCCAGCCGGTGACCGCGTGGCTCTTGGAAAACGAATCGACCAGTACCGTCTGATGTTTGAGCGGCGCAAACAGCGACACGATGTTGTGATGTTCATGGGGCGCGCGCACCAGTTTGCGGTAACACTCGTCGAACACTACCCAAAGCCTGTGTGCGAAGGCGAGCCGGGCAATACCCAACAGTTCTTCGCGCTGATAAACCGTGCCTGTCGGATTGTTCGGGGTGTTGATCACAATCATCCGGGTACGCGGGGTCAGGGCCTTCTGGACCGCTGCGCAGGTGAGGCGATAGTCATCCGCAGCCGTGTCGACATAGACGGGAACGCCACCGGCCAGTTGGATCTGGGTGGGGAAGGTTTCCCAGTACGGCACCGCGACGATGACTTCATCCCCCGGATTGAGCAGCACCATTGCAGCGTTATACAGCGCCTGCTTGGCACCCGCGGTCACCGCTATTTCATCGGCGGCGTAATTCACCCCGCAGCGCTGAGTGACCTGCTGCGCCAGCGCGTGGCGTAGCTGGGGCAGGCCGATGGGCGGCGTATAGCGGTTGCGGGCAGTGGCGAGCGCATCGGCCGCGGCGGCTTTCATGATCGGGCAGGCATCGAAGGACAATTCGCCCGCGGCAAAGTTGACCACGTTGACGCCGGCTTCTTTCAAGGCATTGGCTTTACTGCGCATGCTGGATGTGCCGGGTGCGCTAAGACGTTGCGCACGCTGGGACAACGGCAATGACACGGCAGACGGTTCACTGTTATTCATTGTTATACCTGCCAGAACACGTTGGAACGTTCGTTCGCCCTACCGGGCTTGGGCCTCCAGCCCTTGCTGAACCCGCCAGGACAGCGGCAAGGTCAGCAACAGGGTGGCGGCCAGCAACAGGACGGCCATGGGCACACCGGTGGCATCCCCAAGGCTGCCGAACAGCACCGGCGCCAAGGCGCCGCCACCGATGGTGCCGGTGTAGAACACGGCGAACGCCTGGTCGCGCCTGCCCGGCCCTGCCAGGTCCGGGACTGCGCCGTACAGCACCGACGACGTGCCGTTCAGCGCCAGCCCCAGCAGCGGCAACATCACCATCAAGCCGGCGTAGGGCAAGTACACCGCCATGACGATCAACACGGCCGTGGTGAACTCCGTGGCCCATACCGTTTTCATCATGCCGATGCGCGCACCGAGGTAACCGCACAACAATTTGCCGAAGGCGCCCCCCACGAACAGCATGGTCAGCGCTAGGCCGATGCCCGCAGGCCCGGCGCCCTTGGCCTTGAGCAAAAACGGCAGGAACGTGAGGAAACCCATGCGCACGGCGCTGTCCAGCGTGCCGGTCACGATCAGCGCACGCAGCCCGCTCGCAGAGCCGGCGCCGACGCTCGTACGGGCGGCTTTCACCGGCGCTGCCGAAGCCTCGGCGCGTGCCGGGATCAGCCACCACAACAGGCCTGCCGCCAGCAGCCCGAGTACACCCAGCAGGGTGACACTGGCGCGCCAACTGATGACCGCCAGCAACAGCCCGATCAACCCCGGGATCAGGGTCTTGCCGATATCGCCGCTGAAGTTGTACTGCGACAGCGCTTGTTTGACGCCCCCTCCGGCCTCGTGCGTATCGGTGATCAACGACGAGGCCAGCGGGTGCTGCGTACTCGCGCCGAGCCCGCCCAGCAGCAGCGCCAACAGCAACACGCCCAGCCCGCCAGCTTGGCCGGCCAGAAGGTAGGCCAGGCCCGCCAACGCAGTGCCACCTACCAGCAAGCGTTCACGCCCCCAGCGTGCGGCAGCACGGCTGGCCAGTAACTGAAAACCGGCCATCATGCCCGCGTAAGCACCACGCAACAGGCCGATCTGGGCGTAGCTGAGGCCGAACTGCGCTTGCCAGATCGGCAACAGCACATAAATCACATCGGTCAGCCCATCGTGCACGGCATGCGCGCCGCAGCCTGCCACCAGAGCGCGGCGACGCACGCTGACCGGGTCCGGCGGCGACAACGATGGCGCTGCGGTCTGCTTCAGGGTGTTCATCTGGGTCAGAGGCTCTCAGGCAAAAAGGCCGGGTTAACCCAGCAACTGCGCACAGTCGCTCATCACACTGGCTTTACGCTGCAGGTATTGAGCAAAAATGTCGCGCGCCGTGGCGGGGTCCACTTCAATCTGCATGGCAGTGGTGAACTCATTCACCGCCGCCACCGCATGGGCGAAATGGTTGCTCTCGGTACCGCCGGTGTGCACCGTGACCCAGGCCACCGTCGCCCGGGATTTCTCCGGAGGCACGCCCATGTCCCGCACGAACCACTGCGAGTACAGCGGGTGGATGAATTCCACTTCGCCGTGGGTGTACACCTCGTGGATCAACGTGGTCAGTAACCCCTGCAACAGGTCGCGATCACGCAGGCGGCGGGTGTCGGTCCAGTCTTTGAACGCCTGTGCCGAGGGCAGGCAATTGTCCTTCAATATCCACTGGTCATCACCGCACAGCGCGGTGGCCATGGTGTAGAACAGGTCAGCGTGCAAGGTATTACCCAACGCGCCCAGATCTTCATCGGTGATGCGTTGCAGGCTGCCGCAGGCGCGGTACAACTGCGCGGCGGCGGCGGAGCCTTCATCGGAGCGCGCCAGCAAGGTAATGCGGTTGGCCAGGCCGGACACACTGGCCGCCGAATTATTGGTCTTGGACCAACTGGCGAAGAACTTGCGCAGTACTGCCGGCGAATGCCGACGCGAGGTAAGTCGCGCAAAAGCGTCTTCGATATCCACCAGCGCGTCTTCCTGAGCCCAGAAGGCTTCGAACAGCGCGTGGCGCAAGGCACCGGCCGGCATGTCGTTCAATACCGGTTCGATGAGCTTCAACAACTGGCTGCGCTTGATCACGGTGTTAGTCATGTTCACCTCTCATAGTCCTTTATTGGATGAAAAAATCAGGCTGGTTTGCCGCGTTGTTCGACGACCTGGGCCTGGGGCTTTACCGGTTTCCAGCCCAGCAGGGCAATCGCCAGCGACAACAGCTGAAAACCTGCGACCAACGCCACGCAGCCCGGCCAGCCCCATTGATTCCAGAGCATGGCCGGGGCCACGGCGCCGGCGCTGCCGCCCAGGTAATAACCGGTCAGGTACAGCCCCACGGCGCCGGACTTGTCCGGGCCTGCCGTGGTGGCGATATACGCATTGGCGGATGCCTGTGCCAGGAATACGCCGGTCGAACTCAGGGCCAGCCCCAGCACGATCAGCCACAGGGACGGCAACAATGTCAGCGCCGAGCCACAGATGCCGAGCGCCACAGCGCCGGTCAGTAACTGCGATTGTGGTCGCGATTTGCTCAAGCGCCCCGCAACAGGAATGACCACCAGCGCCAGCAGGAACACCGCATACAAAGTGCCCAAGGCTGCGGCGCCCAGATTGAACGGGGCCTGGCTGAGATACAGCCCGGCATAGGTAAAGGTTGCGACTTGGGAGAACAGCACGCAGAAACCGACGCCATAGGCCGCCAGCAAGGGTTTGCGCAGAAGCCGGCGCACCCCGTGCATGCCCACGGCCGCAACGCCGGGCCGCGCCACCGGATTGGCCGGCAACAGCCACACAATCAGCAGGCCGACCAGCAGGCTGATGACCGCCAACAGTTCGAAGGCTTCGCGCCAGCCCACATATTGGGTCATGACCCCCGAGACAAAGCGCCCGGCAAACCCACCGAGCACCGTCCCCGCGACGTACAAACTGGTGATCTCGGTGACCGTGGCCGCACGCCAGCGATCACCGATATAAGCCACGCTGGTGGCGAACACCACGGGAATCAACATCCCTTCGACAAAACGCCACACCAGTAGCTCGGCAAAACTGTCCACATAGGCCGTCAGCAGCGTCGGTAGCGCCAGCAGCAATGCGGCCACGGCAATCACCGTGCGCTGCTCGAAACGGCCGGTCAGGCGCCCGACAAACGGCGCGGTCACCGCCACCGCCAGCGTGGTCACCGTAATGCTCCACCCTGCCTGCCGGGCACTCACCTGGAAGCTTTCGGCAAACGCAGGCAGGATGCTCTGTGTCGCATAGAGATTCAGAAACGCCGCACAGCCACACAGGAACACGGCGAAGCGGGCGTGATGCATGCGCGGGTTCATGTGGCCTCTCGTCTTATAGTCGAGGATGTTTATAGAATACCCAGCGCAGCGAACACCAATACCGAATTCGGACCGATCAATACCCAGGAAACAGAATGCTTGATCTACGCAAGTTACGTTACTTCCTGACGGTCGCCGAAGAGCTGCACTTCGGCCGCGCAGCCCAGCGCCTGCACCTTGCCCAGCCGCCCCTGACGCGGCAGATTTCGGCCCTGGAAACCGAGCTTGGCTTTCGCCTGTTCGACCGCACCAGTCGTACGGTCACACTGACCGCCCAAGGCCAGCACTTTTTGCCGTATGCCCGCGCAGCGCTGGAACACGCCAGGCTTGCACAAGACATCGCCGCCAAACTGGCTGCCGGCTCGACCGGCCAACTGGTCGTAGGCTATGCCAGCTCGATCGCGTTGTCGGAACTCTTCAGCCAAACCCTGCAAGCCTTCGCCCAGCGTTTTCCCGATGTGCAACTGACCCTGGTGGAGAGCGCTTCCGGCAGCCTGCACACGCACGTGCTGGACGGGCGCATCGACGTCGGCATGAGCCGCCTGCTGCCGGAGGCTGGGCAAACCGGCGTCGAGGCTTTGTCGTTGGGGCAAGAACCGCTGGTGGCGGCTCTTTGCAGCGACAACCCGCTGGCGGAGCAGAGCGAAGTCACCCTCGCCCAGCTCAGTGAGTACCCGTTGATACTGTTCCCCAGCGATTACGGTTCGGGCCTCAACGGCTCCATCGAGCACCTGTATCAACGCCGTGGCCTGGCGCTGCGCCCGGGCCCTGCGGGGCGCCAGATCACCTCGATCATCGCCCTGGTGGCGGCAGGCCAAGGTGTCTCGCTCGTGCCCCAGTGCACCCGAACCCTGGCCAGGAAAGGCGTGGTCTACCGCCCCTTGGCAGACCCCGAAGCCTGGGTACACCTGCTGATACTCACACGCTCACCGTCACGCTCATTGTTGGTCGAGGCGTTTATGGGGGTGGTCGAAGAATTGCTGCGCAGCCGCCCAGCGCTGGCGCCCACGACGCTCCCGGCATAACGCGGGCAAAAAAATACCCCTGCGTGAGGGGTATTTTTTCAACAGGCTGTTGCGGCTATTGCAGCATCAGGCCAGTTTTTTGTGGCGTACGCGGTGCGGCTGGGCAGCGGCCTCACCCAAGCGCTTTTTACGGTCGGCTTCGTACTCGGTGTAGTTACCTTCGAAGAACACCGCTTGGGAGTCATCTTCGTACGCCAGGATGTGGGTCGCGACGCGGTCAAGGAACCACCGATCGTGAGAGATCACAATGGCGGCGCCCGGGAAGTCCAGCAGGGCTTCTTCCAGGGAACGCAGGGTTTCAACGTCGAGGTCGTTGGACGGTTCGTCGAGCAGCAGGACGTTGCCGCCCTCTTTCAGGGTCAGGGCCAGGTGCAAGCGACCGCGCTCACCACCGGACAGGTCCTTGACGAACTTCTGCTGGTCGCCGCCCTTGAAGTTGAAACGGCCGACGTAGGTGCGCGACGGGATTTCATAGTTGCCGATGCGGATCTGGTCGGAACCGTCGGAGATCTGCTGGAACACAGTCTTGCTGCCGTCGAGGTCGTCGCGGCTCTGGTCCACACAGGCCAACTGCACGGTGTCACCGATCTCGATGCTGCCGGAGTCCGGGGTTTCCTTGCCCATCAGCATGCGGAACAGTGTGGATTTACCCGCACCGTTACCGCCGATAACGCCGACGATCGCGCCTTTTGGCATGGCGAACGACAGGTTGTCGATCAGCACGCGGTCGCCATAGCCTTTGGTCACGTTCTTGAACTCAATGACCTTGTCACCCAGGCGCGGACCAGCCGGGATGTAGATCTCGTTGGTTTCGCTGCGCTTCTGGAATTCCTGCGACTGCATTTCTTCAAAGCGTTGCAGACGGGCCTTGGATTTGGACTGGCGGGCCTTGGCGCCTTTGCGCACCCATTCCAGTTCTTCCTTCATGGCTTTTTCGTGGGCCGATTGCTGCTTGGATTCGGCGGCCAGACGGTCGGACTTGGCTTCCAGCCAACCGGAGTAGTTGCCCTCGTAAGGGATACCGGCGCCGCGGTCGAGTTCGAGGATCCAGCCGGCAACGTTGTCCAGGAAGTAACGGTCGTGCGTGATCGCAACCACGGTGCCCGGGAAATCGTGCAGGAAATGCTCCAGCCAGGCGACGGAATCGGCGTCCAGGTGGTTGGTCGGTTCGTCGAGCAGCAGCATGTCAGGGGCCGACAGCAGCAGGCGGCACAGGGCCACACGACGCTTCTCACCACCGGACAGGTGTTCAACCTTGGCGTCCCAGGCTGGCAGGCGCAGCGCATCGGCGGCGACTTCCAGTTGGCGCTCCAGATTGTGGCCATCGCCCGCCTGCAGGATCGCTTCGAGCTTGGCCTGTTCGGCAGCCAGCTTGTCGAAGTCGGCATCCGGTTCGGCGTAGGCGGCGTACACCTCATCGAGGCGGGCCTGGGCGTCCTTGATCACGCTGACGGCTTCTTCGACCACTTCGCGCACGGTCTTGGTCGGGTCCAGGATCGGCTCTTGCGGCAGGTAACCGATGTTCAGGTCCGGCATCGGGCGGGCTTCGCCTTCGAACTCGGTGTCGACGCCCGCCATGATTTTCAGCAGGGTGGACTTACCCGAACCGTTGAGGCCGAGCACGCCGATCTTGGCGCCTGGGAAGAAGGACAGCGAAATGTTTTTCAGGATTTCCCGCTTCGGCGGAACAACTTTTCCCAGCCGATGCATGGTGAAGACGTATTGAGCCATGGTGAACCTAGCGTCAGTGACTGATGAATTAAGCGGACGAAGCCCGTGCCAGGCCATGCGCCGCGCGGGCCTTTGACTATCATCAATGCCAGCGAGCAAAAAAAGCCTGAATGTCTGGGGCTGGAACGCCCCCGCGTAACCGGCAAAGCTACCTGAATGCGCTGGGGCAGTCCAGCCAGGCAGGACTGGCACTTTGCCACAACTCAAGGCATGCTAGCCGCCCTTCGGGCGTCCGGCTTATAGTGCACGTCGCGCGCCAGTCCAGCCAAACCGCAGGATCACAGTTTGTCCAACGTCACGCCGCCCACGCCCTTGCGCGCCGCTCATATTGCGCCGGGAGCGCCCCTGCACGGCACCTTGAAAGGCGCGTTGGCGACGCTTATCCTGCTGTTGCTCGCCTTGTTGTTCTGGCAACTGTTGGACCAATTGCAGCAGAACCAGAAAAACCAACAGCAATACACCATCGACTACAGTGCCGACCTGGCCGAGCAGATCAGCCAGAGCATGGCCCTGAGCGCGCAGATCGCCCTGAACCTGTTGCCGATTGTCGAGCCGCCGCGCAACCCCGAACAGCAGCAGGCCCTGATGCGCACGTTGCAGCGCTCGCTGCCGGACCTGCGCAGCTTCGCCCTGCTCGCCCCCAGCGGCGCACTGATCAGCGACACTGCCGAAGGCAGCCAAGACAGTGCCCTGCTCGAAGACCTGGTCAAGCGCAGTCACGCCCAGTCCTACTACCTGAGCAACGACAATGACGGCACGGTCATCTATCTGTTGCTGCACCAACCCAGCGGTGGCTCCAAGGTGTACTGGGCCTTGCGCCTGGCGCCCAATTATCTGGCCAACCTCACGCGCCAGGATGTCCAGGGCCAGCGCCCGATGTGGGCGATCGAGAACAGCCTGAACCATCGTGTGGTCAGCCGTGACAGCGGCATGCCGGCGCAATGGTCCGGCGCCCTGACGCCGGAAGAATTGAACCGCAGCGTGCTGGTCACGCCGTTGAGCAAAAGCGATTGGCAACTGCGCGGCATGTTTGACCGCAGCGCGGTGTTGGAACAACTACTGCCCGCCTTTATCGGCAAGTGCCTGCTGGGCCTGGCGTTTTCGCTGATCCCGGTGATCGTGCTGCTCAACATGCGCCGCCGCCAACGCCAGGTGAATGAAGGCCGGCGACGCTACCAGGACATCTTCGAAGGCACCGGCGTCGCGTTGTGCGTGTTGGACCTGTCGGGGCTCAAGGCGTTTTGCAACAAGACCCAGGTGCAAAGCCGCGAGCAGTTGCTCGCCTGGTTGCAGGCCAACCCCGCCGAGCGCAAGCAACTGCTCAAGGAGTTGCGCGTCACCGAGGTCAACCAGATGGCCGTGCGCCTGCTCAACGTCGCGTCCTGCGAGCAGGCGTGGGAACGCCTGATCGATGACTGCCCGCGCAATGCCACGTCCATCGGCTATCAGGTGCTGGAAGCCGTACTGACCCGGCAAAAACAGCTGGAGCTGGAAATCCAGCTCAACGACGTGGCCGGCAACGAACAGTACCTGTGGCTGGTGATGCGTTTGCCGGAGCAGCAGGATGACGTCAAGGCCGTGATTCTCAGCATCAGCGACATCACCAGCCGCAAGCTGATCGAGTTGTCGCTGGTGGAGCGTGAAAGCTTCTGGTCGGATGTGGTGCGCACCGTGCCCGATCACCTGTATGTGCAGGACGTGATCAGCCAGCGCATGATTTTCAGCAACCACCATCTGGGCCACACCCTGGGCTACAACAAAGCCGAACTGCAGCAAATGGGTGAGTACTTCTGGGAAATCCTGCTGCACCCAGAAGACGCCGAGCACTACCATGACGCGCGCGAACAGCAACGCCAGGTCGGCTATACGACCCAATTGCACTGCCAACTGCGCTTTCGCCACCGCAATAACCAGTGGCGCCGCTTCGATATCCGCGAACAGGCGCTGGCCCGCGATACGTCTACGGTGGTCACCCGGATCATAGGCGTGGCCAAGGACATTACCGACCAGATCGAGGCCAGTGAATCACTACGCGACAGTGAACAGCGCTACCGGATGCTGGCCGAAAGCATCAGCGACGTGATCTGCTCCACCGACAGCCAACTGGCCCTCAACTACATCAGCCCCTCGGTCAACACCGTCCTGGGCTATGACGTGGACTGGGTGTTCAAGAACGGCTGGCAGTCGATCGTTGCCAACCCTCAGCAGTTGACCGGCATTTACAGCCTGATGGAACAGGTCAGCCGCGCCCTCGGCAACCCCGACGCCTTGAACACGTTGCGCGATGAAGTCCAGACCCAACTGTTTCTGTTCGACTGCCTGCGCGCCGACGGGCGCAAAGTGCCGATCGAACTGCGCCTGGTGCTGGTGTGGGATGAACATGGCGCGTTTGAAGGCATCCTCGGCGTAGGCCGCGATATCAGCCAGCAACGACGCGCCGAAAAAGACCTGCGCATGGCAGCCACGGTGTTCGAACATTCCACTTCGGCGATCCTGATCACCGACCCAGCCGGTTATATCGTGCAGGCCAACGAGGCGTTCAGCCGGGTCAGCGGCTATGCGGTGAGCGATGTGCTCGACCAGTTGCCCAATATGCTCACCGTCGATGAGCAGCAGGAAGCCCATCTGCGTTATGTGCTCAAGCAATTGCACCAGCACAGCACCTGGGAAGGCGAGGTGTGGCTCAAGCGTCTCAATGGCGAGCATTACCCGGCCTGGGTCGGCATTACCGCGGTGTTCGACGACGAAGGCGACCTGGCCAGCTACGTGTGTTTCTTCAGCGATATCAGCGAGCGCAAGGCCAGTGAGCAGCGCATCCACCGCCTGGCCTACTATGACGCCCTGACCCACCTGCCCAATCGCACCCTGTTCCAGGACCGCCTGCACACCGCGTTGCAGTCCGCCGAACGGCAGAAGTCGTGGGTGGTGCTGATGTTCCTCGACCTTGACCGCTTCAAGCCGATCAACGACTCCCTCGGCCACGCGGCCGGCGACCGGATGCTCAAGGAAATGGCCACGCGCCTACTCGGTTGTGTGGCCGAGGACGACACCGTGGCGCGCATGGGCGGCGACGAATTCACCTTGCTCCTGCAACCACGGGTCAGCCGCGATATGGCGCTGAACCGCGCCATTCATGTGGCCGAGCAGATCCTCGCCAGCCTGGTCAAACCCTTTGTGCTGGAAGGCCGCGAGTTCTTCGTGACCGCCAGTATCGGCATCGCCCTCAGCCCGCAAGACGGCAACGAGCTGAGCCAATTGATGAAAAACGCCGACACGGCGATGTATCACGCTAAAGAGCGCGGCAAGAACAACTTCCAGTTCTACCAGGCCGACATGAACGCCAGCGCCCTGGAGCGCCTGGAACTGGAAAGCGACCTGCGCCACGCCCTGGACCAGAACGAATTCGTGCTCTATTACCAGCCGCAATTCAGCGGCGACGGCAAACGCCTGACCGGCGCCGAAGCCCTGCTGCGCTGGCGCCACCCGCGCCGTGGCCTGGTACCGCCGGGGGACTTTATCCCGGTGCTGGAAGAGCTCGGGCTGGTGGTGGACGTGGGCGACTGGGTGATCGGCGAAGCCTGCCGCCAGCTCAAGACCTGGCACCAGAACAAAGTGCGCGTGCCGAAAGTATCAGTGAACATCTCGGCGCGGCAGTTCTCCGACGGCCAGTTGGGCACGCGCATCGCCACCATCCTCAAGGACACCGGCCTGCCGCCGGCGTGCCTGGAGCTGGAACTGACCGAAAGTATCCTGATGCGTGAAGTCAACGAAGCCCTGCAGATCCTCGCCAGCCTGAAAAACCTGGGCCTGAGCATCGCGGTGGATGACTTCGGCACCGGCTATTCGTCGCTCAATTACCTCAAGCAATTCCCTATCGACGTGCTGAAGATCGACCGCACCTTCGTCGACGGCCTGCCCTCGGGTGAGCAGGACGCACAGATTGCCCGGGCGATCATTGCCATGGCCCACAGCCTGAACCTGGCGGTGATTGCCGAAGGCGTGGAAACCCATGAGCAGTTGGACTTCCTGCGTGAGCATGGCTGTGATGAGGTGCAGGGTTACCTGTTCGGGCGGCCAATGCCGGCGAACCGGTTTGAAGTGCAGTTCAGTAATGATGCGCTGTTCATGTTTGACTGAAGTCCCTGATCGTTCCCACGCTCCGCGTGGGAACGCAATTCTGGACGCTCTGCGTCCGCTTTTAAATGTGACGCAGAGCGTCACGGGATGCATTCCCACGCAGAGCGTGGGAACGATCATCCGCAGATGAACCCCACTTGTCCGCGACATGATGTCCTTTCATATGCCATCTAAAACCCATTGAGTTAGAATGCCCTCCTTTTCTGCCCCCGATCCTTGAGGACCGCCATGTTCAGCCGTGATTTGACTATTGCCAAGTACGACGCCGATCTCTTCGCCGCCATGGAGCAAGAAGCCGTGCGCCAGGAAGAGCACATTGAGCTGATCGCTTCGGAAAACTACACCAGCCCTGCGGTGATGGAGGCTCAAGGTTCGGTTCTGACCAACAAGTACGCCGAAGGCTACCCAGGCAAGCGCTACTACGGTGGTTGCGAGTACGTCGACGTGGTTGAGCAGTTGGCCATCGACCGTGCAAAAGAGCTGTTCGGCGCCGATTACGCCAACGTCCAGCCACACGCCGGTTCCCAAGCCAACAGCGCCGTGTACCTGGCCCTGCTGCAAGGCGGCGACACCATCCTGGGCATGAGCCTGGCCCACGGCGGTCACCTGACCCACGGCGCCACGGTTTCGTCCTCCGGCAAGCTGTACAACGCCGTTCAGTACGGTATCGATGCCAACGGCCTGATCGACTACGACGAAGTCGAGCGCCTGGCGGTCGAGCACAAGCCAAAAATGATCGTGGCCGGTTTCTCTGCCTACTCGCAGATCCTGGACTTCCCACGCTTCCGTGAAATCGCCGACAAGGTCGGTGCCTACCTGTTCGTCGACATGGCCCACGTGGCCGGTCTGGTGGCTGCGGGCGTTTACCCCAACCCAGTGCCTTACGCTGACGTGGTCACCACCACGACCCACAAGACCCTGCGCGGTCCACGTGGCGGCCTGATCCTGGCACGCGCCAACGCCGAGATCGAGAAGAAGCTCAACTCCGCCGTTTTCCCGGGCGCCCAAGGCGGCCCGCTGGAGCACGTGATCGCGGCCAAGGCGATCTGCTTCAAGGAAGCACTGCAGCCTGAGTTCAAGACCTACCAGCAACAAGTGGTCAAGAACGCCAAGACCATGGCCAGCGTGTTCATCGAGCGCGGTTTTGACGTGGTGTCCGGCGGTACCGAAAACCACCTGTTCCTGCTGTCGCTGATCAAGCAGGACATTTCCGGTAAAGATGCTGACGCTGCCCTGGGCAAAGCTTTCATCACCGTGAACAAGAACTCCGTGCCGAACGACCCACGTTCGCCGTTCGTCACCTCCGGCCTGCGCTTCGGCACCCCGGCAGTGACCACCCGTGGCTTCAAGGAAGCCGAGTGCAAGGAACTGGCGGGCTGGATCTGCGACATCCTGGCCGACCTGAACAACGAAGCCGTGATCGACGCGGTACGTGAGAAGGTCAAGGCCATCTGCAAGAAGCTGCCGGTATACGGCGCGTAATACCGAGAAGCCCACTGTAGGAGCGAGCTTGCTCGCGAAAAACGTCAACGATAACGCGTGCATCTTGGGTGCACGCGTTGCCTGTGAGTTCTTCGCGAGCAAGCTCGCTCCTACAAGTGGGCTTTTTTATGCCGATTTCAATTTGAAACAGGGTCAAGTGTGGGAGCTGCCTTGCCTGCGATGGTGGTTTTGCAGTCAGCCCATCAGTGATTGACCTGCCGCTATCGCAGGCAAGCCAGCTCCCACATTGGAGTGCATTTCAAGCCGGATTTATTGGTAGACCCGCTCAAAGCCTTGGCGGATCTTGTCTTCGGGCAGCTCATCGGCAATAAACACGATCACACTCTCCCGCGCCTCGCCCTCGGCCCATTCGGTATCCCAGTCGAAGCCATACAGCTTCAGCACGCCCTGGAACACCATGCGTCGGTCTTCTCCGGCAATGTTCAATACGCCCTTGTAACGCAGCAGTTGCTTGCCATGGTCTTCCAGCAGTTCGTTCATGAACTCGCTGAGACGGTCGATATCCAGCGGCTGGTCGGTGCGCAGCACCAGGCTGGAAATACGGTCGACCGAAGGCGCTGCACTGACCGGGCGCAGGCTCATGCCGGCATTGAGGTTGAAGCCGCGCACATCCAGCAATTCGGCCAGGTCAATCTTGCCGTGATCCACCACACGAATTGGAGCACGGCGGTTGATGCGGGTGAGGCGCTGGCTGAGGGCGTCGAAGCTGGCGTCGTCTACCAGGTCGCGTTTGCTCACCAACAGGCGGTCGGCAAAGCCGATCTGGGCCTGGGCGATGGTCTGGGTCAGATGATGCTCGGCGTGGGCCGCATCCACCAGGGTGATGATGCCGTCGAGGATATAGCGTTCGCGCAGCTCTTCGTCGATGAAGAAGGTCTGGGCCACCGGCGCAGGGTCGGCCAGGCCGGTGCATTCGATCACCAGCCTGTCGAAGGCGATCTCGCCGCTGTCCAGGCGTTCCAGCAACAGGTACAGGGCTTTGGTCAGGTCGGTGTGGATGGTGCAGCACACGCAGCCGTTGGACAGGGTCATCACTTGCACTGGCTCGTCGCCCAGCAATTGGGTGTCGATACCGGCGTCACTGAATTCGTTTTCGATCACAGCGATTTTCAAGCCGTGCTCGGCTTTGAGCAGGTGGCGCAGCAAGGTGGTCTTGCCGGCACCGAGGAAGCCGCTGAGGATGGTGACGGGGATGGGAGAGGACAAAGAGATTCTCCTGAAATATGAGGGCGCAAAAACAACTGTAGGAGCGAGCTTGCTCGCGAAGAACGTCAACGATAACGCGTGCTGTCTGGATGCACGTGGTGTCCTTGGGTTTTTCGCGAGCAAGCTCGCTCCTACAGGTACAGCCGTTTTACCAACTTAGCAGCACTTGGGCCCACCCTTGCCGCCGTAACGGGCTTCCTGGCGTTCCCGGAAGAACGCCTTGTAGTCCATCACCGGCTTGTCCGGGTGTTTGGTTTGCATATGCTCGACGTAGGTGTCGTAGTCGGGCATGCCGACCATCAGGCGGGCGGCCTGACCGAGGTATTTACCGAGGCGACTGATGTCATTGAACATGTCTGCAATCCTCGTTATGCGTCCGGTACAGCCTGGAACGGGGCTTCTTTATCCGTACGCTCTTTGTTGCCCCAGGCGGCGACGCCGACTTTGAGCGCATAGAACAGGATGCTGAACACCACGAACAGGAACAGCGCCGTCAGCGTTGCGTTGGTGTAGGCGTTCCAGATCACGTGTTGCATCTGGTCGATGCTCTTGGCCGGGGCGAGGATCTGGCCGTTAGCTAGGGCATCGCTGTATTTCTTGGCCAGCGACAGGAAGCCGATCGCCGGGTTGGCGTCGAACAGCTTGATGAAGCCTGCGGTGGTGGTGCAGATCAACAGCCACACCGCTGGCAACATGGTCACCCAGACGTAGCGCTGACGCTTCATTTTGATCAGCACAACGGTCGCCAGCATCAGCGCGATACCGGCCAGCATCTGGTTGGAGATACCGAACAGCGGCCACAAGGTATTGATGCCACCCAGCGGGTCGATCACGCCCTGGTACAGCAAGTAACCCCACATCGCCACGCAGCCTGCGGTAGCAATCAGGTTGGCAGTCCACGACTCGGTGCGTTTGAGCGCAGGCACGAAGGAACCGAGCAGGTCTTGCAGCATGAAACGACCGGCGCGGGTACCGGCATCCACTGCCGTAAGGATGAACAGCGCTTCGAACAGGATCGCAAAGTGGTACCAGAACGCCATGGTGTTTTCACCTGGCAGCACACTGTGCAGGATCTGCGCGATGCCCACCGCCAACGTCGGCGCACCGCCGGCACGGGCCAGGATGGTGGTTTCGCCGATATCGTGGGCAACGGCCGACAACGCCTCAGGGGTAATTGCAAAGCCCCAGCTGCTGACGGTTTGCGCCACGGTGACCACGTCGGTGCCGACAATGGCAGCCGGGCTGTTCATGGCGAAGTACACGCCAGGCTCGATCACCGAAGCGGCAACCATCGCCATGATGGCCACGAACGACTCCATCAGCATGCCGCCGTAACCGATGTAACGGGCATGGCTTTCACTGGCCAGCAGCTTGGGCGTGGTGCCCGAGGAGATCAGCGCATGGAAGCCCGAGACCGCGCCACAGGCAATGGTGATGAACAGGAACGGAAACAGGCCGCCCTTCCACACCGGGCCGGTGCCGTCGATGAACTGGGTGAGTGCCGGCATTTTCAGGTCAGGCATGGTGACCAGGATGCCAATCGCCAGAGCGATGATGGTGCCGATTTTCAGGAACGTCGACAGGTAGTCGCGGGGCGCCAGGATCAGCCACACCGGCAGCACAGCGGCCACGAAGCCGTAGCCGATCAACATCCAGGTAATCTGGATGCCGGTGAAGGTGAACGCCTTGGCCCATACCGGATCAGCGGCAATCTGCCCGCCCAGCCAGATCGAACCCAGCAGCAACAGCACGCCGATGATCGAGATTTCCCCGATGCGGCCCGGGCGGATGTAGCGCATGTAGATGCCCATGAACATCGCGATCGGGATGGTCGCCATCACCGTGAAGATGCCCCATGGGCTCTCGGCCAGGGCCTTGACCACGATCAGCGCCAGCACCGCGAGGATGATGATCATGATCAGGAAGCAGCCGAACAGCGCGATGGTCCCCGGAATGCGGCCCATCTCTTCGCGAACCATGTCCCCCAGGGAACGGCCGTTGCGACGAGTGGACAGGAACAGGACCATGAAGTCTTGCACCGCACCGGCCAGCACCACCCCGGCAATCAGCCAGAGGGTGCCGGGCAGATAGCCCATTTGCGCCGCCAGCACCGGGCCGACCAACGGGCCTGCACCGGCAATCGCCGCAAAGTGGTGACCGAAAAGAATGTGTTTGTTGGTTGGTACGTAGTCCAGACCATCGTTGTTGACCACCGCAGGGGTTGCCCGCCGTGGATCGAGTTGCATCACGTTGTTGGCGATGAACAGACTGTAGTAACGGTACGCAACCAGGTAGATGGCCACAGCAGCGACCACAATCCACAAGGCGTTGATCGCCTCGCCGCGGCGCAAGGCCACTACGCCCAGGGCGCACGCTCCTACAATTGCCAGCACCAGCCAGGGTAAGTGGCGTAGCAGGCTATTATTATTTTTCATTTTTATATTCCAGCCAGGGTGGACAGAAAGGACAGCCAGCCCGAGTTTAGCGCTACTGGCCTCAAAGACCAGCCCCCTACGTTGGTCTAGAGCCTTCAACCGCTAAAAAAAGCCGAAATAAACGCCCCTTGATGGCCCCGGGCTACACTCCTCCCATTCACAGAGGGCTTTACCATGACCGAGCATGCGTCCGAACGTCGCCGTTTTCGCCGGATCGCCTTTGATGCCACGGCCGAACTTCGGCAAAGCGGCAGCGAATGGCCGGTAAAACTGGTGGATTTATCACTCAAGGGATTGCTGGTGGAACGGCCTGACAACTGGAAGGGAAATAAAGCGCTGCCCTTTGACGTCGACATACGCCTGGACCAGAAGACGCATATAAAGATGCAAGCGCGGCTGACCCATGAAGAGCAGGGTCAATTGGGCTTTGTGTGCAAACACATTGATCTGGATTCGATCAGCCATTTGCGTAGGTTCGTTGAGTTGAACCTGGGTGATGAGCAAGAACTGGAGCGCGAGCTGGGCGCCCTGCTGGAGTTCTAGCCGCCAACATGAATCAAGGGTGGAGCTGGCTTGCCTGCGATGGCGGTTCATCAGACAAGGATGGGTGAGCTGACCCGCCGCTATCGCAGGCAAGCCAGCTCCCACAGGGGTTCAGCAGTGCTGCGGATTATTCGAACAGGGCATCCAGCGCCTGCTCCAGCCGCGTCACAGCAATGATCTGCAACCCTGGCGGCGCCTCCTTCGGCGCATTGCCCTTGGGCACAATCGCCCGTTTGAAGCCATGCTTGGCCGCCTCTTTCAACCGCTCCTGCCCACTCGGCACCGGGCGCACTTCGCCCGACAAACCCACCTCGCCAAACACCAGCAAGTCATGGGGCAACGGCCGATTACGCAGGCTGGACATCACCGCCGCCATCAGCGCCAGGTCGGACGCAGTCTCCAGCACCTTGACCCCGCCCACCACGTTAAGGAACACATCCTGATCGTGGGTCGGAATGCCGCCATGTCGGTGCAGCACCGCCAGCAACATCGCCAGGCGGTTCTGGTCCAGGCCCAATGTGACCCGCCGTGGGTTGGCCAAATGGCTGTCATCCACCAGCGCCTGGACTTCCACCAGCATCGGCCGGGTGCCTTCCCACGTCGCCATTACCACACTGCCCGGAACTTCTTCCTGAGCGCGGGTGAGAAAAATCGCCGAGGGGTTCGAGACTTCTTTCAGCCCCCGATCGGTCATGGCGAACACGCCCAGTTCGTTGACGGCGCCAAAACGGTTCTTCACCGCCCGCAGCAGGCGCAGGCGACCGTCAGATTCCCCTTCGAAATACAGCACGGTGTCGACCATGTGTTCCAACACCCGTGGCCCGGCCAGTGCGCCTTCTTTGGTCACGTGGCCGACCAGGAAGATCGCCGTGCCGCTCTGCTTGGCGTAACGCACCAACAGCGCCGCGCTTTCGCGCACCTGGGACACGCCGCCGGGTGCCGATTGCAGTTGTTCGGTGAAAATCGTCTGGATCGAGTCAATGACCATGACTTTAGGCTTTTCGATGCGCGCCGTGGCGATGATGCTTTCGATGCAGGTTTCGGTCATGACCCGCAGTTGGTCCTGGGGCAAGCCCAGGCGCCGGGCGCGCATGGCCACTTGCTGCTGGGACTCTTCGCCGGTGACATACAGCGCTGGCATGCGGCTGGCGATGCTGCACAGGGTTTGCAGCAGGATCGTGGACTTGCCGATGCCCGGATCACCGCCAATCAATACCACTGAGCCATCCACCAGACCACCGCCCAATACCCGATCCAATTCGCCGGAGGCGGTAGAAAAGCGCGGGATCTCTTCGACGCTGACTTCGGCCAGAGTCTTGATCTGCGCCTGTTGCCCGGTCCAGCCGGCACGGCCGGTGGGGGCCGCGGCACCGCCACTCTCGATCATGGTTTCAGTCAGCGTGTTCCACGCGCCGCATTCGGAGCACTGGCCCGCCCATTTGGGAAAGGTCGCGCCGCACTCTGTGCAGCCGTACATGCGCTTGGCCTTTGCCATGTGAGAACCTCCAACCGAAAAACCGCGATGATAGCTCAGCGCGACGCTGGGGTCCGGATTTCGCCCTTGGCTAAACGTGAAGCACTGTTACCCACGGGGTCCTCGGCGTTCAGGTCTGCGCCTTTGGCTTGCAGCGCCCCCAACAATTCGACGCGCTTGAACAACCCGGCGTACATGGCGGCGGTCTGCCCTGCGCCGTTGCGCTGGTCGGGATTGCAGTCGGTGGCCAACAGCCGCTGGGCGATTTTCAGCTCGCCTTTGAAGATAGCGCCCATCAACGCTGTGTTACCGCGTTTATCCTGCACGCAGGCGTCGGCGCCGGCATCGAGCAGACGCTCCACATACGGGCCCTGGCCGTGATAAGCAGCCAGGATCAACGCGGTGTAGCCCTTGTCATCCTGGGCATTGAGGCCGTAGCCGGACGCTATGAAGGTGTTGAGCATGTCGAGGTCGCCACGACGGGCGGCGTCGAAATAGTAGTCCTGCAACTGTGCCTTGAGCGCCACCGGGTCGGGGGACTCGGCTTGGGCAGCGAAGGCCAGCATGGCCATCAGTAAACCGATAGTGATGCGCATAGGGTGTTCTCCTGCCAAAGGTCGACGCCCGTGAAGGCGCCGACCATAACCAACGAATCAGTCAGTCAGTTTTTCCGCCAGCGCCTTTACGCGAGCCAGATCGCCCTTGGCGACCTTGGCCACGCCGGTGCCGTATTCCGGATCCGCCTTGTAGAGGAACGACAGGATGATGTGCTTGCTCTCGTCATCGGTGGTGGCCAATGAGCCGCCAAAGTTGTTGATGAGGTCTTCGCGCTCTTTCTTGGTGTAGGAGCGGTACAGGTCACCGGCCTGCTTGAAGTTCTGCTCACGTTGAATCTTGGCCTGCTGGGTGCTGCCCGACAGCGGCGACTGGCTGTAGCGTGCGGCTTGCGGCTCTTCGCGGGGCAACAGGCGGCTTGGCTGGTAGTTGACGCCGGTGGTGGTCTTGCCGACGTTCATCGCGCCGTCCTGGTTGCCGTTGTTGACGGTGATCCGTGGAGCGTTGATCGGCAACTGCAAGGCGTTCGCGCCCAGGCGGTACATTTGCGTATCGGCGTAGGAGAACACGCGCCCCTGCAGCAGGCGGTCTTCCGACGGCTCGATACCCGGTACCAGGTTGGCCGGGGCCATCGCGACTTGCTCGGTTTCCTGGAACACATTGGCCGGGTTGCGGTTCAGCACCATTTGCCCGACTTTGCGCTCGGGCACATTCGGCCAGATCTTGGTGGCATCCAGTGGGTCGAAATCAAACTTGGCCAGGTCTTCAGGCTTGAGCACCTGCACATACAGGTCCCACTTAGGGAAGTCGCCTTTGTTGATGTGCGTGACCAGATCATTGGTCATATGGCTGTAGTCACGCCCCTGCACCTCGGTAACTTGCTTGGGATCAAGGTTCTTGATGCCCTGCTGGCTCTTCCAGTGGAACTTGACGTAGTGCACTTCGCCTTTGGCGTTAATCAACTTGTAGGCATGTACGCCGTTGCCGTCCATTTCGCGGTAACTGGCTGGGGTGCCGGAGTCCGAGTACAACTCGGTCAGTGTACGAGTGGACTCTGGAACATGGGAGAAGAAGTCGAAACGGCGCGAGTCATCGTCCAGGTTAGTGCGTGGGTCCGGTTTAAAGGCATGGACCATGTCCGGGAACTTGATGGCATCCCGAATAAAGAACGTGGGGAAGTTGTTACCGACCAGGTCCCAGTTACCTTCGGCGGTATAGAACTTGGTGGCGAAGCCCCGTGGGTCACGCAGGGTTTCCGGGGAGTGGTTGCCATGCACCACGGCCGAGAAGCGTACGAACACTGGTGTGGTTTCACCGGCGGCGAACACTTTGGCCTTGGTCAGGTCGCTGAGGTTGTCGGTCACGGTGAAGGTGCCATGGGCGCCCGTGCCGCGTGCGTGCACTACGCGCTCTGGGATGCGTTCGCGGTCGAAGCGTTGCAGTTTCTGGATCAGTTGCACATCTTGCAGCAGCACCGGGCCATTGGCACCGGCGGTTTGGGAGTTCTGGTTATCACCGACGTTGGCCCCGTTATCGCGGGTCAGGTTGGCGGCTTGTACGGAGAGGGAAAGCAGGCTGGCGGTCACCAGTGCCAGCGCGTGGCGCGCCGACACGGGCCTGCGGCTGATTGGAGTATTCATCGAGGTTTCCTCTGGTTTTTTTAATGCACATTCAGTTGTGCTTGCCAGAGGCTAGTGACCTGCGAGTCAGAAGATAAATAGAAAAACACCACAGGCCCGATTAAGAAAAAAATCTGGTAACCCGCTGAAATAGCGGCTAATTCGCGCGCGACTAGTGGCACTTTGCAAACTATTTGCGATTTGATGTGTCGATAAAAACCGACAGTGTTAACAGTTGTTTCGAGCAAGCGCTGTTCGACTGAATTACACTGACCTCCACCCTCCTCAACTGTAACAAGGAATAACCTATGGGCGTGATCAGTGAGTTCAAGGCCTTCGCGGTCAAAGGTAATGTGGTCGACATGGCCGTCGGTATCATCATCGGTGCTGCCTTCGGCAAGATTGTTTCCTCATTTGTAGGCGACGTGATAATGCCTCCCATCGGCCTGCTGATCGGTGGCGTGGACTTTGCCGATCTGGCCGTCACGCTCAAGGCAGCACAGGGTGATGTACCCGCTGTTGTCCTGGCCTACGGCAAGTTCATCCAGAGCATCATCGACTTTATAATCGTCGCGTTTGCAATCTTCATGGGTGTGAAGGCGATCAACCGTCTGAAGCGCGAAGAAGCCGTGGCCCCAAGCTTGCCGCCGACGCCAAGCAAGGAAGAAGTGCTGCTGGGCGAGATCCGCGATCTGCTCAAGGCACAGAACAACAAGCCGCTTTAACCTGCGGATGCAAAAAAGGCGCCTCGCAAGGCGCCTTTTTTCTACCAATAATTTTCTACCGCCACCTGGCCAGGTCGTCGGCTCAGGCTCAGTTGCATGTCCCGCTGCTTGAGCAACTGGCGCGTGTCATCGACCATCTGCGGGTTGCCGCAAATCAGTACACGCGAATCCTGTGCCGTCAGCTCCACGCCGGCGGCCCGCTCCAATTCGCCATTTTCGATCAAGGCCGTAATACGCCCATTCAACGCGCCCGGATGCTGCTCGCGGGTGACGATGGGAATGTAGGTGAGCTTGTGGGCGTACTCGGCCAGGTACTCGCGCTCACCCAGCGTGTCGATCAGCGACTGGTAGGCCAGTTCCTTGGCTTCCCGGGCGCTGTACACCAGGATGATGCGCTCGAATTTTTCCCACACTTCGAAGTCCTGCAGGATCGACAGGAACGGCGCGACGCCCGTTCCGGTTCCCAGCAACCACAAGTCACGCCCGTCGACAAAGCGGTTGAGGGTCAGAAACCCGGTGGCCTGGCGCTCGACCAGCAAGGTATCGCCCACCTTCAGGCGGCTCAGTTCACTGGTGAACTCACCACCGGGGACCACGATGGAAAAGAAATCCAGATGCTCGTCAAACGGCGAAGACACGATGGAATAGGCACGCCAGACGGTGCTGCCATCCGCCCTGGTAACGCCCAGGCGCACGAACTGGCCGGCGGTAAAACGAAAACCGGCATCGCGGGTGGTGCGCAGGGTGAACAGGCTGGGGGTCAGCGATTGCACATCGAGCAGGGTCTGGCGGGTAAATTTCTCAGCACTGGCCGTCATGGGGGGCTCCGTTTTGCACAGGCCGTTAGTGTCCCTCAAAACAGACCGCGCAAACACTGATGATTGGTACTGGCTTTGCCGTCACTCAAGGTTCACGCGGGTGGCCTGCGCGTTTTTTAACCAGTCCAACAGGTCAGCCATGGCTCCACGCTGGCACTAATTATTTGGCTATTAACGCGCCCTGAATACCTCACTAGATGAAGCGGTACTTAAAGCGACATCACTTTGACACTACCTTCAAGACCTTAAAAGTATTGAAAAAAAGATACCTGCCTAGCGCTCTTATACAAAGCTCCAAGTCTTGTACAAAACCGGCCAACTAGACAAACCCTACAAGTAAAATATTTTTCAAGCTCAGTTGTAGGACTTACCCTACACTTGTTTTCGAGCTGCAATGGGGGATCAGGACGTACCCAGGTCACATATACACGCATGGAGAGTCACCGATGGTCAATTGGCATAATGCCCGGCTGCCCAAGCTGGACGGCGAGAGTGAAATCACCAGTGTGTTTGAGATGGTGATAAACCACACTTATGAACTAGGTTTCGAATATTGCTCCTTTACCATGAGTTCCCAATCACAAAGCACTCAAACAAAACCCATTTTGTTTAATAACTATCCAAATGAATGGCTTAGCATTTATAAACAAGCGCACTTCTTCGATGTAGACCCCGTTGTAACCCACTGTAAGACCTCGGTACTGCCCATTCTCTGGGAACAAAAAACCTTTGCCAACACCCCCAAGCTTTGGGAGTTGGCCCAGTCATGCGGGGTGCATTTAGGCTGGACCCAAGCCGTGCATGACTTCCAGGGTGTATTCAGCATGCTGACCCTGGTTCGCAGCAAGGGCGAGGTCAGCCCTGAAGAGCTTTACGAAAAAGCCGGCCAGGTGTTGTGGCTTTGCCATGCGATGCATGCGGTCGTCGCGCAGAAGTACGCCGACGCCCCCGACATCAAAGCGCCCAGCAAATTGACTGCCCGGGAAACAGAAATCCTCAAGTGGTCGGCGATGGGCAAGACCGCCTCCGAGATTGCCGCGATTCTTTGCCTGTCCGAGCGCACCGTGGGCTTTCATATCAGCAGTACCTTCAAGAAACTGGGCGTGCATAACAAGATCCAGGCGGTGCTGCGCGCCGCTAAAGCCGGGCTGTTTTAGCCCACGTAAAACACCGCATGTCATCGCGTTGAAAAAAACGTAACATTTACGGCCAATTCTGAGTGTTGAGGGTGCGCTTTGCACGGTTGCCCCGCCGTTCACTCAGACGGTCCGTCGATTACCCAGAGCCTCGCCCCGCCATGCCCCTGCTTGACAGCCCTTTCGCCCAGCTCGACCTGATTCGTCAGCCAGAGCAACACAATGATCCGCTGCAAGCCTTCGATGCCGCCGACGAATACCTGCTCAGCCACCTCGCCGCGCAACAGCTTACTGCTGCCACCCGCGTGCTGGTGCTCAATGACAGCTTCGGCGCCCTGGCAGCCAGCCTTCAAGGCCAGGTGCAAGTGACCTCCAGCGGTGACTCGTTCCTCGCCGCTCAGGGCCTGGAGAAAAACCTGGTGCGCAACGGCAAGCACTTTGATGCCGTGCCCTTCATACCGGCCAGCCAGTTCGCGACCGGGCCGTTCGATCGCGTGTTGATCCGCGTGCCGAAAACCCTGGCGTTGCTGGAAGAACAACTGATCCGCCTGCAAGGGCAACTGGCGCCAGGCGCCGAGGTGATCGCAGGCGCAATGGTCAAGCATTTGCCACGGGCTGCGGGCGAATTGCTGGAGCGTTACATCGGGCCCATGCACGCCTCATTGGCGGTCAAAAAGGCGCGGTTGCTGATTGCCAGCGTCGAGCCGCGCCCTGCCGCGGTCTCGCCCTACCCGACCCGCTATACCCTGGATGCGCCGGTCATCGAGTTGTGTAACCACGCCAACGTCTTTTGCCGCGAAGGCCTGGACATCGGCACCCGTGCCTTCCTGCCGCACCTGCCAAAAAACCTGGGCAGTGCACGCGTGGCGGACCTGGGCTGCGGCAACGGCGTACTGGCGATTGCCAGCGCCCTGCAGAACCCCGACGCGCACTACACCTTGGTGGATGAGTCGTATATGGCAGTGCAATCGGCCGCCGAAAACTGGCAAGCCGCCTTGGGAGAGCGGGACGTCAGCGTACGTGCCGACGATGGCCTGGCCGGCCAGGAGGCGCAATCGCTGGAAGTGGTGCTGTGCAACCCACCGTTCCACCAACAACAAGTGGTGGGCGACTTCCTCGCCTGGCGCATGTTCCAGCAGGCACGCGAAGCGCTGGTGGTCGGTGGCGCCTTGTACATCGTCGGGAATCGTCACCTGGGCTACCACAGCAAGCTGGCGCGGTTGTTCCGTGGTGTCGAGCAAGTAGCGGCCACGCCCAAGTTCGTCATCCTCAAGGCGCGTAAATAAAAAAGCCCTGCTTATTGTAGGAGCGAGCTTGCTCGCGAAAAACCTGAGAACACCGCAGGGCGTCAGGCACCCCGCGTTATCGTTGACGTTTTTCGCGAGCAAGCTCGCTCCTACAGTGTCAATGCGTGCTCAGGCCTGCCGCATTCATGAACATGCGCATCAGGCTGGCCACCACGAACAGGGCCAGCACGCTGCCGGTCCAGATCATCGCCAGCCACCCCAGGCGCCGCCACAACGGCTGCTTCTCGGCCTGTTCAATCTCATGCAACGAAGGTTTTGACATGGTTCAACCCTCCTAGTGATAGCCGTCTTCGTGGGTGACCTTGCCGCGGAACACGTAGTAGCTCCAGAAGGTATAGCCCAGGATAAACGGGATGATGAACAGCGTACCCACCAGCATGAAGCCCTGGCTTTGCGGCGGCGCGGCGGCATCCCAGATCGACACGGACGGCGGGATGATGTTCGGCCACAGGCTGATCCCCAGCCCGCTGTAGCCGAGGAAAATCAGCACCAGCGTCAACAGGAACGGCGTGTAGTGCGCATTACGTGCCACGGCGCGGATCAGCCCGTACATGGTGACCAGCACCAGGATCGGCACCGGCAGGAACCAGAACAGGTTCGGCAAGGTGAACCAGCGCGAGGCGATTTCCGGATGGGTCAGCGGCGTCCAGATGCTGACGATGCCGATCACCGCCAACACTACAAACGCCAAAGGCCGCGCCAGATTGTGCATCTGCTCCTGCAACTTGCCTTCGGTCTTCATGATCAGCCAGGTGCAGCCGAGCAAGGCATACGCCACGATCAGCGCCACGCCGCAGAACATCGTGAAGGGTGTGAGCCAGTCCAGTGAGCCGCCGGCGAACTGGCGATCCACCACCGGAATACCGTCGATAAAGGCGCCCAACGCCACCCCCTGGAAGAAGGTCGCCGCCAGCGAGCCGCCAATAAACGCCTTGTCCCACAGGTGACGCTTGTGGTCCTTGGCCTTGAAGCGGAACTCAAAGGCCACGCCGCGGAAGATCAGGCCGATCAGCATCAGGATCAGCGGCAGGTACAGCGCCGACAACACCACCGAATAGGCCAGCGGGAACGCGCCGAACAACGCCGCGCCCCCGAGTACCAGCCAGGTTTCGTTGCCGTCCCATACGGGCGCCACGGTGTTCATCATTACGTCACGGTCGACTTTGCCCGGAACAAACGGGAAAAGAATGCCGATCCCCAGGTCGAAGCCGTCCATGACCACGTACATCATGATGCCGAAGATGATGATCACGGCCCAGATCAGCGGAAGATCAATACCCATCTCAATTCCCCTTGTGCTGGATGTGGTCGTGGTCGTTATCACTGCCATCGTCGGCAGCAGACAACGGACGCGCGGGGGTGCGTTTCTGGCCGGGGCCACCGTGGGCGGGCTCGGTACTGTCGTGGGTCACGGGGCCTTTGCGCACCAGGCGCATCATGTAGCCCAGGCCCGCGCCGAACAGCGCGAAGTACACCACCACGAACAACACCAGGGTAATGGTCATCTGCGTCAGGCTATGCCCGGAGGAGGCATCTGCCGTGCGCATCAACCCGTAGACCACCCAGGGCTGGCGACCGATTTCGGTGGTGAACCAACCGGCAAGAATCGCAATCAGCCCAGACGGGCCCATCCACAGCGCCAGGTACAGGAACGGTTTGGAGGTGTACATTTTGTCGCCCCGGCGCAGCCACAGGCTGAACAGACCGGTGAAGATCATCAGGAACCCCAGGCCGACCATGACCCGGAACGACCAGAACACAATGGTGGAGTTGGGACGGTCCTCAGGCGGGAAATCCTTGAGCGCCGGCACCTGCTTGTCCAGGGAGTGAGTCAGGATCAGGCTGCCCAGGTACGGAATCTCGACCGCGTATTTGGTTTTCTCGGCTTGCATGTCCGGCCAACCGAACAAAATCAGCGGCGTGGGCTCGTTGCCGATATTTTCCCAGTGGCCTTCAATCGCGGCGATCTTGGCCGGTTGATGCTTGAGGGTATTGAGGCCGTGGAAGTCGCCGATCACCGCCTGGATGGGCGCAACGATCAGGGCCATCCACATCGCCATCGAGAGCATTTTGCGGATCGCCGGGTTGTCCTTGCCGCGCAGTAAATGCCAGGCCGCCGACGAGCCGACGAAGAACGCCGTGGCAACAAAAGCAGCCGTGGCCATGTGCATCAGGCGGTAGGGGAACGACGGGTTGAAGATCACCGCCAGCCAGTCGGTCGGTATTACGCGGCCATCGATGATTTCAAAGCCCTGGGGCGTCTGCATCCAGCTGTTGGAGGCAAGAATCCAGAACGTGGAGATCAACGTACCCACGGCCACCATCACCGTGGCGAAGAAGTGCAGCTTGCGCCCCACCTTGTTCCAGCCGAACAACATCACGCCCAGGAAACCGGCCTCGAGGAAGAAGGCCGTGAGCACTTCGTACGTCAGCAATGGCCCGGTGACGGCACCGGCGAAGTCCGAGAAGCGGCTCCAGTTGGTACCGAACTGGTAGGCCATGACCAAGCCCGATACCACCCCCATGCCGAAGTTGACGGCAAAGATCTTCGACCAGAAGTGGTAGAGGTCACGGTAGGTGTCGTTGTGGGTCTTGAGCCACAAGCCCTCCAGCACCGCAAGGTAACTGGCCAGGCCGATGGTGATCGCCGGGAACAGGATGTGGAATGAGATGGTGAACGCGAATTGAATTCGGGCGAGATCTAGCGCCTCCAAACCGAACATAAGTCTTCCTCTGTCAGGTAATACCGGCTGCTGGCTGGGAGCCTGCACCCACTGCCCCCACGGATATGGAGTGTGGCGAATTTCAATTCGTTTCTTTTATTACCCATCGCGTGGGGAATCTGGCCTTGCGGCCGCCAGAACAATCCCGGGGCAGGTTTTGATCTGGATCAAGCATCGTTGAAAGAGTAGTCCCATTTTTGCTGTAGGACTGTGTGGTCTTTTGCCGCGTGACAGCTTGCCTCAGCCCTGTTCTTGCAACTATTTGTTACAGCTTGATGCTAATCTCGCCATTCCCCCGCTCCTGACCTGAATTTCCGATGCCCAGTGAACCTGCGTTGCTGCTACGTCACCACCGTCCTTTCATCGCGTTCTGGCTGGCGCGGATCTTTACCGCCAGCGGCTTCCAGATGCTCACCGTGGCAATCGGCTGGAACCTCTACCAACTGACCGGCAACGTGCTGGACCTGGGCCTGGTTGGCCTGGTGGAATTCGTGCCGCGCGTGCTGTTCATGCTGCACACCGGGCACGTGGCTGATCGCTATGAACGCCGCCGGGTCGCTGCCATCTGCCAGACCTTGCAGGCGCTGATCGCCTTGTCCCTGGCCATCGGCGGCCTGACCGGCAACGTGACCCGCGAGATGATCTTTATCCTCGCCTTCCTGCTGGGCGCCGCGCGATCGTTTGAAATGCCCACCACCCAGGCGCTCTTGCCCAGCATCGTGCCCAGCGCGCTGTTCCCCCGCGCTGTGGCCGCCTCGCAATCGGCCCAGCAACTGGCGACCATCGTCGCACCGGCCGTGGGCGGTTTGCTTTACGCGTTTGGCAGCGTGTGGGTGTTCGGCCCCACCGTGGCGCTGTACCTGATCGCCTGCGTGCTGACACTTAACCTGCCCGCACGCCAGACTCCGCTGAACAAAGCCAAGGCCACCCTGGACTCGCTGCTGGCCGGCATACGCTTTATCCGCAGCCGCCCGGACATTCTTGGCGCCATCTCCCTGGACCTGTTTGCCGTGCTGCTGGGCGGCGCCACCGCGCTGTTACCGGTGTTCGCCAAGGACATCCTGCTGACCGGTGCCTGGGGCCTGGGCCTGCTGCGGTCGGCCCCGGCCGTGGGCGCATTGCTGATGTCACTGTGGCTGGCGCGGTTCTCAGTAGACCGCAAGGTGGGCCGCGTGATGTTCACCGCCGTCGGCGTGTTCGGGGTGGCAACCATCGCCTTCGGCCTGTCGACTTCGTTCTGGTTTTCACTGGCGGTGCTGGTGGTACTGGGCGCGGCAGACATGATCAGCATGGTGATCCGTGCATCGTTCGTGCAGTTGGAAACGCCAGATGAAATGCGCGGGCGAGTGAGTGCGGTCAATGGCCTGTTTATCGGTGCGTCCAATCAATTGGGCGAATTCGAATCCGGGATTACCGCCCACTGGTTTGGCACCGTGCCTGCGGTGGTGATGGGCGGGGTTGGCACCCTGGTGGTGACCGGGGTGTGGATCAAGCTGTTCCCGACCCTGGCCAACCGGGATCGCATGCATGTGCCGGTGGAAGAAACCAAGCCATAGGCTTCACCGCCATACCCTGTGGGAGCCGGGCTTGCCCGCGATAGCGGTGTATCAGGCAACTTTCTGGTGGCTGATACACCGCTATCGCAGGCAAGCCAGCTCCCACACTGGAACTTCATTGGTCTGACGGTTTGGGCTATAGCACCTTATCCAAGGTAATCGGAAACTCCCGAACCCGCTTGCCGGTGGCATGGTAAACCGCATTCGCCACCGCCGCCGCTACCCCGACAATGCCGATTTCCCCCACGCCCTTGGACCCGAGCGCATTGACGATCTCGTCGTGCTCTTCGACAAACAGCACGTCAATCTCGCCAATATCGGCGTTCACCGGGATGTGGTACTCGGCCAGGCTGTGGTTCATGTAACGCCCCAGCTCATGGTCGACCTGGGTCTCTTCATGCAGGGCCATGCCAATGCCCCACACCACGCCGCCAAGGATCTGGCTGCGGGCCATCTTGGGGTTGACCACGCGCCCCGCGGCAATGGCGCTGACCACACGGCTGACCTTGATGGTGCCCAGGTCTTCATCAACCCGCACCTCGACAAACACCGCCGAATGGGTCGCGCAGGCATAGCCCTGGCGCTTCTTGTCCGGCTCGCTGTCAACCTGTGCTTGCAGCACCTCCTCACCGCTGTCCTTGACCAGTTGCGCCAACGAAACACTCACATCACCGGCATGCAGTTGGCCCTCTTCAAACCGCACGGCTTCGGCGTCCTTGAACACCGGGTAGGTCTGCCGGGCGACCTGGAGCAACTTGGCATTCAGCGCTTCACAGGCTTGCTGCACCGCCGTACCCACCGAGGACACGGTAAACGAGCCGCCCTGCAACGGCGCGGTGGGCAACGACGAATCGCCCAGCACAAAACGCACGTCGGCCATCGCCACGCCGCTGGCCTGGGAGGCGATCTGGGTCATCACCGTGTAGGTGCCAGTGCCAATGTCGGTGGTGGCGCTGCTGACGGTGAGCTTGCCCTGCGCGTCGAGGCGCGCCTTGGCGCTGGCTTTCATCTGCATGGCCTCCCACACGCCGCCGGCCATGCCCCAGCCGATCAGTTGGCGGCCGTCACGCATGCTGCGCGGTTCCGGGTTGCGCTGGTGCCAGCCGAAGCGTTCAGCGCCCTCGCTGTAGCACTCGCGCAGGGCCTTGCTCGACCAGGGTTTGTCTTCGTTCTGGTTACGTTCGGCGTAGTTGATCAGGCGCAATTGCACCGGGTCGATGGCCAGGGCACACGCCAGTTCGTCCATGGCGCACTCCAGGCCGAGCACGCCTAGTGCGGCGCCGGGGGCACGCATGTCCAGCGGGGTAAACACATCCAACGGCGCCAACTTGTACGTCAGTTGCACGTTGTCGCAGTGGTAGAGCATGCCGCTCCACTCCACCACGTGCTCGCTGAAATCCTCAAAGCGCGACGTCTGGCCAATCGCGGTATGCCCCAACGCCAGCAAGCGCCCATTGGCGGCGGCGCCCATCTGCAAACGCTGCAAGGTGCGCGGACGATAGCCGAAGGTGAACATCTGCTGGCGCGTCAGGGTGACCCGCACTGAACGCTTGAGCGCCATGGCCGCCATCACCGCGAGCGGCAACTGGTATTGCGGGCGCAGGCCCGAACCGAAGGCACCGCCGACGAAAGCAGCGAAGATGCGCACCTGGCGCTTGTCCAGGCCGAAGACTTTTTGCACATAGGCCTGGCAGTTCTGCGGGCCCTGGGTCTTGTCGTGGATATGCAGAGTGCCGTCGGACTGATACAGCACGGTGCTGGCGTGGGGTTCCATCGGGTTGTGATGCTCGATGGGCGTGCTGTAGTGCAGGTCCAGACTGATTGCGGCACCGGCCCATTCAGCCTCGAAGTTGCCTCGCGGTTTAGGTGGGGTCTGGGGCGACGGGTGCGCCGTCGCTTGCTGGGTGAGCAGGTCGGTTTCGAAGGTTTCGGGCACGTAGTCGATCTGCACCAGCGAGCCGGCATGCCGCGCCAGTTCGAGGTTATCGGCAATCACCAGGGCCAGGGGCTGGCCGCTGTAGAGCACGCGGTCGTTATACAACGGGCGAAAAGGCGAGCCATCGGCCGCATCGGCATCGGCGAACGCCTCGTCATAGCTGGCGATTTTCGGCCGGTTGAGGTGATGGATCACGTCCACTACACCGGGCAAGGCCAACGCCTTGGACGCATCGATGCGCACCACCCGGCCTTTGGCGATAGTGCTCGACACCACGCTGCCATGCAGCAGGCCGTCCTCGGGAAATTCACCGGCATAGCGCGCTTGGCCGGTGACCTTGAGCAGACCGTCGACGCGGTCCAGGGGTTTGCCGATGGCGCTCATGGCTGTTCTCCTGCGACGGCGGCGTCGCTCAGGGCACGAATGATTGCTCGCCGCGCCAGCTTGACCTTGAAGCCGTTGTGTTCCAACGGTTCGGCGTCTTGCAGCAGGGCGTCGGCGGCGGCGCTGAAGGTTTCGCGGCTGACCGTGCGGCCAATCAGCAAGGCTTCCACTGCGCGGTCACGCCAGGGTTTATGCGCCACACCGCCCAAGGCCAGGCGGGCGTCGATGATTTCATCGCCGTCCAGTTCCAAGGCGGCGGCCACCGAAACCAAGGCAAAGGCATAGGAGGCACGGTCACGGATTTTCAGGTAATGGCTGTGGCGGGCCAGGTGATCGGCGGGCAGCTCAATGGCCGTGATCAGCTCATCGTCGGCCAATTGGTTGTCACGTTGCGGCGCATCGCCTGGCAATCGATGGAAGTCGGCGAACTCGATCACCCGCGCACCGCCACGTCCCTCTACATGCACCCGCGCCGCAAGCGCCGCCAGGGCCACGCACATGTCCGATGGATGGGTGGCCACGCACTGTTCACTGGCGCCGAGGATCGCATGGATACGGTTCAAACCGTTGCGCGCCGGGCAGCCGCTGCCGGGCTGGCGCTTGTTGCACGGTACCGCGGCGTCGTAGAAGTAATAGCAACGGGTGCGCTGCAACAGGTTGCCGCCGGTACTGGCCATGTTGCGTAACTGCGGGGACGCCCCGGCGAGGATGGCCTGGGACAGCAACGGGTAACGCTGCTCAATGAGTGGGTGCCAGGCCAGGTCGGCGTTGCTCACCAGCGCACCGATACGCAGGCCACCCTCGGCGGTCTCTTGAATGTCATGCAGCGGCAAGCCGGTGATGTCGATCAGGTGCTCGGGATGGCTGATGTTTTCCTTCATCAGGTCCAGCAGGTTGGTACCACCGGCGATAAAGCGCGAGGCGGCGCTGCTCATCTGAACGGCCTGCTGCACATCGGTCGGCCTGCTGTAGTGGAAGGGATTCATGACTCACCTCCCTGGCGCCGGCAGGCCGGCAGCGCGTCTTCGATGGCATCGCGGATGTTGTTGTAGGCGCCGCAGCGGCACAGGTTGCCGCTCATCAATTCCTGGATCTGCGCACGGTCGTGGGCGCGGCCTTCATTGGCCAGGCCCACGGCAGAACAGATCTGGCCGGGGGTGCAATAGCCGCACTGGAAAGCGTCGTGCTGGATAAAGGCCTGTTGCATGGGATGCAGTTGGTCGCCGTCGGCCAGGCCTTCGATGGTGGTCAATTCGGCGCCGTCGCACATCACGGCCAGGGTAAGGCAGGCATTCACGCGTTTGCCGTCACGCAACACGGTGCAGGCGCCGCACTGGCCGTGGTCGCAGCCTTTTTTGCTGCCCACCAGGTCCAACTGTTCACGCAGCAAGTCCAGCAAGGTGGTCCAGGGCAACACGTTCAGTTGGCGATCCTGGCCGTTGAGTGTCAGGCGTATCGGGTGGGCGACGAACGGCTGGGCCGCCGCGCCATTGGGGGTCGCGCTCATAAACACCTCACGGGTTGGTGTACGTCCGCGGCGCTCAGAAAAATCGCCGTCTTAGGGGTACGACTTCCCGGGGTTTTGAGCGTTCAAGATGATTGATCAGCGGATATTGAGCTGGGCTTTCAGGGTGTTTTGCGGCGGGTTGATCGAGGTATTGGTGAATTCGAACCAGCCCTGGGCCTGGACGTTCAGGTCGAACACATAGATGTAGCCCATCAGGGTGCCCACGCCGTTGCACGCCTCACTGATGTTGCCGACCTGGCACACCGCTGTGCGTTGCCCATTCAACTCCGCGCCGTTGAAGCGGCCCATGGGGCTGTTGCCCAGGCCCACTTCCATCACCGAGACCTGGGTGGGCCCGCGGTGCTCGCACATCTGGGTGGTGTTGACCCGCTCCGGGATCGCTTCGCTGCAGTTGGCCGATTCCACCTTGAACACCCGCACCTCGCTCAAGGCCGGTGCAGCCGCGCCCCATGCCGGTGCCGCGCCCAGCCACAGGCTGATACTGGCGATCAGAGCTAGACTCCACGGGTTGGCTTTTTTCATGCTGTCGGTGACCGGCTGTTGAACGTCGGCGCAGTATGCCTCAAGCCCATGCGCCACACAGCCTCGGCTGCTGGTATGATGCGCCGCTTTTTCCGATCCTCTCTGAAACCACAAGCGTTTGGCGCAGTTTGTGCTTTGACTTAGAGGTCAACAAATCACGACGCACACTAGCGTCACAGGGAGCCGGCATGCTGGAAAAGCTGTTTCAACTCAAAGCCCACAACACCAATGTGCGCACCGAGATTCTCGCGGGGATCACCACCTTCCTGGCCATGGCCTACATCCTGTTCGTGAACCCGAGCATCCTCGGCGAGACCGGCATGGACAAGGGCGCGGTGTTTGTCGCCACCTGCCTGGCGGCCGCCATCGGTTCGACCGTGATGGGCCTGATCGCCAACTACCCGATTGCCCTGGCACCGGGCATGGGTCTCAACGCCTTCTTCACCTACACCGTGGTCCTGCACATGGGCCACACCTGGCAGGTGGCGCTGGGCGCGGTATTCATTTCGGCGGTGCTGTTTTTCCTGCTGTCGATCTTCCGCATTCGTGAATGGATCATCAACGCCATCCCGCTGCCGCTGCGCTCGGCGATTGCCGCCGGCATCGGCCTGTTCCTGGCGCTGATCGCCCTGCATAACGCCGGTATCGTGGTGAGCAACCCGGCCACCATGGTTGGCCTGGGCGACCTGAAACAACCGGCGCCGATCCTGGCCACCTTGGGTTTCGTGCTGATCGTCGCGCTGGAAGCCCTGGCCGTACGCGGCGCGGTGCTGATCGGCATCCTGGCGGTGACCGTCGCCTCCATCGTCCTGGGCTTCACGCCGTTCATCGGTGTGACCTCGGTACCGCCGTCCCTGGCGCCGACCTTCCTGCAGCTGGATATCAAGGGCGCGCTGGACATCGGCCTGGTCAGCGTGATCTTCGCCTTCCTGTTCGTTGACCTGTTCGACAACTCCGGCACCCTGATCGGCGTCGCCAAGCGCGCCGGCCTGATGGGCAAGGACGGCCATATGCCGAAAATGGGCCGTGCACTGATCGCCGACAGTACCGCTGCCATGGCCGGTTCCCTGCTGGGCACCTCGACCACCACCAGCTACATCGAATCGGCTGCAGGCGTGAGCGCCGGTGGCCGTACCGGCTTGACCGCCATCGTGGTAGCGATCCTGTTTTTGCTGGCGCTGTTCTTCTCGCCATTGGCCGCCAGCGTGCCGGCCTATGCCACCGCGCCAGCCTTGCTGTTTGTGGCGGTGCTGATGAGCCAAGGCCTGGCCGAAATCGACTGGGACGACATTACGGTGGCAGCGCCGGTGGTGATCACCGCCCTGGCGATGCCCTTCACTTACTCCATCGCCAACGGCATCGCCTTCGGTTTCATCGCCTGGACCGCCATCAAGCTGCTTTCGGGCCGCTACCGTGAGCTGAACCCGGCACTGGTGATCCTGTCGATCCTGTTCGTGATCAAGCTGGGCTGGTTCAACGCATGACTTTTGACGCCGCAAGCTACACCGCTCAACTGCAAGACAAGGTCACGCGCCTGCGTGACCTGCTGGCACCGTTCGACGCGCCTGAGCCGCAGGTCTTCGACTCGCCGCTGCAGCACTTCCGCCTGCGTGCGGAGTTCCGCCTGTGGCGCGAAGGCGGCGAGCGCCACTACGCGATGTTCTCCCAGGAGGACAAGCGCACGCCGATCCTCATCGAAGACTTCCCCATCGCCAGCCAGCGCATCAACCAGTTGATGCCGCAACTCAAGGCCGCCTGGCAAGCCAGCGCTGCCCTGAGCCACAAGCTGTTCCAGGTGGAGTTCCTCACCACCCTGGCCGGCGACGCGATGATCACCCTGTGCTATCACCGCCCGCTGGACGAACATTGGCACACCGCCGCGAACAAATTGGCCGCTGAGCTGAATGTGAGCATCATCGGCCGCTCCAAGGGCAAGCGCGATGTGATCGGCCACGACTACGTGGTGGAGAAACTCGACATCGGTGGGCGCACCTTCAGCTATCGCCAACCCGAAGGCGCGTTCACCCAGCCCAACGGCACGGTGAACCAGAAGATGCTCAACTGGGCCTACGAAGCGCTGGGCGATCGCCCGGACGATTTGTTGGAGCTGTACTGCGGCAACGGCAACTTCACCCTGCCGCTGGCGACCCGCGTGCGCAAGGTGCTGGCCACCGAGATCAGCAAGACCTCAGTGAATGCGGCCCTGAGCAACCTGGATGAAAATGGCGTGGATAACGTCAACCTGGTGCGCCTCTCTGCCGAAGAACTCACCCAAGCCCTGAACGAAGTGCGCCCGTTCCGCCGCCTGCACGGCATCGACCTGAAAAGCTACGAGTTCGGTAGCGTCTTCGTCGACCCGCCCCGCGCTGGCATGGACCCGGACACCTGCGAGCTGACCCGGCGCTTCGACAACATCCTGTACATCTCCTGCAACCCGGAGACGCTGGCGGCGAATATCGCGCAACTGCACGACACGCACCGGATCACCCAGTGTGCAATGTTTGACCAGTTCCCGTGGACGCACCATATGGAGTCGGGCGTGTTGCTGACCCGCCGATAAACCTGTGGGTTGTAGGAGCGAGCTTGCTCGCGAAAAACGTCAACGATAACGCGTGCTTCCTGGATGAACGCGGTGCCTGTGGGGTTTTCGCGAGCAAGCTCGCTCCTACTGTTTATTCAAGTGTCTGTTGTCTCTGGGGGCTGCGGTACTTCCTTGCGTGGCCGGCCCCCCTTCTTGCCATTGGCCCGGGCCGCTGCGGTCTTGGCCGCGCTGCTTTTGCGACCATTGCGCGATGCCACCAGGCTGGTTGCCAGGTCCATCAGCGGCTGGCTTGTAGCGATCAACCCAGTGATCGAAACATCCAGGTCCTGCGCTTCACAGCTAATCGCCTTGCCTCCGAAAGTCACTTCCAACTGCTGGAAATCCTTCTCTGAAAACCCTTCGAACTCCGGCAGGCCAGCCACCGGCAACACAACGCGGCTGCCATCGCTGAAGCCAATGGAGAGGCAATCGTTTTCATAACGTACGTTACTGGCGTTGGCGTACAGGCGTTTCAACCTGCGTCCTCGGGCGATTGCCTTGTCAACGTCGGCTTCAGTGAGAGGTACATAAGGTGTGACTTTGGCTTTTATGATTTTCATAAATTAATCCCCACGCAATCTGGCGCTCTTACCAGATTCAAAATAGTCCGTTGCGCTATGACATCGTGCCTGGCGCCGGCGATGACATAGACGCCGTGTCGAATGACCAATCCTGGAACCAACTCACCAGCGTCCCAATTCCAGGAATGATTCTCCAGGCAAACCGTCTGCAGTTTTTCCCACCAAATCCTGCGTGCCCGCGCCAAGTAGTGCCGCTGCATGATCGCCCCGCGTATCTCCTTCAGAAGTGCTGTGGGTGGCCGCCTCCGTTCAGGCTCTACATCCCACAACTCAACTTCCCCATCCAGGAAACTGAAACGAAACCGCGCATCCCATCCCTTGCCCCTGACATGCACATGGGGCGGGCAATGCTCATCCCTGATAAACACCGAAATGACATAGCCTTTGTAAGCACCTACTCTCATCGTAACCCATCCGTTAGGTTATTTTCCGTCAGGTAACAATTTCCCTCTGCACACCCGACAACCGGCTCCTATTCCCGAAGCTGATTCACAGATTAGTAACCACAAAAAAACCGGCGAATGCCGGGTTGTAACCAGTGATGCCAACGACTGGAACGACCCGGCCAATGCTCGAAAGTCCTCCTCGTTCAGCAACCTCCCGCAATACTTCAACCGAATGCACATCAGCCAGTGATCCAGCAATTGCATTGATTAAACGTTCGATCACCGAACAGATCCGCAGCCATCCATTGACCAAATTAACCAACCAGTACATTTTGACTCCACAACCAATAAGAACTGTGGAGAAGCCTCTATGCCGCCCATCGTGCTGGTGCTTAACGGCCCCAATCTCAACCTGCTCGGCACCCGCGAGCCTGCCACTTATGGCCATGAAACCCTGGCCGACATTGCCGCCCTGTGTGGTCGCAGCGCCGACAAGCTCGGGCTGAAGATCGAGTTTCGCCAGACCAACCACGAGGGCGAATTGCTCGACTGGATCCACGGCGCCCGCAACCGCTGCGCGGGTATTGTGATCAACCCGGCGGCCTGGACTCACACTTCGGTCGCGATCCGCGATGCCCTGGTGGCCAGTGAAGTGCCGGTGATCGAAGTGCATTTATCCAACGTGCATGCCCGTGAAGCCTTTCGTCATCACTCGTTTGTGTCACCGATCGCCCAGGCCGTGCTGGCCGGGTTTGGCAGCCATGGCTACCACCTGGCACTGGAACATTTCAGCCTGACGCTGAAGGGACGCACCTGATGAAACCACGCATTCTCGCCGGCCTGATCGGCGCCGGTATCCAGGCCTCACGCACCCCGGCACTGCATGAGCAGGAAGGCGACGCCCAGGGCTTGCGCTACCTGTATCGCCTGATCGACCTGGAGCCGCTGCACCTGGACCTCAACGCCCTGCCGGAATTACTACGGGCCGCCGAGCTGATGCACTTCACCGGGCTGAACATTACCTACCCGTGCAAGCAGGCGATCCTGCCTTTGCTCGATGAGCTCTCCGATGAAGCCAGGGGCATTGGTGCGGTCAACACCGTAGTGTTCAAGGGCGGCAAACGCATCGGTCATAACACCGACTGCCTGGGGTTCGCCGAAGGTTTTCGGCGCAACTTGCACAACGTACCGCGCCAACGCGTGGTGCAGATGGGCGCCGGTGGTGCGGGCGCGGCAGTGGCCCATGCACTGTTGGCAGAAGGCGTGAAGCACTTGAGCATCTTCGATGTCGACCGCACTCGCGCCCAGAACCTTGTGGATAGCCTTGCCCAGCAGTTCGGCGTCGGTCGCGCTCAGGTCGGCAGCCACTTGGAAAGCGCCATGGCCGAGGCCGATGGCCTGGTGAACACCACGCCGATGGGCATGGCCAAGCTGCCCGGCACGCCTGTGCCTGCGGCGTTGTTGCGGGCTGAATTGTGGGTGGCGGAAATTGTGTACTTCCCGCTGGAAACCCAACTGCTGCGCGACGCGCGCGCCTTGGGTTGCCGTACCCTGGATGGCGGCAATATGGCGGTGTTTCAGGCGGTGAAGGCGTTTGAGTTGTTCAGCGGCGAAGTGGCGGATGCAGACAGAATGCTGGCACACTTCCAGAGCATGAATATCTAGGGATGCAACCCCATCATGATCGTTCCCACGCTCTGCGTGGAAACGCCTCACGTGACGCTCCGCGTCACGACTTTGACAGCAGACGCAGAGCGTCCATGTCGGCATTCCCACGCAGTGCGTGGGAACGATCAGTTCTCAGGCTTGCAGGTAGCGCAACACCGACTCGCAAATCATTTCCCGATGGCGCTGCTTGATCGCCTCATCCGACAGCTCGATCTGGAAAATCTCGCTGAAGGTGTGCCGGTTGGACACCCGGTAGAAACTGAACGAGTTGATCAGCAAGTGCACATCCAGCGGCTCCAGCCCTTCGCGAAACAGCCCCAGCTCAGCCCCGCGGCGCAAGGTCTCCCCCAGCCCTTCCAGGATTTTGCTGTTCATCGCCTTGATGGTCTCGGTGCGCTTGACGTACTCGGCGTTGTGGATATTTTCGATGCTGACGATGCGCACGAAATCCACGTTCTGGTCGTGGTGATCGAAGGTGAACTCCACCAACCGGCGAATCGCCTCACGCGGCTCCAGGGCCGTGAGGTTCATGCGGGTTTCGGTGTTGCGGATATCGCCGTAGAGCTTCTCCAATACCTCGACGTATAACTGCTCCTTGCTGCCGAAGTAGTAATAGATCATGCGCTTGGAAGTGTGGATGCGCTCGGCGATGGCGTCTACGCGAGCGCCGGCCAGGCCCTGTTGAACAAACTCGACAATGGCTTCCTGGAGAATATTCTCCCGGGTCTTTTCCGGATTGTTCTTGCGACTCTTGCGCGGTGCGTCAGCTACCGCGGGGAGATCGGGACTCGAGGTCATGGTGCGCTCACGGCCATTGTTGTGCAGGCGCTGATTATGGGCCGCGGCGCTCCCCGAAGGAAGCACCTGCCTTGCGGTTATAGCCGAGCCTGGCGTACCGCCCCACTGCGCGACTTGGCCATCGCCGCCAGACGCACCGCCACGTTGGCAGCGCCGTAGCCGGCATAGCCATTCTTGCGCTGGATGATCTCGAAGAAAAACCGCCCCTCGAACGCCTCGGTGTACACATGAAACAACTCACCGCCCTGGGCGTCGCGATCGTACAGCACGTTGTAATACGCCAACTCACTGAGGAACTCATCGTCGAAATCGAAGCGTGCCGCCAGGTCGTCGTAATAGTTGAGCGGGATATCCAGCAACGGCACACCGGCCTCTTTGGCCCGGCGTACCTCGGCGAAAATATCCGCGCAATCGAAGGCAATGTGGTGCACGCCCGAACCGCGATAGCTGGAGAGCGCGTGGGAAATCGCCGTGTTGCGGTTTTCGGAGATATTCAGCGGCAGGCGAATCGAACTGCAACGGCTGCGCAATGCGCGGCTTTTCACCAGGCCGTAGGGGTCGGGCAGGACCACTTCGTCATCGGCTTCGAAATCCAGCAGGCTTTTGTAGAACAGCACCCAACTGTCGAGGCTGTCGGCCGGCAGCGCCATGGCCATATGGTCGATGCGCAGCAAGCCGCCACTGGCGGGTGCAGCCGTTTGCAGGTTGAAATCGGTGTCGTACAGCCCGCCTTCGCTGGGGTCGACCAGGTAAATCAGGCTGCCATCCGGTGCACGCACGGCGGCCAATTCCAGCTCGTTGGGGCCGACCAGGCCGCGATAAGGCTGGCCCTTGTAGGCCACCGCCCGCTCCAGGGCCTTGGCACTGTCCTTGACCCGAATTGCCGTGGCGCACAGCGACGGGCCGTGGGCCTCGAAAAAGTTGTGGGCGAAGGAATAGGGTTCGCAGTTGAGGATCAGGTTGATGTCACCCTGGCGCAACAGGCTCACATTCTTGGAGCGATGCTGGCCGGCCCTGGCGAAACCCAGGCGTTCCAACCAGTGGGTCAGTTTGGCGCCGAGGCTTTCGTCCACGGCAAATTCAAGAAACTCGATACCGTCGTATTCGCTGGCCGCCGGAGTTTCAAACAGGATATCCACGGGCGCAGCGGGGGCTTCTTCAGCCAGGCGCTGGCGGGTTTTTTCTTCCAGGTACAACAGTGACCGCAAGCCATCCGCCGCATTCGCGCGGGTCGGCGCAGCACGAAAACCGTCATTGAAAATTTCCAGGGACAACGGCCCGGTGTAGCCACTCTGGATGATCGGCGCGAGAAAGCCCGCCAGGTCAAATTCGCCCTGGCCTGGGAAGCAGCGGAAATGCCGGCTCCACTCCAGCACATCCATGGCCAGGATCGGCGCGTCGGCCATTTGCACAAAGAAAATCTTGTCGCCGGGGATCTGCGCGATGCCACTCGGGTCGCCCTTGAGCGACAAGGTGTGGAAGCTGTCGAGCAACACACCGAGGCTTGGGTGATCGACCTGGCGCACCAGGTTCCACACCTGCTGCCAGGTGTTCACATGCTTGCCCCAGGCCAACGCTTCATAGCCGATGCGCAGGCCGCGCTTGCCCGCGTGTTCGGCCAGCAGGCTCAGGTCATCGAGCAGAATGCGTTCGTCACCCACGCTGTCGGCCGAGGCATTGCTGCACACCAATACCAGATCGGTGCCCAGTTCCTGCATCAAATCGAATTTGCGTTCGGCACGCTCCAGGTTGCGTGCCAGGCGATCACGGCGGCAGCCTTCGAAGTCGCGAAACGGCTGGAACAGGGTGATGGCGATGCCGAGGTCGGCGCACATCTGCCGGACTTCCCGAGGGCTGCCGTCGTAATACAACAAGTCGTTCTCAAAGATCTCCACCCCATCAAACCCGGCGGCGGCAATGGCTTCGAGTTTTTCCGGCAGGGTGCCGCTCAAGGACACAGTGGCAATAGAACGTTGCATGGAAGACTCCCGGCAATTGTTGTTTGTGGCAAATTATTCGCCCCCAGCCTACAGGCAGCAATTAAAATGTACGAACCGGTTAGTTTTTGGTGCGATTATCGAACACTAAGCCTCTTTGGCGAATTGACGACTTTTTAACCACTGCGCACCATCGACCGGGCAATTCGTTCACGTAACAAAGACCCAGAACACATCATAAGAATTTCAAAAAACGGGTACAAACCTCATGCCTCTGCAAAATTCAGCCCTGGCCGCGCGCCCGGGCAACCCGCACGCCGGCATCGGCGACAAGATCCGCGGTGCCCTGGCCGTGGGTAAAACGCGCTGGGGCATGCTGGCCCTGGTGTTCTTCGCCACCACCTTGAACTACATCGACCGCGCCGCCCTGGGCGTGATGCAACCGATCCTCGCCAAGGAAATGAGCTGGACGGCGATGGACTACGCCAACATCAACTTCTGGTTCCAGGTCGGCTACGCCATCGGCTTTGTGCTGCAAGGCCGCTTGATCGACCGGGTCGGCGTCAAGCGCGTGTTCTTCTGCGCCGTGCTGCTGTGGAGCCTGGCCACCGGCGCCCATGGCCTGGCCACCTCGGCGGTGGGCTTTATGGTCTGCCGGTTTGTCCTCGGGCTGACCGAAGCCGCCAACTACCCGGCCTGCGTCAAGACCACACGCTTGTGGTTCCCGGCGGGTGAACGGGCAGTGGCCACCGGCATCTTCAACGCCGGCACCAACGTCGGCGCGATGATGACGCCCATGCTGCTGCCGTTGATCCTGCACGTGTGGGGCTGGCAGGCAGCGTTCCTGTGCATGTCGGCACTCGGCGGTATCTGGCTGGTGCTCTGGGGCTTGAAGTACTACAACCCGGAAGACCACCCCACCGTTAAACAATCCGAACTGGACTACGTGCAACAGGAAGTCGAGCCGGAACAACCCCGCGTGCCGTTCAGCCGCATCCTGCGCATGCGCGGCACCTGGGCCTTCGCCCTTGCCTACTCGCTCACTGCGCCGGTGTTCTGGTTCTACCTGTATTGGCTGCCGCCGTTCTTGAACCAGCAATACAACCTGGGCATCAACGTGACCCAGATGGGCATTCCGCTGATCATCATTTACCTCACCGCCGACTTTGGCAGCGTGGGCGGTGGGATCCTGTCGTCATTCCTGATCGGCCGTGGGATGAACTCGATCAAGGCGCGGCTGTTGTCGATGTTGCTGTTCGCCTGCTGCATCGTCGGCGTGATCATGGCGGCCGGCTCCAGCCAGCTGTGGGTCGCGGTGTTCGCCATCTCCCTGGCCATCGGCGCGCATCAGGCCTGGACCGCCAACATCTGGAGCCTGGTGATGGACTACACGCCCAAGCACATGATGAGCACGGTGTTCGGTTTCGGCGGCATGTGCGCGGCCATCGGCGGCATGTTCATGACCCAGATCGTCGGCCATATCCTCACGGTGACCAACAACAACTACACGGTGTTGTTCACCCTGATCCCGGCGATGTACTTCATCGCACTGGTGTGGATGTACTTCATGGCGCCGCGCAAGATCCCCACGGTAGACGTTTAACTAACGCCGCCGCTGCTGCCAGGCAGCGGCCAACCCGCTCATGCAGATCACCCCGATACCCACCACCGTGGTCATATCGGGGGTATGGCTGAACACCAGCCAGCCCAACAACCCCGCAAACACGATCTGGCAATAGCCAAACGGCGCCAGCAAGGCCGGCGCCGCGAAGCGGAACGCCTGGGTGAGCATCAGGTGCGCGGTCATCCCGCAGGTGCCCAGCGCCAGCATCATCACCGCGTGCCACAACGTCGGCACTTGCCAGAAGAACGGCACCATCGCACTCATCACCAAGGTGTTGCACAGGCCGGCGAAGAAGTTGCTGGTAGTCGGGCTGTCGTATTGGCTGAGGATGCGCGTGAGCAACTGGTAGAAGCAGAAGAACAGCGCCGAGCACAGCGGCAGCAGTACCGCCGGGGTAAACAGCTCGCCGCCGGGGTGGATAATGATCACCACGCCGATAAACCCGCAGATCACCGCCAGCCACTGGCCACGGGTCACGTGCTCACCGAGCAACGGCACCGACAGCGCCGTCACCAGGATCGGCGCAAGGAAGTTCACCGCTGTAGCTTCGGCCAACGGGATGTAATGCAGCGCTGTGGTGAAGAACAGGCTGGTGCCCAACAGGCATAACGCCCGCACCACCTGCATGCCCGGCCGCTTGCTGCGCAACACGCGCAAGCCCGATTGCGGCAGGAAGATCCCGGCCATCAGCAAGGTGTGCACCATGTACCGCGCCCACACCACCATCACGATCGGGTAAAACCCGGCCAGGTATTTGGACAAGGCGTCGTGGCTGGAGAACAGGAACGTCGCCAGCACAATCAGCAGGATGCCTTTGAACGGATGGTTGACGCCGGAGAGCGGGGTACTGACAGTCATTGAATTCTCTTGTGTGGCGAGCGGGACGCTGAGCGCTGAACCAAGTCGCGCTCAACCCGGTAATCTAGCAGCCGGGCCGGAGTCTGCCCCAAGAGCATAACCAAACACCGGGCGAACAGCGCACTAAATCGATGGATCCGAGTCCAACGCTGCACGCTCGCCCCGGCGTTGCACACTTTTTAACCAAGGCCTTGCCGCTATGAAAAAAATCCTCTTTGCCCTGTCTGCCCTCGCCCTGCTCGCCGCCTGCGATAAAACCCCGAAAGAAGCCCCCAAGCCCGCGCCCGCCTCCGTGCAAGCGACCCTGGTGCCCGAAACCCCGCCCACCGATAAATGGGTCGGCAAGTGGGTCGGCGTCGAAGGCTTGCACCTGACCATCGCCAAGGACGACAGCATTGGCCGCGGCCACTACCTTCTCACCATGCAATATGGCCTGGACGCCGATGACGCCGGCACCTTCAAAGGTGAGGCCGCTGAAGACGGCATCGCCTTCACCCGCCCCGACGGCCCGCAGTTGTTGCGCGCTGGCGATGGCGCTGCCACCGGCTTGAAGTGGCTGGCAGATAAAAAAGACTGCCTGATCGTCGCCACTGGCGAAGGCTATTGCCGTTAATACCGACCATAATCAATCACGGTTAGCACACAGAGGATTGCTCCCATGCTATGGAAAAAAGGCCGACGCAGCGACAACGTGGTAGATGCCCGTAACGACAGTGGCGGCGGCGGTGGCGGTATGCGCTTCGGCGGCGGCAAGGGCCTGAGCCTCACGGCCATCGTGCTGATCGTCGGCATTGGCTGGCTGACCGGCCAGGACCCGATGCAGATTCTTGGCCAATTGACCGGCCAGATGGAACAGGCGCCGTCGGTCAGCACCCAGCCGCGTCAAGCGCCGCCAGCCAACGATGAGCAAGCCGACTTTGTGCGCGCCGTGCTGGGCGATACCGAAGACACCTGGGGCCAGGTGTTCCAGGAAAATGGGCTGGCCTATAAGAACCCGAAACTGATCCTGTTCCGTGGCCGGGTGAACTCAGCCTGTGGTGGCGCCACCTCGGCCAGCGGCCCGTTTTACTGCCCGGCTGACCAGCAGGTGTACCTGGACCTGGATTTTTTCCGGGAAATGTCGCAACGCTTCCAGGCCGCCGGTGATTTCGCCCAGGCCTACGTGATCGCCCACGAAATCGGGCACCACGTACAAACGTTGCTGGGCATCTCGTCCAAGATCCAGGCAGCGCGCCAACAGGGTCGGCAGATGGAAGGCGACGGTGGCCTGCTGGTTCGCCAGGAACTGCAAGCCGATTGCTTTGCCGGCGTGTGGGCCAACCATGCGCAAAAACGCCTGAACTGGCTGGAACCCGGTGATATCGAAGAGGCCCTGAACGCAGCCAATGCCATCGGCGATGACCGCTTGCAGCAACAGGGCCAGGGGCGCGTGGTACCAGACTCGTTCACCCACGGCACCTCGGCCCAGCGCGTGCGCTGGTTCAAGACCGGCTTCGCCCAGGGCCAGATCACTCAATGCGATACCTTCGCGGCCAAGAGTCTCTAAATGATCAAACGATTGGGGTTGCTGCTGGGTGTGCTCGTGTCCTGTTGCACCTTCGCGGCTGAACACGGCGTCAAGGTGGTCAGCCCCGATCGCTTTCATCTGGAGGCCGGAGACCTCAGCCTGGGCCTGAGCCAGGATTGGGGCCAGCCGCTGCCCAAGGTCACGCGCGCATTGATCATCGTGCATGGCCGCCTGCGCAATGCGCAGACCTACCTGCAAAGCGGCATCGACGCCGCCGAGCATGCCGAGGTGGGCGGCAGTACGCTGGTGATCGCGCCGCAGTTTCTCAATCAAGCCGACGTGAAGCGCAACCACCTGGGCGACGAGGTAGTGCGTTGGAAGGGTAACGACTGGATGGCCGGCGAAGCGTCCACCGGCCCAGGGCAGATCAGCTCTTATGGCGCTCTGGACCAGATCATCAAGCACTTGGGCAACCGCAAACTGTTCCCGGCACTGAAAGAAATCGTGGTCGCCGGGCATTCCGGTGGCGGCCAAGTGGTGCAGCGCTTCGCCCTCACCGGCCACGACCACCCGTTGCTGAACACCGAGGGCATCCGCCTGCGGTATGTGGTGGCCAACCCGTCGTCCTATGCTTACTTCAGCCCGCAACGCCCGGTGACGTTCGACATTGCCAATTGCCCAGGCTTCAACGACTGGAAGTACGGCATGCAAAACCTGCCGAATTACGTGGGTGACCGAGGTGCCCAGCAACTGGAACAAGACTACGTCTCACGCGACATCACTTACCTGTTGGGCCAGCAGGACACCGACCCCAACCACCCGGCATTGGATAAAAGCTGCGAAGCCGAAACCCAGGGTGCGTATCGACTGCTTCGTGGCCACAACTACTTTGACTACCTCAAGCAGCGGAATCCGCAGTTGGGCCACCGGCAGGTAGAAGTGCCGGGGGTGGGGCATGACGGGGATAAGATGTTTACCTCGCCAGAGGGGGAAAAGGTACTGTTCGCCCAGTAGCACCTGAAGGAACCCCATCAAAATGTGGGAGCTGGCTTGCCTGCGATGACGGACTGTCAGTTGATAAAGTGTCAGCTGACCCAACGCTATCGCAGGCAAGCCAGCTCCCACATTTGCTCTCTGTCGCCCGGCTTAGATCATTCGGCGCAGCGCCGCACAATCCTCGGCATGCCAATCCGCCAATTCCGGCCAAGGGTTCTCCGGCAAGTTCACCAACACCGTCCTGGTGCCCGCTGCCCGGCCACAATCCAGGTCAAAGCGATAATCCCCGACCATCACCATTTCGCGGGGTGCTACGTCCCAAGCCGCCGCCAGTTTCAGCAACCCACCGGGATCCGGCTTGTGCGGCGCATCATCGCGCCCCAGCACGTCCTCAATGGCAAAGCAGTCCGCCAGGCCTATCGCCTCCAGGGTGATATGGGCCAGCTCCCGCGCATTACGGGTCAGGATCCCCAAGCGATAACCGCGCCCGGCCAATTCGCGTACCAGCTCAACGGCACCTTCGGCCGCAATGGAACCCAGCGCCAGCTCGCGCTCATGCTCCAGCAACCAGGCATGTTTGGCCTCCGCGACATCTGCCGGCAATGCCGCGAGGTGCGTGAGAATGTCGTCTTCAGGCGGGATCTGCAGCGCCACGCGGATAGCCGCAAAATCATGCACCGCCACCGTGAGGGTGCCGTCCATGTCGAACACCCAGTGCTTCACGTCGCAGAGGCTCATGCCCAATCCTTGCGATGGCGAATCAAACCTTCCTGGGTCACCGACGCCACCAGTTGCCCGGCGCGGTTGTACACGCTGCCCCGGGAGAAACCCCGGGAGTTGCCAGCCCACGGGCTGTCCATGGCGTACAGCAACCAGTCATCGGCACGCAGGTCGGCGTGGAACCACAGCGCGTGATCGAGGCTGGCGACCTGCATGTCTTTCTGCCACACGGTCTTGCCATGGGGCAGCAACGAGGTGGTCAACAGGCCGAAGTCCGAGGCGTAGGCCAACAGGTATTTATGCAACGCCGGCGTGTCCGCCAAGGCACCGTCGGCACGAAACCACACGTACTTGACCGGGTCGGACGGCTGCGGGTTGAACGGGTCTTTTTCGGTGACCGGGCGCACTTCGATGGGCTTTGGGCACAGCAGCTTGTCGCGCATGTGCTCGGGGATCAGGTGCGCACGTTGCTGGGTCAGCTCCAGCTCCGACGGCAGGTTTTCCGGGCCCACTACCACCGGCATGGTGGTCTGGTGCTCGAAGCCTTGTTCGTCGTACTGGAACGAGGTCGTGCAGGTGAAGATCGGATTACCCTTTTGAATCGCGGTGACACGACGCGTGCTGAAACTGCCACCGTCGCGCACGCGGTCCACCGAATACACCACCGGCAACGCGGCATCGCCAGGGCGCAGGAAATAACCGTGCAGGGAATGCACATGCCGCGCTTCTTCTACGGTCTGGCTGGCCGCCGACAGCGACTGGCCGAGCACTTGGCCGCCGAACAGTTGGCGAAAGCCCAGGTCCTGGCTGCGGCCGCGAAAGAGGTTTTCCTCGATCGGCTCCAGGGTCAGCAAGTCCACCAGATCTTCCAATACTTGGCTCATTGAAACTCTCCTCAAAGCAAAACGGTATCCACCTGTAGGAGCGAGCTTGCTCGCGAAGGTCGTTAACGATGACGCAGCGCTTCTGGTTTACCGCAGCGCTCTTGCGTTCTTCGCGAGCAAGCTCGCTCCTACGGGTTTCTGTTGAGCATGACCGCCTGCTTATCCGTGCAGCGTGTCCAACCATTGGGCGCGGGTGATGCGGTACAAAACATGCGGTCGCAGCGGGTCACCGGCTGCGACTTTCGGGTGTTCAAAATCTGCCTGCGGATCGTAATGCATACCGATGGCCTGCATGACTTTTTGTGAGGGCAGGTTGCTCTCGGTGGTGAAGGCCAGGATTTCGTCCAGTTGCAAGCGGTCAAAACCACAGCGCAACGCTGTCCAGGCGGCCTCACTGGCATAACCCAGCCCCCAATGTTCGCGGGCCAGGCGCCAGCCGATTTCCACCGCCGGGGTAAAGCCGGCTTCAAAGCTGACATTCGCAAGCCCGGTCAGGCCGATAAATTCGCCCGTGTCCTTGCGCTGCAATGCCCAAAAACCAAAGCCATATTCAGCAAAATGCCCGCGAATCCGGCCGATCAACGCGGCGCTTTCCAAGTGGCTCAATTGAGCCGGAAAGTAGCGCATCACCTGCGGGTCGGCGCACATGCGCGCAAAGTCCGGCAGGTCGCTGTCGCGCCATTGGCGAAGCACCAAGCGTGCACTTTCCAATTCCAGTATCGGCTCCATGGGGCCCCCCTGCCTTGCCATGTGCGTGAGTGTACAGCGCTGTTAAGATCCGTCGCAGGTTCCCGTCAGAAAATGCCATGTCCTTGCCATTGATCTACCACGAAGACTACAGCCCTGAGTTCCCGGCGGACCACCGGTTCCCCATGGACAAGTTTCGCCTGTTGCGTGACCACTTGGTGGACAGCGGCCTGACCGAAGACAGCCAATTGCTGCGCCCGCCGCTGTGCCCGGCAGACATTTTGGCCCTGGCCCATGAACCGGGGTATATCGAACGCTACATGAGCGGCGAACTGTCCCGCGAAGACCAACGCCGCCTCGGCCTGCCGTGGAGCGAAGCCCTGGCCCGGCGCACGGTGCGCGCGGTGGGCGGCTCGATCCTGGCCGCCGAACAAGCCCTGGAACATGGCCTGGCCTGCCATTTGGCGGGCGGCACCCACCATGCCCATTACGATTATCCGGCGGGTTTCTGCATTTTTAATGACCTGGCGGTGATCAGCCATTACCTGTTGGCCAACGGCCGGGTCAATCGCGTGCTGATCTTCGATTGCGACGTACACCAGGGTGACGGCACCGCACGCATCCTGCACGACACGCCGGACGCCATCACCGTGTCGCTGCACTGCGAAAAGAACTTCCCGGCACGCAAGGCCCAGAGCGACTGGGACATCCCGCTGCCCATGGGCATGGGCGATGCCGACTACCTCAAGGTGGTGGATGACGCGCTCAACTACCTGCTGCCGCTCTACCAGCCGGATCTGGTGCTGTACGACGCCGGCGTGGATGTGCACAAGGACGACGCCCTTGGTTACCTCAAGCTGACAGACAAAGGCGTCGCCGCCCGTGATGAAAGCGTGATGCGCCACTGCCTGGGCCGCGACATACCGGTGATGGGCGTGATCGGCGGCGGTTACAGCAAGGACCGCCCCGCCCTCGCCCGCCGCCACGGCATCCTGCACCACAGCGCGCAGCGGGTGTGGACGTCATCAGGCTGTCATTGAAGTGTGAGCGTTACCCACAATGCCTGTGGAACGGCCTGTGGATAACTTGAGCGTAAGCGGCTACAAGCGTTTGACCGCATGGCCTGTAGGAAAGTGTACGTTTTTTGATCAGGCAGCGGCGTCGTGGTCGGGTAGAATGCTCGGCCTATTCACATCACCGTAGCCCTGCCCATGCCTCAGACTTCTGCCCACCACGTCTCCATTATCGGCGGCGGCCCCGCCGGGCTGATGGCCGCCGAAGTCTTGAGCCAGGCTGGCGTGCGCGTGGACCTGTACGACGGCATGCCGTCGGTGGGGCGCAAGTTCCTGCTGGCAGGCGTGGGCGGCATGAACATCACCCACTCCGAGGCGTACCCGGCGTTCCTGTCGCGCTACGCCGAACGCGCCCCGCACATGGCGCCGCTGCTGCGCAGCTTTGGCGCCGAGGCGTTGTGCGAATGGATCCATGGCCTGGGTATCCAGACCTTTGTCGGCACCTCCGGTCGCGTATTTCCTACCGATATGAAAGCCGCGCCACTTTTGCGCGCTTGGCTCAAGCGTCTGCGGGAGCAAGGTGTGGTTATCCACACCCGGCATCGTTGGACGGGTTGGAATGACGAGGGCGATTTACTTATCCACAGCCCGGACGGCGAAAAAGTTGTCCACAGCGACGCCGTGCTGCTGGCCCTGGGCGGCGGCAGCTGGTCGCGATTGGGCTCCGACGGCGCATGGCTCAACCTGTTTGAAGGCAGAGGCCTGCCCTATGTGAGGCTACAACCGAGCAACTGCGGGTTTGAAGTGTCGGCATGGAGCGAGTTGATGGTCAGCAAATTCGCTGGCGCGCCGTTGAAAAACGTCGCCATTGGCCTGGGGGATGACAAGCCTCGGCTGGGCGAATGCGTGATCACTGCCACCGGTATCGAAGGCAGCTTGATTTACGCCTTATCGGCGCCGATTCGCGAAGCGATCAACCGCGACGCTGCGGCCACGGTGCATATCGATTTGCTGCCCAGCAAGCCGTTGGACAAGGTGCAGGCCGCATTGGCCAAGCCCCGTGGCTCGCGGTCGATGAGCAAGCATTTGCACAGTCAGCTGGGGTTGGATGGCTTGAAAGCGGCGTTGTTGCGCGAGCTGACGCCTGCTGAACACTTCACCGACCCGGCGCAATTGGCGGTGGATATCAAGGCGTTGCCGCTGACGTTGGTGAAAACGCGGCCGATGGATGAGGCGATCAGCACGGCGGGCGGTGTGCCGTTTGAAGCGCTGGATGAGCGGTTGATGCTCAAGCCATTGCCTGGGGTGTTTTGTGCGGGGGAAATGCTCGATTGGGAAGCGCCGACCGGTGGGTATTTGCTGACCGGGTGTTTTGCCAGTGGCCGGGCGGCTGGGATGGGGATGTTGGAATGGCTCCAACGCTGATCGTTCCCACGCTCTGCGTGGGGATGCCGCCAGGGACGCTCTGCGTCCCGCTTTAGGTTCGTGACGCAGAGCGTCACAGGATGCGTTCCCACGCGGAGCGTGGGAACGATCAAATGCTCAAGCCATTGCCTGGGGTGTTTTGTGCAGTGGAAAGGCTCGATTGGGAAGCGCCGACCGGTGGGTATTTGCTGACCGGGTGTTTTGCCAGTGGCCGGGCGGCTGGGCTGGGGATGTTGGAATGGCTCCAACGCTGATCGTTCCCACGCTCTGCGTGGGGATGCCGCCAGGGACGCTCTGCGTCCCGCTTTAGGTTCGTGACGCAGAGCGTCACAGGATGCGTTCCCACGCGCGTGGGAACGATCAATCACTTCTTCTTACGCGGCCCAGTATTAAACACCGGCACCTTGCGCACCGGCTTGATCGACGGCTCAGCCGGGGCTACTTCCCCACTGTCCACCCACTTGCCCAGGTTGCGCTTGCCGCCACCGCCGGACGCCTTCGGCTTCTTCGGCTTTTTCGGTTTCTTCACCACCTGCCCGCTGGCATCGGTGTCCGGCACGCGGTGCTCCGGCTCGAAATCCGGTTCCATTTTGCGGGTGAGAGTCTGGCGGGTCAGCATCTCGATGGCCGAGAGCATGTTCACCTCATCGGCACACACCAGGGAAATCGCCTCACCGGTGTTGCCCGCACGCCCGGTACGGCCGATACGGTGGATGTAGTCCTCGGCCACGATCGGCAGGTCGAAGTTGACCACCAGCGGCAGGTCTTCGATATCCAGGCCACGGGCCGCCACATCGGTGGCCACCAGGATCTGCACTTCGCTGGCCTTGAAGCGGTCCAGTGCGCGTTGGCGGGTGGCTTGTGGTTTGTCGCCATGGATGCCGTCGGCGTTGATCCCCAGGCCCTGCAACTTGTCCACCAGCGCATCCACGCCGTTGCGGGTCTTGGCGAACACCAGCACTTGCTTCCAACGGCCCTTGCGCATCAGGTGCACAAACAGCTCCGGCTTGCGCTTCTTGTCCACCGGCACCACCCACTGCTTGACGGTGTTGGCGGCAACGTTGCGCGGGCTGACTTCGATGCTCAGCGGGTCGTTGAGCATCTGCCCGGCGAGCAGGCGAATGTCATCGGAGAAGGTCGCGGAAAACAGCAGGGTCTGGCGCTTTTTCGGCAGCATGCGATAAATGTTGGCAAGCTCTTCGGAGAAGCCCAGGTCGAGCATGCGGTCGGCTTCATCCAGCACCAGAGTTTGCAGCTGGTTGAGCTTCAGCGCGTTCTGGCGGAACAGGTCGATCAGGCGGCCAGGGGTGGCGACCAGAATGTCGACGCCTTTGCGCAGCTTCATCATCTGCGGGTTGATGCTCACGCCGCCGTACACCGCGTAAGTGGTCAGCGGCAGGTGTTGGGCGTACTCGGCAACGCTGGCATGAACCTGCTCGGCCAGTTCACGGGTGGGGCACAGGATCAGCGCACGCGCCGAGTTGGCGGCGACTTTCGGCCCTTCCATGGTCAGCAGTTGCAGCAGCGGCAAGGCGAAACCTGCGGTCTTGCCGGTGCCGGTCTGGGCCGCGGCCATCAGGTCGCGACCGGCCAGCACTGCCGGAATGGCTTGCGCCTGCACCGGCGTCGGGGTCTGGTAGCCAAGCGTCTCAAGGGCGCGCAGCAAGGGTTCGATCAGGCCAAGGGTGGCGAAAGTCATGTAGTTACCGTAGGAAAAATTCAGCGCAAGGGCGTAATGCGCGGCAGTTTACCTTATTTCGGGTTTGGGCTTGCGCCATTGGGGGAGGCTGATCAGCAACACCGCGCTGATGATCACCAGCATTGCCAGGGCTTCTTCCAGGCCGATGCTCTCACCCACGAACACAATCCCCAGCAACACGGCGACGGCCGGGTTCACGTAGGCGTAGCTGGTCGCCGCCGCCGGGCGTACGTGCTTGAGCAGGTACATATAAGCGTTGAAGGCGATGATCGAGCCGAACACCGTGAGGTACGCCAGGGCCAGCCAGCCCTCCAACGGCGGCATGGCCTGCAGGTGCTCGCCAGACAATGCGCTGACGATCAGCAGCGCCACGCCAGCCACGAGCATTTCCGCGGCGCTGGCCATGGCGCCTTGGGGCAGCGGCAAATGGCGGCTCCACACCGAGCCGAAGGCCCAGGACGCCGCCGCCATCAACAGCAACACCGCGCCCAGTGGGCTCGACTGCAAGGTACTGCCCATGTTGAGCATGGCGATGCCGATGATCCCCAGCAGCACGCCTGCCCATTCCAACCGCGTATTACGCGCGCCCCAGAAAAAACCACACAGCAAGGTAAACAGCGGCACCGTCGCCACCGCCAGCGCCGCCACGCCGGACGACACGCCCATATGTTCCGCCACGCTGACGCCACCATTGCCCACGGTGAGCAACAAAATGCCGATCATCCCGGCCGCCTTCCACTGCGGCCAGGTCGGCGCCGGCACCCCGCGCCATCTGAGGAAGCCATACATCAAGACCCCCGCCGTGCAAAACCGAATCCCCGCCAGCAACAGCGGCGGCCAGTACTCCACGCCGATACGAATCACCAGATAGGTGGAACCCCAGATCACATACAACGCAAAAAAGGCGGCGATCAACGGTAAGGGAAAGCGACGTGGGCCAGGCATTGGGCGGCTCTATGGCAGGAAATGGGAGACTTATTCTAGAAACGAAGGTGGATAAACTTAAGTTACAAAACCTGTTTAAAACGCCAATACACTTCTCAAACCATGGTTATCAAGGCTATAAACCGTGCTTTCGAAAGCCACGCGCAACCGGAGCCTTATCATGGACAAATACGACCGCATGCTCCTCAGCGCCCTGCTTGAAGATGGCCGTGCTTCCTACGCGCAACTGGCGCGCACCGTGAACCTTTCCGCCCCCGCCGTGGCCGAACGCGTGGCCAAGCTTGAGGCCAGCGGCGTGATCACCGGCTACCAGGCCAAGGTGGATTTATCCAAAGTGGGCTTGCCGATTCAATGCGTGATTGAGTTGCGGCTGACCAACCATGGCAGCCAAAAGGTGTACGACGCCCTGGCGGAGATACCCGAACTCACCGAATGCCACCGGGTCACGGGCGACCCATGCGTGATCATGCAAGCGGCGGTGGGCTCGATGCCCGAGTTGGAGAGCCTGATTAACCGCGTAGCGAAGTTTGGCTTCAGCAAGACCTCGATTATTCTGTCCAGCGCGATAGAGCGGCGGGTGCCGTTGGGGCAGTTGGACACCAATGGCAAAAATGCTGGCTGAGCGATCGTTCCCACGCTCCGCGTGGGAACGATCAGCCCGGCTGTTCTGCCCGAGCGACGCGGTTAACTGTAGGAGCTTGATCTGCGCTCGATCAAATCAACTATCTGCTTGATGGTCGTGATGTGATCCCAATCCTCCTGCGTCGCTTGCAGCTTGAACTGCCACTTGATCTGCATGACAAAGCAGGTCAGGTCGTCATCAATGATGTCGAAGTCATGGATGAAATCGGTTTGCTCCGTCACTTCGCTTCGGTCGATAAAACCGATGATATCGACGAATAGCTGGATAACTTTTTCGCTGATGTCGGCTCTTGCCAGGCTACCTTCCATTTCTCGCCTCATAGGCACACTTACCAATACTGACCAGGTCAAAGACTGCAAGCCCGGCAGCGACGAAGGGCATGCCTCTCCCGATGATGCCAAATACCCGGACCGTGCCAAACGTTGCCTTTGCCATTCTGGCCATGGTGGGGTGCTTGATCAACGTACGAGGGAAAAAGCGCATTCCGATCAGGCTAGCCAGGTTCGTGGTTTTGCTGGAGCCGACGTGAACCCAAGCACCCACCGCAATTTTGCTTATGGGTATGCCCGCCGCGCCAGTGATCACTGTGGCTGCCGTGAGGCCGTAGTGTTGCTGTGTACATTTCCAGAGTTCATCAAACGTCGTATCGGGCGCAACGGGGTCAGCGTGAATCGGCTTGAGTAACTGGTAATGAGGGCCATGACTCCAACCTGGCGAACTCGGCAACACCATGACTGCCGGGCAGCTTGTCATCGTGTTGCCCACATGAAACGCCATGCTTGAACTGGAACCCAGATCAATGCCATTTGATTCAAGTTCCAACTTGCTTCGCATGATCGCTGTATGAAGGTCGCTTTCCTGCATGTTCTTTGTCCCTGTGCGTGAATGACACACAGAATGGTAGGTCGCAGTAAAACGCGATGGATGAGTAAAGAAGAAAACCAGAAAGGTCCTAACTCATAGCCGGATTTGACCTACCGACCATTCAGCGCTCAGGTGCCTTGTTTGCGTCGGATTCGGTAGCCAGTCTCGCCCTGTCATCGAATACTTGGTGACCGGACGTGCAAGTCCGACGCCCAGGCCCACGCATCGGGCGGAGTGATGAGATGCGTTGGGTGGAGATGGCGAAGGGGGTGGTGGGCCAGGCGTTGGAGTGCCCACAGCCTCGATAAACGACGCATAACCCAAGTGGGAGCCGGGCTTGCCCGCGATAGCGGAGGGTCAGGCAATAAATGGCTGGCTGATACACCGCTATCGCAGGCAAGCCAGCTCCCACATGGGAACTCCAGTGTTCTTGAGGCAGTAGCCGGATCAGAACCCGCGCTGTTTGCTGATCGTTCCCACGCTCTGCGTGGGAATGCCGCCCTGGACGCTCTGCGTCCACTCTTAAAGTCATGACGCGGAGCGTCTCCAGATGCATGCCCACGCGGAGCGTGGGGACGATCAAACGACGCATAACCCCTGTGGGAGCCGGGCTTGCCCGCGATAGCGGAGGGTCAGGCAATAAATGGCTGGCTGATACACCGCTATCGCAGGCAAGCCAGCTCCCACATGGGAACTCCAGTGTTCTTGAGGCAGTAGCCGGATCAGAACCCGCGCTGTTTGCTGATCGTTCCCACGCTCTGCGTGGGAATGCCGCCCTGGGCGCTCTGCGTCCACTCTTAAAGTCGTGACGCGGAGCGTCACCAGATGCATGCCCACGCGGAGCGTGGGGACGATCAAACGACGCATAACCCAAGTGGGAGCCGGGCTTGCCCGCGATAGCGGAGGGTCAGGCAATAAATGGCTGGCTGATACGCCACTATCGCAGGCAAGCCAGCGCCCACATGGGAACTCCAGTGTTCTTGAGGCAGTAGCCGGATCAGAACCCGCGCTGTTTGCTGATCGTGCTGATCGTTCCCACGCTCTGCGTGGGAATGCCGCCCTGGACGCTCTGCGTCCACTCTTAAAGTCGTGACGCGGAGCGTCTCCAGATGCATGCCCACGCGGAGCGTGGGGACGATCAGCGCCAGACCTTAAAACCCGCGATGTTTCTTCAGGTGCTCATTGATCTTCGCGGCCGGCACTTTTTGCAAGGTACACAGTAAGTCATGGGACAGCTCCCGCAAGCCATGAGTCTGGCGCAGTTCCTGGGCCAGGTGCGCTGTGAGGTTGGCGGCCATTTCCGCATCCGCCAGCGCCCGGTGAGCCTGGCCGGTGTGGGGCAGTTTGGCGTAGGTGTTGAGGGTGCCGAGCTTGTGGTTGGGCGCCGCCGGCATCAGGCGGCGGGCCAGCAGCAAGGAGCAGGCGAATTTCTGCAGGCGGGTGCGGCGGATCAGGCCCAGCTCAAAGTCCCAGAACTTCTGGTCGAACGCGGCGTTGTGCGCCATCAAGGGCGTGGTGCCGACGAACTCATTGACTTCGTTCATCACCCGTTCAGCCGGTGGCGCGCTGCGCAGCATGGCGTTGCTGATGCCGGTGAGCTGTTCGATAAACGCCGGTACGCGCACACCGGCGTTCATCAAGCTCTGGTAGCGGTCCACGATCTGCCCACGCTCGAGGATGACCACGCCAATCTCCGTGGCCCGGCAGTGGCTGCTGGGGGTGATGCCAGTGGTTTCAAAGTCGATAACCGCTATACGTTCCAAACCTGTTCCAACTCCGTTCTACGATCTATTTGAGCAACAACGCGCCTTCGATCGGCACGTAGTGGCTGGCGGCGCGTATCAATGAGTTGGCCGTCAGCCCCGGCACGCCGTAGGCCACGGCCCGCACGCCATGCTTGTGGATGATGCGTTCGAGCAACATGTCGAAATCACCGTCACCGGAGGCCAGCACGACTTCGTCGACATGGTCGGCGGCGTCCATGATGTCCAGCGTGATGCCCACGTCCCAGTCGCCCTTGGCGGAGCCGTCGCTGCGCTGGATATACGGCTTGAGTTTTACCGTGAAGCCCAGGTTGCGCAGGATCTGCTGGAACTGTTGCTGCTTGCTGTCGCCGCGGTCGATGGCATAGGCGTACGCCTCGACAATCTGCCCGCGCGCGCTGATGTCAGCCCACAGGGCGGCGTAGTTGAAGTGGCAACCATAGGCCTGGCGCACGGTGTAGTAGAGGTTTTGCACATCGGCGAACACTGCAATTTTTTTCACCGCACTTCCTCATGGACAGCCAGGCGCCAGCGCCCGGAAAGGGCGCCAGTATGCCAGCCAAGGGAGCGTTTCCGGAAAAAAATCAGACCGGAGCGCCGCAGCGCCCCGGGCCTGGTGTGTCAGACGAAGGAATCGTCGTCGCCAAAGGAAGAGGAATCGTCGGAATAATCGCTGTCGGCGAAGCTATCGGCGTTATTGCTGCCCCAGCTGTCATTGCCGGCAAACTTCTGGTCATCGTTGCCCCAGTTACCTGAATCACTGGCCGGTGCCGGTTGTTCGATGATCTCTTCCACCACCTGCGGTTGCTGGTTGTGATGGAACAGGCTGCTGATCCCTTCGGCCAGCAACACCCCACCGGCCACGCCGGCGGCGGTCTTCATGGCACCACCGAGGAAGCCACTGCCGGCTGGCGCGGCTGCCGGTGCTTGCGCCGGTTGATAGCTCTGCTGGGGCGCTGGCTGGTTGAACGATGGCCGCGCCGGTTCACGCCATCCGCCACCTGAGTTGCTCGGCGCAGGCTGTGGCTCACGGGAGCCGCCGCCAAAGATGCTCGACAGGAACCCACCACCGCTGGTCGGCGCAGGTTGCGTGGCCTTGGCCCGTTGCAGCTCGTCCTGCAATTGCTGAATCTGCTGGGCCTGTTGCTTGTTCTGCGCGTCAAGACTCTGCAGCGCATGTTCCTGTACCAGAATCGACTGGGTCATGTAGTAGCCGACGGCAGGTTGGCGAGCCATATGCTCCTTGATCCGCGCTTCGGCCTGGGCGTCGCGGGGGGCTGAGTCCGTTTCGGCTTGCTGCAACCGTGAAAACAGTCCATCGATCAGGGTTTGCTCTTCGCTGTTCATGGCGACCTCGTTAGATTGCCGATAAAAAATTCCGGTCCCGCCTGTGATCAGGCCGGGGGCTTTCCAGTTATGGGGATGTTACGAGTTGTTTCAATGGTCTTTACTCAAGGTTTACGTTTGCGCCCCTTGGACCTTGATCGGTTAAAGTGTGGCCCTCTGCTTCCAGGCCTGTGATGACCCTGATGAATCCGTTAGACGTTTTGCGCGACTCCTTCCGCTTTACCCAGCGCAACCTGGGCGCCATCGTCCAGCTGTGCCTGCCATTGGTGATCCTCGAAGCCTTGCTGCAACAGGTGCTGGACCACACGCTGGGCCCGGATGCGTTTCCCGGCTACAGCGTGGTCGTAGGTTTGTTGGTGTACCCGCTGTACACCGGCGCCCTGATCCTGTTTCTCGACGCCCGCACCCGGGGCGAGTCGCCGCGCACCAAGGACGTGTGGGCCATGGCCTTGAGCCTGTGGCCGCGTTTTGCCCTGCTGACAGCCATGAGCACCTTGCTGATTCTGTTGGGGCTATCGCTGTATTTCCTGCCGGGCTTGTGGCTGATGGTGGTGTTGGCGTTTGCCGAATACCTGCTGGTGCTGCGCGGCATGCCGGCGTTAGCGGCGATGAAGGAGAGCTTTCGCCTGACCCGTGGGCATTTCTGGCGCATCCTGGTGTGCCTGCTGTGCGTAATGACGCCGTTGTGGCTGCTCAAGGGCGCCAGCGTGGCGGCGTACCCTGAGCCCGCGCCGTTGCTGGGGTTGCTGATGGACAGCGCCCACAGCTTCCTGCAACTGTTCACCAGCGTGGTGCTGTTCCGTTTATTCATGCTGATCGGTGGCGACGCCGACGTGCGGTGATATGCTCCGTGGCTCTTCTGACACGCATATAAGCCGAGCCGATGACCCGTTTATTGCGCATAACCCTGTTGAGCCTGTTGATCATCGCCGGCCTGCTGGCCGCGCTGATCTACAGCCTGACCTGGCGCCCTGCCGACAAAGAGACCCTGCCCGTGAGCTGCGTGGCACCCCGCGCCCCGACACTGCTGCCGGGGCAGGCGCTCAAGGTCATGACCTGGAATGTGCAATACCTGGCCGGCAAGAACTACGTGTTCTGGTACGACACCCCGGACGGCAGCGGCCCCGACGATCGCCCCACCGTCGAAGACATGGCCTTTAGCCTCGACGAAGTGGCGCGGGTGATTCGCGACGAACAACCCGACATCCTGCTGTTGCAGGAAGTCGACGAAGGTGCCAAGCCTTCCCATTATCAGGACCAGCTTGCGCTGTTGCAGGAGCGTCTGGTCGACCTCTACCCGTGCAGCGCCCAGGCCTTCGACTGGAAAGCCGACTTTGTGCCCAGCCTGCATATCTTCGGCAGCGTCGGGCGCAAGCTCGCTACGCTCAGCCGCTACCAGATCGAACACGCCGAACGCCTGCAATTGCCAACCGCCGACGCCAACTTCGTCAGCCGTCAGTTCCAACCCAAGCCGGCCCTGCTGCTGACGTATCTGCCCTTGAGCGACGGAGGTCAACTGGCGGTGCTCAACACCCGCCTGGACGCCGGTGCGCCAGGGCGCAGTGCCGTGCGGGAGCAAGTGACGAGTACGGTAAAACTGCTGGATAAACTCGAAGGTCGCGGCACACCCTGGTTGATTGGCGGGGATTTCAACCTGCTGCCACTGGGCCAGTTCCTGCGCCTGGACGCAGAAAAGCGTGGCCAGTATTCGCCGGACAGTGAGTTGCATCTGCTGTGGGACAAGTACCCGATGATCCCCAGCAACAGCCAATCCAGTGGCATCGACCGCGAGAAATGGCTGACGCACTTCCCCAACGACCCAGGCCTTGATGGCCCGGATCGCACGCTGGATTACCTGTTCCACAGCTCGCGGATCAAACGCGTGGAAGCGAAGGTGCGCCAGGAAGATACGTTGCGTATTTCCAATCACCTGCCGGTGATCGCCCGATTCCTGTTGCCTGCCGCGCAATAACCCCTAGGGTTTCAGGAGCGGCTTAAGCCACTCAAGGCTGGCAACCGTGGTGCCGGATGGGCGGTATTCACAGCCGATCCATCCTCGGTAGCCACGCTGCTCCAGCGCCGCGAACAAGCCAGCAAAGTCCATGGTCCCAGTGCCCGGCTCATGACGCCCCGGGTTGTCGGCGATTTGTACATGGACGGTCCTGTCGTAAAACTGCGCCAGCACGCCGGCTGGGTCGCCGGTCAACAACTGGGCATGGTAAAGGTCCAGAATCAGCCCGACACTCGTAAAGGTTTCCAGCACCTGCTGGGCCTTGCTGAAGTCAGACAGGTAATAGCCAGGCATCGCCTGCGGGCTGATGACTTCAATCAACGTTCGCAAACCCTGATCTTCAAGGTACTTGATCGCGTATTCCAGATTATTGGTGTAGGCAAGCGCGCTCTCATCCTGAGGCGTGGTCACGCCCGACATGATGTGCACATCCGAGCAGTTCAGCGCCTTCGCATAGCGGGCCGCCTCGCGCAGCCCCTCGCGAAATTCCTGTTCCTTGCCCTGCAAGGCAGCGATGCCTTTGGTCACGCCCGCTGGCGCCGCGAACTGAATCAACGGCAGGTTGTATTGGGCCAGATGGTCAGCGAGCAGGCTGGCGTCGAATTCATAGGGTGACGGGAACTCCACTGCCCTGAAACCGGCAGCGGCGGCGGCTTCGATGCGTTGCAGAAAAGGCAACTCGTTGAATTGGAAACCGAGGTGAGCATTGAACTTGAGCATTGGGTACATATCCATCCTGGGAAAAAACGAAATCATCAGCCTTGGGTGTCGTTGGCGGCCGAATCCCTGATTCCAAGCCTTCAGGTAATGAGCCCAGCCTGCGTAAAGACTGGGATTGACTTGAACACTCAGGGCTTTCTGGGCTTGATCCTGGCCGTCGCTTCGGCCACCAACGGGTCATCCGGCCAATAATGCTTGGGGTATCGCCCCTTGAGATCCTTCTTCACCTCGGCATAGGTACTGCGCCAGAAGTTCGCCAGGTCCTGCGTGACCTGCACCGGCCGACGCGCCGGGGACAGCAAGTGCAACTTCACGGCCAGGCGCCCGCCGGCAATGCGCGGGGTGTCTGCCAACCCGAACAATTCCTGCAAGCGCACCGCCAGGATCGGCGGCTGCTCGCTGTAGTCCAGGCGTACCGATGAGCCCGACGGCACTTTCACATGCTGCGGCGCCAGCTCTTCCAGGCGTTGGGGCAAGGGCCAGGGCAGCAGGTTGTGCAGGTAGCTGGAGATATCCAGGTTGGCGAAATGGCTGAGGCGCGAGACCTTGCCCAGGTAAGGCATCAGCCAGTGTTCGAGGCTGGCGAGCAGGGCCTTGTCGCTGAGATCGGGCCACTCGCTGGTGTTGCCGGCATCCAGTTGGCGCAGCAGCATCACACGGGCTTGCCACTGACGCAGTTCCGGGGTCCAGGGCAGCAGTTCCAGTCCTTTGCGGCGCACCAGGTTGACCAGCGCCTGGCTGCGGGCGGATTCGTCGAGGCCGGTCAGGGGTTCGCGGCTGAGCACCAGTTCACCGACTTTGCGTTGGCGCTCGGCACGCAAGACGCCTTCGCGCTCGTCCCAGTCGAGTTGGTCGACGTTGCGCACTTGCTCGGTCAGCACCGTGTCGAACAGTGCCGGATCAAAATCCGCCGCCAGGTAGATGCGTTCTTCGCGCTGGCCCTGGCGGCTGCCCAGGTCGGCGATCACCAACCAGGGTTGTTTCATCAGGCTGTCGGCTTCGGCAAACAGCGCTGCGCGGCCATTGGCCAGGCGGTATTCAGCGCCACCGGGGCGACGTTGCTGGGCGACGCGGTCCGGGTAGGCCAGTGCCAGCAAGGCGCCGAGCCAGCGCGGGTGGTCGGGGTTGTCCACCGGCTGGGTCGCCTTGCCGCGCAAGTAGCCACGGTATTGCCGGGCCAGTTGCTTGGCGCGCTGCACGCCACCCTGGGTACCTCGCGCACGCTCCTCGCCGGACATCAGCGCCAGGCGGCTGTGCAAATCGGCACCGCCGCCGCGCAAGATGTCGCGTTCGCCCAACAAGGCTGCCACGTCGCAGGCGGTGGCGGCGAGCCCCAGGTCTTGGCCACGCAATAACAGGTGGGCAATACGCGGGTGGGCGGGCAACTCGGCCATCTTCTGGCCATGGGCGGTGAGGTTTTCGTCGTTCAATGCACCGAGGCGTTGCAACAGATCCTGGGCCTGGGCATACGCGGCTGTGGGTGGCGCATCCAGCCACACCAACTGGCTGGGCGTCACGCCCCAACGGGCCAGTTGCAAGGCCAGCCCCGCCAGGTCGGCGGCGAGGATTTCCGCGCTGCCATAAGCGGCCAGACCGTCGTGCTGGTCTTCGGACCACAACCGATAACACACCCCCGGTTCCAACCGTCCTGCCCGACCGGCGCGCTGGGTGGCGCTGGCGCGGGAGATGCGCTGGGTGTCGAGGCGGGTCATGCCGCTGCCGGGGTCGAAACGCGGCACCCGAGCCAACCCGGCGTCGATCACCACGCGTACGCCGTTGATGGTCAGGCTGGTCTCGGCGATGTTGGTAGCCAACACCACTTTGCGCTTGCCGGCCGGCGCCGGGTCGATGGCGGCGCGCTGGGCATTGAGGTCCAGCTCACCGTGCAACGGGCACAGCAGCACATCAGGGCGATCACCCAGGGCATCGGCCAGTTGCTGGTTGACCCGGCGAATCTCCGCCTGCCCCGGCAGAAATACCAGCACACTGCCGGCCTCGTCATGCAGGGCTTCGAGGATGGTTTGCACCACGCGCGGCTCGATAAACTCCCCGGCCTGGTAAGGGCGCCCCCAGCGCATCTGCACCGGGAACATGCGCCCCTCACTGCGCAGGATCGGCGCGTCATCCAGCAGACCGGCCAGGCGCTCGCCTTCGAGGGTGGCGGACATCAGCAGGATTTTCAGCGGCTGCTCGTCGCGAAACAGCTCGCGGCCGTTAAGGCTCAGGGCCAGCGCCAGGTCGGCGTCGAGGCTGCGCTCGTGGAATTCGTCGAAGATCAACAAGCCCACGCCGTCCAGCGCCGGATCGTCCTGCAGGCGGCGGGTGAGGATGCCTTCGGTGACGACCTCGATGCGCGTGTTAGGGCCGACTTTGCTGTCCAGGCGGATGCGGTAGCCCACGGTCTCACCGACCTTTTCACCCAGTTCACTGGCCAGCCGCTCGGCAGCAGCACGGGCAGCCAGGCGCCGGGGTTCGAGCATCAGGATGGTTTGCCCGGCGAGCCAGGGCTCATGCAACAAAGCCAAGGGCACGCGGGTGGTTTTACCGGCGCCGGGGGGCGCTTCCAGCACGGCTTCATGGCGATGAGCCAAGGCGTCACGCAAGGCGGGTAAAACATCATCGATCGGCAACGAATTCATACTGGCTCCAAAGCAGAGCGGCGAGTATAACGGCGAACTGCCGGATGCCGATGCGGGTCTCAAAAACAGCCACTCTTGGGACTGGGAATGCAGTCAAAGGTGGGAGCTGGCTTGCCTGCGATAGCGGTATGACAGTTGCCACTGTATTCCCCGAGCCGACGCTATCGCAGGCAAGCCAGCTCCCACATGGATTCATCGGCGCCTGGCCGATCTGGCTTATAGTCACCCTTAAATATGTTCAGGAGACTTTTTCATGCGTATCGCTTCCCGTGTCATCGGCGGTGTCCTCGCCGTCACCCTGCTGAGCCAACTCACCGCCTGTGGGTCGATTTTCTACCCCGACCGCCGTGGCCAGATCGACGGCAAGATCGACCCAACCATCGCGGTACTCGATGCCCTCGGCCTGCTGTTTTATGTGATCCCCGGCCTGATCGCCTTCGGTGTCGACTTCGCCACGGGCGCCATTTACTTCGAACCGGGCAAGACCGCCCAGGTCGCCCCCGAGAAACTGCACGAAGCCATCGGCGCCGACGGCACGGTCGATAACGCCAAGCTGCAAAGCATCATCCAGAAGGAAACCGGCCGCACCTTGCCGCTGGATGACCCGCGCCTGATCCAGTTCAAGGGCAGCGTGCAGCAACTGGCGGCCCTGGGCCTGCAGCCTGCCGCGTAAGGACAGCTCATGACCAGCAGCCCCGAACACGCAAGGCTCTTGCGCCTGGCCACCCGCGCCTCGGTGGGCGTGGCCTGTGTGTTGATTGTGACCAAGGCCATCGCCTGGTGGCTCAGCGGCTCGGTGAGCATGCTCGCCGGGCTGACCGACTCACTGCTCGACGGCGTCACTTCGCTGTTGAATTTGCTGGCAGTGCATTACGCCCTGCGCCCGGCCGATGACGATCACCGTTATGGGCATGGCAAGGCGGAGTCGCTGGCGGGGATGGCGCAGGCCTTGTTTATCGCCGGCAGTGCGGTGCTGATTGCGCTCCAGGCCTATGAACGGCTCAAGCACCCAGAGCCGGTTGGCGCACCGTGGTTGAGTATCGGCGTGATTATCTTGTCCCTGGCGCTGACCGTGGCCCTGCTGGTGCTGCAACACCGCGTGGTGCGCGAGACCGGCTCCAATGCGGTGCGCGCCGACTCGCTGCATTACCGCTCGGACTTGCTGCTCAATGGCAGCATCCTGATTGCGCTGGTGTTGGCAGGTTTTGGCTTTCATCAGGTCGACGCCTGGTTTGGCCTGGGGATCGCCGCCTACATTCTGTGGAGCGCGATCCAGATCGCCCGGGAAAGCTTTGCGGTGCTGATGGATGAAGAGTTACCGCCAGACGTCAGCCAGCACATGCTGGAACTGGCCCGGGGCGTACCCGGCGTGCTGGGTGCCCACGACTTGCGTACGCGGGTTTCCGGCAACCACTGGTTTGTGCAGTTGCACCTGGAGTTGCCGGGCGAGTTAACGCTGTCGGTGGCCCACGGCATCAGCGACCAGGCCGCCGATGCCATCCACCGGGAATATCCGAAGGCCGAAGTGCTGGTGCATGCGGATCCGGTGGATCAGCTACAAGCTTCAAGTGACAAGCTTGAAGCTTGAAGCTTGAAGCTTGCCGCTGCTACTGCTGCACCTGATACCCACGACTGCCCAGGCAGTTGCCCTGGGCCTGGCGGTAGGCTTGTACTACCGCAGGGTCCGGGGCGTAGGTAACGGTGCGCGGGTCGAAGCCACTTTGTTGCACCGCCCAGCTATAACAGTCGTAGCCGTCCTGCTGCACCTGGGCCGGGGACTGGCCATTGGCAGGATATGCCTCTACGTCATAGCCGTTGCCTTGCGGCGCTGGCTGGGGTGACGGCACCTGCGCCGGCGGCTGCACCACCACGTATTGCTGGGTGCTTTGCTCATAGGCGTAATAGGCGCCTGCGGCGAGGAACAACAGCGAGCCGCCTACCCACACTTCACGTGCGTAGTCCGGCAGGTAGTGCACGCGAATGCCATAGGGCGGCGTCACCACTACGTAGCGTGGGCCTTGGGGGCGATACCAGTAGCCGCCGGAGAAAAAGTAGTCCTGGCCACGGTAAGGCACGCGGTAATTGCGATCGGGGAAACGGTCGATGACATATCCAGGGCGATGCTGCGGGCCAGGGCCCCAGCCATTGCCATGCCCGTCGGGGCGGCCTGGCCAGCGGTTATCACCGGGGCGATCGTTACTCGGACGCGAACCGGGGCCGCCGGCCTCCCAATGCCGGTTATCGTCGGGGCGTCTGGGAATATCACGGTAATAACCCTGGCGCGGCTCCTGGGTCTGGCGCACGGTATCGGGCCGGCCCTGGATCGGCAGGTTATTGGAGGGTTGCGGTTGCGGTGCCGGTCGCCCCGGCTCATGACCTTGAGGCCGACCTTGCCATTGGCCGCCCTCGTGCTGGCCGCCACGATCACCCTGCGGGTTTTGTGGGCGTGGCTGATTGTGCTCAGGCCGTTGCCCCTGGCCCGGTGAGTTATCGCGTTCCTCGGCTATCGCCTGGGAGCCGACGCTGACCACCAGCAAACCAACACCTGCCATACGCCAGATGCGCTTCATGCTTTTCCTCACTGCGGATTGGGGCTTGATCATGAGACTGGAAAAGCCTCGCCCGGTTCTGAGACAGGTTATCAGTCACGAGAACTATTTTCTGAAGGCAAAACGCGCACAAAGAAAAAGGGGTGACCCGTCGGCCACCCCTTGAGAATTTCGTCCGTGCTCAACGCTTTTGACGTTGGCTCACCTCACGCCGTCTTGTGGACAGTGTGCAGCCTGGAGGCCGGCTCAACCCTGCTGGGGCGGCGGCCGCAACGGGCCTGATTGGGCGCGCTGCTGTGGACTGTTGTCCAGGCGGTGATTCTGTTGGTAATCATAGGCGTGCCGGGCGGGCAGAGGATTGCGAAGATTGCGTCAATAAACAGTGCTTGCGCAATTTTTAACCCTTCATGGATAATTCACCGCAATAGTTACGACAAAGGCCAACCCAATGAGCAAGCTTGACCGATACGACCTAAGTATTCTGGCGGAATTGCAGCGCGACGCGAGGATCTCCAACCAGGAGCTGGCCGAACGCATCGGCCTGTCGCCTTCGCCCTGCTCACGCCGGGTCAAGCAGTTGGAAGACGACGGCTACATCGCCCGCCAGGTCGCCCTGCTCGACCGCAAGATGCTCGGCCTGAGCCTTACGGCCTACGTGCTGATCGGCATGGACCGTCACACGCCGGAACGCTTCGAGAATTTCGAAGCCGCCATCCGCACCCTGCCGCAAGTGCTGGAGTGCAGTTTGGTGACCGGGATGGATGCGGACTACCAGTTGAAGGTGGTAGTGCCGGACATGGATCACTATCAGAAATTGCTTCTGGGGCATCTGACCCGGATTGAAGGGGTGACCAGCGTGCGGTCCAGCTTTGTGCTCAACCAGGTATTGAACAGCACCGAACTGCCCCTGACCCACCTGCGGACCTGAGAACAACGATGCTCAACTGTAGGAGCGAGCTTGCTCGCGAAAAACGTTAACGATAACCCGTGCCTCCTGAATGAACGCGGCGTCTGTGAGTTTTTCGCGAGCAAGCTCGCTCCTACAATGGCATCAGGCCCCCACAGTTTGACCGCGCAGGACTCAGGTCAATGTTGCGTCTGTGACGCTGCCGTATACTGCTCGCTTGTCTTGTCGGAAGAGCCCCATGAACAACATCGACCCCGCCCTGTTTGAAGAATGGATGATGACCGGCCTGGTCACTATCCTCATCATTTTCATGGGTTTCATCGTCTGGGACCTGGCGAAGAAATCCAAGGCCGGGCGCTTTGGTTCGTTCATCCTGTTTTTCGTGCTGGGCCTGGGCGTGGCGGCGTTCATCATCAAGAGCGTGGTGATCGGCCTGATTGAATCCGGCGCCTTATAAGCGCGCCGGCACTGCCTTCCACTGGCCTTGATCCAGGCCATCGATCGACCACTCACCAATACGCACGCGCACCAGGCGCAGCGTCGGCAAGCCCACTGCTGCGGTCATGCGCCGTACCTGACGGTTGCGCCCTTCACGAATCACCAACTCCAGCCAATACGTCGGCACGCTTTTGCGAAAGCGTACCGGCGGGTTGCGCGGCCATAATGCCGGCTCGTCCAGTTGCCGCGCCTCGGCCGGCAAGGTCATGCCGTCGTTGAGTTCCACGCCTTCACGCAGGCGTTGCAGCTGCTCTTCAGTCGGCTCGCCTTCCACCTGCACCCAGTAAGTTTTCGCCAGCTTGTGCTTGGGGTCAGCGATGCGCGCCTGGAGCTGACCGTCGTTGGTCAACAGCAGCAGGCCCTCGCTGTCACGGTCCAGGCGCCCTGCCGGGTAAATGCCGGGGATATCAATAAAATCCTTGAGGGTCGCGCGCCCGCCTTCATCGCTGAACTGGGTCAGCACATCGAAGGGTTTATTGAACAGGATCAACTTGGGCTCGGCCGGTGGCGCCTTGGCAACGCGGCGAGCGGCAGAGTGTGGTGGTTTCACGCCAGGGCGGCGCGAATCGGGACGGCTGGGACGGGACATGGCAAAGGAACATCTAACGGTCAGGACCGACAATGCTAGTGGCCTGACCGCTAAATGACCATCCCAACCGCTTAGCGGAACGGCGGCTCGTCGAAGCTGCGCAGTTTGCGCGAGTGCAGGGAGTTGAGTTCGGTGCGCAACAGGTCGACCGCCTCGATGCCGATCTTCAAGTGCTGGCTGACCGCGCGCTCATAGAACGCGTTGGCCGAACCCGGCAGCTTGATCTCGCTGTGCAAGGGTTTGTCCGATACGCACAACAAGGTGCCGTAAGGCACGCGCAAACGGTAACCCTGGGCGGCGATGGTGCCACTTTCCATGTCCACGGCCACGGCGCGGGACAGGTTGATCAGCGGCCGCTCCTGGGCCCAGCGCAGTTCCCAGTTCCGGTCGTCATAGGTCAGCACGGTACCGGTGCGCAGGCGTTTTTTCAGCTCTTCGCCTTTTTCGCCAGTGACCTTGGCCGCCGCCTGCTGAAGCGCCAACTGCACTTCGGCCAGGGCCGGAATAGGGATGTTCGGCGGTACCACGCGGTCGAGAATCCCGTCGCGGCGCATATAGGCGTGGGCCAGTACGTAGTCGCCGATGGTCTGGGATTGGCGCAGGCCGCCGCAGTGGCCGATCATCAGCCAGCAATGCGGGCGTAGTACGGCCAAGTGGTCGGTGATGTTCTTGGCGTTGGACGGGCCTACGCCGATGTTCACCAAGGTCACGCCGTGGCCGTCAGTGGCCTGCAGGTGATACGCCGGCATCTGGTAGCGGTGCCAGACCACGCCGGCGGCAATGGCCGAGGCTTCGCCGTGGTCCATGCTCTTGTCGATCACCACGTTGCCGGGCAGCACCATACGGATAAACCGCGGGTCGCTGCGCAGTTGCTCCAGGCCATGCAGGATGAACTGGTCCACGTAGCGGTGGTAGTTGGTCAGCAGGATCCACGGCTGCACATGGCGCCAGTCGCTGCCGGTGTAATGCACAAGGCGACGCAGGGAAAAGTCCACGCGGGCGGCATCGAACAGGGCCAGGGGCAGTGGGTCGGTGTTTTCCCAGTCGTACAGGCCATCGGCAATGCCGTCGGTGGCGGCGGACAGGTCGGTACTGGGGAATACACGAGCCAGGGTCGCGGCGGTGACGCCGGAGCCGGCCAGTTCATCACCCTGCTCCACCACATAGGGGTACGGGATGTTCTGCTGGCTGACGCCCACTTCCACGGTCACGGTGAAGTCGTGCATCAGCGGCACCAGTTGCTCCAGCAGGTACTTACGGAACGCGGCCGGGTGGGTCACGGTGACGCTATAGGTGCCGGGCAGCTGCACCTTGGCATACGCACGGGTGGTCTGTGGGACTTCGCCGTGGCAGTGGTAGGTCAGGCGCAGTTCCGGGTAGCGAAACAGTGCGCGTTGAGCGGCGTCGGGTTCGACGCGGTCCTTGAGGTATTGCTTGAGCGCTTGGTTGAGCGCGCCAGTCGCACGCTCATGCAGCGCCGCCAGCCGGTCCACGGCTTCTTCGGCGGTTTTAACGACAACAAAAGCTTCGGTCACGGTAAGCATCCTGTGTTCTGACTTGCAGGCCTTTATCTTGCCTGTATCCAGGCCTCACCGAAACACCGGAAGTGGAATGCTTTGATAGGTGGGAGCTGGCTTGCCTGCGATAGCGGTCTATCAGCCACATAATTGCTGGCTGGACCACCGCTATCGCAGGCAAGCCAGCTCCCACATTTGACTGTGTTTATTCAGAGGGATTGTGGGGTTGAGCGGGCGACAATAGCTTGCACATCCACCCCACGCGGCAAGGTGCCATATACCCGCCCCGACGACTCACCCAACCGACTGGCGATAAACCCGTCGCTCACCGCCGCATTACCCGCCTCCAACAGCAACTTGGCCTGCAACGCCAGGGCAATGTCCTCGGTCAGTTGCCGTGCCCGATACTGGATATCCTGGGTGTCCATGAACGCCGCCTTCAACTGCTCGATATGCCGCGCCAGCTGTTTGTCGCCATGGCCATCCCCCAGCTCCACAAACAACACCTCCAGCACACCCGGCTCTTTGGACAACGCACGCAGCACGTCCAGGCATTGCACATTGCCAGAGCCTTCCCACGTGGAGTTAACCGGTGCCTCACGGTAAAGACGCGGCAGGATGCTGTCTTCCACGTACCCGGCGCCGCCCATGCATTCGGCGGCTTCGTTGATCATCGCCGGCGCTCGCTTGCAGATCCAATACTTGCCCACCGCCGTGACCAGCCGGGCGAACTTGGCTTCATGTTCATCATCAAGCTGATCCAGGGCGCGCCCCATGCGCAGGCTCAAGGCCAGGGCCGCTTCGCTTTCCAGGGCCAGGTCGGCCAGCACGTTCTGCATCAGCGGCTGCTCGCTGAGCACGCGGCCACCCACTTGGCGATGGGCGCAGTGATGGCTGGCCTGGGTCAGCGCCTGGCGCATCAAGGCGCTGGAGCCGACCATGCAATCGAAGCGCGTCATGGCAACCATTTCGATAATGGTTGGAACGCCGCGGCCTTCTTCACCGACCATCCAGGCCAGGGCGCCGCGAAACTCCACTTCGCTGGACGCGTTGGAGCAGTTGCCGAGTTTGTTCTTCAAGCGCTGGATGTAGAACTCGTTGCGCGTGTCGTCCGGTCGGTGCCGGGGCAGCAGGAAACAGGTCAGGCCCTTGTCGGTCTGGGCCAGGGTCAGGAAGCCATCGCACATCGGTGCCGAGCAGAACCACTTATGCCCCACCAGTTCGTAGGCTTGGCCGGGGCCACCCGCGCCTACGGGGTAAGCGCGAGTGGTGTTGGCGCGTACGTCGGTGCCGCCCTGCTTCTCGGTCATGGCCATCCCGATAGTGGCGCCGGCCTTGTGGGCGATGCCGACATTGCGTGGGTCGTAGTGGGTATTGAGTACTTTAGGGAGCCAGAGGTCCGCCAGCTCTGGTTGCAGGCGCAGGGCCGGGACGCAGGCGAAGGTCATGGTCAGCGGGCAGCCGCTGCCGGCTTCGGCCTGGCTATGCAGGTAGGTCATCGCCGCACGCGCCACATGGGCGCCAGGCTGCGGGTGGGCCCACGGCAACGACGGCAGGCCATGCTCGACGGCGGTGCGCATCAACTCGTGATAAGCCGGGTGAAACTCCACCAGGTCGATACGATGACCATAACGATCATGGCTGCTGAACACCGGTTTGTTCTGGTTGGCCAGGAACCCGGCTGCCATCAACGGCCCGCCGGCCAGCGCACCGTAGGCATCAATGCGCGCTTGGGCCCAACCGGCGCCGAAGCGGCGTGACCATTCCTGCAAAGGCAAGTCGATGCGATACAGGTTAGTGCCGTCCAGGGACGGTGGCTGGTTGGTGACGTCGTGGGTTTCGGCAAACTGATGCAGGTTCATGACGGGCCTCCTGGAAAAAGGCCGCATCGATCTCAGGCTGCCTGTAGGAGCGAGCTTGCTCGCGAAGAACCTGAGAGCAACGCGCTAACCCAGGCGGGGCGCGTTATCGTTGACGTTCTTCGCGAGCAAGCTCGCTTCTACAAAAAACACGGATCGATTGAAGCCGGTTTTTTCAGTTAAGCATCGCCACCGCGCTTAAAAAAGTGGCATACGTGCCGAATGCTCGGCGCTTTCACCCTCATCCGCACACAGCACGCTGCGCTCAAGCGCCGCCTGCAAGGCGTCGAAACGCACCGGTTTGGCCAGTCGGTCCGTCATGCCAATACCATGGCAGCGCTCACGCTCCGGCCCATTGGGCGAAGCGCTCAGGGCGATCACCGGCAATTCACCGCAGCCGGGCAATGCGCGAATCTGGCAGCACAACGAAAAGCCACCCTCTGGCACATCCAGCAGCACGGCGTCGAAACTGTGCCCCTGCAATGCAGCGAGCGCCGCCGGGCCGCTGTCCACGGTTTTGACCCGGTAACCGAGCTTGAGCAACATGCCACGCACCGCCAACTGGCCCACGCTGTTGTCGTCCACCAACAGCACCGTGCATTCCTGAGGCGCACGCTGTGCAGGCAAAGCCTGCGCGGCCGGCGTCACCTGCTGCGGCACGGCGCTGACGTCCATTTCCAACTGGAAGCGGCTGCCTTTACGGGGCTCCGAATGATGGGTCAGGCGCCCGCCCAGCAGTTCGATCAACTGCCGGCAAATCGCCAGGCCAATGCCCAGGCCGCCGTATTCACGCGTCATCGAGCCGTCCAACTGAAAGAAACGCTGATACAACGTGGCCTCATCGAGAAAGGCAAAGCCGATACCGGTGTCGGTGACGATAAAGCTCAAGTGCAAGGCGCCATCCCCTTGCGGCACGCCCACCACACGCAAACGCACCGCGCCGACGTGGGTGAATTTGAACGCATTGTCGAGCAGGCAATCCAGGCACTGACGCAACTTTTGGGCATCGCCGATGAGCCGGTCTGGCAGCTCATCCGCGACGTCAATGGAGAACGCCAGCCCCTTGGCCTGGGCGCTGCCGGTGAACTGCTGGCGCAAGGTATCGAGCTCGCCGCGCAGGCTGAACACTTGCGGCTGGGCCACCAGGCGACCGGCCTGCAACTCGGTGAGGGTGAGGATGCCGTTGACCATGCGCATCATGTCCCGCGCCGAGCCGGCGGCGGTTTGCTGGTACTGCGTCAGGTCATCGTCCAAAGGCACGGTTTGCATCAGTTCCAAAGAGCCGATCACACCGTTCATCGGCGTGCGCAATTCGTGGGTCAGGGTGGCGAGAAATTCGTCTTTGAGGCGATTGCTGCGGGCCAGTTGCTGGTTGAGCGCTTCCAGCTTCTGGCTGGCATCGAGGAGAATCTGCGCCTGCTGTTCGCGCATGCCGTTGATACGGTCAGCCAGGGCCAGGGACAACAGCGCCACTTCAATGGCTGAGCCGAGCTGGCTGGCGTACATGGTCAGGAACACGTTAGGCAGATAACCCAGCACCATCAGGGTATTGATCACCCCGCCGAGCAGGAAGGCCGACCAGGCGATGATGAAATAACGCGCCATGCGCTGCCCGCAATACCAGGCCTTGATGGCCGCCACGAAGATGGTCACGGTAAACACCAGCGCCAGCGCAGTGGCCAGGCGCAGGGCCACGGCGTAACTGGTCAACAGCGCCAGTGCCATCACCAACCCGCCACAGGCCGCCAGCGCCAGCAGGATGCGGTTGAGCCAGCGACTGTGCTGCGCAGTGTGCAGGAAACTGCGCGCGAACAGGCTGCCGAACAAAGCCGCCGAGCCGATCAGGAAGGGAACCGCCGCATTCGCCCACCAGGGGTTGTTCGGCCAGAAGTACTCCACCGCAACGCCATTGACCGACAGCTGATACAAGCCGAACGAAGCGATATAGAAGATGTAATAGAGGTAGCTGGTGTCGCGTACGCTCAGGTAGATAAACAGGTTGTAGATCAGCATGCCCAGCAACACACCGTAGATGGCGCCGAGCACGTACAAACGCAACGGTTGCTCTTCCATATAGGCAGTGCCCGCCCACAACGTCAGCGGTGCCTGGATCGAGCCTTGGCTTTGCAAGCGCAGGTAGACGGTTTGTTGCTGGTCGGGCAAGAAGCTGAGCTTGAACAGGTAGTTGCTCTGGCTCACCTCACGGCTGGAAAACGGCAATGCGCTGCCGGTGCGGGCGGTGAGGCGGTAGTGGCCGGTGCCGTCGTTCTGGTAGAGGTCCAGGCGATTGAGCGGCGGGTAGGCCAGTTCCAGAAACCAGGTGCGTGGTGCGCGGGGATCTTTGGCGGTGTAGTGCAGGTTGACCTTCAGCCAGAACACCGAGCGTGAATAGCCGGCATTGAGCGTGTCTTTGTCGTGGGTCTTGAATTGGGCGGCATAGGCGGGGGAACTGACATCGGCGATGGTGAGGGCATCGGTTGGGTCTTCGAGCACTTGCATGACCCGGCCCAACGGGAGGCTGCGCGTGTCCTGGTTGAACTCGACAGCGCCGGCGAGCATCGGTAGCCCGCACAATATAAACATCAGCAAATAGCGCATAGAGCCCCAGCGTAGCCTGGTCCGGTTGTGTCAAAAGCCCCCCATTCCTTTTGAGAAGACGTACACCGGCGATACAGTAAGTTATTGGGATGCACTTTAGCATAGCCAGTAAAAGCCATTAGCCACTGCCGGAACTTTTTTTAGAACAGCTCTAGCGCAATGCTTTCAGACCGCTGCTTTGCAGCGTTCGGCCACGCAAAGCGACGCTGCAACAGCAAACTTCTGCCATCGCCAGGCAGCCACGCAAAAAGCGTTTGGTGGTAAGCTCGCGCACCATGAATATCTACAGTTCTCGCCCCGTTGTCCTCTGTCTCTCCGGCCACGACCCCAGTGGTGGCGCCGGCCTGCAGGCAGATATCGAAGCCCTGCTCGCCCAGGGTTGCCACGCGGCCCCGGCCGTCACCGCGCTGACCGTGCAGAACACCGTCAATGTCAGTGATTTCCGCGTGCTTGACCGTGAGTGGGTACTGGCCCAGACCAATGCCGTGCTCGGCGACTCTGAAGTCGCGGCGGTCAAGCTGGGCATGCTCGGCTCCACTGCGATGGTCGACACCGTGGTCGAACTGCTGCAGGCGCACCCGCATTTGCCGGTGGTCTGCGACCCGGTGCTGCGCGCCGGCGGCGGCGGTAGCCTGGGCAAGGACGAGGTCGGTTATGCGATGCGCGAGCGGCTGCTGCCCCTGTCATTGATCGCCACCCCCAACCTGCCAGAAGCGCGCATCCTCGCGGAACTGCCCGACGGCAGCGCCGACGACTGCGCCGAGAAGCTGCTGCCGTACATCAAGCACCTGCTCATCACCGGCGGCCATGGCGATGAGCACGAAGTGCACAATCGCCTGTACAGCCGCGACGGCACGCGCCAGACCTTTACCTGCCAGCGCTTGCCCGGCAGTTATCACGGCTCGGGTTGCACCTTGGCCAGTGCGCTGGCCGGGCGCATTGCCCAGGGTGAAGGCCTGGCCAGCGCCGTGCAATCGGCCCTCAACTACACGTGGCGTACCCTGCGTGATGCCGAACAACTCGGCCAGGGCCAGTTCGTGCCGCGCCGATTGCCGCTGGATTTCTGCTCGTAACTTATCGCTCGTCAGCAAGGGGTTTGCCCGATGAAACTACGCGGCCTTTACGCCATTACCGACAGCCAGCTGTTGGCCGGCAAATTCCTCGCCTACGTCGAGGCGGCGCTGGACGGTGGCGTCACCCTGTTGCAGTACCGCGACAAAAGCAGCGACGAGGCACGGCGCCTGCGTGAAGCCGAAAAGCTGTACGAACTGTGCTCACGCTACAAGACCCAATTGATCATCAACGACGATGCCGAACTGGCCGCGCGCCTGGGCGTCGGCGTGCACCTGGGCCAGACCGACGGCCCGCTGACCTCGGCCCGGGCATTGCTCGGCGCCAAGGCGATCATCGGCGCCACCTGTCACAGCCAGATCGAACTGGCCGAACAGGCCGCCAAAGAAGGCGCCAGCTACGTCGCCTTCGGCCGCTTCTTCAATTCCACGACCAAACCCGGCGCACCCGCCGCCACCGTTGACATGCTGGCCCAGGCCCGCAAGCGCCTGCACCTGCCGATCTGCGTGATCGGCGGCGTCACCCTGGAAAACGCCGAACCGCTGGTGGCCCACGGGGCCGACCTGCTCGCCGTGGTCCATGGCCTGTTCGGTGCCGACAGCACCCAGGAAGTCACTCGCCGCGCCCGTGCGTTCAACCATCTTCTTAAATCTTCAGTTTAGAGAGCCCGATCATGTCCCGTTCCGAAACCCTGTTTGCCAACGCCCAGAAACACATCCCCGGCGGTGTGAACTCCCCCGTGCGTGCGTTCAAGAGCGTGGGCGGCACGCCGTTGTTCTTCAAGCATGCCGAAGGCGCCTACGTCACCGATGAAGACGACAAGCGCTATGTCGACTATGTCGGCTCCTGGGGCCCGATGATCCTCGGCCACAGCCATCCGGACGTGCTGGACGCAGTGCGCCAGCAACTGCAGCACGGCTTGTCCTACGGCGCCCCGACCGCGATGGAAACCGAGATGGCCGACCTGGTCTGCTCGATCGTGCCGTCGATGGAAATGGTGCGCATGGTCAGCTCCGGCACAGAAGCCACCATGAGCGCGATCCGCCTGGCCCGTGGTTACACCGGCCGCGACAACATCATCAAGTTCGAAGGTTGCTACCACGGGCACTCCGACAGCCTGCTGGTAAAAGCCGGCTCCGGCGCGCTGACCCAAGGCGTACCCAATTCCGCTGGCGTACCTGCGGCGTTCGCCAAGCACACCCTGACCTTGCCGTTCAACGACCTCGCGGCCGTCGAGCAGATGCTCAGCGAAGTCGGCCAGGACGTTGCCTGCATCATCGTCGAGCCAGTCGCCGGCAACATGAACTGCGTTCCACCGGCCCCGGGTTTTCTTGAGGGCCTGCGCGAGCAGTGCGACAAGCATGGCGTGGTGCTGATTTTTGACGAAGTGATGACCGGTTTCCGGGTCGCCCTCGGTGGCGCCCAGGCTTACTACGGCGTCACGCCAGACCTGAGCACCTTCGGCAAGATCATCGGCGGCGGCATGCCGGTAGGCTGCTTCGGCGGCAAGCGCGAGATCATGCAACACATCGCCCCGCTCGGCCCGGTCTACCAGGCAGGCACCTTGTCGGGTAACCCGCTGGCAATGGCCGCCGGCCTGACCACCCTGCGCCTGATCAGCCGCCCGGGCTTCCACGCCGAGCTGACCGACTACACCACACGCCTGCTCGACGGCCTGCAACAGCGCGCCGATGCCGCCGGCATCCCGTTTGTGACCACCCAGGCCGGTGGCATGTTCGGCCTGTACTTCAGCGGCGCCGACGATATCGTCACCTTCGATGACGTGATGGGCAGCGATGCCGAGCTGTTCAAGCGCTTCTTCCACCTGATGCTCGAAGGCGGCGTGTACCTGGCACCGAGCGCCTTTGAAGCTGGCTTCACTTCGATCGCCCATGGCGAAGCCGAACTGAAATTGACCCTGGATGCTGCCGAGCGCGCGTTCGCGGCCCTGAAATAAGTGACGGCAACCTCTGACGTTGCCCCTGGCAGCGTCAGATTTGCTACTTTGCTTACAGAGAATTCCTGGTTTTTTCGAGAATTGCCCTGCAATCCGGCAGATAACTTGCCCAAGCAGCAGAAAAACGAGTAAAGACTTTGTAAGCAGAGGCCTGCTTATTTCATAATGCGCGCTTATTGGACTCCCTTGAGGGTCCGCGCGCCCCGTCAGAGGTAAGTCGATTCCCATGAAACGCACCGGCCGCACCCTGGTTCTGGGCTGCCTGTTGCTCCTTCAACCGCTACTGGCACATGCCCAGGCCGGCGGCAACTCGTTGTTAATCCCAGCGATGGGTCGTTGCACCCTCAATACCCAGCCAGAGAGCCAGGCCGAAGCCCTGAGCGCGTGCCAGAAACAGGCCGAGGAAGGGGATGCGCAAGCGCAATACGAGTTGGGCGAGTACTACCACGACAGCAAGAACCCGGCCGTTGACCTCAACAAAGCGTTGAGCTACTTCGAGAAAGCCTCGTTGCAGGGCCACGCCCAGGCGCAATACCAGTTGGGCAACATGTTCTTCAAAGGCGAAGGCGTGCCGGCCAACAACGTCCAGGCGTACATCGTGCTGAAAATGGCCGCGGTCAACGGCGCCGAAGACGCACTGGACACTGCCGACGAAGTCGCCGAGCACATGCAGCGCGATGAACTGGAAGTGGCCACCCAGGTGCTGGGGCAGATTTTCCGCAACTACCTGCAAGAACTGCAGAGTGCTGATGGGCGTTCGCCGTTCTCACCCCTTCCCTGATTTTTTGTAGACCTTACATCGCTATCGCAGGCAAGCCAGCTCCCACAGTTGACCGCATTCCAGCATTGAAACGCGGTCGAATGTGGGAGCTGGCTTGCCTGCGATACGCACCCCTCGGTCTAAAGCCCTACTTCTCAGGCATCGGCATCGGAAACGGCATCACATTGCTCATGCCCCGAGCCTCACTGATCTTCGGCGTCCCCAGGCGCTCGACTTCATCGATGCGCACAATCGAATGCATCGGCACAAAGCTGCGCACCACACCTTCGAACTGGGCCTTGAGCTTTTCTTCGCCCGGATCGACCACCAACTGGGTGCGCTCGCCAAAGACGAACTCTTCCACCTCCAGGAAGCCCCACAGATCACTTTGATAGATCTGCTTGGCGTACATTTCGAACACCTGGCCCTGGTTGAGGAAAATCACCTTATAGATTGGAGCTTCACGTTTGGTCATGGTGGGCGAACAACACATGGGGATATAAAAGAGGGCGCGAACTATAGCATGGCACCCGATGCACAGCGCTAGGAACCAATGGGCATGCCCCCTATAATGCGCGGTTCTTTACCACCAGTTGACGATTCCCATGGCCAAGAAGCTTTACATCGAAACCCACGGTTGCCAGATGAACGAGTACGACAGCTCGCGCATGGTCGACTTGCTGGGCGAACACCAGGCCCTGGAAGTCACTGCCCGCGCCGAAGATGCCGACGTGATCCTGCTCAATACCTGCTCGATCCGCGAGCGGGCCCAGGACCGTGTGTATTCGCAGCTGGGCCGCTGGCGCGAATTGAAACTGGCCAACCCGGACATGGTGATCGCCGTCGGCGGTTGCGTGGCCAGCCAGGAAGGCGCCGCGATCCGCGACCGCGCGCCCTATGTCGATGTGGTGTTTGGCCCGCAAACCCTGCACCGTCTGCCAGAGATGATCGACGCCGCACGCATCACCAAGCTGCCGCAAGTGGACGTATCGTTCCCCGAAATCGAGAAATTCGACCATTTGCCCGAGCCGCGCATCGATGGGCCGAGCGCCTATGTGTCAGTGATGGAAGGTTGCAGCAAGTACTGCACTTTCTGTGTAGTGCCCTACACCCGCGGTGAAGAAGTCAGCCGGCCGTTTGACGATGTGCTGTCGGAAATCATCCACCTGGCTGAAAACGGCGTGCGCGAAGTCACCCTGCTGGGCCAGAACGTCAACGGCTACCGTGGCCAGACCGATGACGGCCGCCTGGCCGACCTGGCGGAATTGATCCGCGTGGTCGCCGCCGTCGATGGCATCGAGCGCATCCGCTACACCACCTCGCACCCGCTGGAGTTCTCCGACAGCCTGATCCAGGCCCACGCCGAAGTACCAGAGCTGGTCAAGCACCTGCACTTGCCGGTGCAATCGGGTTCGGACCGCATTCTCTCGGCGATGAAGCGCAACCACACCGCACTGGAATACAAATCCAAACTGCGCAAGCTGCGCGCCGCCGTGCCAGGCATTTGCATCAGCTCGGACTTTATCGTCGGCTTCCCGGGCGAAACCGAGAAAGATTTCCAGCAGACCATGAAGCTGATTGAAGACGTGGGTTTCGACTTCTCCTACTCGTTCGTCTACAGCCAGCGCCCAGGCACCCCGGCTGCCGACCTGCTGGATGAAACCCCGGAGGCGTTGAAAAAAGAGCGTTTGAACGCGCTGCAACATCGCCTCAATCAGCAGGGCTTCGAAATCAGCCGACAAATGGTCGGTTCGATCCAGCGCATTCTGGTGACCGATTATTCGAAGAAAGACCCGGGTGAATTGCAGGGTCGTACCGAGAACAACCGAATCGTCAACTTCCGCTGCGACAATCCCACGCTGATCGGCCAGTTTGCCGATGTGCACATTGATGCGGCGCAGCCACACTCGTTGCGTGGCTCGTTGATCAACTGATCTCGCTGACCGGATGAAGATCAAAATGTGGAAGCTGGCTTGCCTGCGATAGCGATGTATCAGTGCCTTATGTGCCAACTGACCCACCGCTATCGCAGGCAAGCCAGCTCCCACAGGGGTTCTTCAGGGTTATCGAGAGTGGGGCCAGGCTATTTAAGTGCTTTCGCACACCAGCGCCTGGCGTTATTCTCTCTCTCACCTCATCAGCCAAAGGGCGGCTAAAAGCAACCTTGAACGCACCCATAGCAGAACCCCATCGTTTTATCCTCGAGCCGTTTGAGGCTCGCCGTTTCGCCAACCTGTGCGGACAGTTCGACGAGCACCTGCGCCTGATCGAACAACGCCTGAGCATCGAGATCCGCAACCGCGGCAATCAGTTCGAGCTTATTGGTGAACCCCAACACACCACGTCTGCAGAAAACCTGCTGCGCCTTCTCTACCGCGAAACCAAGGGTAGCGAGCTGTCGCCGGAGACCGTGCACCTGTACCTGCAGGAGTCGGCTGTGGAAGACCTGGCCAATAACCCGGTGGCCGAAGCCAGCGTGGCCTTGCGTACCAAAAAAGGCATGATTCGCCCACGCGGCTTGAATCAGCAGAAGTACGTCAAGGAAATCCTCGGCAACGACATCAACTTCGGCATCGGCCCGGCCGGTACCGGCAAGACCTACCTCGCGGTGGCCTGCGCCGTCGACGCCCTGGAACGCGAGCAAGTGCGGCGTATCCTGCTGGTGCGCCCAGCGGTCGAGGCCGGCGAAAAGCTCGGTTTCCTGCCCGGCGATCTGGCCCAGAAGATCGACCCGTACCTGCGCCCGCTCTACGATGCGCTGTACGAGATGCTCGGTTTTGAATACGTGGCCAAGCTGATCGAGCGCCAGGTGATCGAGATCGCCCCGCTGGCCTACATGCGTGGCCGTACGCTCAACAACAGCTTCATCATTCTCGACGAAAGCCAGAACACCACCGTCGAGCAAATGAAGATGTTCCTCACCCGTATCGGTTTCGGCTCCACTGCCGTGATCACGGGCGACATCACCCAGGTCGACCTGCCCAAGGGCACCAAGTCGGGCCTGGGCCAGGTGATCGAGGTGCTCAAGGACGTGCCGGGTATCAGCTTCACGCACTTCATGCCCAAGGACGTGGTGCGCCACCCGCTGGTGCAGCGCATTGTCGAAGCCTATGAGCGTTTCGAACACCGCGACGACGCGCCCGCCAAGGACGCTCGCCACGATGCTTGAGCTAGACCTGCAACTGGCCACCGACGCGCCCGCCCCCAGCGAAGCCCAGTTCCGCCAATGGTGTGAACTGGCTTTGCGCCAGCGCACCGCTGACTCGGAGCTGACCATTCGTCTGGTGGACGAGGCCGAAGGCCGTGAGCTGAACCACACCTGGCGCCAGAAAGACTACGCGACCAACGTGCTGTCCTTCCCCGCCGACGTGCCCGACGAATTGCTGGATATCCCGCTGTTGGGCGACCTGGTGATCTGCGTCGCGGTGGTCGAGCGAGAAGCGGCGGAACAAGGCAAGGAACTTGAGGCCCATTGGGCCCATCTAGTCATCCACGGCTGCTTGCATCTCTTGGGTTACGACCATATAGACGATGACGAAGCCGAGGAAATGGAAGCACTGGAACGAACGTTGCTTGCAGAACTGGGTCACCGCGACCCATATGCAGACGACGAAAGCTGATCAACACTCAACTGTCATATCAAAGGATTTAGAGTAATCGCTATGAGCGAAGACCGATCGAGCAACGGGCAGAAGTCATGGCTGGGTAAACTGACCCAGGCTTTTGCCCACGAGCCGAAAAACCGCCAGGAGCTCTTGGAGCTGCTGCGCGATGCACACCAGAACAAGTTGCTGGACAGCGAAGCGCTGGCCATCGTCGAGGGCGCCATCCAGGTGGCTGACCTGCAAGTACGTGACATCATGGTCCCGCGCTCGCAGATGATCAGCATCAAGGCGACCCAGACCCCACGGGAATTCCTCCCGGCCGTGATCGACTCGGCGCATTCGCGCTACCCGGTGATCGGTGAAAGCCATGACGACGTCATGGGTGTCCTGCTGGCCAAGGACCTGCTGCCGTTGATCCTCAAGGAGAATGGCGACAGCTTCAACATCAAGGACCTGCTGCGCCCGGCCACCTTCGTGCCCGAGTCCAAGCGCCTGAATGTGCTGCTGCGCGAGTTCCGCGCCAACCACAATCACATGGCCATTGTGATTGACGAATACGGCGGCGTGGCCGGCCTGGTCACCATCGAGGACGTGCTGGAGCAGATCGTCGGCGACATCGAAGACGAGCACGACGTCGAAGAAGACAGCTACATCAAGCCGCTGCCCAGCGGTGACTTCCTGATCAAGGCACTGACGCCCATCGAAAACTTCAACGAGTTCTTCGACAGCGAGTTTTCGGACGATGAGTTCGACACCGTCGGCGGCCTGGTGATGAGTGCGTTCGGGCACCTGCCCAAGCGTAATGAAACCACCGAGATCGGCGCCTATCGCTTCCGCATCCTCAATGCTGATAGCCGTCGTATCCATCTGATCCGTTTGACACCCATCGCCCGCTAAGGACTGACATGCGCCGTCTCACCTCACCCGGCTGGCCCGGTAACTTGCTGGCCGTGGTGGCCGGCGCCATCACAACCCTGGCGCTGGCGCCGTTCGATATCTGGCCGTTGGCGCTGGTAGCGGTCGGCCTGTTCTATATCGGCCTGCGGGAGCTGACACCCCGCCAGGCCCTGGGCCGTGGCTGGTGTTTCGGCTTCGGCCTGTTTGGTGCCGGCACCAGTTGGATCTACTACAGCATCCACCACTTCGGCGGCGCTTCGGTGCTGCTGGCGGGGTTCCTGATGCTGCTGTTCACCGCCGCCATCGCCTGGTTCTTTGCCCTGCCCGCCTGGCTATGGGCGCGCTGGTTGCGCCGTAACGAAGCACCACTGGCGGATGCATTGACGTTCGCCGCGTTGTGGGTCGGCCAGGAAGCCTTTCGTGGCTGGTTCCTTACCGGTTTCCCGTGGTTGTACTCCGGTTACAGTCAACTCGATGGGCCGTTGACCGGCCTCGCGCCATTGGGTGGGATGTGGCTGATTTCCTTCGCCCTCGCGCTCACTGCCGCATTGCTGTGCAACCTGCCGCGCCTGCTGGCCAGCAAGCGCAATGCCTTTATCGGCGCGGGCCTGTTATTGCTGGTTGCGCCCTGGGCGATTGGCCTGGCACTCAAGCATCACGCCTGGACATCGCCGTCTGGTGCGCCCCTGAGCGTGGCTGCGATTCAGGGCAACGTCGAGCAAAGCATGAAGTGGGACCCCGACCAGCTCAATGCACAGTTGGCGCTGTACCGCGACATGAGCCTGAGTTCCAAGCGCGTCGACCTGCTGGTCTGGCCGGAAACTGCCGTGCCGGTGCTCAAGGAGTCCGTGGAGGGCTACCTGGGCATGATGGGCAAGTTTGCCGCCGACCGGGACAGCGCGTTGATCACTGGGGTACCGATTCGCCAGGAAGTGCACCACCAGAAGCGCTACTTCAACGGCATCACCGTGGTCGGCGAAGGCGACGGCACCTACCTCAAGCAAAAACTGGTGCCGTTTGGCGAGTACGTGCCGCTGCAGGACATGCTGCGCGGGCTGATTGCCTTCTTCGACCTGCCCATGTCGGACTTCGCCCGCGGCCCTTCTGACCAGGCCATGCTGCAGGCCAAGGGTTATCAGATTGCGCCGTTCATTTGCTATGAAGTGGTGTACCCCGAATTTGCCGCCGGCCTGTCGGCCCAGAGCGACCTGCTGCTGACCATCAGCAACGACACCTGGTTCGGCCGCTCCATCGGCCCGCTGCAGCACCTGCAAATGGCGCAAATGCGTGCGTTGGAGGCTGGCCGCTGGATGATCCGCGCCACCAACAACGGCGTGACCGGGCTGATCAACCCGTTTGGGCAGATCACCGCGCAGATCCCGCAGTTCGAGCGTGGCATTCTCTATGGGGAAGTGGTGCCGATGCATAACCTCACGCCGTACCTGCAATGGCGTTCGTGGCCGTTGATCATTGTGTGTGTGCTGCTCTTTGGCTGGGCGCTGTTGGCGGCTCGGATGGCCAAAACGGTCTGACCTGTGGGAGCTGGCTTGCCTGCGATGGCGGTGTATCAGTGCCCTGAGTGCTCACTGACCCACCGCCATCGCAGGCAAGCCAGCTCCTACATTTGATCTCCTGTGTTGCACCTATCGGTAGAACAACCGATACCCCACCTGCCCCACCGCTTCATTGATCAACTGCCCGCTTTGCCACACCGCCTTGACCTCCGGCATCCAGCCACCCAGCGGTCGGCCATGGTCGACACCCAAAAAGCCCACCGGCCCCGGCACCACGGTGAAGCCGGCCTTTTCAAAACTCCACACCGAACGCGGCATGTGCCAGGCCTGGGTCACTACCACTACACGCTTGATGCCTTGCGGCAACAAAATCTCGGCGCTCATCTGGGCGTTTTCCCAGGTAGTGCGGCTGCGCTCTTCTTTCCAGCGCACGGTGACACCGAAGTCATCCTGCATCGACACGGCCATCAGCTCGGCCTCACTGGGCGGCGTGCCGTAGTGCAAGCCGCCGCTGGTCAGCACTGGCAAACCGGATGCCTTGGCCAGCCGCGCGGCAAAACGCTCACGTTCCAGGCCAATACCGGTGGGCTGGTCGCTGCCCCACGCAATGTCTCCACGCTCGCGCCCCGAGCCCAGCACCACAATCGCATCGGCACGCTGGGCCAGGGTGGCCCAGTCTTCCCGGGCCAAAGGCGGCTCTGTCTCCAGGGCACGGGCGCCCCATTGCACCATCACTGGCAGGCTTATCAACCACATTCCGCCCAGCCCCAGGGCAAAGCACAAGCCCGCCAGGCGCGGACGGCTGCGGCGAAACCACCAGGCACACGCCAACAACAGCAGAAAAATACCGGGCGGCAACAACAGTTGTTTAATGAAATAACGAAAAGGCATCGGGCATCTCCAAAGATGCCCGAAGCCTAGATGCATCGGGGTTTTGCAACAATCCTTACCGACAACATTTTGATAACGCTAACGGATAACGCGGGGCTCACTTGCACCGCACGGAGCGGAAGTTCTCTGGCCCGCGGCCGGTCGCCAGGTCTTTGAGCCAGATGACCTTGGCCGAATGAGCGGGCGGGGAAGCCTGCCCATGGGAGGCGCGGTCGTGATTCAACGCCAGATAGTTCTTGATCAATTCAAGCTCCGCCAGGCTCAAGCCTCGCAACTCCAGCTCCAGAGGCCGTTCATCACGCAATCGGCCTGCGGTTCTTGCGGCGTCCAATGCCCGACCCAAACGGTCGATCAATCCTTCATACAACTGCGGTTTCGTTAAAGTTCGCTGCGATTCAACCATCCCCTCACCTCATTGAAGAAATACTTGCTCCCCACTAAACAGCGTAGCCCCCGTTGCTGCGCCTGCCCGGTGCCGCGACAGACGGCCCTTGGCGCGTAATCAGGGTTTCCCTCGATAGAGTGGGGTCATGTATGCTACGGCGCTTCCTGTAACTCCACTTCCCGCAGGGTTTGGGCACGGACGCGCCGCTTCTTGGTGTCGAACAACCCAGACCACGCACCGAAGAGGATTAGGCCACCCCTATTCAGTTCAAAAGTAGCCATGCACGAACAATATCAGCCCCGTGAAATAGAAAATGCCGCCCAAACCTTCTGGGACGAGCAAAAGTCCTTTGAAGTCAGTGAACAGCCAGGCAAGGAGACTTACTACTGCCTATCGATGTTCCCTTACCCCAGCGGCAAGCTACACATGGGGCACGTGCGCAACTACACCATCGGCGACGTGATTTCGCGCTACCAGCGCATGCTCGGCAAGAACGTGCTGCAACCCATGGGTTGGGACGCCTTCGGCATGCCGGCAGAAAACGCCGCGATGAAAAACAACGTGGCGCCCGCCAAGTGGACCTACGAAAACATCGCCTACATGAAGACCCAGTTGCGCAGCCTGGGCCTGGCGGTGGACTGGTCCCGCGAGGTCACCACCTGCAAGCCGGATTACTACCGCTGGGAACAATGGCTGTTCACGCGCCTGTTCGAAAAAGGTGTGATCTACAAAAAAAGCGGCACCGTGAACTGGGACCCGATCGACCAGACCGTACTGGCCAACGAACAGGTCATCGACGGTCGCGGCTGGCGTTCCGGCGCGCTGATCGAAAAGCGCGAAATCCCGATGTACTACTTCAAGATCACCGCCTACGCGGATGAACTGTTATCGAGCCTTGACGATCTGCCGGGCTGGCCTGAACAGGTCAAGACCATGCAGCGCAACTGGATCGGCAAATCCAAGGGCATGGAAGTGCAGTTCCCGTACAACGTCGACTCCATCGGCGAAGCCGGCGCACTCAAGGTGTTCACCACCCGCCCCGACACCCTGATGGGCGCGACCTACGTCGCCGTGGCCGCCGAACACCCGCTGGCCACCCAGGCCGCACAGAACAACCCTGAGCTGCAGGCGTTCATCGCTGAATGCAAAGGCGGCAGCGTGGCCGAAGCCGATGTCGCCACCCAGGAGAAAAAAGGCCTGCCGACCGGCCTGTTCGTCGAGCACCCGTTGACCGGCGAGAAACTGCCGGTTTGGGTCGCCAACTACGTATTGATGCACTACGGCGATGGCGCCGTCATGGCCGTGCCGGCCCACGACGAGCGCGATTTCGAATTCGCCACCAAGTACAGCCTGCCGATCAAGTCGGTGGTGCGTACCAGCTCGGGCGACACCAACCCCGCTCCGTGGCAAGACGCCTACGGCGAGCACGGCACGCTGATCAACTCCGGCGAATTCGACGGCCTGGACTTCCAGGGCGCGTTCGACGCCATGGAAGTGGCCCTGATCAAGAAAAACCTCGGTGCCTCGCGCACCCAGTTCCGCCTGCGTGACTGGGGCATCAGCCGCCAGCGCTACTGGGGTTGCCCGATCCCGATCATCCACTGCCAAGCCTGCGGTGACGTGCCGGTACCGGAAGACCAACTGCCGGTCGTGCTGCCAGAAGACGTGGTGCCGGATGGTGCTGGCTCGCCGTTGGCGCGCATGCCCGAGTTCTACGAGTGCAGCTGCCCTAAATGCGGCGCGCCGGCCAAGCGTGAAACCGACACCATGGACACCTTCGTCGAGTCCTCGTGGTATTACGCTCGTTATGCCTCGCCGCACTATGAAGGCGGCCTGGTGGAGAAATCCGCAGCCGACCATTGGTTGCCAGTGGATCAGTACATCGGTGGCATCGAACACGCCATCCTCCACCTGCTGTACGCGCGCTTCTTCCACAAGCTGATGCGTGACGAAGGCCTGGTGAGCTCCGATGAGCCATTCAAGAACCTGCTGACCCAGGGCATGGTGATCGCCGACACTTACTATCGCCGCGAAGCCAATGGCGCCTACACCTGGTTCAACCCGGCGGATGTCGAGCTTGAGCGTGACAGCAAGGCCAAGGTCATCAGCGCGAAGCTGAAAGCCGACGGCCTGCCGGTGGAAATCGGTGGCACCGAGAAGATGGCCAAGTCCAAGAACAACGGCGTCGACCCACAGTCGATGATCGATCAGTTCGGCGCCGACACCTGCCGCCTGTTCATGATGTTCGCCTCGCCGCCTGACATGAGCGCCGAATGGTCCGACTCGGGCGTCGAAGGCTCGCACCGTTTCCTCAAGCGTGTCTGGCGCCTGGCCCACGCTCATGTCAGCCAGGGCCTGCCGGGCAAGCTGGATATCGGCGCGTTGAACGACGAGCAGAAAGCCGTTCGCCGCAGCATCCACCTGGCTATCCGCCAGGCCAGCCAGGACGTTGGGCAGAACCACAAATTCAACACCGCCATCGCCCAGGTGATGACGCTGATGAACGTGCTGGAAAAAGCCTCGCAGGCGACCGAACAAGACCGTGCGCTGATCCAGGAAGGCCTGGAAACAGTTACCCTGTTGCTCGCGCCGATCACGCCGCACATCAGCCATGAACTGTGGAGCCGTCTGGGCCACAGCGGTGCCGTCATCGATGCCGCCTGGCCGGTGCAGGATGACAGCGCCCTGGTACAGGACACGCTGCAACTGGTCATCCAGGTTAACGGTAAACTGCGTGGCCAGATCGACATGCCGGCCAGCGCCAGCCGTGAAGAGGTTGAAGCAGCTGCACGTATCAATGAGAACGTGCTGCGCTTTACCGAAGGCCTGACCATCCGCAAGGTGATCGTGGTACCCGGCAAACTGGTCAATATCGTCGCCAGCTAAATCGGATCGGGCGCGGGGCTTGGCCCCGCGCCGAACTAAACCTTTAGGGCCCGATAAGGCCCACCTGGTTTCAAGGGGAGCAACAAAATGATCAAACGCAATCTGCTGGTTATGGGCCTTGCCGTGCTGTTGAGCGCTTGCGGCTTCCAGCTGCGCGGCACCGGCACCAATGAGCTGTCGCTCAAGGAACTCGACGTCAGCGCCCGCAACGCCTACGGCGAAACCGTCACCCAGCTGCGCCAGACCCTGGAAAACAGCGGTGTGCACGTGTACAACGGCGCAACCTACAAACTGATCCTGACGGATGAGCGAGAAACCCAGCGCAATATCAGCTACGCCAGTGCTGGCCGTGCGTCCGACGTCGAGTTGAACACGGCGCTGATGTTCGAAATACAAGGCCGTGATCAGTTGCCGTTGATGGGTGACAAGATCCAGGTGCAGAAAGTGGTGAGCCACGATGGCAACAACCTGGTGGGTTCGGACTCCGAGACCATCCAGGTGCGCAAGGAAATGCGTCGTGAGCTGATCCAGCGCATGATGACTCGCCTGCAAATGCTCACGCCGGAAAAACTGGCTGAGCTGCAGCAAGTTGCCGACAACAAGGCCAAGGCTGACGCCGACGCCCTGAAAGCCGCGCAGGAATATGAAGACAACACACCGAAACAGTCGCCTGTTGAAGTCCCTGTCGAGTAAGCCAGACGGGGCGCCCCTGGCGCCCCGTTCGCCCCGCCTATGAAACTTGCCCCCGCCCAACTCGCCAAGCACCTGCAAGGTGGCCTTGCGCCTGTGTACATCGTCAGCGGCGACGACCCGCTGCTGTGCCAGGAAGCAGCTGACGCTATCCGCACCGCCGCACGCCAGCAAGGCTTCGATGAACGCCAGGTGTTCAGCGCCGACGCCAGTTTCGACTGGGGCACCCTGCTGCAAGCTGGCGCGAGCATGTCGCTGTTTGCCGAGAAACGCCTGCTGGAACTGCGCCTGCCCTCGGGCAAGCCGGGCGATAAAGGCGCGGCGGCCTTGATGGAATACTGCTCGCGTCCCGCCGAAGACACTGTGTTGCTGGTCAGTCTGCCCAAGCTCGACGGCAGCGCGCAGAAAACCAAGTGGGGCAAGGCTCTGGTTGAAGGTCCACAGACTCAGTTCATCCAGATCTGGCCGGTGGACAGCAACCAGTTGCCGCAGTGGATTCGTCAGCGCCTGTCTCAATCAGGTCTCGCTGCGACACAGGATGCCGTGGAGCTGATCGCCGCTCGGGTCGAGGGCAACCTGCTTGCCGCCGCCCAGGAGATCGAAAAGCTCAAGCTGATGGCCGAAGACGGGCAGATCACCGTCGAAACCGTGCAAGGCGCAGTGGCCGATAGCGCGCGCTTTGATGTGTTCGGCCTGGTGGACGCCATCCTCAACGGCGAGCCCGCCCACGCCCTGCGCATGCTTGAAGGCCTGCGCGGCGAAGGGGTGGAACCGCCGGTGATTCTCTGGGCCCTGGCCCGTGAGCTGCGCGTGTTGGCGAACATTGCGCTGCAATACAGCCAGGGCACACCGCTGGACAAATGCTTCAGCCAGGCCCGGCCACCGGTGTGGGACAAGCGCAAACCCCTGATGAGCAAAGCCCTGCAACGGCACTCGGCGCAACGCTGGGCGCAACTGTTGCTGGAAGCGCAGCGCATCGATGCACAGATCAAAGGCCAGGCGGCCGGCTCGCCGTGGATGAGCCTGAGCCGTCTGTCGCTGTTGATGGCCGGCCAGCGCCTGGCGTTGCCTGCCGAATAAACCCTTCTGTACAACAGCACAAAACCCTGTGGGAGCTGGCTTGCCTGCGATGGCGGTGTATCAGTGCCCTTTGTGCCAACTGACCCACCGCCATCGCAGGCAAGCCAGCTCCCACATTGACTCTGCCCACTGCTTATTTGCGACATTTCCCACCTATCGACGGGCTTTACAGCCGGCCCACTTCGGCAGATGATTTGCACCGCTGCATTCCACCCCCAAGCGAGAGAATCCATCATGAGCAAAAAGCCATCCAAGCATGGCCCCAACAAAGCCAAATCCATCATCGCCCAGCCACTGTTCCGCAGCCGTCAGGAACGCGCCGGCAAGGGCAAAGGCAGCTACCGCCGCGAAGCCTTCCAGTCTAATAGCTGGGAGGCTTCTTACTTTCTGGCTGCCTGAAGGCAAGCGCCCCTCTGGCATGATAAGGTCTGTACCTGATTTGTAACCCCCTGGACCTGTGCATGCCCTCTCGTCTTTCTCGTCATTGGCACCTACGCCAATTGATCGCTGCCTCCAGCCTCATTCTGCTCGTCGCCTGCGCCGAAAAACCTACCGCTGCGGACGCTCAACCCCTGCCCAAGCTCCAGACGGCCCCGGCTATCGCGCCTGCCGTGGTGGCCCCGTTGGCGGTGGACAATCTCGATATCCAGCCGACCCAGACCTTTGCCGAATGGCAAGCTGGCTTCCGTGCTCAAGCGCTGCAAGCCGGGATCACTGCGGCCGTGTTCGATAACGCTTTTGCCGGCGTTACCCCTGATATGGCGGTGATTCGCGCCGACCGCAGCCAACCGGAATTTTCTCGCCCGGTGTGGGAATACCTCGACGGTGCACTGTCGCCGGTGCGCGTGCGCAATGGCCAGGCACTGCTGGTCAAGTACGCCGATATTCTGCAAAGCATCGAGCAACGCTATGGCGTCGACCGCCAGGCGCTGGTCTCGGTGTGGGGCATGGAGAGCAACTTCGGCGCTTTCCAGGGCAATAACTCGGTGATCCGCTCCCTGGCCACCCTGGCCTATGAAGGACGTCGTCCGGCCTTTGCGCAAGCGCAGTTGCTGGCAGCGCTGCAAATCATCCAGCATGGCGATATTCAGGCCGACCAGATGAAAGGTTCCTGGGCCGGGGCGATGGGCCAGACCCAGTTCATCCCGACCACCTACAACACCCATGCCGTGGACTTCGACGGTGACGGTCGCCGCGATATCTGGAACAGCCCGTCCGACGCCCTCGCCTCCACGGCGCATTACCTGCAAAGCTCCGGCTGGCAGAAAGGCCAGCCATGGGGCGTTGAAGTGCAGCCGCTGCCGTCTGGCTTCGACTACAGCCTGGCCGATGGCGGCGTGCGCAAGACCGTGGCGCAATGGCTGCAACTGGGCATCCAACTGCCGCCTGGCGTGAGCCTGCCGGCCAATGTCGACCAGCTGTCCGCCGCCCTGCTGCTGCCGGCCGGCTACCGTGGCCCGGCGTTCCTGGTGCTGGATAACTTCCGCGCGATCCTCAAGTACAACAATTCGTCGTCTTATGCACTGGCGGTTGGCTTGCTGTCCGAGCGGTTTGGCGGTGGCGGTGTGATTCGGGGCAGTTGGCCAAAGGATGAGCTGCCGCTGAGCCGTTCGCAACGCATTGACCTGCAGACGGCGCTCAGCGCCAAGGGGTATGACGCGGGTAATGCCGACGGGATTATTGGCGCCAACACGCGCAAGGCGATTCGGGCTGCACAGCAGGCGTTGGGCTGGCCGGCGGATGGGTATCCGACGGTGAAGTTGCTGAAGTCGCTGCAGAACCGCTGAAGTGATCGCTCCCACGCTCTGCGTGGGAGCGCTGCCTTGGACGCTCCGCGTCGGCGACTGAAGAGGGTGACGCAGAGCGTCACTGGAGGAATTCCCACGCAGAGCGTGGGAACGATCAGGCCTTGAACACTACATCCTGCTCCAACACCACCCGCTGCTCCCCCGCATCCAGGCGCACCAAGGCGCCCATCGGCAATGTCAGGTTCGGGTCGCAATGCCCACTGCGCCAGCCTGCCAGCACTGGAATGCACAGCGGCTCAAAGGTCTGCTTCAGCAGACGCGCCAATGCCGCGCTATCCACACCGGCCACGTCCCCTACCAACACGCCAGCGACTTGAGCCAGCTTGCCAGCCAGGCGCAGGTGGGTCAGCAGGCGGTCGATGCGATAGAGCGGTTCGTTGACGTCTTCGATAAACAGGATGATGCCATCAGCGTCTATTTCGTAAGGCGTGCCCATGACCGCGGCGATCATCGACAAGTTACCGCCCAGCAAGCGCCCACAAGCCACACCCGGCTCGATTGTGGTCAGCGGGTAGGCCATCGGGTGCGGCAGCACACTGCCGGCGCCCCGTTGGCCACGCAGCAGGCTGAACAAGGAGGATTCGGTGGGCGGCTGTTTGCCACCGAGCAGGTCGGCATTGAGCATGGGCCCGTGGAACGTCACGAAGCCGGCATAGCGGTTGATGGCCAGGTGCAAGGCGGTGATATCGCTGTAGCCCACAAACGGCTTGGGGTTGGCGCGCAGCAGGTCGAAGTCCAGCGCATCGAGCAAACGGGGCGTGCCATAGCCGCCACGCAGACAGAGGATGGCATCGATGTCGGGGTTGGCGAAGGCGGCATGCAAATCGCGCAGGCGCACTTCATCGCTACCGGCCAGGTAGCCGTCGCGCTCGTGCACACCAGGGAAAATGTGCAGGTCGTAGCCGCGGGCACGCATCCATTGCCGGGCTTTTTCAACATCCAGCGCGGCGGGGCCGGCGGGGGCGATCAGGCCGAGGGTGCCTTCGGGGCGCAGTGCAGGTACGGCGGCGGTCATCCATGGTTCTCCCTATATGACGCAGAACGAAATGTGGGAGCTGGCTCGCCTGCGATGCAAGCGCCTCGGTGTATCAGTGACACCGAGGTGATGCTATCGCAGGCAAGCCAGCTCCCACACAAGCCCGCATTTCACATTGACTCTGGAGCGGCTTACGAAACCAGGCTCGCCTTGACCAGCTTGGCCTGCTCATCGGCGTGATACGAAGACCGCACCAACGGGCCCGAGGCCACGTTCTTGAAGCCCATCTTGTAGCCTTCCTCGGCGAACCAGGCGAAGGTGTCCGGGTGCACGAAGCGCTGCACCGGCAAGTGGCTGCGGGACGGTTGCAGGTACTGGCCCAGGGTCAGCATGTCGATGTCGTGTTCGCGCATGCGCTTCATGACTTCGATGACTTCTTCGTCGGTTTCACCCAGGCCCAGCATCAAGCCGGACTTGGTCGGGATGTGCGGCATCATCTGCTTGAATTTCTGCAGCAGGGTCAGCGACCACTGGTAGTCCGAACCCGGGCGCGCCGCCTTGTACAGGCGCGGCACGGTTTCCAGGTTGTGGTTGAACACATCCGGCGGCTCGGCAGCGGTGATGTCCAGGGCGACGTCCATCCGGCCACGGTAGTCCGGCACCAGGGTTTCGAGCATCACGTTCGGCGACAGCTTGCGGATCTCGCGGATGCAGTCGGCAAAGTGCTGGGCACCACCGTCACGCAGGTCGTCGCGGTCTACCGAGGTGATCACCACATACTTGAGCTTCAGGTCGGCGATGGCGATGGCCAGGCTTTCTGGCTCATTGACGTCCAACGGCTTCGGACGGCCGTGGCCGACGTCGCAGAACGGGCAGCGACGGGTGCAGATGTCACCCATGATCATGAAGGTGGCGGTGCCGCCAGAGAAGCACTCGCCCAGGTTCGGGCAGGAGGCTTCTTCGCATACGCTGTGCAACTTGTGTTTGCGCAGCAGCGACTTGATACGGTCGACTTCCGGCGAAACCGGGATGCGCACGCGAATCCAGTCAGGTTTCTTCGGCAGTTCGGTGGTCGGGATGATCTTGACCGGGATGCGTGCAACCTTCTCGGCGCCGCGCAGCTTGACGCCGGCTTCCACCTTGGCACGCGGGGCCGGGGCTGGACGCTCAGTGATGTCCAGCGTCGGGATCATGGTTTGCACAACATCAGTAGTCATATCAATCGATTCCGCCCGTCAGGGTCGTCTGCTCTGCATAGTCGAGGTGTTTGACGAGCTGCGCGCGCAGCCGGGCACTTACCTCGGCAAATTCTATGGATGTTGCATGGTCACTCAACTGGGTCATCGCAAGCCCGGCGTAACCGCACGGGTTGATCCGTCGGAACGGCGCCAGGTCCATGTCCACATTCAAGGCCAGGCCATGAAAGGAACAACCGTGGCGAATGCGCAGCCCCAGGGAGGCGATTTTCGCGCCATCCACGTATACACCCGGTGCATCGGGCTTGGCCACGGCGGTCACGCCGTAACTGGCCAACAGCTCGATCAGGCACGTCTCCATACGGCTGACCAGGTCGCGCACGCCAAACCCCAGCTTGCGCACGTCCAGCAGCAGGTAAGCCACCAGTTGACCGGGCCCATGGTAAGTCACTTGACCCCCTCGGTCGACCTGCACCACCGGAATATCACCCGGCAGCAGCAAGTGTTCGGCCTTGCCGGCCTGGCCCTGGGTGAATACCGGCGGGTGTTCTACCAGCCAGATTTCATCCGGGGCCGAAGTGCCGCGCTCATTGGTAAAGCGCTGCATGGCATGCCAGACCGGCTCGTATGCCATCCGGCCGAGCTCGCGAAAGCCCAGGACTTGCGACATCACAGCACCATATGCACGAAGCCGGTGGCTCGCAGTTCGCTGTTGATGTTGTAGAGCTGGTCTTGATCGGTCGCAACGATGTGCAACTGGATCGTGGTGTACTTGCCGGTGGAACTTTGGCGCTCGTCCACGCGGTTGTCGTTGATCGTCGCGTGCTTCCTGACGATCTCGAGAATCTTGTCCTTGCGGCCGACACCGGTATCGCTGATCACCTTGACGGGATAATCCGTCACAGGAAATTCGATCTTTGGCGCCTTTACTTCTACGTCTTTATCGGTCATGGCAGAACAGCCTCGTAAGCGCTAAGCCGTGGCGACGGGCAAAGCCCCGCGTTGGATCAACGCGGGGCTTTGCAGGTGCACACAATCAGTTGAACAAGCCGTAGAAGAATAGACGGATGCTATCCCATACGCGGCGGAAGATACCACCTTCCTCGACAGCGTCCAGCGCGATCAGGTCGGCGCTGTGCACCACCTTGTCGTCCAGCTTGACTTCGACCTTGCCGATCACATCACCCTTGGCGATTGGCGCAACCAATTGCGGGTTCAGGGTCATGCTGGCGGCGAGCTTTTTCAGCTGGCCTTTAGGCATGGTCAGGGTCAGGTCGTCGGCCAGGCCGGCCTTGACTTGCGACGTCGCGCCCTTCCACACCGGCGCGGTCGCCAGCTCAGCACCCTTCTGGTAGAAGGTCTGGGTTTCGAAGAAGCGGAAGCCGTAAGTCAGCAGTTTTTGCGTCTCGGCCGCACGGGCCTGCTCGCTGTTGGTGCCGAATACCACGGCGATCAGGCGCTGGCCATCACGTACGGCGGACGACACCATGCAGTAGCCGGCTTCGTCGGTGTGGCCGGTCTTCAGGCCATCGACGGTCTTGTCACGCCACAGCAACAGGTTGCGGTTGGGCTGCTTGATGTTGTTCCAGAAGAATTCCTTCTGGGAGTAGATCGCATAGTGCACCGGGTCAACGCGGATGATGGCGCGCGCCAGGATCGCCATGTCATGAGCCGACGAATAGTGCTCTGGGTTCGGCAGGCCGGTCGGGTTCATGAAGTGGCTGTTGGTCATGCCCAGCTCACCGGCGGTTTTGTTCATCATGTCGGCGAAGGCGTCTTCGCTGCCGGCGATGTGCTCGGCCAGGGCGACGCTGGCGTCGTTACCGGACTGGATGATGATGCCGTGCAGCAGGTCGCTCACGGTGACTTGCGAACCCACCTTGATGAACATCCGCGAACCACCGGTACGCCAGGCGTTTTCGCTGACGGTAACCGGGTCGTTTTCGCCGATCTGGCCGCGACGGATTTCCAGGGTCGCGATGTAGGCAGTCATCAGCTTGGTCAGGCTGGCAGGCGGCAGGCGTACATCACCGCCGTTTTCGACCAGCACGTTGCCACTGGCGGCGTCCATGAGGACCCACGACTTGGCGGCCAGTTGCGGGGAGGCCGGCACCATTTCAACCGCCCAGGCGGCTGGGGTGATGATCAGCGAGATAAGCAGGCACGTACGTTTGGCTAAGGTGGTGATGTTCATCCGTCTCTCGAAATTGCTTATGGAAACTTGCCCTCGCGGGCAAAACTATTCAGACAGCCCGCTTCCAGACTGTCACGTGTTCGGTTGCCCGCTCACCCCTTGCCCCTGGGTTTTTATTGTTCAACGAGCCAACAACCAGGGTTCAAGCGCGCATGCGCGTCTGAGCCATCAATCCGTTACTGCTTATTCTGCGGTGACCACGCTGGGTTGCCCCAGATTGGCCAGACGCACGCTGTTCTGCACTTGTGCCACTTCGCTCGGCGAGCCGATAGGGCCCATGCGTACACGGTGCAAGGTTTGCTGGTTACGCACGATGGAACTGATGAAGACCGGCGCGCTGACCATGCCGCTGAGCTTGGACCTTAACAGTTCTGCCGCATCCGGGTTGGCGAAAGCGCCGACCTGCAGGTATTGCCCACCGGCCATGGAGGCGCCCGCTGCCGCGTGAGGCACCACCACGGTATCAGGCGCATGCTGCGCAGGTGGCGGGGTCCATTGCTCGATCTTGCCGGTGGAGGCCGTCACTTGCGGTTGCGGGGTTGGCGGTTCGTTGAGCATCAACGGCGCAGGTTTGCCACGCTGGGCCCAATACTGCGCCGGATCGATGCCTTCGACCTTGACCCGTGCGGTGCCGGTTTCGGCATAACCGAGTTTCTTGGCGGCCGCGTAGGACAAGTCGATGATCCGGTCCGAATAGAACGGCCCACGATCATTGACCCGCAGGATCACGGTGCGATTGTTGTCCAGGTTGGTCACGCGCACATAGCTGGGCAGCGGCAGGGTCTTGTGGGCCGCGCTCATGCCATACAGGTCATACACTTCGCCGTTGGCGGTGTTCTGGCCATGGAACTTGGTGCCGTACCAGGACGCGGTGCCCGACTGCACGTAAGTCTTGGATTCCTGCAGCGGGAAGTAATTCTTGCCCAGCACGGTATAGGGGTTGGCCTTGTACGGGCCGGTGTGCAGGGTCGGCGTGGCGTCCGGGATTTTCGACACATCCACATCCCACCACGGCGCGCCGTCTTTGTGCGCGCGGTTGATGTCCAGGCCCGGCTGGGCACGTACCACCGCACCGCCCGCCTTCTTGGCCGGCGCACGGTTAGGGGTGGTGGAGCAACTGGCTACCAACAAGGACAACGCGGCGAACGCCACCAGCTTGAGCGGTTTTTTGAACGGCGATACCCGCATTACTTGTTGCCCCGTGCTTGAACCAGCTCATCTGACAGCTGATGCACGGCCATGGCGTACATCACACTGCGGTTATAACGCGTGATTGCGTAGAAATTCTTCAGGCCCATCCAGTATTCAGGGCCATTTGCGCCTTCCAGGCGGAATGCCGTCACCGGCATGTCGTCGCGTGGCGCATTCTGACTCGACCAGCCCAGCGCTCGCAACTCCCCGACGGTCTTGACCGGTTCGATACCTTGGGTCAGGCCCTCGTCGGCGCGCTCGCCCGTGACATCGGCGCGGATAACCACCGGCTCGCCGGCGACCCAACCGTGGCGCTTGAAGTAGCTGGCCACGCTGCCGATGGCATCGTCGGGGTTGCTCCAGATATTGATGTGCCCGTCACCGTCGAAATCCACCGCGTAGGCGCGAAAACTGCTCGGCATGAACTGCGGCAAGCCCATCGCCCCGGCGTAGGAGCCCTTGAGGCTCAGCGGGTCGACCTGCTCTTCGCGGGCCAGCAACAGGAATTCGCGCAGTTCCTTGCGGAAGAACTCGGCGCGGGGCGGGTAATCGAAGCCCAGTGTCGACAAGGCGTCGATCACTCGGTAGCTGCCGGTGTTGCGCCCGTAGAAGGTTTCGATGCCGATGATCGAGACGATCACCTGGGCTGGCACGCCGTACTCCTGCTCGGCGCGGGCCAGTACCGCCTCGTGCTGGCGCCAGAAATCCACGCCGCGGGCGACGCGTGCATCAGTGAGGAACATCGGGCGATAGTCCTTCCACTGCTTGACGCGTTCGGCGGGCCGGGAAATGGCGTCGAGGATCGCCTGCTTTTTCTGGGCTTCGCGGAACACGCCCATCAGTTGCTCACCGGCAAAACCGTAGTCGCGGGTCAGCTCACCGACAAATTCGGCAACCTGGGGAGAGCCATCGTAGTCACCGGCCTGCGCCTCTTGCGTTGCACCCAGCAGCCCGATCAGGCCCATCCAGGTCGCATGCCGAGTCGCCCAGCCGCGCATTACTTGCATTGACATCTTCACCTTATTCAAACCTGTGCGATCCACTTGCGATGCGTATGAATCGACATCAAAACCCCAAACGCTGACAGCAATGTCACCAGCGAAGTTCCGCCGTAGCTAATGAATGGCAACGGCACCCCAACCACCGGCAGCAGGCCACTGACCATACCGATGTTGACGAAAACATAAACAAAAAAAGTCATGGTCAGGCTGCCGGCGAGCAATTTGCCGAACAGCGTCTGCGCCTGGGCAGTGATCACCAGGCCGCGACCAATCAACAGCAGATAAATCAGCAACAACGCGCAAATGCCCACCAGACCGAATTCTTCGCCCATCACCGCGATAATGAAGTCGGTGTGGCTCTCGGGCAAGAAGTCCAGGTGAGACTGGGTGCCCAGCAACCATCCCTTGCCAAATACCCCGCCGGAACCGATGGCCGCCTTGGATTGGATGATGTTCCAGCCAGTACCCAGCGGGTCGCTCTCCGGGTCGAGGAACGTCAGGATCCGTTGCTTCTGGTAGTCGTGCATGAAGAAGAACCACATGGCCACGGCCACGGGCACGGCGGCTGCCAGCACGCTGAGGATCCAGCGCCAGCGCAGGCCGCCCATGAACAATACGAACGCGCCACCGGCGAGGATCAGCAACGAGGTGCCAAGGTCCGGCTGGCGCACGATCAACACAAAGGGCACACCGATCAGGATCAGGCTGATCGCCACGTGCTTGAGCTGCGGCGGCAAGGTGCGCTTGGAGAGGTACCAGGCAATGGTGGCGGGCATCAGGATCTTCATGAATTCCGACGGCTGGAAGCGAATCACACCGGGGATGTTGATCCAGCGTGTGGCGCCCATGGCGTTGTGGCCCATGACGTCCACCACCACCAGCAACAACACGCCGGCGACATAGCCCAAGGGCACCCAGCGCGCCATGAAACGCGGCTCCAACTGGGCGATCACCACCATCGACAGCAGGCCCAGGCCAAACGAGGACGCCTGCTTGATCAGCAGGTCCCAGTTCTTGCCGCTGGCCGAATACAGCACAAAAAGGCTGCCGGCCGCCAGGGTCAGCAGCAGGATCAGAAGGGGGCCATCAATGTGCATGCGTTGCAGCAACGTCGCACGGCGACGCATCACATCTTCGCTGGAGAGGATGCGGTCAAAATTACTCTTCACGGGCCGTAACCTCGGGGCTTGAAGGGGGGCCGCCATACTCGGGCTTGAGCCGGCCATCGTCGGCCAGCAGCCAGGCGTCCATCACCTGGCGTACCACTGGGGCCGCGACGCCGGAGCCGGACTCGCCGTTCTCGACCATCACTGCCACCACGATTTTCGGGTCTTCCGCCGGGGCAAAGCCGACAAACAAGGCGTGGTCGCGGTGGCGCTCCTGCACCTTGGAGCGGTCATACTTTTCGCCTTGTTTGATCGCGACCACTTGGGCGGTACCACTTTTGCCGGCAATGCGGTATTGAGCGCCAATTGCCGCTTTGCGCGCAGTGCCGCGAGCGCCGTGCATCACCTGCTGCATGCCGTGGTTGACCTTGGCCCAGTCGGACGGGTCACGCAGCACGATGTCCGGAATCGGGTTGTCGTCAACCGGCTTTTCGCCTTCGATGGTCCTGGCCAGATGCGGTCGGTTCCACACGCCTTTGTTCGCCACCAGCGCCGTGGCCTGGGCCAGTTGCAGCGGAGTGGCTTGCATATAGCCCTGGCCGATACCCAGGATCAGGGTTTCGCCGGGGAACCACGCCTGGCGTCGGGTCGCACGCTTCCACTCCCGCGACGGCATCAGGCCGGGGGATTCTTCGAACATGTCCAGGGAGACTTTCTGACCGAGGCCGAACTTGCCCATGTAGGCAGATAGCCGATCAATCCCCAGCTTGTGGGCCAGGTCGTAAAAATAGGTGTCGTTGGAGCGCATGATTGCGGTGTCCAAATCGACATAGCCGTCACCGGAGCGGTTCCAGTTACGGTACTTGTGGTCGTAGTTGGGCAGCATGTAGTAGCCAGGGTCGTACACCCGGCTTGAGGCCGTGACCACGCCAGCATCCAGGCCGGCAATCGCAACCGCCGGCTTGATGGTCGAGCCCGGTGGGTACAGGCCGCGCAACACACGGTTGAACAGTGGCCGGTCGATGGAATCACGCAGCTCGGCGTAGGCCTTGAAGCTGATGCCAGTCACAAACGGGTTGGGGTCGAAGCTGGGCTGGCTGACCATCGCCAGCACTTCGCCAGTCTTCGGGTCCAGCGCCACTACGGCACCCCGCCGACCGCCCAGGGCCATCTCGGCAGCTTCCTGCAACTTGATGTCCAGGCTCAGGACAATGTCTTTGCCAGGCACCGGATCGGTGCGCTTGAGCACGCGCAATACGCGACCACGCGCATTGGTCTCGACTTCCTCGTTACCTACCTGGCCATGCAACTCGGCCTCGTAGAAGCGCTCGATACCGGTTTTGCCGATGTGATGGGTGCCGCTGTAGTTGATCGGGTCGAGGGTTTTCAGCTCTTTCTCGTTGATCCGCCCCATGTAGCCAACGGAGTGGGCAAAGTGCGGCCCTTGCGGGTAATGCCGCACCAACTGCGCCACCACTTCCACACCCGGCAGGCGGAACTGGTTCACCGCAATACGGGCGATCTGCTCTTCGGTCAGCTCGAACAGGATCGGCACCGGCTCGAACGGCCGGCGCCCCTGCCGCATGCGCTTCTCGAAGACGGCCCGGTCTTCCGGCGTCAGTTGCAGCACCTCGACGATGACATCGAGGACCTGCTTCCAGTCGCCGGAGCGTTCACGGGTCATGCTCAGGCTGAAGCTGGGCCGGTTATCGGCAACCACTACGCCATTGCGGTCGAAAATCAGCCCACGGGTCGGGGGAATCGGCTGCACATGCACCCGGTTGTTTTCCGACAGCGTGGAGTGATAGTCGTACTGGATCACCTGGAGGAAATACAGCCGCGCAATCAGCACGCACATCAGCACCACCACCAAGACAGCACCGAACACCACCCGCGCGCGTACCAGACGTGCGTCTTTCTCGTGGTCCTTGATGCGGATCGGCTGGGTCATCGGGGGCGGCGCAGACTATTTGTGGTAAGGGTGCCCGGACAGAACTGTCCAGGCGCGATACAGCTGTTCACCGATCAGAATCCTTACCAACGGGTGCGGCAACGTCAGCGCCGACAGCGACCACCGCTGATCGGCCCGCGCACAGACTTCCGGCGCCAGCCCTTCCGGGCCGCCGACCATGAAATTGACCGTGCGCGAATCCAGGCGCCAGCGATCCAGTTCCACCGCCAGTTGCTCGGTGCTCCAGGGCTTGCCGTGCACTTCAAGGGTGACGATGCGCTCATTGGGGCCGACCTTGGCCAGCATGGCTTCGCCTTCCTGACGGATAAAGCGCGCCACGTCGGCGTTCTTGCCCCGGGTATTGAGCGGTATTTCCACCAGCTCAAGCGACAGCTCAGCGGGCAGACGCTTGGCATATTCGTGCCAGCCTTCTTCCACCCACTTGGGCATGCGTGAACCGACAGCGATCAGACGCAGGCGCACAGCCGTTCCTTATTCCTGGTCTTTGTTGAGCTTGTCGAAGTGCGCGTGGCCCACTTCCGGGCTGTGGTGCTTGCCATCGGCGGCACGGCTTTGCTCGGCGCCTTTCCACAGACGCTCCAGGTCGTAGAACTGGCGAGCGTTGGAAGTCATCATGTGAACGATCACATCGTCCATGTCCAGCAACACCCAGTCGCTGTCGCCCTTGCCTTCTTCACCCAGTGGCTTGACGCCCTGGGCTTTGACGGCTTCGCGAACCTTGTCCAGCATCGCGCCGATCTGGCGGTTGGAGGTACCGGTGGCGATGATCATGAAGTCGGTGATGCTCTGCTTGTCGCGCACGTCCAGCACCTGGATGTCCTGGGCTTTAACGTCTTCCAGGGCAGCCACGGCGACTTTCACCAGCTCTTCGCCAGCCAATTCCGGGCCGACATGGGCTTCAACCGGCAGCGGCGCGCTTTTGAAGGTGCCTTTGCGCTTAACTTTGCTTACGTCTTTGTTCGTCATATAAAACTCGTTTTGCTCGTATGTTCGGGCGCTTGCTGCACGGTTCGTGCGTTCAAGCGCGCCTTTTCAGTTCGACGCACGGTACAGCCCGTGCGCATCGATGTAGGCCAGGACCGCGTCAGGCACCAGGAAACGTACCGACTTCCCGCTGGCCAGCAGTTGACGGATCTGGGTGGCGGACACCGCAAGCGGGGTCTGCCAGACGAATGCAATATTCCCGTTCGGCCCGGTCAGGGCCAAGGGGTCACTTACCGACCGCGCGGCCAGCAGGTTGCGCAAGGCATCCGGCGGTTCGCTGTCGGCATCCGGGCGTTGCAAAACCAGGATGTGGCAATGCTGGAGGAGTTCCTCCCAGCGGTGCCAAGAGGGCAGGCCGCAAAATGCGTCCCAGCCCAAAAGCAGAAACAGTGGGTCATCCGCGGCCAATTCGGCGCGCATCAGCTCCAGGGTGTCGATAGTGTAGGACGGTTTATCGCGCTTGAGTTCGCGATCGTCCACCACCAGCGGCGATATACCTTCCACGGCAACACGCACCATTTCCAGGCGTTGCTCGGCGGCCACCTGCGGCGTGTCGCGATGGGGCGGCCGGAAATTGGGCAGCAGGCGCAGCTCATCCAGCGCAAGGGCATCCGCAACTTCGAGGGCACTGCGCAAATGGCCGATGTGCACGGGGTCGAAAGTACCGCCGAGCAGCCCGATGCGTTTAGTCATCAAGTGCGCACATGACCGTCGCCAAACACCACGTACTTCTCACTGGTCAGCCCTTCGAGGCCCACCGGGCCGCGTGCGTGGAGCTTGTCGGTGGAAATACCGATCTCAGCCCCCAGGCCGTACTCGAAGCCGTCGGCAAAACGCGTCGAGGCGTTGACCATCACCGAAGCGGAATCCACTTCGTTGAGAAAACGCCGGGCATCGCTGAAATGCTCGGAAACGATGGCGTCGGTGTGCTTGGAGCCATAGGTATTGATGTGTTCGATGGCCTGGTCCAGGTCGTCGACGATGCGGATCGACAGGATCGGGGCCGTGTACTCGGTGTACCAGTCCTGCTCGGTCGCCTCGATGACGTCCGCGCCCAGCAGCGCACGGGTGCGCTCGCAACCGCGCAGCTCTACCGACTTGTCACGGTAGATGGCGGCCAGCGGCGGCAGCACACGCTCGGCAATGCCAGCGTGCACCAGCAGGGTTTCCATAGTGTTGCACGGCGCGTAGCGGTGGGTCTTGGCGTTGTCGGCAATGCGAATCGCCTTGTCGAGGTCGGCGGCGATGTCGATGAACACATGGCAGACGCCGTCCAGGTGCTTGATAACTGGCACCTTGGCATCACGGCTGACACGCTCGATCAGGCTCTTGCCCCCCCGCGGCACAATCACGTCGACGAATTCCGGCATGGTGATCAGCGCGCCCACGGCAGCACGGTCGGTGGTTTCCACCACTTGCACCACTTCAGCCGGTAACTCGGCCACGGCCAGGCCCTGCTGGATGCAGGCGGCGATGGCGCGGTTGGAATTGATCGCTTCGGAACCGCCACGCAGGATGGTGGCGTTGCCAGACTTGAGGCACAGGCTCGCGGCGTCGATGGTCACGTTCGGACGCGACTCATAGATGATGCCGATCACGCCCAGGGGCACGCGCATCTTGCCCACCTGGATGCCGGACGGCAGGTAGCGCATGTCGCGAATTTCACCGATGGGGTCAGGCAGCTTGGCCACCTGACGCAGGCCTTCGATCATGTCGTCGATACGTGCCGGGGTCAGCGCCAGGCGGTCCAGCAGGGCTGGCTCCAGGCCGTTAGCGCGCCCATTGGCCAGGTCCAGCTCGTTGGCGGCGGTCAACTCGGAGCGCGAAGCATCCAGAGCATCCGCAGCCGCCAGCAGCGCACGGTTCTTCTGCGCGGTGCTCGCACGGGCGATCAACCGCGAGGCCTGCCGGGCAGCGCGACCCAGGCGGGTCATGTAGTCAAGAACGGACTCAGTCATGGTCAGGGAGTCTTGGCAAAGAGGAAAGCGGCAGATTATAGCTGTGACGCCGCCCGACTGACAGCGGTGAGGGGCGGATGGTCGAAATGAACTGTAAAAACCCCAGGTTCAGCCGTAATTAAGGTGAGAGTTGTTATGATTCGGTCACATTTAGCCGTATCAACCCTTGACCGCCATGCCCGACTTTGCCCCGCTGCTCCCCGCCAGCCCGCTGCCCGATAGCTTCTTCGACCGCGATGCCCAACTGCTTGCGCGTGAATTACTCGGAAAAGTCATTCGTCATCGTGTGGGCGATCTCTGGCTTTCGGCGCGAATTATTGAAACCGAAGCCTATTACGTGGCCGAAAAAGGCAGCCACGCCTCACTCGGCTACACAGAAAAGCGTAAGGCTTTGTTTCTGGGTGGTGGCCATATCTACATGTACTACGCCCGTGGCGGTGATTCGTTGAACTTCAGCGCCCACGGCCCGGGCAATGCCGTGCTGATCAAGTCAGGCGTATAATACCCGTAAGATTTGACCTTATAGGGAGCGACTTGTGGCACGGTTAATTTCATACCTTCGGATGTCTACAAGTGAGCAATTACGGGGCTTTTCGCTTGAACGTCAGCGAAAGCTGATAGCCGATTTTGCCGCAAAAAATGACTTGTCACTAGAAAATAGTCACGCTCTTGAAGACATCGGCCATTCTGCCTTTTCCGATGATACGCAACAAAAAGAACTTACTAAATTCTTTGAAGACCTTGAAAAAGGTAAGTTTCAGCCGGGTGATGTGTTTGCACTAGAAAACATTGACCGGCTAACAAGACGTGGCCCTATTGATGCTTTAATGAAGGTTAACGCGATAATTTCAAAAGGTTTGAAACTCGCAATCATCAGTGATAAAGAACAAAAAATCCTTGAAGAAATTGATGTTTATACAATCATCACTTTATCAATTGATGCTACCCGTGCAAATGTCGAAAGCAAAAACAAAAGCGATAAAGGTCTATTAAATTGGGCAAGTAAAAGAGAGCTTGCCGCCGTTCATAAAATCGCAATGACTGCACAAGCCCCAGCGTGGCTTGATACCCAAACCTTCGACGTATTTGATGAAGAAAAACGAAAAGACATTAAACGTCGTCGATACGTTCTCAATCCTGAAAAAGCCGAAACGGTCAAACTCATCTTTGAGCTTTTCCAGAATGGTAACGGCTCGTTAAAAATCAAGAACATCTTGAATGAAAGAAGAATCCCAACATTCAAAAACATTGAGTATTGGGAGCCTTCCATAATTTCTAAAATTTTGAGAAATCCGGCAACCTTTGGACTTTATCAGCCTAAGAAGCAAAACACTGGCAAACGTGACTTGATTGCAGCTTGTGAACCTATTGAGGACTATTTCCCAGCAATCATTAGCCGTGAAACGTTTGAACAATGTCAACGTATTGCTGCAACAAATACCACGCGAAAAGGACGTAAAGGGAAGGTATTCACAAACCTTTTCACCGGACTTTTGAAATGTGCTGACTGTGGTGGCCCTGTTCATCTACTCAATCCCGGTATTGATAAGCGTGCAAAGGTTCCAAAGTCGGTCAATTATATTGTGTGTAAGAAGGGAAAATTTACACGCGAATGTATTTTGAAACGTTTACGATATGACGACTTTGAAATTACCTTATTAAAAGCTATTCAAGAAATCAATCTTGCCGACATTTTAGATGAAAATAATCCGCTTGATGCTTTAACCAAAAAACTACGGACGATTGAAACCAAGATTGATAAGAATAAAAAGTTGCTTGAAAATTTCCAGAAGTCTTTTATTGAACATGATGGTGCCTTGCCTTCATTCATGATTGATGGAGCTAAACAAGCAGAACTAGAAATTAAAAATCTTTTATTAGAGAAGTCACAAACAGAAGTAGAGGTTTCGCAGCTTAATATTTACAACTCAAACATTGATAATGCTGTTGAGGAATTAAAAGCAAATGGCACATATGAAACACGCTCAAAAATAAACTTGTTGCTTCATGAGATTATCAAAAGCATAGTTATTGATTTTGAACTTAATGATTACGCCATCATGTTCAAAAATGGTGCTAAACGTTTTATAAACGATGGCATTATCCAGAATGTATTTAGAACAACAGACCACAAGCAAAGACAAAGTGAACTTGAAGAAATATTTAATTGGAACAGAGGCCAATAGAAAGTTCAATCAGTTCACAAGGCTGCCTTTCAAGGTGGCCTTTTTTGTTCTCGCTTGAAAATAAAATAATACATGGTAACTTGTAATTAAATAACTCAAATACTGGAAGTATGAGTATTTATCAACCAGTTGATGGTAATTTCACACTTTCACTTCGTGAAAGCCGCTACGCTTGCGAAATGACCACTGGTGCCTAGTCGGCAGGACAGAAACAAAAGCAACGGCAACACCTACTGTTCAACAAGAAAATTCTCACCATTTGCAATGGCTCTAATTTCTCTTGTAGAACACTTTGCGAAGACTCCGCACCCCTTTTAGGGTCGCAGCCTTACGCAGTCACCAGCGGCCTTGTGGGCCTTCTGAGTGACAAAGACAACTCAGTTCACCTACCCGGTGAACATCGATCAGGAGCAAAATGTCCAAAACCAAAAGCATGATCTGGAAAAGATTAAATTTCACCAGTGGTAACCGTGTTAAGAAAACACCCGGTATCAATCAACTTAAATCATCACTTGAACATTCGTTAAGAATTGTTCAAAAAGATGACCTTGAATTTAACAAAGACCTTATTGACAAGAACATTGTTTTTTTCAATAACAAACTTACAAGAATGGATAAGCTTTCGGTTGATGACCGAAAGAAAATATTCAAATCCATATATGACCCACTCACTGAGCAAAAACAAGATAATGGACAATTAGCCGAAGTTAATTGTGAGTTGTCAAAATACGCTTATAAATTAAAAGAACTTATCAAAAAAAATGAAGATGGTGAATTAACATCTTTTCTTCAAGCTTTGCTTCAAAACCCAGAAGTTGTTGATGTTGCCTCTTCAAATGTTATTGATGAAATGAATGTTCAACGCAAGAAACAAAAGGTTTCTTGTGTCAACAAATACATAGAATTAAAAAACAAATCTATCGAATTGAATAAATCGGATGATGATTTCAGTTTGAAAAAAACTGTTATTCAAGAAGCATTTTGGAAGTTTCCATTTAATCAATGTGTGGATTATGTAAAACCCACTGATTATATGAATATAATAAACAACTTTTACAAAGAAAACCTGCCTGATTATCCTGTTAAGTTAATCGTTTTTCATGGTGATGAAATCACCAGTGAACACGATGATAACTTGGGAGTTCACCCACATATATTTATAGATGGGAAAAACAAAAGAACAGGGAAATATGACCTAATCAATGATGAATTTAAAATGGTTAATAATTTTTTGAAAAGCGAGGGAAAACCTGAAATTGAAGGTAGAAGTTTCTCCGACGCTCAGGCCCTAGGCGAAGCCTACCAGAAAATGATTTATGCCTTTGTTAACAAGGAACTTGTTAACAAAGGTTATGATTTTCAAGTTGAGGTATTGCCTGAAACAGAAGATAAAAAAATAAGAAGAAAGTTAATCAATGATGACGCTTCAAAACCCAAGATGTTTAGAACATATAATTCAATAAATAAAAGTATTGAAGAGCTTGAAGCCCTTAGTAAAGAATTAAAACAAAAGGCTGAAGATAAAGCTAGATTAGACAAAGACCTTAAAAGAATTTTAGGTGCTAATCGTATCTATAAAACTGAAAATGAACAACTAAAAACCACCAACGAAGAGCTTGGCTTGAAGATTGATGATGGTAAAAAAGAAGTTAATGCCATTGTTGATAACATTCTTATATTGCAGCAAAACGAAGATAAGCTAGTTTCTTCAATAAGTTCAAAAACTGATGAAATCAACGAGCTTGATATTAAAATCGAAGATAAAAGAACCTATTATGAAAGACTTACAGACGCGTTTTCATCTGTTAAAAACTTCGTTGAGGCTTGTATTAATCGTAGTATCAATTACCAACAGTCAAAACCTAACAAAGCACAACTTGATAAAATAAACGACCAATTAAAGTTAATGCATAAAGAACTTGATTCGCCTGATGGTCAAAAATACATCAATGAGTTTTTAGATGTTCAAGAAGTTGAACTTGAAAAAAATGATATTCCTGTAAAGTTTGAAGGTGGCTTTTTGGGTAAAAAGAAGAACAGATTAGCCAAAATCAAGACGTGATTTTTTATAGCAGATAAATAATAAAAGCCCTATGGGCTTTTTTGTATTGCATGACCTCATTAAAAAGGCAACTCTTCATCGAACTCTTCAAACGATATTTTTTCTTTAGTTTGAATTTCTTCTTTTGGTTCAGGTAATGGCTTCGCTCTTCTTTTTTCAAATTCAATTTCATAGCCAGATAATTCACGACCATCTTTAATGACTTTTACACTTTTCAAATACCCAATATTTATCAGTTCATCATGTGCTTTTTTTATGTATTCATACGCCTTTTTCTTGACAGAAAAATCAGCCTGCAACCTTTGTAGCACTTCGTCAATTTTGAATTTAACACTATCATTAAATCTATTTGTGAAATAGAACATATACAATATTTTTGCATAGTCGCCTTTGATTTCTTTAAATTGGTCAAGTTGGAGATTGAAAATCAAATCAGGGTCATGCTTGTAGAAGTTCTCAAAAAACTTGCTGAAAGTTATCTTTATCTCTTCTCTATTTTCTTCATTTTCTTCAACATGGGTCAATAAATGGCATTTGTATGTTTTAGGGCCGTATGAAAACTTTAAGTAAAAATCAAGCATGTTATCAAGCGACTGCTTTAATTTCTCTATGTAAACCTTCTTGTTGCTAGGGTGAACCTTGTGGAACTTCATAAAGTGGGTAAGGTTAATTGTGAATGACAGTTTTTCGGATTTCATCTTTTTTTGAAGAATGTAATAAAAAACGTCAAAATCAAAGCCTACTGACAAAGGATAGAAACGCATTTCTACATTCTTAAACCCATAAATATTCTCAATTTTTAACGTTGTTCTCTTTCGCTCGCTGTTCTTGACGGATTGAAAGATAGGTAGGTGAAGAATTGACTTTGCAAAAGTCATGTATGTATCTTGTGCATAAATCTTTTTTTTGGTTTCAATCTGGTTGAATATTAGCTGCATAGCGTCTCCTTTTTATTGTTCTACTAATACTATCTAATCATAGTATTTTAATAAGTCAACAGAACAACGCTAGAACTTTTATTTAGCATGATAATGCTACATATTACGCTGGGCCTATTCACATATAACGCTGGACCTATTTACATATTACGCTGGGCCTATCATCATATTACGCTGGGCCTTTATGCATATAACGCTGGGCCTATTAGCCTGATTTTTGGCTTGGAAACAGTAAAAAATAACTACCTTAAATACTCTTAAGGACTCTTAAATACTCTTAAATACTTTTACAATCAAAATCAAAAGCCATGCCCCGTTCGGGGCGAAAAGTCAAAAGCATCTGGGAAAGGCGAACGAAGTTCGCAGATTTGAAGAGCGAAGCGAAGCAAATCATAAAACGAAGTTTTTCCAGTGCTTTACTACCGCGTGTGTGACACTTTGAAAATTATAAACCCCTTGCCCTATTGGGTTGAACTGGGAATAAAGTCAAAAGCATCTGGTAGCTTCGCTTTTAGAAAAGCAACGAAATGCTTTTGAAAATACAACTCACGCAAATGACGTTTTTAAAGGGGGTAAGCGTTTTACGCTACCCTAATATCAATTAACTGAAATCATGGGTCTTATGCTTGTTTTTGTGAGTTGTGTTTTATTTTTAAATCGAGTGGTAGGGTTTGAATATTTTCATTTTTTTGGGTGACCCACCCCCACGTTCGAGAATGAAATTAAACTGGGAGAGATTTTTAGGTTTCTCGATGCTTTTTGTTGAAGTGGTTAGTTGCAAAACTCAATTAAGAAAAAGTTAAATAAGGTTGACCCGTAAATGTGAATAAGGTCGGACTATAAATATATTTTCGATTTGCTATTGACAACGTTTTTTGCCGTATATAAGCCATTAATTGATGGTTAGAAAAATCAAACTATCAATAATTTCATGTAAAGTTATGAAAAAACTTTTAGATTTTTTTTGAAAATAGCATTTTAATGCTTGCAGTGCGAAGATGAGATTTGTGGTTGTAAAAGACTTGTTTTTGATTTAGCACAAATTTCACTTTTGAAAATTTATATGTGCTCAATTTTTATACTTGAACAAGTTCAAGCACAAAAATCGACCTTGCAAGTAAATGTGTTACATCTTGTCTTTTGTAGATAGAACAGAATTTGATAGCTCTGCATGCACGTAATCCCAGACTTCTTTCGAGATTAAACCTCGACTTAAAAAATATTCAGCAGCAAGTAGCAGTCTTGGCGTGATTTGCTTTGCTTCTTGTATTTGGTCATGAACTGCTAATTTTGCACAATATCTAGCCGCAACTTTTATTGCGACCTCTTCATCACTTATCTCATTACGAACCGCTTCACTAACTATGCTTTTATATTCCGAAACCAAAATAAAATTTGGATTTAATTCGCTTTCAATTTTGTAGTCTTTCCGCAGTATATGTTTGACAATATCGTAATGCTTTTGCCTTTTTGTAAAAAAACTAAACATTTCAGTTGCCCTGCACAAAAAAACGAACCGATTCGTTAATTATATTTCACAGCAAAGCATTTTGCCATCACTTCGTGGTCACTTCTTGTTAGCATTTTCTACATCACACAGTTAAATCTAAATGGTAATTATTCTAATGCTTCTTATATGCCGTTATGATTCGAGGGATAAAGAACAGTTAAATCACAGGTAAATCATGGACGTGTTGATCAAATCGGCCTATCCCTGGGTCGACGAAATTTCCGGGGCGGCGAGCCTGGCGCAGATGCTGTTGAACAACCCCAATCCCGACGGCAGCCCACGCCCCTCGCAGAAGCTGTGTGCAGGCCAGACGCTGCTGTGCAAGGCACTGGGCCTGAAAGTGCCGATGTGGGATGCCAAGCGCTTCGATCAGGAACTGCTGTATGTCGAAGACGTGGGCCAGGTGCCCACGCACATTATCCAGACTACGCGCCTGGGCATTCCCACTGGGCGCGATGAGCACTTGATGTACCGTTTCGTCGATGCTGGCTATGCGCCTTATTGCACGCGGAACCCGCTGCGTCGGGGGCAGGTCGAAGGCCGGGATTATTTTTTGATTTAACGCGCGACACATCCCATGTGGGAGCTGGCTTGCCTGCGATAGCGGTGTGTCAGGCAACTTCAATGCTGGCCATGCCGCAGCCATCGCCGGCAAGCCAGCTCCCACAGTTGAATTTCACCGTCTCAAATTCTGTTTTGTATGCATGGAGTGGATTGTATGGGCCAATGGCTCGATAGCATCACCGGCTGGTTGACCCTCAACCCACAATGGCTGGCAGCGGCGGTGTTTATTGTCGCGTGTGTGGAATGCCTGGCGATTGCCGGGTTGATCGTGCCAGGCACGGTATTGCTGTTTGCAATCGCCGCGTTGGCTGGCAGCGGTGCGCTGTCGCTGAGTGAAACCCTGCTGCTGGGCTTCCTCGGCGGCTTATTGGGCGACAGCGTTTCCTATTACCTGGGCCGCCATTTCCATCAGAACATCCGGCGCCTGCCCGGCCTGCGCCAGCATCCTGAATGGATGAACGGCGCAGAAACCTACTTCCACAAGTACGGAATCGCCAGCTTGTTGGTCGGGCGCTTCATCGGCCCATTGCGTCCCATGCTGCCCATGGTCGCCGGCATGTGCGACATGCCCTTCCCGCGCTTTGCCGCTGTGAGCATCATTGCCGCAGCGGGTTGGACCGTGGCCTATCTGCTGCCGGGCTGGGCTGCCGGCGCCGCGTTCCGTCTGCCCTTGCCGGAAGGCTTCTGGCCGGAAGCGGCGATTATCGCGGCGTGTCTCGCGGTGTTGCTGGGGATGAGTTTGAACAGCAGTTGGCGCGGGCATCGGCGCACCACCTTGTGGATTGGTTGCGCCAGCCTAGTGTTGTTGATCGCGCTGTTTATCGGCTACCCCCATCTCAATGACTTCGACCAGGGCCTGAGCGCACTGGTGCAGGAACATCGCAGCCCGTGGCTGGACGAGGTGATGGTGCGGGTCACCCAACTGGGTGAGTTCAAGAAGATGTTTTTCGCCAGCGCCGTGTTCACTGGCCTGTTGCTGTTGGCACGGCAGTGGCGCCACGCTGTATTTGTCGGCGCCACCCTCGCTGGCGCGGCAGTGATTAACACCGGCACCAAGCTGTTTTTCGCCCGTGGCCGCCCGGAAATCCTAACGGACCCGCTGACCAGCTTCAGCATGCCCAGCGGCCATGCCTCCGGGGCCTTTGCCTTCTTCCTGGCGCTCGCGGTATTGGCCGGTCGCGGCCAACCTACGCGGCTGCGCCTGACCTGGATGCTGCTGGGCTGCATTCCCGCGGCGTTCATTGCCTTGTCGCGGGTGTACCTGGGCGCCCATTGGCCCACGGACATCCTGGCCGGCACCTTGCTGGCAATGACCGTATGTGCGTTCAGCCTGACGGCAATCGAGCACCGCAGCCCATTGCCAGCCATGTCGCAAAAAGCCTGGTGGCTGGTGCTGCCCGCCGTGGTGGCCGTGCTCGGTTTCATCGCCTTTACCGGTACGCCCCACGCACTGCTCAGGTACGCCTATTGACCCTTGGCCGGGCCGATCCAGTCCACGGAGGCGCTGCGCCGTTCAGCGTAACGCTCGCGGCGCTCCAGCAGCATCTCATCGGCCATTTCGGCGGCGCGCTCGGTGATGTACTCCGCGCCACGCGTGGCTTCCTGCTGGAGTAATTGCGTGGTCACGCTGACAAAATAAGCGTCCCACGCGACTTGTTCCGAGGGGGTCAGCCGAATCATGGTTATCTCCGATCATTGTTGTGCGATCGGAAAATAGTGCAGGCGGCGCAGTGGAGGCGACCGACCAAAGTCGGAAAGTCCTGTCAGGCAAATCCGAACATCAGGTGAACAGTTCGCCCTGCAATTCATCGAGCAGCAGTTGGATCGCATCCAGGCGTTGCCCTGGGTCGTCCAGTTGCAGCAAGTCAATCTTGTCGGCCTCGCTAAATGGAAGCAGATAGGCCAACTGATTGCTCAGGGCTTGCTGGCCTTCGGCCTGGCCGCCCATGTCCAGCGAGGCCACCATCGGGTGTTCGGCCAAGGCCTCAAGCAACGCCAGCAAGTCGGCGTCCTCTTCGCCCAGCGGCTGGTCCGGCAATTCTTGCAGCCATTGCACATCGGCCACCAGCAACTGGTCTTTCTGCACGCCGGCCTCACGCACGCGGAAACGACGGCCACCTTCGACGCGAATGCCCAGCAGGCCGTTGTCCTGCTGTTTGAAGTCACGAATCAGCGCTTCACAACCGACAAGCGCATAACCGTCAGGGGCCGTGCCCACTTCCGAGCCATCCAGGATGCACACCACACCAAAGCCTTCGCCCTTTTTCATGCAACGGCCGATCATGTCCAGGTAGCGCGCCTCAAATATCTGCAAGTCGAGGGTGCAGCCCGGGAACAGCACAGTGTTGAGGGGGAATAGCGCCAGACTCATAACGGTTTCCTTAAAACCTGGGTTAAACAATGACCGACACCGCCAACGGCAGGAACACCGCCGTGGCCACGCCCATCAAACTCATGGCCAGCGCCGCGAAGGCGCCGCATTCTTCGCTTTCCTGCAGGGCCACCGAGGTGCCGACGGCGTGGGCGGTCATGCCCAGGGCCATGCCGCGCGCTTCGGGGCTACGTACACCCAGGCGCGACAAGAGCGCTGGACCGATCATCGCGCCGACCACCCCAGTGATCAACACAAACACCGCCGCCAAGGCCGCCACGCCGCCGATCTGCTCGGCCACCAGCATGGCAATCGGCGAGGTGACCGACTTGGGCGCCATGGTCATCAGCACCCTGTGCTCGGCCCCGAACCACCATCCCAACGCCACACAAAGGCCGGTGGCCAATACTCCGCCTACCACCAGCGTAGTAAATATCGGCCAGAACAATTGGCGAATCCGTCGCAGGTTCAGATAAAGCGGCACCGCCAGGGCCACGGTCGCAGGCCCCAGCAGGATGCCCATGATCTCGGTGCTCTTGCGGTATTCGGCGTAGCTCAGCCCGCAGGTGAGCAGCACGCCGATCACCAGCAGCATCGACACCAGCACCGGCTGCAGGAAGATCCAGCGGGTTTTCTCGAACCCCGCCAGCACCAGTTGATAGGCACCCAGGGTGATACCGATACCGAACAGCGGGTGATGAATGACCGCCGTCCAGGCGCCCTGCCAGTCGAGGATCATTGGTCCTTCTCCTTGCGCTTGACCATCTGCTGCATCAGCACACCGACAAAGCCCATGGCGATCACCAGCGACAACACCAACGCCCCGACGATGGCCCAGAAATCCGCCCCGATGTCTGTGGCATACACCATCACTCCCACGGCCGGCGGCACCAGCAGCAGCGGCAGGTAACGCAACAGGCTGCCGGCCGCCAGGCTCAGGGGCTCGCCGACTTCACCGCGCCACACCAGAAAGCCCAGCATCAGCAACAAGCCGATGATCGGCCCCGGCAGTACCGGCACCAGCAAATGATTGATCGCGGTGCCGATCAGTTGAAACAGCACCAGCCAGGTCAGGCCACGTAACAGCATCCCGCTCTCCCCCCTCAAAACTCGCGCGCATTATAAGCATGCCCGCCCTATGCTCCGGCATTCGCCAAAAGCATGTTGGGTTGACCAGGCTGATTGCCCATGATGATCTACATTGGTTCTCTGTAACCCATAAAAACGCCCCTTATCAACGGGCACATAAGTGATGAACCAAGGAGAGACGCAATGCCCTATGTACCCGTAGCGCAGCTCAAAGATTACGTCGGCAAGGAGCTGGGACGTTCCGAATGGCTCACCATCGACCAGGCGCGTATCAACCTGTTCGCGGAAGCCACGGGCGATCATCAGTTCATCCACGTCGACCCGGTCAAGGCCGCGCAAACCCCGTTCGGCAGCACCATCGCCCACGGGTTCCTGTCACTGTCGCTGATGCCCAAGCTGATGGAAGACATCCTGATCATGCCCGAAGGCTTGAAAATGGCCGTCAACTACGGCCTGGACAGCGTGCGCTTTATCCAGCCGGTGAAAGTAAACTCCAAGGTGCGGCTGAACGTCACCCTCACTGACGTCACCGAGAAAAAACCGGGCCAATGGCTGTTCAAGGCCACCGCCACCCTGGAAATCGAAGGTCAGGAGAAGCCGGCCTATATTGCCGAGTCGCTGTCACTCTGCTTCGTATGATCGCCACACCCCCACTGTAGGAGCGAGCTTGCTCGCGAAGGTCGTCAGCGATAACGCGTGCTTGCTGAACAAATGCGGCGCCTGTGAGTTTTTCGCGGGCAAGCCCGCTCCTACAGGTGATGGATCCTGCGCATAGACCACTAGGTTCGGCACCCCGGCTACGGCATACTCGGCGCTCAATTATCCGGATCCCGCTATGCGCCCACTCGCTCCCCTTGCCCTTGCCCTGTTGCTCACCGCTTGCGGAGACGGCGAATCGCTGTTGCCGCCCGATGCGCGCCTGCCCGATGGCGGCCGCTACCGTGGCGATGTGGTCAACGGCTTGCTGCAAGGCCAAGGCCGTGTGGATTACCCCAATGGCAGTTGGTACGCCGGCCAGTTCGACAAAGGCCAGTGGCACGGCCAGGGCGAATGGCATGGCAGCAATGGCGAAGTCTATAAAGGTGAATTCAAGCAGGGCCTGTTTGATGGCCAGGGTAGCCTGACCACCTCGGGCAGCAGCTACGTGGGCGGTTTCAAGAACGGCCGACGCAACGGCGAAGGCACCCTCAAAGAAGGGCAGATGACTTATCGCGGCGAATTCCAGGACGACCAGTACTCAGGCCTCGGCCGCCTGGAACTGGCCGACGGCAGTCAGTACCAGGGCCAGTTCGCCCACGGCAAGCCCAATGGCGAAGGCCAGCGCAATGACGACAGCGGCAACCAGTTCAGCGGCCGCTTTGTCGATGGACAACTGGAAGGCAATGGCACTTTCAATAGCGCCGAAGGCGATATCTATGTCGGCCAATTCAAGCAGAACCAGCTCAACGGTAAAGGCCGCTACGAGAACGCCGACGGTGATGTGTGGATCGGCCAGTTCAAGGAAGGCGCGCTGACCGGCAAAGGCGAATTGATCGGGGTCGATGGCAGCCACTATGTCGGCCAGTTCAGTGACTGGCGCTTTACCGGCGAAGGGCGCCTGAACCTCACAGATGGCAGTTTCTATATCGGTGGCTTCGACAGCGACAACTATCAAGGCCATGGCACCCTGGTACTCACCGACGGCACCGTGCAGTCCGGCACCTGGGTCAACGGCCTGCGCGTGCGCGACGCCGAGGGCAAGCTGCTGCCCGACCCTCTGGAGACCGGCATACTGGCTCAAGGCCGCTTGCTTGATGACGCCCTGGCGACAGTGCCCGCGTCCACTCCGGCCGTGGAGCTATACACCTTGGTGCTGGCCGGCGACGGCAAACAAAGCGTGTTCCTGCGCGAGGCCGATTACGTCAGCAACCTGCTCGCCACCCGCTTCGGCGCGCGCGGGCAGGTGCGCCTGGTCAACCACCGCGACCATATCGCCGACCGCCCCCTGGCCACCCGCGAAAGCCTGCGCCGCTCGGTGCAAACCCTGGCCGAACGGACCGGACCGGAAGACCTGGTGTTCATTTACATGACCAGCCATGGCACCCATGAGCATGAGCTGGTGCTCGACCAACCGCGCATGGAACTGGCCGACCTGCCCGCCGACGAGCTGGCCGCCGTGCTCGCACCGCTGAAAAACCGCGACAAGGTCATCGTGATCTCCGCGTGTTACTCCGGCGGTTTCATACCGGCGCTCAAAGATGAGCGCACCCTGATCATGACCGCCTCCCGTGCAGACCGCGTGTCATTCGGCTGCTCGGAAGAAGCAGACTTCACCTACTTCGGTGATGCCCTTTTCGCACAAGCTTTCAACCAGACGGATGATTTGCAACACGCCTTCAAACTGGCGCAACTGCACGTGGCCGAACGCGAACAGGCGGACAACTTCGAAGCCTCCGAACCGCAGATCTGGGCCCCTAAAGGCGTGATCGCCCATTGGCAATTATTACGTAAACAGCAGGCACGAAAGGCGCTCGAAAGCGTCTCAATGAATAGCAAGGAAGCCAAAGGCAACTAAGCTGTAACGTGTAACAAGGGGGAAACACCATGTACCTGACACCGCAGCATATCTTGCTGGCCGGGGCTTCCGGCCTCACTGGCGAACACCTGCTCGACCGCCTGCTCAACGAACCCACCGTGACCCGCGTGCTGGCACCCAGCCGCAAACCATTGGCTGAACATCCACGCCTGGAAAACCCGGTGGGCGACCCGGCGGTGTTCCTGCCGCAACTGAGCGGCCGCGTGGATATTGCCTTCTGCTGCCTGGGCACCACGATCAAAAAGGCCGGCTCGGAAGCGGCGTTCCGTGCGGTCGACCTGGATATGGTGGTGGCCTTCGCCAAGCGCGCACGGGAACTGGGCGCGCGGCATCTGATCGTGATCAGTGCGATTGGCGCCGACCCGAAATCCTCGGTGTTCTACAACCGGGTCAAGGGGGAAATGGAACTGGCGCTGAGAGCGCAAGACTGGCCGCAGTTGACCATCGTACGTCCCTCGCTGCTGCTGGGTGAGCGACTGGAACCGCGCCTGGCCGAACAGTTGGCCGGCCCGCTGTCACGGCTTATCCCGGGCAAGTACCACGGTATTGAAGTCTGCGAACTGGCCCGCGCCATGTGGCGCCTGGCGCTGGAAGAACAGGATGGCGTGCGGGTGGTGGAATCGGACGAGTTGCGCAAGCTCGGTAAGTAATGGTGCAGCGCTTGTACTGATCGCTCCCACGCTCTGCGTGGGAGCGCCGGTTATGACGCTCTGCGTCATGCTTGGGACGCGGAGCGTGGGAACGATCCATCACAGCGTGGGAACGATCCACCGATCCACATCCTATCTACAGCCCGCCCGTGGCGTTGAAGCCCACACCCAGCACCGTCAACACCGACAGTGGCAACAATAAGGTATCGAGCAACGCGCTGGCCGGCAGGTCGAGATGGGGATAGCTCGGGGCCTCGGCACCAAAGCGGTCTTTGGCGCAGCAGCCGCCATTGATCGCGTACAGATCCAGGCGTGTGCCGGCATACACCACCGGGGCGCCCGGTTGCGCGGCATCCAGAGTACGCGCTGTGGCACAGCCGGTGAGTTGCAGCGCCATCAACAGCAGCAGTGCTTTATTCATCGCCGCCCAGATGGTGCTCGCCCCAACGTGGCAGCATGTCCTGGGGAATGTTCAACAGGTTGAGAATGCGCGCCACCACAAAGTCCACCAGGTCATCGATGGTCTGTGGCTGGTGATAGAAGCCTGGCGACGCGGGCAGGATGGTCACGCCCATGTTCGACAACTTGAGCATGTGCTCCAGGTGAATGCTCGAATACGGCGCTTCGCGCGGCACCAGGATCAATTGGCGGCGCTCCTTTAAGGTCACGTCCGCCGCCCGTTCGATCAGGTTGTTGCAGGCGCCCGTGGCAATCGCCGACAAGGTGCCGGTGGAACACGGCACCACCACCATCGCCGCTGGCGCACCGGAGCCTGAGGCTACCGGCGACATCCAGTCCTCTTTGCCGTAAACCTTGATCTGCCCCGCCGCTGCGCCGGTGTACTCGGTGAGGAATGCCTGCATCATCTGCACCTTGGAAGGCAGCGCGACATCGGTCTCAGTCGCCAGCACCAATTGCGCCGCCTTGGAGATCAGAAAATGCACCTCACGGTCTTCACGCACCAGGCAGTCGAGCAGGCGTAGGCCATAGGGCGCACCGGATGCGCCGGTCATCGCCAGGGTGATGCGTTCCGGCCCGCTCATTTCAGTGCCTCGGCCAGCTTGCCGTGCAGGCCGCCAAAGCCGCCGTTGCTCATGACCACCACGTGGGTGCCGGGCTGGGCCAAGGATTTCACATGCTCAATGATGTCTTCCAACGAAACGCAGACTGTGGAGGGCACGGTGCATAGCGCAGCAATCGCGGGCAAATCCCAGCCGAGGTTGGCCGGCGCATACCACACCACCTGGTCGGCATCGTTGACGCTCTCGGGCAGGCCATCACGGTGCGCGCCCAGCTTCATGGAGTTGGAACGCGGCTCGACGATGGCAATGATCTGCGCATCGCCGACGCGCTTGCGCAGGCCATCCAGGGTGGTGGCAATTGCGGTCGGGTGGTGGGCAAAGTCGTCGTAGATGGTAATTCCATTTACTTCAGCGACTTTCTCCATGCGCCGCTTCACACTCTTGAACGCGCTCAAGGCGGCAATGCCCATGGCTGGTACCACGCCAACATGCCGAGCGGCAGCCAGGCTCACCAAAGCGTTGGCCACGTTGTGTTGGCCGGTCATGCCCCAATCGACGATGCCTTGGGGTTGGCCTTCGAACAGCACTTCAAACCGCGAACCGTCTTCGCTGAGCAACCTCGCCTGCCACTGCCCGTCCGCGCCGGTAGTTTGCACCGGGGTCCAGCAGCCCATGTCGATCACACGCTGCAACGCAGGCTCGGTGGTGGGATGAATGACAAGGCCCTCACTTGGGATAGTGCGCACCAAGTGGTGGAACTGGCGCTCAATCGCCGGCAGATCGGGGAAGATATCCGCGTGATCGAACTCAAGGTTATTCAGGATCGCTGTGCGTGGGCGGTAATGGACGAACTTGGAGCGCTTGTCGAAAAAGGCGCTGTCGTATTCATCGGCCTCGATCACAAAAAACGGCGTCTCCCCAAGGCGCGCCGATACCGAGAAGTTCTGCGGCACACCGCCAATCAGGAAACCCGGGCTCATGCCTGCATGCTCCAGCACCCAGGCGAGCATGCTGCTGGTGGTGGTCTTGCCGTGAGTGCCCGCCACTGCCAGGACCCAACGGCCCTGCAGCACATGGTCCGCCAGCCACTGGGGGCCGGAGACGTAAGGCAAGCCTTTGTTCAGTACGTATTCCACCGCCGGGTTGCCGCGAGACATGGCGTTGCCGATGACGACCAGGTCCGGCACCGGGTCGAATTGCGAAGGGTCGTAACCTTGGGTCAGCTCAATCCCTTGCGCCTGTAGCTGCGTGCTCATGGGTGGATAAACATTGGCATCGGAGCCTGTTACGTGATGGCCCAGCTCTTTGGCCAGAACCGCCATCGAACCCATGAACGTACCGCAGATACCCAGAATATGAATGTGCATAGTCGACCTCGTAAACATCGAGGCAGGTTAGCGTAGGGTGGGAAAGTTCGCACGCTTTAGCTGAGCACGAAACGCTCGCCGGTAGGATCCGGCACAAGGGAGGCCTTGAACCGCGCTGCCGGCGTTTTTAAGCTCAGCGTCTTTCAAGGTAGCGCGTGAGACAAAAAACGAGCAGTTCGCAATAACCAGGTTACTCCGACAGCGCCCCTTACTGCATGGCGTCCCGTGAAATGCCATGTTTGCGTAACTTGCGGTACAGCGTATTGCGACTGACCCCCAACTGTTCAGCCACATGGCTCATATGCCAGCGCTGCTGCGCCAACGCGTTGAGCAATGCCTGGCGCTCGGCGTTTTCCAGCGGCGAGACGCATGGCGCATCCACCCTCGCCCCTTGCGGCTGCGCTTGGCGAATCAGTGCCGGCAAGTCTTCAAGACCGACTCGCCCGCCCTCACAGAGCGCCACTACCGTGCGCAACACCGTACGCAACTGCCGCAGGTTGCCGGGCCAGTGGAATGCCAACAGAGCCTGGCGCGCAGGCTCGTCCAGCATCACCTGCTCGGTGCCCGCTTCCTGGGCCAGGAGGAAGTCCAACAGTTGCGACTTGTCACTGCGTTCGCGCAACGGCGGCAGGGCCACTTCCAAGCCGTTCAAGCGGTAATACAGGTCTTCGCGAAAGCTGCCATCGGCCACGCGCTCCAGCAAATTACGGTGCGTGGCGCTGATGATGCGCACGTTCACCGCTTGAGGTTCGCCGCCGATAGGCACCACCAGGCGATCCTCCAGCACCCGTAACAGGCGGGTTTGCAACGCCAGGGGCATGTCGCCGATTTCGTCGAGAAACAGCGTGCCGCCGTCGGCCTGTTGCAGTTTGCCGCGCATGCCTTCTTTAAGGGCGCCGGTGAAACTGCCGGCGCGATAGCCAAACAGTTCGCTCTCGATCAGGTTTTCTGGAATCGCCGCACAGTTCAGCGCAACAAAGGCCTTATCGCTCCGCTGGCTGCCCTGGTGCACAGCCTTGGCGAAGGCTTCTTTACCGCAGCCGGTTTCGCCGTTGATCAGCAAGGGCACGTCGCGCTCGAACACTCGCGAGGCCTTGCGTAGCTCATTTTGCAACGCCGGGTCGCCCACGCAGATACCCAAAGGCCGTGGCGCCTGCGGCTTGATGATGGGTACAGGCACACTGCGCGGCTGGCCTCGCAGCGCTGCAAACAAAGGCCGGCCATCGCGGGTGCGCAGCGGCCAACTGGCCGTGGCATTCGCGCTGGCCCGCCCCAGTAACTGATCCAGGGAGCAGTCGAAAAATGCCTCCACCGACTGGCCCACCAAGCCGCCGCGTAGCTGCCCCAACAGGTTCAGAGCGCTCTGGTTGACCGCACAAATGCGCCCTTCGCCATCAAACGCCAGCAAGCCTTCGCTGAACAACCCGACCGACTCGGCCTGCAGGTGGAAACGCAACAGCCAGTGGTGTTCGAAGTGGCGCAGGAAATAGCAACTTTCGATCATCTTGGCCGACAGGTTCACCAGCGCCATGGTGTGGAACTGGCTCTGGCGCGACACGGCTTCGCGGGCCGAGGACACATCCAGCACCGCCAGCAATTCACCATGAGGGTCGAACACCGGGCTGGCCGAACAGGTCAGCCCGGTATGACGGCCGCGAAAATGCTCGTCACGGTGGATCGTCAACGACTGCCGCTCCACCAGGCAGGTGCCGATGCCGTTGGTGCCTTCGCAGGCTTCGCTCCAGTCAGCGCCCAGCCATAAGCCGGCGCGCTCGAAGATCTTGCGCTCGGACGGCGCGGTGACACAGTTGAGGATCACCCCACGCGCATCGGTGAGCAGCACCGCATGACCGGCGCCGGAGAGTTGCTGGTGCAGGCTGTTCATTTCGCTACCGGCGATGTGCAGCACTTGGCGCAGGCGCTCGCGACTTTCCAGCAAGCGCCCGTGCTCGAGCACGGTGGGCGCGATGGTCAGCGCCGGGTCGAGGTGGTAATCCTCCACGCAGCGCAGCCAGGAACGGGCGATGGACGGGTCGCTGCCAGGCCCTTGGGAAAGCTCTTGGCCACGGGTGACGGTCAAGACTTGCTGGGCATGGCGACTGAAATGATCGTTATGCATGTTCTTATTATTCTCCCTGCGTGAGAACGCCCAGCATCCCCCAGCCATCCGGCCATTGCAATCCCGGCCCGACCCACCGGTCACAGGCTGTATCGTTTATGGCACAAACTGTCACCTTGCCTGTATCACTCCCGTCACGGCAAAGCCTTGCAACAAAGCCCAACCTCTTGATTCTGCTGGCCCGCACGGCGATGGCCCGACCTTTGCTCTACGCTTTATAACGCGCTCGCAGCGCTGTACTCCGATAAACATAAAAGCAGGAGATGCCCACCATGCGTTATGCACACCCCGGTACCGAAGGCGCCATCGTTTCGTTCAAGGCCAAATACGGCAACTACATCGGCGGCGAATTCGTGGCGCCGGTCGATGGCAACTACTTCTCCAACACCTCGCCGGTCAACGGCAAGCCCATCGCCGACTTCCCGCGCTCCACTGCCAAAGACATCGACAAAGCACTGGACGCCGCCCACGCAGCCGCAGACGCCTGGGGCAAAACCAGCGCCCAGGACCGCTCGCTGGTACTGCTGAAAATCGCCGACCGCATCGAGCAAAACCTCGAACTGCTGGCCATCACCGAAACCTGGGACAACGGCAAGGCCGTGCGCGAAACCCTCAACGCCGACATTCCTCTGGCCGCCGACCACTTCCGCTACTTCGCTGGCTGCATCCGCGCCCAGGAAGGCAGCAGCGCGGAAATCAACGAACTCACCGCCGCCTACCACTTCCACGAACCGCTGGGTGTGGTTGGTCAGATCATCCCGTGGAACTTCCCACTGCTGATGGCCGCGTGGAAACTCGCACCGGCCCTGGCCGCCGGTAACTGCGTGGTGCTCAAGCCAGCCGAGCAAACGCCGCTGGGCATCAGCGTGCTGATGGAGCTGATCGGCGACTTGCTGCCACCGGGCGTGCTGAACGTGGTGCACGGTTTCGGCAAGGAAGCTGGCGAAGCCCTTGCCACCAGCAAGCGCATCGCCAAGATCGCCTTTACCGGTTCAACGCCTGTGGGCTCGCACATCATGCATGCCGCGGCCGAGAACATCATTCCGTCCACGGTCGAGCTGGGCGGCAAGTCGCCGAACATCTTCTTCGCCGACATCATGAAAGCGGAACCTGCATTTATCGAAAAAGCCGCCGAAGGCCTGGTGCTGGCGTTCTTCAACCAGGGCGAAGTGTGCACCTGCCCTTCCCGCGCTCTGGTAGAAGAGTCGATCTACGATGACTTCATGAAAGTGGTGATGAAGAAGGTCGAGTCGATCAAGCGTGGTGACCCGCTGGACACCGACACCATGGTCGGCGCCCAGGCGTCCGAGCAGCAGTTCGACAAGATCCTGTCCTACCTGGAAATCGCCAAGGGCGAAGGCGCGCAATTGCTCACCGGCGGCAAGGTCGAGAAGCTCACGGGCGACCTGGCCACCGGTTATTACATCCAGCCGACCCTGCTCAAGGGCACCAACGACATGCGCGTGTTCCAGGAAGAAATCTTCGGCCCGGTGGTAAGCATCACCACTTTCAAGGATGAAGCCGAAGCCCTGGCGATTGCCAACGACACCGAGTTCGGCCTGGGCGCCGGCCTGTGGACCCGCGACATCAACCGCGCCTACCGCATGGGCCGGGCGATCAAGGCCGGCCGCGTGTGGACCAACTGCTACCACCTGTACCCGGCGCATGCCGCGTTTGGCGGTTACAAGAAGTCTGGCGTGGGCCGTGAAACCCACAAGATGATGTTGGATCACTACCAGCAGACCAAGAACTTGCTGGTGAGCTACGACATTAATCCGTTGGGCTTTTTCTAACCCCACTGAAGCAACAACCGTCACTGTAGGAGCGAGCTTGCTCGCGAAGAACGTTAACGATAACGCGAGCAGCCTGACTCCCCGAGGCGCTCGCAAGTTTTTCGCGAGCAAGCTCGCTCCTACATTAGCGGCGTGTATCAGCCAAATAAGGGGTAGCTGACAGGCCGCTATCGCAGGCAAGCCAGCTCCCACATTTGATATCACAAGCAATTGCTACCTCGTTCGGCACACAGACGCCGAGTCAAAAACAATAAGAATGGAAGGTACTTCCCATGCCTAGCGAACCCACTGGTTCTTCTGTCGACTTCGAAAAAGTCGGCACCGATTATTTTCAACAACGCGAACTGAAAAAAGGCGCCGCCGGCTGGGTACTACTGGTTGGCCTTGGCGTCGCCTATGTTATTTCCGGCGATTACGCCGGCTGGAACTTCGGCCTGGCCCAAGGCGGCTGGGGCGGCATGTTCCTCGCCACTTTGCTGATGGCCACCATGTACCTGTGCATGTGCTTTTCCCTGGCCGAGCTGTCCTCCATGATCCCCACTGCTGGCGGTGGCTACGGTTTTGCCCGCAGCGCATTCGGCCCTTGGGGCGGGTTCCTCACGGGTACTGCCATCCTTATCGAATACGCCATCGCCCCCGCCGCCATCGCAGTGTTTATCGGCGCCTATTGCGAGTCGTTGTTCGGCATTGGCGGCTGGATGATCTACCTGGCGTTCTACATCATCTTTATCGGCATCCACATCTTTGGTGTGGGCGAAGCCTTGAAGCTGATGTTCGTGATCACCGCTGTCGCCGCGATTGCACTGGGCGTGTTCCTGGTGTCGATGGTGCCGCACTTCAACGTCGCCAACCTGTTGGATATACCCGTGACCGAGGCCAAGGGCGCCAGCAGCTTCCTGCCGTTCGGCTACGTCGGCGTGTGGGCTGCGATCCCTTATGCCATCTGGTTTTTCCTGGCGGTGGAAGGCGTGCCGCTGGCCGCTGAAGAAACCAAGAACCCCAAGCGCGACCTCCCTCGCGGGCTGATCGGCGCGATTGTGGTGCTGACCAGTTTTGCCCTGTTGATCCTGGTGATCGCGCCGGGCGGTGCGGGGACTTACGCGCTGATCAAATCCGGCAACCCGCTGGTTGAAGCCTTGGCGTTGTCCTACGGCGGTTCCACCTGGATGGGCAGCTTCGTCAACCTGGTCGGCCTGGCCGGTTTGATCGCGAGCTTTTTCTCGATTATCTACGCCTATTCGCGACAGATCTTTGCCTTGTCCCGTGCCGGTTACTTGCCGCGCAAATTGTCCGAGACCAACAAGAGCAAGGCGCCAGTTTTGGCACTGGTGATCCCCGGGATTATCGGCTTTGGCCTGTCGCTGACCGGCCAGGGTGACTTGCTGATCCTGGTGGCGGTGTTTGGCGCCACCATTTCCTACGTATTGATGATGGCCGCCCACATCACCCTGCGCATCCGTCGCCCTAAAATGGAGCGGCCATACCGCACGCCGGGTGGCATCTTCACTTCGGGCGTGGCGCTGGTGCTGGCTTGCGTGGCCGTGGTGGCTGGCTTTCTGGTGGACCCGCGTGTGGTGATTGGCGCGGCGATCATCTATGGAGTATTAATTGCTTACTTTGCTTTCTACAGCCGGCATCACTTGGTAGCAGGCACGCCGGAAGAGGAGTTCGCGGCGATCCAGGCCGCAGAGGCCGCTCTGCACTAACTGCCGAAAACCTCGACGCGGCGCCTTGCCCACAGCAGGCCCGCGTCATCAAGGAGACACTGTATGGCAAGCTTTTCCCACGCGGTGGGCGCTCAAACCTACCGCTTCGACAGCCTCAAGGACGTGATGGCCAAGGCCAGCCCCGCACGCTCCGGTGACTTCCTCGCCGGTGTCGCTGCCCAGAATGACGGTGAGCGTGTGGCGGCGCAGATGGCGCTGGCGAATATCCCGCTCAAGCACTTCCTGCAAGAAGCACTGATTCCTTATGAAAGCGATGAAGTCACCCGGCTGATCATCGACACCCACGATAAACAGGCGTTTGCAGCGGTCAGCCACCTCACTGTCGGCGGCCTGCGCGACTGGCTGCTCAGCGACGCGGCCGATGAACAGGCCCTACGCGCATTGGCGCCAGGGCTGACACCGGAAATGGCCGCGGCCGTGTCCAAGATCATGCGCGTGCAAGACCTGGTGCTGGTGGCGCAGAAGATCCGCGTGGTCACCCAGTTTCGCGGCACTCTGGGCCTGCGCGGGCGCTTGTCCACGCGCTTGCAGCCCAACCACCCCACCGACGAACCGGCCGGCATCGCCGCGAGCATTCTCGACGGCCTGCTGTACGGCAACGGCGACGCCATGATCGGCATCAACCCGGCCACCGACAGCATCGCCTCGATCTGCGCCATGCTGGAGATGCTGGACGCGATCATCCAGCGCTACGAAATCCCCACCCAGGCCTGCGTGCTCACCCACGTCACCACCTCCATCGAAGCGATCAACCGCGGCGTACCACTGGACCTGGTGTTTCAGTCAATTGCCGGTACCGAAGCGGCCAATGCCAGTTTCGGGATCAACCTGAACGTGCTGCAGGAAGGTTACGACGCCGGCTTGAGCCTCAAGCGCGGCACCCTGGGCCAGAACCTGATGTACTTCGAAACCGGTCAGGGCAGCGCCTTGTCGGCCAATGCGCACTTTGGCGTCGACCAGCAAACCTGTGAAACCCGTGCCTACGCCGTGGCGCGGCACTTCAAGCCGTTTCTGGTGAACACCGTGGTCGGTTTTATCGGCCCGGAGTACCTGTACAACGGCAAGCAGATTATCCGCGCCGGCCTGGAAGACCACTTCTGCGGCAAACTGCTCGGCGTGCCCATGGGTTGCGATATCTGCTACACCAACCACGCCGAAGCCGACCAGGACGACATGGACACCCTGCTGACCCTGCTCGGTGTGGCCGGCATCAACTTCATCATGGGCATCCCCGGCTCCGACGACATCATGCTCAACTACCAGACCACCTCGTTCCACGACGCTCTGTACGCGCGGCAAACATTGGGTTTAAAACCGGCGCCGGAGTTCGAGCAGTGGCTGGCGAAAATGGGCATCTTCACGCAGGCCGATGGCAAGGTGCACTTTGGCAACAGCCTGCCACCGGCCTTTCGTCACGCCTTGGCGCAATTGGGATGAAGGAGCCGACTGTGCAACCAGAATTGCCTGACAACCCGTGGCTGGAACTGCGCCGCCTGACCCCGGCGCGTATTGCCCTGGGCCGCACCGGCACCAGCCTTCCCACCAGCGCCCAACTGGACTTCCAGTTTGCCCACGCCCAGGCGCGGGACGCGGTGCACCTGCCCTTCGATCACGCCGGGCTCAGCCACCAACTGGCCGAACGTGGCCGAGACAGCCTGTTGTTGCACAGCGCCGCCACGGACCGGCACATCTACCTGCAACGCCCGGACCTTGGGCGACGCCTGAGCGATGAGTCGGCGCAAACGCTGCGCGATTACGCCCTGGCCCAACCCGGTGGCGTGGACTTGGCCATCGTGGTGGCCGATGGCCTGTCGGCACTGGCCGTGCATAAACATACAGCGCCGTTTCTGGCACGCCTGGAAGAACAGACCCACGCCGAAGGCTGGTCCTTGTCACCGGTGATTCTGGTGGAGCAAGGCCGCGTGGCGGTGGCCGATGAAATCGGGCAGCTACTGGGCGCCAAGATGGTGGTGATCCTGATCGGCGAACGACCGGGGCTCAGCTCGCCGGACAGCCTGGGCCTGTATTTCACCTACAACCCCAAGGTCGGCCTCACCGATGCCTATCGCAACTGCATCTCCAATGTGCGGCTGGAGGGCTTGAGTTATGGCATGGCGGCCCATCGCCTGCTGTACTTGATGCGAGAGGCGTGTCGCCGGCAGTTGTCGGGGGTCAATCTCAAGGATGAGGCACAGGTTCAGACCCTCGAATCCGACGACCCGGACCTGATGAAGGGCAATTTCCTGCTCAGCCCGGCGGATGACCGATAGCGGCACGATTGCGCTTTTTGGCGTCATTAGGCAGCATCGAGTCACGGCCGCTCGTGTGGTCATACCCCATTTGGAAGTTGAGGCCTGGCATGCGGATTACTCAAGCGACCCTGGAACACCTGGACCTGTTGACCCCGTTGTTCGTCAAATACCGCGAGTTCTACGGGGCCTTGCCGTTCCCGGACTCGTCACGGGCCTTCCTGGAAAAGCGCCTGCGGCGCAAGGAGTCGGTGATCTACCTGGCCCTGGCCGACGATGACGACAAGCGGCTGCTGGGGTTTTGCCAGCTGTACCCGAGCTTTTCTTCGCTGTCGCTCAAGCGGGTGTGGATCCTCAACGACATCTATGTGGCCGAGGACGCACGCCGGCAACTGGTGGCTGACAACCTGATGCGCACGGCCAAGAAAATGGCCAAGGACACCCACGCTGTACGGTTGCGGGTATCGACCAGCAGCGATAACGACGTGGCGCAGAAGACCTATGAATCGATTGGGTTTCGCGAAGACACCGAATTCAAAAACTACGTGTTGCCGATCAACGAAGACTGAAAACCAGTCAGCCAGACACCGCAATATCCTTGTGGGAGCTGGCTTGCCTGCGATGGCGGAGTGTCAGCGAGCATTTCTCATACTGACCCACCGCTATCGCAGGCAAGCCAACTCCCACATTGGATCCGGCGACTGGCTTGAAGCCCAACCCCTTCACAATTTCGCGACACTCCCCGCTACAAAAGCCACACGCTTTTCACCTCTCAATCCGTATAATGCCGACCTTTCAGGGTTGTAAGAACCGCGACAATTACTTGTAGCCTTATTGCCTGAGCTTCCGCACAAGCCCGCTGAGTCGGGCTATTCACACAGGTGCCATCCATGGATTTCAACCCGCTCGACCTTATCCTGCATCTCGACGTCTACCTCGACATGCTGGTAACCAATTACGGTCCGTGGATCTACGCCATTCTGTTCCTGGTGATTTTTTGCGAAACCGGCCTGGTGGTCATGCCTTTCCTGCCGGGCGACTCCTTGCTGTTCATCGCCGGTGCTGTAGCGGCTGGCGGCGGTATGGACCCAGTCCTGCTGGCCGGCCTGCTGATGCTGGCGGCCATCCTCGGCGATAGCACCAACTACGTGATCGGACGAACGGCGGGCGAGCGCTTGTTCAGCAACCCGAACTCCAAGATCTTCCGCCGCGACTACCTGCAAAAAACCCACGACTTCTACGACAAGCACGGCGGCAAGACCGTGACCCTGGCGCGCTTCCTGCCGATCCTGCGTACCTTCGCGCCGTTCGTCGCGGGCGTGGCCAAGATGCCGTACCCGCGCTTCTTCGGCTTCAGCGTACTGGGCACCATCCTGTGGGTCGGTGGCTTGGTGACCTTGGGTTACTTCTTCGGCAACGTGCCTTTTATCAAGAAGAACCTGTCGCTGCTGGTGGTGTTCATCATCCTGCTGTCACTGGTGCCGATGATTATTGGCGTAGTGCGCAGCCGCTTTGGCCGCACGTCCTCCGAAGCCAACCCGCACTGACCGCCCGTGTGGTCCCTCAGCGCCTGGCGTCGCCGGCGCCTGCTGGCCAAGCACCCGATTGCCGATGACACCTGGCAACGGGTGCGCCACCACCTGACCTTCCTCGACGGCATTACGCCGGAGCAAGACCAGTGGCTGCGCGAAGCCTGCGTGGTGTTCCTTGGCGAAAAACACCTCACCGCCCTGCCCGGCGTCGAACTGCACCAGGAACAACGCCTGCTGCTCGCCGCCCAGGCGCAATTGCCGCTGATGAACCTGGGCGACCTCGACTGGTACCAGGGCTTCCATGAGATCGTGCTGTACCCCGACGACTTCCTCAGCCCGCAACGCCATCGCGATGCCAGTGGCGTGGAGCACGAATGGGACGGCGAACACAGCGGCGAAGCCTGGCAACAAGGCCCGGTGATCCTCGCCTGGCCTGGTGTGCTCGCCAGCGGCCAATGGGAAGGCTACAACCTGGTCATCCACGAGCTGGCGCACAAGCTGGACATGCTCAACGGCGACGCCAACGGCCTGCCACCGCTGCACCACGACATGCGCGTGCAGGACTGGGCCAGCGTGATGCAAGGCGCCTTCGATGAGCTCAACCGTCAGCTGGACGCCAACCCGGACGCCGAAACCGAGATAGACCCTTACGCTGCGGAAAACCCGGCGGAGTTCTTTGCCGTCACCAGCGAGTATTTCTTCAGCGCCCCGGATTTACTGGTCAATAGTTATCCAGAGGTGTACGCCCAACTCAGCCGCTTTTATCGCCAAGATCCGCTGGCCCGCCTGACTCAACTGCAAGCCAGCGACCCGCGCTACTCGCCGCAGGGCGAATGACCGTACGACGCTTGGCGCATGGCATCGGCGTCAGAATATGCCTATAATCGCCGCCACTTTTAGGCCAATCCGGCCATGTCATATGGCCAACTAACGGGGGCAACGCCCAATGAGCTACAGCAAGATTCCGGCTGGCAAAGACCTGCCGAACGACATCTACGTCGCCATCGAAATTCCGGCCAACCACGCGCCGATCAAATACGAAATCGACAAAGACAGCGACTGCCTGTTCGTTGACCGTTTCATGGCCACCCCGATGTTCTACCCGGCCAACTACGGTTTCATCCCCAACACCCTGGCTGACGACGGTGACCCCCTCGACGTGCTGGTCGTGACCCCTTACCCGGTCACCCCAGGCTCGGTTATCCGCGCCCGCCCAGTCGGCATCCTGAACATGACCGACGACGGCGGCGGCGATGCCAAAGTCATCGCAGTGCCACACGACAAGCTGTCCCAGCTGTACGTGGACGTGAAGGAATACACCGACCTGCCGCCACTGCTGCTGGAACAGATCAAGCACTTCTTCGAGAACTACAAAGACCTCGAAAAAGGCAAATGGGTGAAGATCGACGGTTGGGGCAACGCAGACGCCGCCCGCGCCGAGATCATGAAGTCGGTTGCTGCCTACAAAGGCTGATACCCGCACCTCAGTGCCACGGCAAATAAAAAGCCCCGTTAATTCGGGGCTTTTTTATGGGCCAGACTAAACATCAAGTTCAATGTTTAGTTGCAGCGTTTAACCAAGTTGCATACATGAAAGATCAAGCCATAACTAAGCCAGATCCTACAACGGCAAATCAACGCATGGTTTATTTGATGGGACTTTCCGGCCAGTAAACTCTGCGTTTATGAATACATCAGGTGATCGTTTAAAAGCACTACTACGGGAAGTTCATCTTTCCGCCTCCGACTTCGCCAAGAACCGCGGCGTCACGCCTCAGCACGTGAACAACTGGTTCAAACGCGGCGTCCCCATGGGCCGACTCAACGAGATCGCAGAATTGCTGTGCGTCTCAAGTCGCTGGTTAAGCGACGGTAAAGGCCCCAAGCACCCGCCTGCCAACTACCTGTTGGAAGGCCCCATCGCAAGGATTGCAACCACCCGCGAAGACACAGGCAAATACCTCACAGGCCCCGCCTGCCGCCCGGAAAAAACCGACGTGGAGATCCCTCTCCACCCCACCTTCACCTCAACCGAACGCATCCGCGTCTCCTTGCACAACCTGGAAACCCTCAACGTCAACCCCGACCGCGCGATAGGCGCCTACATGGTCGACAACAGCATGATCGACATCATCCAACAAGGCGCCACCCTCGCCATCGACCGAGGCCGCACCCAAATCATCGACGGTGAAATCTACGCCGTTGAACACGACGGCATGCTGCGCATCAAATACCTCTACAACCGTCCTGGCGGCGGCCTGCGCATGCGCAGCCACAACGCCAGCGAACACCCGGACGAATACCTCAACCACGAAGAACGCTTCGAACAAAGCTTCAAGATCGTCGGCTGGGTATTCTGGTGGTCCACCCTCAACAACCGCCGCCCACCGGTGCCACTGGATGAACACCTGCTGGGCTGGGAAGGCTCTAAATCGGAACCGGAGGTGGGCAACTGAGGTGAATGTGGGTATCATGCGCCGCACATTTGGCAGGGGTCGCTTTTAGCTGATTTCCTGCCGGCGAAGCGGAGGAGTTCCCGCGGATGCCCCTACTATTCAGCCCGACGCCATGTGGGCTGAGCGATTTGAAGGCTGGTGAGGTTTGTCAAAAACAAGCTGAGGCAGTCCCCGAGAAGCCGGCCACAAGCCGGCTTTTTAATGCCTAAACCCCGCGTAAAATGGACTCTGGGCTGGTTTCAGCACTCCAGCCCATACTCCTCAGCCACATTTGCCCTCTACCCAGCAATGAACCTACGACGCTGCCTTTGCAACTTCAAACAAGGCTGGATAGGGCTTAACCCTGTAAGTGACAGAGCAGCGCATTTTTGATAGCGTCAAGCCATTACTAACGGCAATGGGTAGCCGGATGCTAGCGCGCTCAGGTGGTTCGCGCAGGCTGAAGGACCAGCTGTTTGCGCCTGGATGCGCCCCATCAGTACCGTGACCTCACGTACTCAGCCCGAAACACGGGCTCCTTCCAGCGTATGCAGCGCCGCTTCTTCAGCAACACGTTTCGCTGCACTAGGGCCCAAATATCATGGCGTTTAAAAAAAACCCAACTCAAACCCCCGCTCCAGAAAGCCCGGATCGGCTATTTCGTGACCTTCCTCGTCGCAAACATCCAAGCCTGTACGATCATCAAGGCCAGATACTTAGGACGTACGTTTCGGACGCAGTTAATGTCAGCGACGTTGCATTGCAGCTACCGACTGGCAGCGGGAAGACTCTTGTCGGGCTCCTACTTGCTGAATGGCGGCGACGTAGGTTCAAAGAGCGGGTTGTCTACCTCTGCCCCACTCGACAACTGGTAAATCAGGTTGTCGAGGAAGCCTCAACGAAGTACGGCCTAACGGTCGAGGCATTCACAGGACAGGTAAAGCGTTATACGCCTGAAGCGAAGGCAGCCTACCTTAGTGGCCAGCGCGTTGCAGTGACCACGTACAATAGCCTCTTCAACGTGAACCCTTTTTTTGAAGCCCCAGACATCATCATCATTGACGATGCACATGCGGCGGAGAACTACATTGCTAGCCAGTGGACGATGCGTATCCAACGCTCCGAAGATCCGACGCTGTTCCAATCAGTGGTTAGCGTTCTGAGGAGCGTCATCTCAGATCAAAGCTACGCGCGCCTAACCGGCAATTGGAACAGCATGGACGACATTAATTGGGTGGATAAAATCCCCACTCACCAAATGGATGAGATTGCCAACGAGTTGCGCACTGCAATCGCCGAGAACGTTGGTAATGGCGACCACAAATTCGTGTGGCGGATGATTGGAGACCACCTGCAAGGATGCCAACTCTACCTATCCGCCACAGAGGTATTGCTCCGCCCACTGATCCCGCCCACTTGGACACACAAGCCATTCTCAGGCGCAACACAGCGTATCTTCATGTCGGCAACACTCGGAGCTGGAGGCGATCTAGAACGGCTAACAGGGCGCAACAACATAAAGCGCCTGCAGATCCCCGACGGATGGGATCGACAAGGCATTGGACGTCGATTCTTCGTGTTCCCAGAGATGTCACTAGACCAGGAGGACTGCCTAGGGCTCCGACGTAAACTTATGAAAGAAGCAGGGCGTAGCCTGGTGCTAACTCCTAGTGCCGGCAGTGCGGAAGAGATCGCAAAGGACGTAAAAGCGTCACTCCGCTACAAGGTGTTCCGTGCTGACGATCTGGAAGAGAGCAAAACGGCGTTTACCAACAGTAGTCCAGCCGTTGCGGTGGTAGCAAATAGGTACGACGGCATTGACTTTCCGGATGATGACTGCCGCCTACTCTTTGTCGAAGGCCTACCACGTGCCACAAATCTACAAGAACGCTTCCTCATGAATCGAATGGGGGCAAATCTCCTATTCAATGAGCGCGTTCAAACAAGGGTGCTCCAAGCAATCGGACGCTGCACCAGAGGACTTAACGATTACTCGGCCGTGATTGTGACAGGAGAAGATCTCCCAGCCTATCTCACGGACCGGAAGCGACGCAGTTATTTGCATCCAGAACTACAGGCAGAGCTTGAGTTTGGTATAGAGCAGTCCTCCAGTATCACGGCTGCCGAGATACTAGACAACTTCGACATTTTTCTCGAGCATGAAGAGGCATGGGAGGAAGCCAACCAAAGCATACTCGAAATGCGAGAAAGCGTGTCTCAGTTGGAGTTCCCAGCAATGGACCAACTAGCTGCCATCGTTCCAAATGAAATCGCATGGCAAGCCGCGATCTGGAATGAGGATTACGTAAGCGCGTATGAAGCTGCACGCGAGGTTCTAGGCGGCCTAAGTGATGCGGGTCTACGAGGTTATCGTGCTCTCTGGCATTACCTCGCTGGGAGCGCTGCAGAGCGCGCCTCGTCAGAAGGTGAGCCCGGCTTCGATGGCAATGCCAAACAGCAATTCAAGAAGGCAAAGGAATCGGCAGCCGGTATCCCGTGGCTCATTGCTCTTGCACGAGGATCCAAAACGGAGCCTTCTGTTATCGATTCAAACCACGCAGTTGTACAGCTACAAGTCGAGCAATTGGAGACTCATCTCGCCAATCTTGGAACTCTTCACAATAGGACATTTTCGGCCTTTGAGAAGCGAATTAGAGTGGGGCTGCAGGCAGCAGGAACGTTTGAGCAAGCACAAGTACTCTTAGGGCAGCACCTAGGCTTTAACGCAGGGAAGAAAGAAGTCGATGCCTCACCAGATCCATGGTGGATTATTGGCAGTATCGCTATCGTTTTTGAGGATCACGCAAATGCAAAAGGCGAAGGCAGCACCATTGATGCAACCAAGGCTAGGCAGGCCGCCTCGCATCCCGACTGGCTACGAGAGCATGTGGCTGGGGCCGCTACAGCATCTATATACCCTGTACTTATAACTCCTGCTACGAAAGCTAAACAGGGTGCTATCCCTCATCTTGGCCGCGTAGCTCATTGGAGTTTGAAAGATTTTCTGTCATGGTCTGAAGTGGCTCTTAGTAACATTCGAGAGCTACGGCGCAACTTCACAGAGCCGGGAGACCTAGCATGGAGAGCTCAAGCCGCTGAAGCCCTGGTTAACGTGCGAGCCGACGCTCCTGGGCTTACAGAGTGGCTCTCTAATCGGCCGGCACGAGAGCATCTGATAGCTGTGCCTTGATCAAGCAGTAGTGCCTTCTTAATACTACGTCGCTTAAGAAGGCACTGAGGGCGGCTATGTTAACTTCCGGTCAGTTCTATCCAGACGCTTCAAACGAATAGAAAAGGTTGCTTCAGCTACAGGTGAAAAAAAATCATCAGCGTCCAAACGACGCTTCTGACCGTCAATGAGCCCCATCAATCGATCGTGAATATCTTGCTCGACGCGTAAGTCGCGCTTGATTTTTCGCATTCGCAGAAAATAGCTATAGAGCAGAGATAGTGAGCCGCACACGAAAACTAATCCGAGTGCAGTGCTGACGACCCTCCAAGTGCCGGAAATTACGAAATCGTTTCCAGAATACAGTGCAAAATAGCCCAAAGATATAAGTAAAGCATAGAGCACAGCAGAGTTAAGCAGAACTTTCAAACGAGCCGCGTCGAGCCTTTCAACTAACTCATCAATTGCTTTTGCAGATTGCTCTGCGAGCGCCACTAGCTCATTCAACTCTTCGACAAGACGCTCAGACGCGGAGCCTAAAGGGTTCATGAGTGGGCCGTCGATATTGTAGCAACGCTCTTAGTAAACTCGAGCAGGATCTTATCTTGCTCCTGACGCTCGAGCGAGGAAGTTGCCACTTCACCATTCCATTTGAAGTCTTTCTCGTAGGCGCACACCTGAAGTACATATATTCCAATATTCTGAGCCCCAAGATCTCGCTGAAATTCGGAGAGCATACGACTGAAGTCACTTGTACCAGCCGGGTGGTAATGTGCCAGTGCATCGTCTCGCTCATTAGCAAAGAGGTCGACTTTATTAACGGCGATCACTATCCATTTAGGCTTAGAACATGTTGACCACATTCTTCTAATGTCGCTCAAGAAAACCCGCAGATCTTCTAATTCCAGCCGAAGATTACGCTGGCGCAACTTTTCGATTGTCGTTAATCCATCAGTATTTATCAGCGTCTTTATTAAAACCGAATCGCGAGGAGCCACATAACCAAAATCCACTACGTGGATTGCACCTTCGAGTTGTTTATTGTCCTGAAAGGACTCAATCGCGCCTTTCGATCGATAACCATCTTGACCCGGAAGAACCCTGACTAGCTTTGCCCAAGATCCGGCTGAGACTGCGGCAACTTCAACGTCCAGCGACTCCAAGGGTTGCTCCAACCCAAGTTCACGTGCTCGCCCATGCATTTGGGATGTGAGCAGGGTCTTGCCCGCACCAGCATGGCCAGTTACCACTATTTGGGTTGCGCCAAGGTCCATAAAAGCCTTTAGTTGCGTCAAATATTTCTGGATTGTATAACGATTGTCGTAGCTTTTTTTGCCAATGCGGGCCGCAAGTGAAATAGCAGTAGTCCATTCCATAAGAGTCTTTGTCTCAATGCCTAGGTGGAAGCTGAGGTTGCGCCCGAACGGTAGTAAGGGTCTGCTGGCGTTCCTCTTAGGCTATCACGACAAATGGCCCTTCGTATGCGGAGGCTGCATGCAATCGTTGATTGGTTGAGCATCCAACATGTCGCCAACAGCGACACGAGGATGAAACATGTCGCAAAAACACAAAAACAACGACACGTTATGCACGCGGGTTTACACTAGCGACATGACAAGGGCGCTTATAAAAGCGGCCTCACCTTTAATTGGACGTCCTAGTGAGTGAGCGTGCGCCCGTGACAAACCCCCAGCGGCCTTGGCAGGCGGATAGACCCTATAACCAGCTTCCACCCTTGCCACCAAAGGCAGAACTGGAAACCCGAGCAGTCCTCAAACGCTGCATCGAAGCTCGAGCAGCCTTGGCCGAATTGAAACAAGCAGCCGAGCTGATTCCTAACCAAACGATGCTGATCAATACGATCCCGCTGCTGGAAGCCAAGGACAGCTCCGACATCGAAAGTATTGTCACTACTACAGATTTACTCTTTCAGCATGCCCAGGATGGCGCCAATCATGCAGATCCCGCGACCAAAGAAGCCCTCCGGTACCGCAAGGCTCTACATAACGGTTTCCAGTCGCTGGCTGAACGTCCACTCTCTACCGGCACAGCAGTAGAGATCTGTAGCACGCTCAAGGGTGTAAACATGGACATCCGTCGAGTACCTGGCGTCCAGCTAGCCAATGATCGGACCGGAGAAATTATCTATACCCCACCAGAGGGCGAAGATCGCTTACGCGACTTGCTCGCCAACTGGGAACGTTTTCTACACAACGAGACAGACCTCGACCCGCTGGTTCGCATGGCTGTCGGGCACTATCAGTTCGAGGCTATTCATCCATTCACAGACGGCAATGGTCGTACCGGGCGTGTGCTAAACACCCTGTATCTGATCCAGGAAGGTCTGTTGAATCTTCCGATTCTCTACCTTAGTCATTTCATCATTGCGCATAGAGCCGATTATTATCGACTACTGCTTGATGTCACACGCGAACAGGCCTGGGAGCCCTGGCTGCTGTACATGCTCACTGCGGTGGAAGAAACCGCTCGCTGGACCAGCGCCAAAATTGCCGCCATTCGCAGCCTGTCCGAACACACCAGCCAATTTGTTCGCGAGCGTCTGCCGAAAACCTATTCACGCGAATTGGTGGACGTGATTTTTGAGCAGCCCTATTGCCGTATTAGCAACGTCGTCGACAAGCAGATCGCTCAGCGCCAGGCTGCTTCTCGCCACCTCAAAGAGCTGGTCTCCATTGATGTTCTGCAAGAGGTTCAGGTCGGAAAGGAAAAACTGTTCATTCATCCAAAGCTGATGCAGTTGCTGATTCGCGACAGCAACGAATTCAAGCCCTATTTCTGAGCCGAAATTAATGAAATCGTGAATGAGTCGCCTGGACGATAACAACCGAACAGGCGACGTTGTATCACCTAGCCTGCAAACACTCCACAGCCCTATCCGCCACCATCTTCGCCATCTCCACCAAGTGCATTACCGCCCTCTGTGGTGCAGCCACTGACTCGCCGATCACCTGCGACGTAGCCAGCGCACAATGCAGCAGCTCAGCCACCTGCACCCAGGCATCCTCGAAGCTCAGTTCTTCATTGACCGTGAATGGGTTGGTCGGGTGTGACGACAGCGTATCTGAACGAACGTTATCCATAGCAAAACTCCTAGCAGTAAGTGACTACCACCGTCCTTTCGCGACTAAACGAGCAGAGGTGGCGGCTGTACGCAGGTTAGTCGACCGGCCGCTAGGCACCGGCGCACCCGAGGGTGCCCTGCGCACAGCCACCATAAAGTGCAGGCAAGAAGACACCTGTCTTTGGGATGGCGCGTGCGCCTAGCGAGGTCCGGGCGACTAAACCCGATCACTGAATTAGCAGTGACGGTCAGCAGCCTAGTCACCCAATTCCACTGGCGCAAGCGGTTGGGATTCTCTCGGAAACGTCCTGCAAATGAAAGGGATCGAACCTGCTGGCTACTCAAAATCAGGTAATTCATTCGCGTTATGCGCAGCAGTACGTGGCTTCCAATCGCTCGCTAGCAATTGTCCTATTTAAGTTGACAGTAAGACTCCTTTCATCCGATTTATCCCTCCTGATCTACCCATTAATCTGTGCCCATGTTGAACGCAACGCCCAACCAACCTAAACAAAAAAGGATTCAACCATGAGCGCTCCAACCTACAACCGCTTGAACAAAGACGACGCCATTGTTCTGCTGGTCGACCACCAGACCGGCCTGATCTCCCTGGTGCAGGACTTCTCCCCCAACGAGTTCAAGAACAACGTGCTGGCCCTGGCTGACCTGGCCAAGTTCTTCAACTTGCCGACCATCCTCACCACCAGTTTCGAGCAAGGCCCTAACGGCCCGCTGGTGCCGGAGTTGAAGGAGATGTTCCCGGACGCGCCGTATATCGCTCGCCCTGGTCAGATCAATGCCTGGGACAACGAGGATTTCGTCAAGGCGATCAAGGCCACGGGGCGTAAGCAAATCATCATTGCCGGTGTGGTGACGGATGTGTGTGTGGCGTTCCCGACGTTGTCGGCGCTGGCGGAAGGGTTTGAGGTGTTTGTGGTGACGGATGCGTCGGGCACGTTCAACACCACGGTGCAGCAGGCGGCGTGGAGCCGGATGACACAGGCCGGTGCACAGTTGATGAACTGGTTCTCGGTGGCGTGTGAGTTGCACCGCGACTGGCGCAACGACATCGAAGGGCTGGGGAATCTGTTGTCCCAGCGGATTCCTAACTATCGCAATTTGATGAACAGCTACTCGGCCCTGTCTGCTCGCCAGAGCTAACTGCCATGCTCCGTATTGAGCCTGCCTGAAAAGGCAGGCTTTTTTATGGGCGTAGATTGAGATGCGTGTGGGTGACGCGGAGCGTCACTGGATGCATTACCACGCGGAGCGTGGGAACGATCAAGCGGAGCGTGGGAACGATCAACTTCCTTAATCCAGGATCAAGTGCGGCAGAAACCGGCTTGAGTCCTTGGTGATCAAGCTATTGTCCTCTCGCACACCTATGCCAGCGGCCTGGTCGCCAATTACCCAAGAGCCGATCAGCGTGTAGCTGTCCCCAAATTTTGGCAGCGGTGCGAACTCCTGAAGGATGAATGGCGCATCCGTGTAGGGGCCGTCTTCTTTTACGATCAGGCCGTCGGCGGTTTGTAGTTCGATGTTGGCGCCTTCCCGGGAGAAGAACGGTTTGCGCACCCAGCCTTTTGGCACGGCTTTGCCTGGGTCGGTGTCTAGGTGGGACGCGAGCAGGTTGGGGTGGCCTTGGTTGAATTCCCACAGCAGCGGCAGGATGCCTTTGTTGGAGAGGACGGATTTCCACGCGGGCTCGAAGAACTGCGTGTCGCTCTGGGCAATCGCGGCACCAAAGGGTTCGTGGAAGATGAACTCCCAGGCGTGCAGTTTGAACAGGTGGGGGATCCAGCGATCTTCAAGGTCGACGAAGCGGCCCTCGCTGGTCAGGCCGATGTCTTCGACGTCGATGTGGCGCGATTCGATGCCGACTTTTTCGGCAACCAGACGCAGGTAGTCGGTGGTGCCTTTGTCTTCGATGGAGTCTTTCATCGAGGCGAAGTAGAACGGCTGGTTGACCTGCAGTTGGGCGAAGGCCTGGTGCAGTTTGGTGTCGATGCTATTGAACTGGTCGGCGTGCTTGGGCAGCAGGCCGCGCTCGATGCATTGTTCCAGCCAGCCCCACTGAAACGCGGCTGCTTCATAGAGGCTGGTGGGGGTGTCGTAGTTGAGCTCCAGCAACTTGGCGGGCCCGCTGCCGTTGTAGGAGAAGTCCATGCGCCCGTACAGGTGCGGGTGACCTTCGAGCCATGAGGTTCGGATCATGTCGTAGAAAGGCGCGGGGATGCTCAGGCGTTCAAGCAGTTCTTCGCTGTGGACCACGCGGGCGACGAGGTCCATGCACATGTCATGGAGCTCGGTGGTCGGGTCTTCGAGGTCGCGCTCGATTTGCTTGAGCGTGAACTGGTAGTACGCGCTTTCGTCCCAGTAAGGTTCGTCGTCGATGGTATGGAACAGGAAGCCAAGACTCTCGGCTGTGTGTTTCCAGTCATGACGCTCTGCGCATTGGATCTTCTTCATGGCCGGTGTCCTTAGCTGCTCGACCCGCCGCCCCAGCCGCTGCGTGCGCTGGCTTTGCTGCCGAAGCCGCCGCGGGAGGTGGCCGATGAAACCGAGCTCGACTTAGGTGAAGAGCGCAGCGTGTTGGTGTAATTGCTGCTGCCGTACCGGGCCTGATTGGAACGGCCAAAGGTCGCGCCATTGGACACGCGCTGGTTGAGCGTCGAATTACCGTAGTTGCCGCGATCATCGCGATAGCGGTACACCGGTTCCGAACGGTAGCTGTTGCGGTTGTTGCTCAGCATGTTGCCGATCAGCAAGCCGGTCAGCAGGCTGCTGGTGGAGAAGCCCGAGCCGCCGCCGCTGGCCTGAGCGTTGGCCGCTTGCGCATTGGCAGCGTCGACCTGGGATTGCGTCACCTGGCCTTCGGCGGTCAGTTCGAAACCGCCCAAGCGCGGGATGAATTTGCCGGTGGAGTCTTGCTGGCACCAATCAGCGACAAAGTCGGCGTCGCAATCGGCCTGGCTGTCATACACCGGCGCAATGCGGCGATGCTCGGCCATGGCCGTCATGTAGGCGTCCGAGCAGACGTCCACCGGAAGCTTTTCATCGGCGCATTGCTGTACCGACTGGAAGTTGTACTTCTTTTGCAGATCGTAGGTTTTTTCCGTTGGGCCGCAGCCGGATATCGCCATGGCGACCGACGCTGCCAGCGACAGCTGGACGTACTTGCTTCGTTTCATCGGGAGCTCCGTGGGCAATCAGTTCGAGGTGGGCGTCATGCACGCGGCATTCAGCATGCCGACGCTGATGGCCACCGCGGCCACGTAGATACCGGCCGCCAGTTCGCCCTTCTTGATGCGCTCGGACGTGCCTTTGAGCACCAGGCTGGTCAGCAGGAACGCCAGCAGTTGGACGACGGCGGCGATCACGGCCCAGACGATGAAGTCGAGAACGTTGATCGAGTAGGCAATCACATTGCTGGCCGGAATGGCGAAACCGACGATGGCACCGCCCAGGGCGACCGCTGCGGAGGTGTTGCCCGCACGGATCAGTTCGAACTCCTTGTGCGGGGTGATGCGGGTGTAGATGAACTGGAACAGCGCGAACAGTACCGCAGCCCCCAGGATGTAGAGGACAAAGCCGAGCACCGCAGCTTTGTTGAGGGAGATGGAGAGTGCTTCTAGCATGGACGGCTTCCTTTTTTTAGAGCGTAGTCAGGTCGGTGGTGTACAGCGAAATGCCCAGGGATGTGCTCAGGCTGATGGTGCCTTCGGCATCTTCTTCGACGGAGAACAGCAGGAACTCTCGACGGTCGGTCAGGCCGGTGTCGCGGGCGTATAGCATCGAACGGTGCTCGACGCTGTAGGTGGCTTCTGGGCTGGTGACCTGTTCGCTCATCGCCACCAATTCGGTCTGGCCGTCCTCGCTGCCCCACTCCCGGAAGTACTCGACGCCGTCGTGGATGTAGGTCGGCAGCCCGATCAGGCTCTGTGGGCCCGCCAGCCTGCGCAGTTCCGCTTCACTGCTGATGGTGACGTAGCTGAGGTAGTTGAACAGAATCACTGACTCGACCTGGCCCGCTATCTGGCCGGTGGTGTGCACCTGCAACCAATAATCTTCGTCGTTCATGTAATAGCGCGACAGCCAGGTGGACTGGCCAAGATCGATGGTGCCATTGCTCCAGATTTCCTGGGAGCCGGGGATCACCACGTTGGTTTTTTCATCGAGCAGCAATTTCAGGGTCGTGTCAAACATCACGCCCTTGCCCGGCGCCAGGCCCAAAGGACCGGTAACAGGCAGGCTTGGGCTGGCGGTTCGGCTCGAGTCGGTAGTGGCTTTTGGGGCCTCAAGCCCCATCAACTGTTTAAGCCATCCCATGGGAGATTTCCTTAAGGCGAGTGGAAGCGATGTAGAAGAGTTCGCCGCCTTTGACCTGTGTGGCACTGGGCGGATTGATCGACGGCTGCTGAACGCCTTTGGCGCGATAGCCGATGAGGGTGGCGTTGTGGCGCTCCTTCATCTGCGTGTACAGCTCGCCGAACGTTGCCTCAAAGGCATCGGGCAATTTCATCAGGTACTGGGTGGCGCCCTGCCCCACGCACAGCAACTCATTGATGACCACCGACGAGCCCGGATCCTGGGAGGCGCGCACCAGCATTTCGATCGCCATGCTGGACGTGCATTCAAGGCGCGGGGCGTAGGAGCTGGCCAGTGCAGCGATTTCACTTTCGTTGAAGTGGGCGACCACATGCCCGACGGGACTCAGTTGGTTCACCGCCAGCACGGTGGCCAGCGTCAGGTCATCAGACGGGGTTCGCACCAGCACACGCTCGGCACCAGGCACACCGGCACGCAGCAACAGTGCGGTGGAAGACAGGCTTTCGCCGCGGATGAACGCTGCTTTGCCCGGCATCGGGTTTTCTTCAAGGCTGCAATCGCAGATCACGATCAGGTTGTCGTTCGAGGTTTCGTCTTGCAGCAACAATTCAATCACCCGCTCGCTGGACGCGCCCTCCCAGCCGATCAGCACGGTATGGCCGACCTTGCCGGTGAAATCACCTTTGCCCTTCATGCCTTTTCTCCATGCATCGATAACACTGCTGGTGGTTTTGCCGATGGCGGCCGTGAGCAGCGCAATGCCCCCGAGCATGACCCAGGTCGCCACGAAAATTCGTCCCGCCGAGGTCTGCGGCGCGAGGTCGCCATAGCCGACGGTGAGTGTGGTGGTGAGGTAGAAGTAGATAAACGTGGCGGGAGCGGTGAGGTGTTGTTCGCCCAGCAACACCAGGCCCAGATAAGCCGTGCTCAGGTGGACACCCAAGGCAATGATCAGCCCTGCCCAACCGAAGCGGTGAAAGAGGGACGAGGCGTACATGCGTAACAGTAGGAAAATCGACATTTGGCCCCTGGCTCCCTGGGTACTTGAATCCTGACGACAGCATCGCCTCGGCGTCTGGATGCTCAAGTGCGGTCACCCGGCATTAAACCCGCTGCGCGGCGTGGATAGAAGTACCTTGGCTGCAATAAATCCGGCGAGCGCACCAAACAGATGCCCTTCGAAGGAAACGCCCTGCCGCGGAAGGAAGCCCACGATCAGCCCGCCATACAGCAAAGCCACGACAGCGGCTGTTAGCAAATTGCCCCAGCTTCTGTGAAACCAGGCGCGAGACAGCAGATAGGCCCATAGCCCGAACACCCAGCCGCTGGCGCCGACGTGTACGCCCGAAAAACCAAACAGCCAGACCAACAAGCCGCCCAGCAGAATGATGATGGCGCTGACGGCGATGAACCGGTTGACCCCTTCGATGATGACCAGAGAACCCAGGATCACAAAGGCAATCAGGTTGGCGCTCAGGTGGGCGAAGGAGGCGTGCAAAAACGGCGAGGAGAGGATGCCGAACAGACCCTGCACCGTTCTCGGGATTAGCCCGAATGCCATGAGGCTGTAACCGGTCGCCACATTGAGCAGTTGCAGCGCGACCATGAAGAGGGCCAGGCCTGCGATTGTCTTGAAACCCTTCAAGGCGTTCATCCTGACCTCAACATACAAAAGAAAGGCACTGCGACTGTGGCGAGGGAGCTTGCTCCCGCTGGGACGCGAAGCGGCCCCAAAAACAGGACTGCTGCGCAGCCCAGCGGGAGCAAGCACCCTCCCCACAGAGTTGCAGGCTTAACTGACCTGCGTTGATTACTCAGCCGACTTTTGCTTCAGACGCTCCAGAATCGCATTGGCACTGCCTTCGTTCGGCGTGATGCCGGCATCGCGCAGTTTGCGCTCCAGGTCCGTGCCCGTTGACGCATCAGCCAGCTCATCCTGGGCTTGCAGCTCAGCGGCACGTTGCTGCTGCTTGGCCTGCAAGCGGTTGAGCGTACCGACGGCGGTTTCCAGCTTGCCGTTGGCACCACCGCTGGCAATGGAGGCACTGACCTGGGCCTTTTGCACGCTGTCGCGAGCCTTGGCCATGTCCACTTGCTGGCGCAGGCTTTTGATGCGGCTCTCGGCTTTGGTGATGTCTTTGCGCATGCTTTCAGCGTACCCGCCGAACTCGGCGGTCTGCTTTTGCTCCACGTCCCGCTCGTTGGTCAGGGTCGAAATGGCTTCGGCCACTTCCAGGGCGAGGTCTTCACGGTTGGCCTGGATAGCGGCCATCGCCTTGGATTCCAGGTCTTTGATCTTGGCGTCGTACTCGCCAACACGATCACCCGCCAGTTTGTGCTTGGCCATGATGCTCACCAATTCACGCTTGGCGTTGGCCAAGGCGCTGTCGGCATCGCGAATTTCCTGGTCGAGGATGCGCAGGGCCTGTTGGTCGACGATCGATTCGCCGACTTCGCTGGCACCGCCACGCAACGCGGTGAACAATTTGCTCCAGATGGACTGAGTCATTGGATTTTCCCGAATAATTAAATGAAGAAACGTTCGAAGGCTTCGCTGGCGCGCTGCACGTTATCAACCAGGGTTTTCACCTCGGTCACGATGTTGGTCAGGCTGGAGTCGGAGCTGAGCGCACCGAACATGTTGTAAACCACCTGCCCGTTCGGCATGGACTCGATACCGATGGACGACAACGGGAACATCTCCCGGCTGCGCAGCACGGCGTCGTTGAATTTCGCGACATCGTTGATGGACTCGGCGTCGACCAGGACGGTATCCACGATGATTTGCTCGCCCACCACCGCGATGTAAATCGGCAAGCCACCAAAGTCGTTCATCTCCAGCTTGATGCTGGACTCGGAGCCTTGGACGAGAGAAAGCGTAATGTCATTGGACGTCACGTCATCCAGCGCCTGAAGAGCACTGAAGAGGCGATCGATATTCCAGTTGGTACCTGCGCTCATGAAATTCTCCGACATGAATGAGCCAGCCAGGATCGGTTGGCGTAGCTGTTTCTCCATTTGCTTGAGCAGGCTTCGGTTTTCGGGAAGCACCCAAGTCTCGTGTTTCACATAACCGGCCGCCGCCAGCCCCGCACGCATCTGCTTCATGTAAAAGCTCGACGGCTTTTTTGCGGACGGCTTCAAGCGCTCTCCCTTGAGGCTTGTTGAATCGGTATCGGGCCCAGTTGATGGGCTCGATGGAGAGCTGCTGTTCATGGTACTGACCTCGCTGCGAAAAACTCACGCGTGAGAAAATCTACAGACAATCCGCAAGGTACTCAATAGCTCACGCGTGAGATTTTTCCTTACATTTTTCAACCACCGAAAAGCCCCTGGCTACCCCGCCAACTCTCGCTCGATTTGCTCGTCTGCAGGGAAGTTTGTCCAAAAGCGCGACTTGATGGCACCAAGACAATTGTGCAGTAGCCTGTTGCACAATTTTCCGAATCCGACCACGCCTTAGCAAAAGCACGCCTGTACTTGAAATCGCGCGGCGAAGAACCCTGATGTCAGGGAAGGCAGGCTAGCCAGCCCACAGTACCGTCACAAGCGTTCATGAGCACTTCAGGAAGGGTCCTGCGCACCTCACAGAAAGGTCCTGCTGGCACTTGACTCTCCCCTATACGGCACCCCCTACCCTGAATGCCCTTTTCTCAGAACTTATCACCATGAGTCAGCGCATTCTGGTCATTCTCGGCCACCCGTCCGCCGATAGCTTTTGTTCCGCCCTCGCGCACACTTATATCCACGCTGCTAAAACGGCCGGTCACGAAGTCCGCGTCCTGCGCCTGGGTGATCTCAGGTTCGACCCCATCCTTCATCATGCTTACACCCAGGTTCAAGCGCTGGAACCTGACTTGCTCAGCGCCCAAGCCGACATCCTTTGGGCCGAGCATCTGGCCTGGGTTTTCCCTGTCTGGTGGGGCGGTGTCCCGGCACTGATGAAGGGCTTTATCGACCGCGTTTTCCTACCCGGCTTTGCCTTCAAATATCGCGAAGGCAAGGCATTCCCAGACAAGCTGTTAAAGGGCAGAACCGCGCACTTGTTAGTGACCCTGGACACGCCGTCGTGGTATTACCGCTGGGTTTATCGCATGCCGGCCATCTACCAGATGCGGCGCACCACGCTGGCGCTGTGCGGCATCGCGACGAGCAAGACGCTGCTGTTGGGGCCGGTGCTGGGCTCTTCGCTGACGCAGCGGGCCAAGTGGCTGAAACAGGCCGGCGCACTATTTGAAAAAGGGAATTTTCATGTACATCGGCAAAGCCGCGCAGTTGTCCGGCACGACCATCAAGGCGATTCGTCACTATGAGGCGATCGGGCTGATGCCAGCGCCTGCGCGTCGGGGCGGTTATCGCATTTATACCGAGCAGAGTGTCGAGCGGCTCATGTTTATAAAGTGCGCGCAACAGCTGGGGTTCAAGCTCAAGGAATTACAGGAGATTTTGCAGGGGTACGAGGGTGACGCGCTTCCTTGGGACAAGGCTGATCAAGCCATCGCCAATAAGAAGCAAGCGTTAGCCATGCAAATTGTGGCATTGCAGAATATGCATCGGGGTTTATTGGTCTTCGAGGCCCAATTGAAAGCGGCGCAGGCGGAGTGCTCGGTCGCCACGAAGGCAAGCTGAGACTCGGTGAGCCGAATAAACCCATCAATCGGCTCACATCACCGTGTGTGCGCCACTCATTTGCCCCAATCCCCCATGTCTGCTAGTGTCGCGCCGGTTTACCGTCTACCGGAATTGCCGCCATGGCCCGCAAAAAAGTTGCACTCGATTTCGAACAATCCCTCGCCGACCTGCAAGCCCTGGTCGAGCGTCTGGAGAACGGCGAGTTGTCGCTGGAAGACTCGTTGACAGCGTTTGAGCAAGGCATCGGCCTGACCCGCGACTGTCAGAGCGCGTTGGCGCAGGCGGAGCAGAAGGTCCAGGTGTTGCTGGAGCGTGACGGGGAGTTGGCCGAAGAACCTTTCGATGCGGAACAGCCGGAATGATCAGCGCGTATCAGGCCAGTAGCCAAGCCCGGGTGAATGCCGCGCTGGAGCCCCTGTTTGTTGCGCCAAGCCCGGAAATGACGCGCCTCTATGAAGCCATGCGCTACAGCGTGATGAATGGTGGCAAGCGGGTGCGCCCGTTGCTGGCCTATGCGGCCTGCGAAGCCCTGGGAGCGCCGGCGGCCGAGGCCAATGGCGCGGCGTGTGCGGTGGAGTTGATCCACGCTTATTCTCTGGTGCATGACGATTTGCCAGCCATGGACGATGATGATTTGCGTCGCGGCCAGCCCACCACCCATAAAGCCTTTGATGAAGCCTATGCGATCCTGGCCGGTGACGGCTTGCAGAGCCTGGCGTTCAGCGCATTGCTGGACCCGCGCTTGAGCAGCGTCAACGCCGAGATCCGCCTGCGCATGGTCACCGCCTTGGCCCACGCCGCAGGCCCGGCTGGCATGGTCGGCGGGCAAGCCATCGACATGGGCTCGGTCAGCCTCAAGCTGGATCAAAAAGCCCTGGAACACATGCATCGCCACAAGACCGGCGCGCTGATTGAGGCGGCCGTGCAGTTGGGCGCCCTGGCCAGTGGCCGCGCCGGCGCCGAGCAATTGGCGGCCCTGCAGACCTATTCCCGCGCTATCGGCCTGGCCTTCCAGGTGCAGGACGATATTCTCGACGTGGAAAGTGACACCGCCACCCTCGGCAAACGCCAAGGCGCCGATATCGCACGGGACAAGCCGACTTATCCTGCCTTGCTGGGGCTGCAAGCCGCCAAGGCGTATGCCGTCGAGCTGCGCGACCAGGCCCTGGATGCCCTGCGACCTTTCGACGCGGCGGCCGAGCCACTGCGTGACCTGGCGCGGTATATCGTCGAACGTCGCCACTGACAGCCGCGGCCATTTGCGCCGCATATCGGCCAAGTTAGGCCCTCTGCGTGGGCAGTTTGCACGGCTTGAGGTAAACTGCCGCCTCTTCTATACCTATAACGATTCGCCTGATGCCCACGACGTTTCAAGAGATTCCCCGCAAACGCCCGTCTACGCCCCTGCTCGACCGTGCTGCCACGCCGGACGGCCTGCGTCGACTGGGTGAAGCCGAGCTGGAAACCCTGGCCGATGAGTTGCGCCTGGAATTGCTCTACACGGTCGGCCAGACCGGTGGGCATTTTGGCGCCGGGCTGGGTGTGATCGAGCTGACCATCGCCTTGCATTACGTGTTCGACACCCCGGACGACCGGCTGGTGTGGGACGTGGGCCACCAGGCGTATCCGCATAAAATCCTCACCGGCCGTCGCGAGCGCATGGCCAGCCTGCGTCAGAAGGACGGCCTGGCCGCCTTCCCGCGCCGTGCCGAGAGCGAGTACGACACCTTTGGCGTCGGCCACTCCAGCACGTCCATCAGTGCAGCGCTGGGCATGGCGATTGCCGCCCGCCTGCAAGGCAGTGAGCGCAAGGCGATTGCGGTGATTGGTGATGGCGCGCTGACCGCAGGCATGGCCTTCGAAGCGCTGAACCATGCGCCGGAAGTGGACGCCAACATGTTGGTGATCCTCAACGACAACGACATGTCGATTTCGCGCAACGTGGGTGGCCTGTCCAATTACCTGGCGAAGATCCTCTCCAGCCGTACCTACGCCAGCATGCGCGAAGGCAGCAAGAAAGTGCTGTCGCGCCTACCTGGCGCGTGGGAAATCGCGCGTCGCACCGAAGAATACGCCAAGGGCATGCTGGTACCCGGCACCCTGTTCGAAGAGCTGGGCTGGAACTACATCGGCCCTATCGACGGCCACGACCTGCCCACCCTGATCGCCACGTTGCGCAACATGCGCGACCTCAAGGGCCCGCAATTCCTGCATATCGTCACCAAAAAAGGCAAAGGTTTCGCTCCGGCGGAAGTCGACCCGATTGGTTACCACGCGATCACCAAGCTCGAACCCCTCGATGCCCCCGCCGCCGCGCCGAAAAAGGCCAGCGGGCCGAAGTATTCCGGGGTGTTTGGCGAATGGCTGTGCGACATGGCCGCCGCCGACCCGCGCCTGGTAGGGGTTACCCCGGCGATGAAGGAAGGCTCCGATCTGGTGGCGTTCAGCGAGCGTTTCCCGCTGCGTTACTTCGACGTGGCGATTGCCGAGCAACACGCCGTGACCTTCGCGGCCGGCATGGCCTGCGAAGGCGCCAAGCCAGTAGTGGCGATCTACTCCACCTTCCTGCAACGCGGTTATGACCAGCTGGTTCACGATGTGGCGGTGCAGAACCTCGATGTGCTGTTCGCCATCGATCGCGCCGGCCTGGTAGGCGAAGACGGCCCGACCCATGCCGGCAGTTTCGACCTCTCGTACCTGCGCTGCATCCCCGGCATGCTGGTGATGACTCCGAGCGACGAGAACGAACTGCGCAAGATGCTCAGCACCGGCCACCTGTACAACGGCCCGGCCGCTGTGCGGTACCCGCGCGGCACCGGCCCGAACGCCGTGATCGAAAAAGACCTGGAACCGATTGAAATCGGTAAAGGCATCGTGCGTCGCCAAGGCAGCAAAACTGCATTCCTGGTGTTTGGCGTACAACTGGCCGAAGCCTTGAAAGTCGCTGAGAAGATCGACGCCACCGTGGTCGACATGCGGTTCGTCAAGCCACTGGATGACGCGTTGGTGCGCGAGATCGCCGCTGGCCATGAGCTGCTGGTGACCGTCGAAGAGAACGCCATCATGGGCGGCGCCGGTGCGGCGGTCAGCGAGTTCCTGGCGCGGGAGAATATCCTCAAGTCGGTGCTGCACCTAGGCTTGCCGGATGTATACGTCGAGCACGCCAAGCCGGCGCAGATGCTGGCTGAATGCGGGTTGGATGAAGCGGGTATCGAGGCGTCCGTTCGCGAGCGCCTGGCGCTACTGAATCTGTAATCTGCCCCAAATGTGGGAGCTGGCTTGCCTGCGATGACGGCGGCACATTCGCTAACAATGTGTCAGATACACCGATATCGCAGGCAAGCCAGCTCCCACAGTGGTTTTGCATGACCTTCGAATGCTATGGACAGCCCATGAAACGCCTGTGCCTTGCCCTGCTGCTGCTACCCTGCGCTGACCTGCTCGCCGATACCCGCGACCAGGCCCTGAAGCTCTCCGACGTGGTCATCAGCGCCAACCGCCAAGTCCAGGCGCGTAATGACAGCAGCGCCGCCAACACCGTATTCACCCGCGCCGACATCGACCGCCTTCAGCCCACCAGTGTCACCGACCTGCTCAGCCGCGTGCCGGGCGTGCAAGTTGCGCCAACCGGTGGGCGTGGCAGTTTGCCGGGGATTTTCATTCGCGGCACCAAGTCGGCGCAGAGCCTGGTGCTGGTGGACGGCCAACGCATCGCCAACACCACCTCCGGCGACAGCGGCTTGCAATACCTCAACGTCGATCAGATTGAACGGGTGGAAGTGCTGCGCGGTTCACGTTCGGTGATTTACGGCAGCGATGCGATTGGCGGGGTGATTCAGGTGTTTACCCGGCGCAATGCCGAGCAAGGCTTGCAGCCGCGCTTGAAACTGGGCTTTGGCAGCAACCAGACCTGGGAGCGCAGCTTGGGCCTGTCGGGCGGTGATGAACACACGCGCTTCAACCTGGGCGCGAGCCTGGATGAAACCGCCGGTATCAATGCGAGCCACGCGTCGTTTCCCAGTGACGGCGACCATGATGCCTACCGCAACCAGTCCATCAGCCTGAACCTCAGCCATTCGTTCAGCGATGAGCTGGAGGCGGGCTTCAACCTGTTGGATAACCGTGGCAAGTCGGAGTACGACAACAGTTATGGCCGCTACGACGGCGCCACCGGGCAGAGCCTGGGCCAGAAACCCTACACCGACTACACCGTGAGCAGCGCCAGCGGCTATCTCGATGCCAAGCTCAATGACAGCTGGCAGTCGCGCCTGGAGCTGGGCCACAGTGAAAACCGCGACACCAAGCGCGATACCCTCAGCGATGATTACAGTGCATTCAACACCTACCGCGACTCGGTCAATTGGCAGAACGACCTGACCCTGGATGAGCAAAACAGCCTGATCGTCGGCGGCGACTGGTACGAAGATCGTTTCCACGGTTCTACCACCTTTACCGAGAACAGCCGCTGGAACCGGGCAGCGTTCGTGCAGCATCGCTTCCGTAGCCAGTGGTTTTCCACCGAGCTGGGCCTGCGCCGCGACCAGAACCAGCAGTTCGGCGGCCAGAACAGTTGGAGCGGCACCCTGACCTTGCCGGTCAACCCTGACAATGACCTGCTCTTGAGCTACAGCGAAGGCTTTCGCGCGCCGACCTTCAACGACCTCTATTACCCCGACACGCAGTACAGCAACCCCAACCTGCAGCCCGAGACATCAAAGAGCTACGAGCTGCAATGGCGCAGCCAACTGAGCGACAGCACGCGCCTGGAAGCCTCGCTGTATCGCACCGACCTGAGCGACGCGATTATCCTTGACGCTGGCAAGCCGCAAAACGTGGCGTCGGCGCGGATCAACGGCTTTGAAGCGGCGCTCAAGCAGGAACTGTTTGGCTGGCAGGGCAACCTGGGCCTGTCGCTTATCGACCCGCGTGACCGTGACAGCGGCCACACCCTGGCACGTCGCGCACGGCGAACGGTGAACCTGGATCTGGACCGGCAATTTGATCAACTCGGTCTCGGCGCCAGCTGGCAAGCGATCAGCAGCAGCTACGACGATGAAGCCAACCGCAACCGTCTGGGCGGTTATGCTTTGTTGGGGCTGCGCAGTAGTTGGGCGTTGAACCGGGAGGTGTCGTTGTCGTTGAAGGTGGATAACTTACTGGACAAGTCTTACGCACGGGCGAAGTACAGCTACCTCGGGGAAAGCCAGAATTATCGTGAAGAAGGTCGGGTGTGGATGGTTGGGGTGACGTGGACCCCTGAGATCTAAGTAGCCTGATCCGGCGTCATCGCAGGCAAGCCAGCTCCCACAATTGAAATGCATTCCCTAGTGGGAGCTGGCTTGCCTGCGATAGCGTTGTCACAAGTTCGGCGCGATCACCTGGCACAACCGCCCCACCGCCTCCAACATCTGCCCGCTGGGCCGTTCCAGGCCCTTCTCCGGTACCAACCGCACCCGAGCAGCCATCGCCGGCCATGCTTTCCAGGCCTCCTTCTGAGCCTGATCCCCCACCAGGATCACCTCGGGGTCTCGCGCCAGCACCGATTCGATATTCACCTGCGGCGCCGGCAACTTCAGGTCATCAAACACATTGCGCGCCCCGCACACGCTGAGGGCATCGCTGATGATCTGCCCACCGCCCACGGTGTACAGCGGCTGGTTCCACACTTGGTAGAACACACGCAGCGGCTCGGCCCGCTGGTAGCGCTGGCGCAACTCGGCCAAGCGCTGGCGTAATTGTGCGGCACGCTGGCGCCCCGCCTCAGCTCGGCCTAATTGCTCGGCAATGGCCTGCACCTGGGCGGTCAGTTGTTCAAGGCTGTGGGGTTCGGCGACGTACACCGGGATATTCAACCGCTGGAGCTGCTCACGCTGGGCCGGACCGACGCTGCCAGGCCACAGCAGGATCAAGTCGGGCTTGAGGCTGAGCAGGCGCTCCATGTCCAACTGGCCGTAGTGCCCGACCGAAGGCACCGTCGCCAACGCCGCCGGGCGGTCACCACCGTCAAGCACGCCGGCCAGCAAGTCCTCGGCCCCCAGTTCAAGCACGATTTCAGACAGTGACGGCGCCAGGCTGACAACCCGCTCGACCGGCCAGCCCTGGGCACTGAATACCAGCAGCAGCGCCAGCCAATAGCGCTTCATCCCAGCTGGCGCGGTATGCGATAGAGATAGAACAACACCAGCGTCGACAGCGCCAACAGAAACAGCGGCACCGCCTCCAGGCCGACGAATACCGCCAGCGCGCCAATCCAGGCCGGTAACGCTGCAACCAGCAACGCCGTGCGCCGACGCGCCGCCAGGGTGATCCAGGCCGCGGGTTCGTCAGCAGTATCAAGGGCTTTGGAGGTGGCGATCAGCGCGTGCTTGTAGGCATGAAAATAACGCAGGCTGAGAAACATCGAGGCCACGCCGGCGATGAAGAACGGCATGGCCAATACGGGCAACAAGGATTCAGCACGGCCAAACAGCAGGTTGATCACGAACAAGGGCAGCAACGCCAGGGCCAGGTACTGCCACCAGTTGAAGGACAGTCGCCGTTTCACCTGGCCACGGGTCACGCGCGGTCGACCTCGCCCTGGTGCTCGTTGCCCATCATGTGGTCGAGCTTGCTGGCTTTGGTGGCCAGGTAGAGTTTGTTGTGCGGGTTGTGCCCGGTGTGTAGCGGCACCCGCTCGGCCACGGTGATGCCCATCTCGGTCAAGGCTTTGACCTTGCGGGGGTTGTTGGTCATCAGGCGCAGGGATTTGACCCCCAGGTGCTCGAGCATCGGCAGGCAGATGGCGTAGTCGCGCTGGTCGGCAGCAAAGCCCAGGCGCTCGTTGGCCTCGACGGTGTCGGCGCCGCCGTCTTGCAGCTCGTAGGCACGAATCTTGTTCAACAGGCCAATGCCCCGGCCTTCCTGGCGCAAGTACAGCAGCACGCCACGCCCTTCACGGGCGATGGCCTGCAGTGCGGCCTCCAGTTGCGAGCCGCAGTCACAGCGCTGGCTGAACAGCGCATCGCCGGTCAGGCACTCGGAATGCACACGCCCCAGCACCGGCGCGCCATCGGTGATGTCGCCGAGGCTGAGCACAACGTGCTCGCGCCCGGTGGCTTCTTCAAGAAAGCCGTTCATGGTGAACGTGGCAAAAGGGGTAGGCAGCTTGGAAGCGGCGACGAAAACGACGGGCACCGTGTGCTCCTGATTTCAGATTTCACAGAGGCGGGCATTGTAACAGCACGTTCCTACAGACGCTTAAGCTGAATTATCGCTGATAAAGATCAATAGGTTCGATTGGCCTTTGAGTCAGTTCTATGGGCGTCAGAACGGATACGGCTGTTTCCAGCGTTCGAATATCGCTTTCAACTCACCGGTCTGGACCAGGATACCCAAACGCTGGTCATACACGGCCATCAATGCCCTGCCGCGCTCGGTGTCGGCAAAGCCTACGTAGAGCGGCAGCTCAGCGATATGGGTGAGTTTGAACAGCGCCGGGTCTTGCGCCTGGCTGAGCACGTATTTGGCTTCGGTGAGGGCGTCGATATAAAAATCGGCACGGCCGTGTTGCAGCATTGGCAGAATGCCGCTGCGCCGCTCGATCTGGTTGAAGCGGCGCACGGTGGGCAGGTATTCCTCGTATTTATAGCCGCGCACCCAGGCCAGGCGGTAGTTGCCCAGGGTCGCCAACGTCGGCGTGGGTGAAGTTGCCAGCCCGAGAGCGTAGACATGATCGGCGTCGAAGTTCCTGCGCGGGTACAGCACTGCGCTGACCTCATCGCGGTAGGTGCCGACACAACCATCCGCCTCACCACGCTGGGCCAGGCCGACCGATCGGGTATAGGGCACGCTGCGAGTTTCCAGGGTAATGCCTGCTGGCTCGAAGACGCGGCGCAGCAGGTCCCAGGCCAGGCCGCTACCATCTCTGTTGGTGTAGTCGTTCCACTCCTCACTGGCCAGCACGATTTTACCGGGCACGGGAGTGTCCGCCTGGGCCAGGGAAACGAAGGAACACAGCACGATCAGCAGCCAGCGGCATGCAGCCATAGTCACGGCCTCTTACTCGGGATAATCGTCTAAAGGGTAGCGCAGACCGCCGGCTCAGGGCGTCTGGCGAAAATGCTGGTAGCCGCGCACGGCTGGGGTGATGTCCTGGCCGTCGCCGTCGAGCAGCGTCACTCCCTGCCCCGTTTCGACCCGACCGACCACATGCACCGGCCAGCCATCCGCCTGCAACGGCGCCAACTCGGACGGTGGCAAGGTGAACGCCAACACATAGTCGTCGCCCCCGCTCAACGCCGCTACTTGAGCCTGGTCTTCACCGACAAACGCCAGCAAGGCCTCGGACAACGGCAACCGCTGGCGCTCAACCACCAGGCGCACCGCTGACGCCTTGGCGATATGCCCACAGTCAGCCAACAGCCCATCGGAGATATCCATCGCCGCTGTCGCCTTGCCCCGCAGCGCCAGCCCCAGGGCCAGCTGCGGTTGCGGCGACCAGTAATGCGCCAACAGCGGCTCGGCGATTGCTGCGTCAGCCGTGCGTTGCCCCAATACCAGCGGCAAGGCACCAGCGGCATTGCCTAACTCGCCACCCACACACAGCAGGTCGCCGGGCTGTGCACCGCTGCGCGTCAAGGCCTGGCCAGCCGGCACACGGCCGAACACGGTCAGGGTCAGGCTCAGCGGCCCACGGGTGGTATCGCCGCCCACCAAGCCTACGCCGCAGCTTTGCGCCATGGCGTTCAAGCCTTGGGCATAGCGTTGCAGCCAATCGGCTTCGACGCTCGGCGTGGTCAGGGCAAGGGTAAAGGCGAGGGGGTGGGCGCCCATGGCGGCCAGGTCGCTCACCGCCACGGCCAGCGAGCGCTGGCCGAGCAGGAACGGGTCACAGGGGTCGGCAAAATGCACGCCAGCCACCAGCGTATCGGTGGAGACTGCCAGTTGCTCCCCGGCGGGAAGCGCCAGCAAGGCGCAGTCGTCGCCGATCCCCAGGGCAATGCCTTCGCCGCCTTGCGCACAAGGCGCGGCGGCGAAGTATGTGCGGATCAGCTCAAACTCACCCATTGAGGAATCAAGCGCAGATTAGCGCTTGTGTTCCTTCACTTCGGCTTCACGCAGGCGCGGGGCCAGCTTGTCGAGCACGCCGTTGACGAACTTGTGGCCATCGGTCGAACCGTAGACTTTCGCCAGTTCGATGCCTTCGTTGATCACGACGCGGTACGGCACGTCGACGCGCTTGAGCAGCTCCCAGGTGGACAGGCGCATCACGCACAGCTCAACCGGGTCGAGTTCTTCGATGGTCAGGTCCAGGCATGGCGCCAGGGCTGTGTCGATCTCGGTCAGGTTGGCATGCACGCCGTGCAGGATGTCATGGAAGTAGCTCTGGTCGGCGAAGGTGAAATCGTTATCGACGCGAAACTGTGCCTCGATTTCGTTCAGCGAAGCGCCTGCCAGGTGACGCTGGTACAGCGCCTGGGTCGCAAGTTGACGCGCCTTGCGACGCTTCTCGCTCTTGGACGGTTTGCCGGCATCGGCAGGACGCGGGTCCTGAGGATTGAACTGATCGCTTTCGTCGGAAATCACTTGGCCTCCAACTGCGACAGCAGGCTGACCATTTCCAGGGCGGACAAGGCAGCTTCAGCGCCTTTGTTACCGGCCTTGGTGCCGGAACGCTCGATGGCTTGCTCGATGGAATCCACGGTCAGTACGCCGAAAGCGACTGGCACGCCGAACTCCATGGACACCTGGGCCAGGCCCTTGGTGCATTCGCCGGCTACGTATTCGAAGTGCGGGGTGCCGCCACGAATGACCGCGCCCAGGGCGATGATCGCCGCGTATTCACCCTGCTGAGCAACTTTTTGCGCAACCAGTGGAATTTCGAAGGCGCCAGGGGCACGGATAAGGGTGATATCGCTCTCGCTCACACCGTGGCGAACCAGGGCGTCAACCGCACCGCTTACCAGGCTTTCAACCACGAAGCTGTTGAAGCGGCCAACCACCAGGGCATAGCGGCCTTTGGGGGCGATGAAGGTACCTTCGATGGTCTTCAGGGTCATTCGACAAATCTCTTAAAGAGCCGGGACGCGAAAAGTGCGTCCCTCAGTGATGATTTAACCGCGAACAAGGGGCAAAAATCGCCAGCCTTTATTCGGAGGGCACGTATTCTACAACTTCCAGGTCGAATCCGGATATCGCATTAAATTTCATCGGTGCGCTCATCAGGCGCATTTTGCGCACGCCCAGGTCGCGCAGGATCTGCGAACCGGCACCGACGATGCTGTAGGTGGTCGGTTTTTTCACCGGCACGGCGTCGGCGGTTTCGCGGATGTGCGCCAGCAGCACATCACCATCGAGCGGGTGACCGAGCAACAGCACCACACCGCTGCCGGCCTCGGAAACCGCAGCCATGGCGGCGCGCAGGCTCCAGCGACCGGGCTGCTTGACCATCAACAGGTCACGCAGTGGGTCCATGTTGTGTACGCGTACCAGGGTCGGTTCTTCTGCGCAAATGTTGCCCAGGGTCAGGGCCATATGCACGTCGCCTTCCACTGAATCACGGTAGGTCACCAAATTGAATTGGCCCAGCTCGCTGTCCAGTGGCTGCTCGGCAATCCGCTGAACGGTACGTTCGTGGATCATCCGGTAGTGAATCAGGTCGGCGATGGTGCCGATCTTGAGGTTGTGCTCTGCGGCAAAGGCCTCGAGTTCAGTACGACGGGCCATGGTGCCATCGTCGTTCATCACTTCGCAGATCACCCCGCTTGGCTCGAAACCGGCCATGCGCGCCAGGTCGCAGGCGGCTTCGGTGTGACCAGCGCGGGCCAGGGTACCGCCCGGTTGGGCCATCAGCGGGAAGATGTGGCCGGGGCTGACGATGTCTTCGGCCTTGGCGTCTTTCGCGGCAGCGGCTTGCACGGTGCGGGCGCGGTCAGCGGCGGAAATGCCAGTAGTGACGCCCGTGGTGGCTTCAATCGATACGGTGAACTTGGTGCCGAAACCCGAGCCATTGCGCGGCGCCATCAAGGGCAGCTTGAGCAGTTCGCAGCGTTCACGGCTCATGGGCATGCAGATCAGCCCCCGGGCGTGCTTGGCCATGAAGTTGATGTGCTCGGGCTTGCACGCCTCGGCGGCCATGATGATGTCGCCTTCGTTCTCGCGATCTTCGTCATCCATAAGGATGACCATCTTGCCTTGGCGGATGTCTTCAACCAGTTCTTCGATGCTATTGAGCGCCACGCGGCACCCCCTTGGTCAGGATTTCAGGTAGCCGTTAGCGGCCAGAAAACTTTCGGTGATGTTGCCTGATGCAGGCTCTGCGGCCTTTTCGCCCAGCAACAGGCGCTCCAGGTAACGGGCAAGCAAGTCCACTTCCAGGTTCACCCGGCGACCCGGCTGGTACGAGGCCATGATGGTTTCGCTGAGGGTGTGGGGAATGATGGTCAGTTCAAATTCAGCGCCATTCACGGCGTTCACGGTCAGGCTGGTGCCATCGACGGTGATCGAGCCTTTGTGGGCGATGTACTTGGCCAGCTCTTTTGGCGCGCGGATACGGAATTCCACGGCGCGGGCGTTTTCGCTGCGGGCCACCACTTCGCCGACACCGTCGACGTGGCCGCTGACCAGGTGACCGCCCAGGCGGGTGGTGGGCGTCAGGGCTTTTTCCAGGTTGACCGGGCTGCCGGCCGCAAGATCGTTCATCGCGGTGCAGTCCAGGGTTTCCCGGCTGACATCGGCAGCAAAGCCGTTGCCCGGCAGCTCGATGACGGTCAGGCACACGCCGCTGACGGCGATGCTGTCGCCCAGCTTGACGTCGCCGAGGTCCAGCTTGCCGGTTTCAACCAGCAGGCGGACATCCCCGCCTTTGGGGGTCATTGCACGGATGCTGCCGATGGATTCGATAATGCCGGTGAACATTTCGTTCTCCTGAAAACGAGGGGGCTGACGCTCAAGCGCAGGCCGGGAATTATACGCTCACTGCTGGGACGGGGATGGCAGTGACTCGCCAGTCGTCGCCCACAGCGCGCATTTCGGTGATCTTGAGTTGGGGAGCATCGGCCAACTTATCAAGCGGCCAGTCCAGCAACGGGCGGGCAGCGGAGCCGAGGAACTTGCCGGCGATGAATATCACGTATTCATCCACCAGGCCTTGTTGGGCAAACGCGCCGGCCAGGCTTGGGCCGGCTTCCACCAACACATCGTTGACGCCACGGGCGGCCAGGGCGACCAATGCCGAGCGCAGGTCAACCTGGCCCTCCACACCTGGAACCACAAGGCACTCAGGCCCGCGGGGGAACTGGTTCTCCGGAGTCACGCAGGTGATGACCAATGCCGGGCCGGCCTTGAAGAACGGTGCGTTGAGCGGCACCCGCAGGCGGCCATCGATCAGCACGCGCAACGGCGGGCGCGACATGGCCAGGGCGGTGGTTGCGTCGTCCAGGCCCAGTTCGGCAGCGCGTACGGTCAAGCGGGCACCGTCGGCCAGTACCGTGTCGGCACCGGTCAGCACCACGCTGGCCTCGGCACGCAAGCGTTGCACCGCAGCACGGGCGGCGGGGCCGGTGATCCATTGGCTTTCGCCGCTGGCCATCGCCGTGCGGCCGTCCAGGCTCATCGCCAGCTTGACCCGCACAAACGGCAGACCGTGCTCCATGCGCTTGAGGAAGCCGGGGTTAAGCGCCCGCGCTTCGGTTTCCAACACACCACTACGCACCTCGATACCGGCCTGGGCCAGGCGTTGCATGCCTCGGCCAGCCACTTCGGGGTTCGGGTCCTGCATGCCGGCCACCACCCGGGCGACGCCGGCGGTCACCAGCGCATCGGCACAGGGCGGCGTACGGCCATGATGGCTGCACGGTTCAAGGGTCACGTACACCGTCGCGCCACGGGCCTTGTCGCCAGCGGCGCGCAGGGCATTGGGCTCGGCATGGGGCTCGCCGGTGCGCTCATGCCAGCCTTCGCCGACAATCTGCCCGTCACGCACGATCACGCAGCCAACCCGCGGGTTGGGGTGGGTGGTGTACAGGCCCTTGCGCGCCAATTCGAGGGCACGGGCCATGTAGTGGGCGTCAAGCACAGCCTGTTCAGATGTCATTGTTTGGAGGGCTCACGGGCCAGGCGGTCGATCTCTTCGCGGAACTCATTGAGGTCCTGGAAGCGTCGATACACCGAGGCAAAACGGATATAGGCGACTTCGTCGAGCTTTTGCAGCTCGCCCATCACCAACTCGCCGACCACCAGGCTCTTGACCTCGCGCTCGCCGGTCGCCCGCAGCTTGTGCTTGATATGCACCAGCGCCGCTTCCAGGCGCTCGACACTCACCGGGCGTTTTTCCAGGGCGCGCTGCATACCGGCGCGCAGTTTTTCTTCGTCGAAAGGCTGGCGGCTGCCGTCGGACTTGATCAGACGCGGCAACACCAGTTCGGCGGTTTCGAAGGTGGTGAAACGTTCACCACAGGCCAGGCATTCGCGCCGGCGACGCACTTGGTCGCCCTCGGCGACCAGACGCGAGTCGATGACCTTGGTGTCGTTGGCACCGCAGAAGGGACAGTGCATGGTTGGCAGGCAACAAAAAATGGGAGGGCCATGGTAGCGCATCCCTGTGGCAAGACAAGCCATAGCCTTTACGGTATATAGGCAGGCTTATATGTTTCATATTTTTAAGCCACGGATTTTGTCCTTTCTGGAGCCGTACATGCAGTTACGACCACTCGTTCTACTCAGCCTGTTCAGTTTTCTGGTCGCCTGCAGCAGCGAAGCCCCCAAGCCGGCCGCGCCTCAACCAACACCGGCGCAAGAGAAAAAAGTCCCGGGCATTGAAGACCTCGGCCCCTTGCCCGCCTATCAGCGCGAAATCAGCGGCAGCCTGACCAACGTGCCCGCCGGTGCCGAAGTCGAGATGGCGCTCTTGGTGATCGACGACCGTTCGCGCCCGCAGCAACTGCTCGCCAGCAGCGTACTGAGCGGCAACGGCAAGCCCTTGGCCTTCCGCCTGCGCTTCAACCCTGAAGCCTTCCCGGCCGGTGCCCGCGTGGAATTGCGCGGCCGCGCCAGCCAGTCCGGCCAGTTGATCCTGCATCTACCCGCCGTGCGCGTCACCCAGGCGATCACCCAGAGCACCGGCCCCTTGCAACTCGTCAAGGCACCATGACACCACCGCTGCACCTGCAGCGTGCCTTGAGCGAACTGATCGGCGACGCGCAATTAGTGCCCTGCCCACTGCCGGGCACCGAATTGTCGCTGTGGCTGCTGGACGCCGACAACATGGACCGCGCCTTCAGCCAGGAAGAAACCCGGCGCATCCTGCATGAGCCGCCCTACTGGAGCTTTTGCTGGGCCAGCGGCCTGGCGTTGGCCCGCTACTTGGCGGCGCATCCCGAGTGGGTCGCCGGCAAACGCGTGCTGGATTTCGGCGCAGGTTCGGGAGTAGCCGGGATCGCCGCCGTCAAGGCTGGGGCCTTGGAGGTGGTGGCCTGCGACCTGGACCCACTGGCCTTGGCCGCTTGCCGTGCGAATGCCGAGCTCAACCAGGTGTCACTGAGTTATTCGGCAGACTTTTTTGCCGAAGCCGACCGCTTCGACCTGATCCTGGTGGCCGACGTGCTCTACGACCGCGCCAACCTGCCGTTGCTGGATCAGTTCCTCACCCGCGGCCGCGAAGCGCTGGTGGCGGATTCACGGGTACGGGACTTCCAGCATCCGGATTATCAGCGGTTGGAGATCCTCGAGGCTTTGACCCTGCCGGACCTGGCCGAGCCTTGGGAGTTTCGCAAGGTGAGCCTGTACCATTCGCGGCGCGCTTGAGGCCATCGCGGGCAAGCCCCAATGCCAGTCAGTTAAGGTTTTTTTGTAGGAGCGAGCTTGCTCGCGAAAAACTCACAGGCGCCGCGTTCATTCAGCAAGCACGCGTTATCGTTGACGATTTTCGCGAGCAAGCTCGCTCCTACAGTAGGCGATGGCCGCTTAACTGACTGCGATGGGGCAAGCCCGCTCCCACAGGGGAATGCATTTCAAAGGTGAGAGCGGGTTTGCCTGCGATAGCGGTCTTGAATCCAGGATGCTTTCAGCCAACCTCGCCAGCCCTTATAGTTGCCCCCATTCCCGCTTTATTCGAGACGCCCCATGAGTGAGCCCACGCCGTACATCTTCGACGTCACCACCGCCAACTTCGACCAGGCCGTTATCCAGAACTCCTTTGAAAAGCCCGTATTGGTCGATTTCTGGGCCGAGTGGTGCGCCCCCTGCAAAGCATTGATGCCAATGCTGGCGAAGATTGCCGAGAGTTATCAGGGTGAGTTGCTGCTGGCCAAGATCGACTGCGAAGCCGAACAGGACATCGTGGCGCGTTTTGGCATTCAAAGCCTGCCGACGGTGGTGCTGTTCAAGGATGGCCAACCGGTGGACGGTTTTGCCGGTGCACAGCCGGAGTCGGCAGTGCGGGCGATGCTGGAGCCCCATGTGCAAATGCCACCGCCGGCTGCGGCGGATCCGTTGGAGCAGGCTCAGGCGCTGTTCAGCGAAGGGCGTATCAGCGAGGCCGAAGCGTTGCTGGTGCAATTGTTGGGCGAGGACAATACCAACGCCGCCGCTCTGATCCTGTATGCACGCTGCCTGGCCGAACGCGGTGAATTGGGTGAAGCCCAGGCCGTGCTCGACGCGGTCAAGAGCGACGACCACAAGGCCGCCCTGGCCGGGGCCAAGGCGCAAATCACCTTCCTGCGCCAGGCTGCGGATTTGCCGGACGCTGCCGAGCTGAAAAGCCGCCTGGCGCAAAACCCGCAGGATGACGAAGCGGCCTATCAGTTGGCGATCCAGCAACTGGCGCGCCAGCAATACGACGCGGCACTGGAAGGTTTGCTCAAGTTGTTTATCCGCAACCGCAGCTACAGCGAAGGCCTGCCCCACAAGACCTTGCTGCAGGTGTTCGAATTGCTGGGCAATGATCACCCGCTGGTCACGGTGTACCGCCGCAAGTTGTTTGCCGCGTTGTATTAACCCAACCTTGTAGGAGCGAGCTTGCTCGCGAAAAACGACAACGATAACGCGGGCATCCTGAATGAACGCGGAGCCTGAGGGTTTTTCGCGAGCGAGCTCGCTCCTACAAAGGGCCAATCCATGTGTAGAGCGGTGTGTCGCCGCCGCTGGCCACCTTCACGTTCGCGCTGTGGCGCAGGCGCACCAGCAGGCGCTTGCCCGCCCCGGCATCGCCAGCCAAGCCTTCGAGTTGGTCGAGCAATTCCAGGCCATTGAGTTGCCCGGCCTTGCGTAGCAAATCCTGGGCGTTCTGCCACAGGTCTTCGTTCTGTTTGACCGGCGCCGCAGCCGGTGCGCTGGGCGTTGGAGCGGCCTGCAGTTGAGCGCCTAATCGCGCCCAATCGCCGTCGTCCAGCTCAAGGGTCAAGTCCACCGGCAGGTCGCCGATGGTTCCACGAATTCGCAACATCGTCCTTACTCCTGCATTTTTCTGACGGGCATGCTCCCATGCAGCTTGCGCAACACCAAGCGGGCGGTCAAACTCTCGAATCAATTGTTATAAGATCACATAACAAAACTTTCATCCTGGAGCCCTCTCATGCGCCGTTTGCTGCTTGCTTTGCCGTTTGCCCTGCTGCCACTGGCTGTCGCTCATGCCCACGAAGACCACGACCACGAGCACGGCAGCCTCGGCGCCCATGAACATGGCGTCGGGCGCCTGAATGCCGTACTGGACGGCCAGGCCCTGGAGCTGGAACTGGACAGCCCGGCCATGAACCTGGTGGGTTTCGAACATGCCGCCACCAGCGCCGCCGACAAAGCCAAGGTCGCCGCCGTACGCAAGCAGCTGGAAAATCCATCGGCACTGTTCAACCTGCCCAAGGCCGCAGGTTGCGTGGTCAGCAGCCAGGAACTCAACAGCCCGTTGTTCGGTGACAAACCAGAAGCTGAGCATGACGACGATGACCACGCCACCGACGGCAAGGGCGCAGCCGCCCACAAGCATGATCACGACCACAGTGAAATCCACGCCCATTACCAGTTCACCTGCGCCACGCCGGCGGCCCTGGGCAACCTGGACTTGAGCCAAGTGTTCAAGACCTTCCCCGCCACCCAGAAAATTCAGGTACAACTGATCGGCCCGAGCGGTCAGCAAGGTGTTGACGCGACGGCCACCGCCGCCACCCTGAAGTTCTGACTTGAAAGCACAGTCCCTGTGGGAGCTGGCTTGCCTGCGATACAGGCGATGCGGTGCAGCAGGCACACCGTAGCGATGCCATCGCAGGCAAGCCAGCTCCCACAGTGGATCGGCGCCATTTTCGACTACCAGGCGACACTGACTTCCCATGACTCAAGCGTTAATCGAACTGTCCGACCTGGGCTTCAACTGGCCCGGGCACCCGCGGTTGCTGGACATCCCCGCGTTCCGCCTGGAACCCGGGGAAACCCTGTTCCTCAAGGGCCCGAGCGGCAGTGGCAAGACCACTTTGCTCGGGCTGTTGGGAGGCGTGCAGAAACCCAGCCAAGGCAGCATCCGCCTGCTCGGCCAGGAGTTGACCGAACTCTCGGCCGGCGCTCGTGACCGTTTCCGTGTGGACCACACCGGTTATATCTTCCAGCAGTTCAACTTGCTGCCGTTTCTATCGGTACGCGAAAACGTCGAGCTGCCTTGCCACTTTTCCAAGCTGCGCGCGCAACGGGCCAAACAGCGCCACGGCAGTGTCGACCAGGCCGCCGCGGCCTTGCTAGCGCACCTGGGTTTGAAGGACCCGAGCCTGCTGGAACGCCGCGCCGATTCGCTGTCCATCGGCCAGCAACAACGGGTGGCCGCTGCCCGAGCGCTGATCGGACAACCGGAACTGGTGATTGCCGACGAACCCACCTCGGCCCTGGACTACGACGCCCGCGAAGCCTTCCTGCAGTTGCTGTTCGCAGAATGCCGCGAAGCGGGCGCCAGCCTGTTGTTTGTCAGCCATGACCAAAGCCTGGCGTCGCTGTTCGACCGCAACCTGTCGCTGGCCGAACTCAATCGCGCCGCCATGCCCGCAGAGGTTTGAGATGTATCTGTTCCGTCTAGCCATGGCCAGCCTGGCTAACCGCCGCTTTACCGCGATCCTCACCGCGTTTGCCATCGCGCTTTCCGTCTGCTTGCTGCTCGCGGTGGAGCGTGTGCGCGTCGAGGCGCGCAACAGTTTCGCCAGCACCATCAGCGGCACCGACCTGATCGTCGGTGCCCGTTCCGGCTCGGTCAACCTGCTGCTGTATTCGGTGTTCCGCATTGGCAACGCCACCAACAACATCCGTTGGGACAGCTACGAGCACTTCGCCGCCAGCCCTCAAGCGAAATGGGCGATCCCGATCTCCCTCGGCGACTCCCACCGCGGCTACCGGGTGATGGGCACCAACGAATCCTACTTCGAGCACTACCAGTACGGGCGCAAGCAAAACCTCGAGCTGGCCAGCGGCCGCGCCTTCGCCACCGACCCGTTCGAGGTGGTGCTCGGCGCCGAAGTGGCCGACGCGCTGCATTACAAACTCGGCGACAAGCTAGTGCTGGCCCACGGCGTGGCGGTGGTCAGCCTGGTCAAGCATGACGACAAGCCGTTCACGGTGGTCGGTATTCTCAAGCGCACCGGCACGCCGGTGGACCGCACGCTGCATATCAGCCTCGGCGGCATGGAAGCGATCCATATCGACTGGCACAACGGTGTGCCGGCTCAGGGCAAAGGCCGCATCAGTGCTGACCAGGCGCGCAATATGGACCTGACGCCGCAGGCCATTACCGCGTTCATGCTCGGCCTGAACAACAAGATTTCCACCTTCGCCTTGCAACGGGAGATCAATGAATTCCGTGGCGAGCCAATGCTGGCGATCCTGCCCGGTGTCGCGCTGCAAGAACTCTGGAGCATGATGGGCACTGCCGAAAAAGCCTTGTTTGTGATCTCGCTGTTCGTAGTACTGACCGGTTTGATCGGCATGCTCACGGCGATCCTCACCAGCCTTAACGAGCGTCGCCGCGAGATGGCGATCCTGCGGTCGGTGGGCGCGCGGCCTTGGCACATCGCAACGCTGCTGATCTTCGAAGCCTTCGCCTTGGCCTTGTCTGGCGTGGTGGCGGGCCTGGGGTTGCTGTACCTGTGCATCGCCGCCTCGCGGGGTTATTTGCAGGCCAACTACGGTCTGGACCTGCCGATGTCGTGGCCGAGCGAATATGAATGGACGTTGCTCGCCGGTATCCTGGCAGCCGCCCTGTTGATGGGCAGCGTGCCCGCGTGGCGCGCCTACCGCCAATCTTTGGCCGATGGCCTGTCGGTTAGGCTGTAGGACAGCAGTTGCCAGTTTCAAGCTTTAAGCTGCAAGCGCATCGGCTTTTACTTGACGCTTGCAGCTTGCAACTACCCACTGAGGAACGATTCATGCGTCGTGCCCTGTTTGCCCTGTTGTTGTTGATGGCCGTGCCTGCCTGGGCGCAGGAACAGCCCAAGGATCTGTCCTGGCAGGAGATGATCCCGCCGGATGCGCCACCTGAAGTGCCCAATATGAAGCCGCTGCACGACCTGTCGAACATGGCCGATGCCTTGTCCGTCGAAGCCGCGCCGGCGGCCAAGCAGGACATGCCTAACGCGCCAGTGGTACAGAGCCTGGACGGCCAGCACATTCGCCTGCCGGGGTATATCGTGCCTCTGGAAGTCAGCGAAGAAGGCCGCACCACGGAGTTTCTGCTGGTGCCGTATTTCGGCGCATGCATACACGTGCCCCCACCGCCATCGAACCAGATCGTGCATGTTAAAAGTGAAGTCGGGGTGAAGCTCGATGAGCTGTATCAACCGTACTGGATCGAGGGTGCGATGCAGGTCAAGCCATCGTCCAGCGAGTTGGCGGACGCTGGCTACCAGATGGATGCACAGAAGATTTACATGTACGAGCTTGAGGAATAACTCCACACACCGAAGCTCCCACAGGTTTAGATCAGTGGCGCAAGTGACTGATCACCCTTTCATTGAGCTGAGTCAAAAGACCGTACGGAACGATCTTTACCATTGGACGTACAACTTTTAAACGTCCTTTGGAGCTCCCATGAACAAGTCTCTGCTCGGCGCGTCCCTCTTCGCGCTCGCCCTCGTCGCCCCCGTCGCCCACGCTCACCAGGCGGGCGATATTCTGGTTCGCGCCGGTGCAATCACCGTGAACCCGAAGGCCGACAGCAGCAGCGTCAAGGTTGACCAGGGCCCATTGGCCGGCACCAATCTGGGCGGCAAGGCGACCATGAGCAGCGACACCCAATTGGGCTTGAACTTCGCCTACATGATCACCGACCACGTCGGCATCGAATTGCTCGCGGCCACGCCGTTCGAGCATGACGTGAAGATCAAGAACACCGCCCTGGGCGCCGCCAATGGCAAGCTCGGCACGCTGAAGCACCTGCCGCCGACCTTGAGCGTCGTGTACTACCCGCTGGATCACAAATCCGCGTTCCAACCGTATGTGGGCGCCGGTATCAACTACACCTGGATCTACGACGAGCACGTGGGCAGTCGCGCCGAGCAGGCTGGTTTCAGCAACTTCAAGGCCGAGAACTCCTGGGGCTGGGCTGCACAGATCGGCGCCGACTACATGATCAACGACAAGTGGATGATCAACGCCCAGGCGCGCTACATCGACATCAGCACCAAAGCGACTGTGGATAACAACGCGCTGGGCCAGGGCACTCGGGCCAAGGTCAATGTGGATGTAGACCCGATGGTTTACATGGTGGGTATCGGCTACAAGTTCTGAGTTCGGTTTAAGCCACACCGCATTACCCATGTGGGAGGGGGCTTATGTGGGAGCCGGGCTTGCCCGCAATGCAGACACCACGGTGTATCAGTGATACCCAGGTGATGCTATCGCAGGCAAGCCAGCTCCCACATAAGTCCCCTCCCACATTTTGGTTTTGAGGGTGTCAGCTATGGCGGTAGAAGCGATCCAGTAGCGCCGGCAAACCTGCCCGCCATGCCCGTGGTTTGATGCCAAAGGTGTGGAGGATTTTCTTGCAGGCCAACACCGCATGCTGCGGTTCATCCGCCGCATCCGGCCGCGCTGCGTGAGCCTGGGCGGTGGGGGACTCGATGGTCAGCGGATGGAAGTTGCGCGCTTCAGTCAGAATCGCCTGCCCCAGCGCCAACGGGGTAGTCGCCTCGTGGCCGGCGTAGTGGTAGGTGCCCCATAGCGGCGCAGCGCAATCGAGTTGCTTGAGCACCGAGATGATCACCCGCGCCGCATCGTCCACCGGCGTCGGGTTGCCCCGGCGGTCGTCGGCCATCAGTAGCTCGTCGGCGTTCTCGGCCCGGCCCAGGAAGCGCCCGAGCGTGCCGTCGACGCTGTCATCGAGCAGCCAGCCAAACCGCAGCAGCACATGCTGCGGGCACGTAGCGCGCACGCTTTGTTCGATACGCCACAACGCCTGGCCGCGCAGGCCCAGGGGCACCGGCTCGTCTTTCTCGCTGTAGGCCGTGGCGCGGGAGCCATCGAACACGCGGTAGCTGGAGGGTTGCAGCAGCGTGATGCTGTGATGCTGGCACAGCTCGGCCAGGCGTTCGATGGCGAACTCCTGGGCGGCCAAGCGGGTTTCGCTCACGGCTTCGGCCTGGAACCAGTCGAAATAGTAGGCGAGATTGATCAAGGCATCGGGACGGGTGTCGTCGAGCAATTGGGTGAGGCTTGCGGCATCCCAGCCGTCTTGGGGCGGTTTGGGGGCGAGGAAACCGATGTCTTCCTCCGCACCGAGGCGAATCAGCGCCTGCCCGAGGGCATTCCCGCCGCCCAGTAACATAAGGCGCATTCGCATAGATTGAGCAGGCCCGGTCTGTTTGGAACGATGGTTATTAACGACAGGCATGTGCGCCTTGCCGTAGGTAGTTGCCAGAATCGTTGCATTTTGCGGGTTTGTAGCGCAACCGTCACGGATAAAGTGCGGGGTTGCAACTTGGCCCCGCCGGTTGCATATAGGGTGAATGAACCTTCCCGAATCAACGGACAAGGGTTTGCACGGCTTTCACCCCGCCGTCAGCACTTGGTTCCGTAGTACCTTTCCTTCGGTGACCAACGCCCAGGCCCAGGCGTGGCCGTTGATCCGCCAGCGCCGCTCGACGCTGATCGCCGCGCCCACCGGCTCCGGCAAGACGCTGACGGCCTTCCTGGCAGTGCTAGACGACCTGGTGCACCAAGGCCTGGCCAACGGCGGCGAACTGCCGGACCAAACCCTGGTGGTGTATGTGTCGCCGCTCAAGGCGCTATCCAACGATATCCAGATCAACCTGCAAAATCCGCTGGCCGGCATTACCGAACATCTAGAGAAGCGGGGGCTGCCGCCGCTGGTAATCCGCACCGCTGTGCGCACCGGCGACACCCCGCAAAAAGACTGCGCGCAGATGCGCAAACGCGCACCGCATATCCTGGTAACCACTCCTGAATCGCTCTACGTGCTGCTTGGCTCGGATTCCGGCCGGCACATGCTCGCCAGCACACGTACGGTGATCGTCGATGAGATCCACGCCATCGCCGCTGGCAAGCGCGGCAGCCACTTGGCCTTGAGCCTGGAGCGCCTGCAAGGGCTGTGTGCCGAGCCATTGACCCGTATCGGCTTGTCGGCCACGCAAAAACCCATCGAAGCCGTCGCACGCTTTTTAGTTGGCAACGAACGTGATTGCGCCATTGTGGATATCGGCCACGCCCGTCCCCGTGACCTGGCGATCGAAGTGCCGCCGGTGCCGCTCTCGGCGGTGATGGCCAACGACGTGTGGGAGTTGGTCTACGATCGCCTCGCGCAATTGGCCCGTGAACACCGCACCACCCTGGTATTCGTCAACACCCGACGCCTGGCCGAACGCCTGGCCCGGCACTTGAGCGAGCGCCTGGGCAAGACCGCCGTGGCCGCTCACCACGGCAGTCTGGCCAAGGAGATGCGCCTGGATGCCGAACAGCGCCTCAAGGCCGGCGAACTGCAAGTGTTGATCGCCACGGCGTCCCTGGAGCTGGGGATTGATATCGGCGAAGTGGACCTGGTGTGCCAGATCGGCTCACCCGGTTCCATCAACGGCTTCCTGCAACGGGTCGGCCGTTCCGGGCACCAGGTCGGTGGCACGCCCAAGGGGCGCCTGTTTGCCACCACCCGCGACGACCTGATCGAGTGCGCCGCGCTGCTCGACTGCGTGCGCCGTGGCGAGCTGGATACCTTGCATATTCCGGTGGCACCGCTCGATGTACTGGCCCAGCAGATCATCGCCGAGGTCAGCGCCCAGGAATGGCCGGAACAGGCGCTGCTGGCGCTTATCCACCGCGCCGCGCCTTACGCCGAACTGGATGAACGACACTACCAGGCCCTTTTGCAGATGCTCAGCGAGGGCTACAACGGCCGCCAGGGCATGCGCAGCGCCTACCTGCACCGCGACGCTGTGGCCCACACCCTGCGTGGCCGCCGTGGCGCCAGGCTCACGGCGGTAACCAGCGGCGGCACGATCCCCGACAATGCCGACTACAGCGTGTTGCTGGAGCCGCAAAGCCTGAATATCGGCAGCGTCAACGAAGACTTTGCGGTGGAAAGCATCGCCGGGGATATCTTCCAGCTCGGCAATACCTCCTATCGCATCCTGCGTGTCGAAGCCGGCAAGGTGCGGGTCGAAGACGCCCAGGGCCAACCCCCGACCATCCCGTTCTGGTTGGGTGAAGCACCCGGGCGCAGCAACGAGTTATCGGTGGCCGTGGCCCGCTTGCAAGGGCAATTGGACAGCTTGCTCGGCGCCACGCCCGGCGACCTGCAACCGGCCCTCGACTGGCTTACCGGCACCCTGGGTCTCAATGTCGCCAGCGCCGACCAACTGTTGGATTACCTCGCCCGGTCGCGCCAGGCCCTGAGCGCCTTGCCGTCCCAGGACACATTGATCATGGAACGGTTTTTCGATGCGTCCGGCGGCACCCAACTGATCATCCACACGCCGTTTGGCAGCCGCATCAACCGCGCCTGGGGCCTGGCCTTGCGCAAGCGCTTTTGCCGTACCTTCAATTTCGAGTTGCAAGCGGCGGCCAGTGAAAATGCCATCGTGCTGTCGTTGTCCACCAGTCACAGCTTCGCGCTGGATGAGGTGTGGCGTTACCTCAACAGCAACAGTGCCGAGCACATCCTGATCCAGGCCGTGCTGGATGCGCCACTGTTCGGTGTGCGCTGGCGCTGGAATGCCGGCGTGGCCCTGGCGCTGCCGCGTTATACCGGCGGGCGCAAGGTGGCGCCGCAGATCCAGCGCATGAAGAGCGAAGACCTGATCGCCAGCGTATTTCCCGACCAGATCGCCTGCCTGGAAAACCTCTCCGGCGAACGCGAAATCCCCAACCACCCGCTGGTGGAGCAAACCCTCGACGACTGCCTGCACGAGGCCATGGACAGCGACGCCTGGCTGGCGCTGCTGCGGCGCATGGAACGCGGCGACGTGCGGTTGATCAGCCGCGACCTGCCCGCGCCCTCGCCCATGGCCGCAGAAATCCTCAGCGCTAAACCCTATACCTTCCTCGACGACGCCCCCCTGGAAGAGCGCCGCACCCAGGCCGTGCTCAACCGACGCTGGAGCGACCCGCAGAGCACCGACGACTTGGGCGCCCTGGATGCCGACGCCATCGCCGGTGTACGCGAAGAAGCCTGGCCGGCGCCCAATGGCCTGGATGAAATGCATGAAGCGTTGATGAGCCTGGCGTGCATCGCAGCGGGCGAAGTTACGCCGCAATGGGCCCAATGGTTGCAGGCCTTGCGCAAGGCCGGGCGGGCCTATCAGTTGCCCAATGGAATGTGGGGCGCCGTAGAGCGCTTGAATTGTTTGCAGGCGCTGTATCCCAACGATCTGCCGTTGCTGCCGGGGTTCGATGAGCCCTGGTCCTTTGATGAAGCGCTGGTGGAAGTGCTACGTGCGCGCCTCAGTGGTTTTGGCCCACTGACCCTGGTCGAGATCGCAGCGCCCCTGGCATTACCGGTGGTGGCGCTTACCCAGGCCCTGGCACGCCTGGAACAAGAAGGCTACGTGCTGCGCGGTCACTTCAGCCCCGGCGTGGGTGAAGAACAATGGTGCGAACGTCATTTGCTGGCGCGCATTCATCGCTACACGGTCAAGCGCCTGCGCCGGGAAATCGAGCCGGTGGCATTGCAGGATTTCATGCGCTTTCTGTTCGATTGGCAACACCTGTCCGACAGCACCCGCGGCCAGGGCAGCGCCGTGTTGCCGCAAATCGTCGGCCAGTTCGAAGGCTATGCCGCCGCCACGTCAGCCTGGGACACAGACCTGCTCAGCGCCCGCATCAAGGATTACTCATCGACCTGGCTCGATGACCTGTGCCGCAGCGGCAAGCTGGTCTGGACGCGCCTGAGCAACAAGGCCGGCGCCATGGCATTGCGCAGCACCCCGGTGGTTTTGCTCCCCCGTAGCCAGGTAGCGTTGTGGAGCGGGCTGACCGAGCCTACCGACAGCACCACGTTGTCGCCCAAGACGCAGAAGGTCCACCTGGCCCTGCGCGAGCATGGCGCGCTGTTTTTCGATGAACTGGTACACGAGGCCCATTTGCTGCCCAGCGAGTTGGAGACAGCCTTGCAGGAATTGGTAGGCGCCGGCTTGGTGAATGCTGACAGCTTCGCCGGCCTGCGCGCCTTGACCACCCCCGCGAGCAAACGCCAGGCGCGCAGCAGTCGACGTGGGCGCGGGGCGTTTGTCGGCGGTATGGATGACGCCGGGCGTTGGGCCTTGGTTCGCCGCTCGGCGACCGCCGCCGGCGCGCATACGGCCGAGACCCTGGAGCATGTGGCGATGACCCTGCTGCGCCGCTATGGCGTGGTGTTCTGGCGGCTGCTGGAGCGCGAGGCAGATTGGTTACCGAGTTGGCGCGAGTTGCTGCGCACCTTCCATCGGTTGGAGGCGCGAGGCGAGATCCGTGGCGGGCGGTTTGTCAGTGGGTTGGCGGGAGAGCAGTTTGCATTGCCGGAGGCGATACCGCTGCTGCGCGAGGTGCGGCGACGGCCCCATGATGGCAGTTTAATCGCGGTGTGTGGGGCGGATCCGTTGAATCTTGTCGGCACGCTGTTGCCGGGAGCCAAGGTGCCAGCGGTAAGCGGTAACCGGGTTGTGTACCGTGATGGGGTGCCGGCGGCGGTGATGGTAGGGGGCAAGCAGCAGGTTTTGTTGGAGGTGGATCAGCAGGCGGTGCAGGAGAAGTTGATCAGGCGCTGACCTTGAGGGCCTCATCGGAAGCAAGCCCCCTCCCACACTTGAAACGTGTTCACAAATCTCAATGTGGGAGGGGCTTGCTCCCGATGGGGCCAGAACAGCCACCTTCATCATTGAGACCTGGGCTGCTCCGTCAACACCACCGCATCCTGCTCATGCTCCTGCGCCACACGCTTAGGCAACAACACCTGCTGTGGATAAGTTTGCGCAAAATGGACCTCATCACAGTTATCCACAAGCTTTTTCAAACGCTGATTAAACGCACGGCTGACTGCGTATTGGCCACCCGAAACCGTGCGGAACTGCGCCGTGAGCACCACGCCATTGAGGTCCATCTTGTCCACCCCGAACACTTCCAACGGCCCTTGCAGGTTGTACTTGAGGAACACATCGTCGCGAATCGACTGGCCGGCCTCGCGGATCAGCTCCACGGCCCTGTCCACGTCAGTGTCGTAGGTGAACTGCACCGAGAAGAAGGCATAGGCAAATTGACGGGACTGGTTGGTGACCGCCTTGATCTGCCCGAACGGCACCGAATGCACAAACCCCTTGCCGTCACGCAGGCGCAGGGTGCGGATGGTCAGGCCCTCCACGGTGCCAGCGTGACCAGAGTCGAGCACCACCCAATCGCCGATGGACAGGGTGTCTTCGATAATGATGAACAGGCCAGTAATCACGTCCTGCACCAGTTGCTGGGAACCGAAACCGATCGCCAGTCCCACCACCCCGGCGCCCGCCAGCAACGGCGCGACATTGATGCCCAGATTGGCCATGGTGGTGATCGCGCAGATCACCACCAGGATGATCTTCACTGCATTGCGCAGCAGCGGCAGGATGGTTTTGACCCGGGTACTGGGCTGGCGACTGGAGCGTTTATTCACCGGTGGTTTGAGGGCTTCCTGGATCGCGGTGTCGAGCACCACCCAGAACAGCCAGGTCACCAACAGGATCAGGCCGATGCTGCTGAGGGAGTCACTGATGGCCCGCCCCACCGAGTTGCGCTGGGCGAATTCGAACAGCGAAACACCCCAGATACGCCCGAGTATCTCGATAAACGCGATGGCCATGACGATACGCAAAATTGCGTGCAGCAAACTCAGGAAGCGTTCCTTGTAGGCACTGCTGCGCTGGATCGATACCTGGCTGCGGGACTTGAACAGGTGTTGCAGCACAGTGCTGAGAAACACCGTGCCGATCAGTAACAAGGTGGTGAGCAACGCGCAGCGCAGGGCCTCTTGGTTGTCGTCACCGGCGCCAATCAGGTTGACCACCGACACCAGCACCATCAACAGAATCGGCCAGTACCAGAGCCCGGAAAACACCCGCAGCGACTGTTGCAATGCTGGATGTTTGAGACGCTGGGCCAACGGCCGATTGCGGATCAAATGGGCCACCGGCCGCCGCAGGCGTACCACCAGCACGCCAAAGATGACCGCGGCAAACAGGCCGGTAAACACGGCGATGCTGCTGGTGATATTGCCGCCCAACTGACGAGCGATTTGCGGGCTGGTCAGCGCATCGCTGAGGGCCGCGAGAAAGCCGATCAGGAACAGCGGCTTGGGGCAATAGTCACGAATGACCTGCACGGCAGGCCGCTTGTGCCCGACGTTGAACATGACAATGACGCACAGCAACAGCGAGGTGGAAAAGATGCCACTGCTGGTGGCGTAGGCAAAACACAGTGCCAGGGCTCGGCCGACAGACGCAGGTAAAAAGTGACTGACATAAAGGGTCAGCGGCAGGCAGATCAGCGCTGGAATCGTGTAGGGCACCACATAGCTCAGCAAGCCTTGGAGCCGTTGACGCCGCGCAAGGAACGAGCGGCGGCTCGATCGTTGCACAACCAGGCGCCCAAGCATCGTCAACAGGGCAAAGGCACCGGCCCACACGCCGGACAACAGCAGGAAATCGCCGGCCACGCTCCAGGGCGAGCGTGCGGCTGTCTGGTCTACCAGGCGTCCTACTTCGTCTGCGGCGCGATCAGCACGCAGGCGCCAGGCGTCGATGAGGTTCTGGTCGAGGTCGAGCTTGTTCTGCACGTCGTCGATGCTGGAGCTGATGGCCCCGAGCAACCCGCCTTCTACCAGCAGTTCCGGCTTGTCCGGCGTTTCGGCAGCGGGCGCCGTTGCCGCGGCTTGCAGCGCGCCATTGCCGCAGAGCAGCAGCGCGCCGAGCAGTAATGCAGTCTTTAAATTCAGCAAAACAGCGGGCTCCTTCAGCAGGGTGTGTAAGGAACTGACGAGCTGGGGCCTTTATCGTTCCCTGCATTTGCAATGCCCCTCCCGCATTTCACCCCTATTACCGCCTGTAGGAATGTGGAAACTTTCAGCCAAATAGCGCAGTCATCCCATAACGGAGGTCACCTCACCCACCATCCACGGGAGTAAACATGGCGGCGATTCACATCGGCATTTCCGGCTGGCGCTACACGCCCTGGCGCGGGGACTTTTACCCCGAAGGGCTGACCCAGAAACGCGAGTTGCAGTTTGCGTCACGCGCCGTCAACAGCATCGAAATCAACGGCTCGTTCTACGCGCTGCAAACCCCCAAGCGCTACGCCGAGTGGTATGCCGATACGCCCGAAGGTTTCCTGTTCAGTGTCAAGGCGCCCCGTTTCATCACGCATATCCTGCGCCTGCGGGACGTGCACAAGCCGATGGCGAATTTCTTCGCTTCCGGCGTGCTGGAACTCAAAGAAAAACTTGGCCCCATCCTCTGGCAGTTTCCGCCCAGCTTCAAATTCGACGCCACGCTGTTCGAAACCTTTTTGGCTGAATTACCTACCGATACCCAGCAGGCAGCCGCCCTCGCCCGCCAGCATGAGCCACGCCTGAACGGCAAGGCGAGCATGAAGGCCTATGCCAAGAAGCCTTTGCGCCATGCCGTGGAGATTCGCAACAAGAGTTTTGCCGTGCCGGAGTTCATCCAACTGCTGGATAAGCACGGTGTGGCGCTGGTGGTCGCGGACACCGCCGGCAAGTGGCCGTACGTGGAAGACGTGACCGCCAACTTCATGTACCTGCGCTTGCACGGCGACAAGCAGTTATACGCCAGCGGTTATAGCGCCGAAGCGCTCCAGCGCTGGGGCGACCGCATCGAGCGCTGGGCCCAGGGCAAGCAGCCTGCCGATGCACACCTCGTCGACCCGCACCACACACCCCGCAGGCGTAAACACCGTGACGTGTTCTGCTTTTTCGACAACGACATCAAAGTTCGCGCCCCCTTCGATGCACGCCAATTGCTGCAACGTTTCGGGCTGGACCAACACCTGCTCACCGAACCTGGCCGGCTGCCGGAACCAGGAGTATTGCCATGACGCATCCAGAGCTGATCCCCACCCCGCCGACCACCGCCATCACCCGTTTCACGGTGCTGACGGTTAATATCCACAAGGGTTTCACCGCACTGAATCGCCGTTTCATCTTGCCCGAGCTGCGTGAAGCGGTGCGCAGCGTGGGCGCAGACATGGTGTTCTTGCAGGAGATCCATGGCACTCACGAACGCCATCCCCAGCGCTACAGCGACTGGCCAAAAATGCCGCAGTATGAATTCCTCGCCGACAGCATCTGGCCGCAGTTTGCCTATGGGCGCAATGCGGTGTACCCCCATGGCGATCATGGCAATGCACTGCTGTCGAAATTCCAGATCATCCGCTACGACAACCTCGATATTTCGCAAAGCGGCCATGAAAACCGCGGCCTGCTGCATTGCGTGTTGCGCCTGCCGGGCAGCGGCCAGCAGGTGCACGCGATCTGCATCCACCTGGGCTTGCGCGAGGTGCATCGCCAACAACAATTGCGCTTGCTGGAACAACGTATCAGCGAGATTCCCGCCGATGCGCCGTTGGTGGTCGCTGGCGATTTCAACGACTGGCGGCAAAAAGCCGACCTGAGCCAAAGCGGCCTGCAGGAAGTGTTCATGCACACCCTCGGCAAACCGGCGCGCACCTTCCCGGCACGCCTGCCGTTGCTGCCGCTGGACCGCATTTATGTGCGCAACCTGACGGTGCACAACCCTCGCGTGCTCACCACTCGTCCCTGGTCCCATTTATCAGACCATGTGCCGCTGTCGGTGGAGGTTGAGCTATGAACGTTGCGGTAGACCATATCGCCACAGACCAACCGCCAGATGACAGCAAGGCGCGAGATCTGGATTACGGCTGGCAGAGCGGCAACCAGGTGGTGTTGCTGGAGAACGGCGAGGCGTACTTTCCTGCCGTGTTCGAGGCATTGCGCAGCGCCGAGCGCGAGATCCTGCTGGAGACCTTCATCCTTTTTGAAGACAAGGTCGGCTTTGAGCTGCACAGCATCCTCATCGAGGCGGCCCAGCGCGGGGTGAAGGTGGTGGTCAGCCTCGACGGTTTTGGTTGCGGCGAGCTGAGCCCGGGCTTCCTGCGGGAGTTGGCCGAAGCCGGGGTGATGGTGCAAATGTTCGACCCGGCGCCCAAGACCTTCGGCATACGCACTAACTGGTTTCGCCGCCTGCACCGCAAGATTGTGGTGGTGGATGCCCGCGTGGCGTTTATCGGCGGGATCAATTTTTCTGCTGACCACTTGGCGGATTTCGGCCCCGAAGCCAAGCAGGATTACGCCGTGCAGGTGATCGGCCCGGCCGTGGCCGACCTGCACCATTTCGCCCTTGCCCAAAGTGGCCGCCAGGTGCGCAGCCGTCGCGGTTGGCGGCGGCGCCAGCAGCGGCCTTCACCCTGGACGAACGAGCCAGGCGACGGCCTGGTACGCCTGATCTACCGCGACAATATCCAGCATCGTGACGACATCGAAGACGCGTATATCCACGCCTTGAGCCAGGCCCGGCAGCGGGTGGTGATCGCCAACGCGTACTTCTTCCCCGGCTATCGCCTGCTTCGCGAGATCCGTAACGCGGCGCGCCGTGGCGTGCAGGTGCAATTGATCATGCAGGGCCAGCCCGACGTGCTGTTGGCAAAACTTGCCGCGCGCATGCTCTATGACTACTTGCTCAAGGATGGCGTGGTGATTCACGAATACTGCCAACGCCCACTGCACGGCAAGGTGGCGCTGGTGGATGACGAATGGAGCACCGTCGGTTCGAGCAACCTGGACCCACTCAGCCTGGCATTGAACCTGGAGGCCAATGTGCTGATTCGCGACCGGGCTTTCAATCAGCAGCTCTACGAACGCCTGGAAGCCCTCGCCCACAATCATTGCCAGACCATGCCGGAAAAGCGCAAGCCACGCCTGTGGCTCTGGCGCTTGACCGTAGGTTTCCTGGTGTTTCATGTGATGCGCCATTTCCCGGTACTGGCCAGTTGGTTGCCGGCCCACAAACCGCGCTTGAAACCTTTTGAGGCCACGCCCCATGACGTCTGAAGCCCGCCCCCAAACGCAAGCCTCGGGGTTCAAGCGCTGGAAGAAACCGCTGACGATTGCGTTCTTCGTGCTGCTGATCGTGTTGTTTACCCTGCTCGCCCGGCGCATCGACTGGAGCGAAGTGTTCCAGACCCTGAGCGAGTTCAAGCTACGCACATTGTTCATCGCCGGCGCGCTGACGCTGTGCAGTTTTATCGTCTATGCCTGCTTCGATTTGATCGGCCGCACCTACATTCGCCAGCCGTTGCGTTGGAAGCAGATATTGCCGGTGGGCATCATCAGCTACGCGTTCAACCTCAACCTCAGCGCCTGGGTCGGCGGCATCGCCATGCGGTATCGGCTGTATTCACGCCTGGGCGTGAGCACCAGCAATATCGCCAAGATCCTCGGCCTGAGCCTGGCCACCAATTGGTTCGGCTATATGGTGTTGGCCGGGGTGGTGTTCAGCAGCGGGTTGGTGACCCTGCCGCCAGGCTGGAAGCTCAGCAGCGGCGCCTTGCAAGGCGTCGGGGTGTTATTGGTGATCGCGAGCCTGGGCTACCTGGCGGCGTGCCGGTTTTCGAAAAAGCGTGCGTGGTCGATTCGCGGTATCGAGATCAACTTGCCGTCGTTGCGCATGGCCTGTTTGCAGTTGGCCCTGGGTGCGTTGAACTGGTCATTGATGGCCGCGGTGATCTTTACCTTGCTGCCGGCCAAACTGGATTACCCACTGGTGCTGGGCGTGCTGTTGATCAGTGCGATTGCCGGGGTGGTCACCCATATCCCCGCCGGGTTGGGGGTGTTGGAGGCGGTGTTCATTGCGCTGTTGCAACATGAGGCGTCGCGGGGGAGTTTGCTGGCGGGGCTGATCGCGTATCGGGCGATTTACTTTATCTGCCCGTTGTTGATTGCATTGGTGATGTATTTGGGGGTGGAGGCCAAGGCCAAGGCGTTGCGAGTGAAGAAGACAGCCTGATGAGGCGGTGGTGACTGTTGAATCGCTATCGCGGGCAAGCCCGGCTCCCACAGGGGAATGCATTCCAAGGTGGTGCCAGGCTTGCCCGCGATAGCGATCACAAGGGCAACGACTATCGGGCCTGAATGATGCTCAACCGCTCCCCCACCACCATCTCGGTAATCCAGTCCACCAGGATCGAGGTGTACGCCTGCTGCGACACCGGGTCGCTCAGGGAATGGTCGGCGCCGTCGATGATGCGGTGGGTCAGCGAATGGGTCTGCTGGCACGCTGCGCGGTAACTCATGATGGTGGCGTGGGGCACATGGTCGTCGGTTTCCGACTCGACAATCAGCACATCGCCGGTAAATTGCGCGCAGGCATGCAGGGCGCGGTTGGTTTCGGCGTGCACGAGGGTGCCGCGGTAATCCATCAGGTCGGCTTTATCCAAGTCGCGCTTGGGCTTGAGCCATTCCTGGTCGCGGTACAGCGCCGGCACTCGCAGCGCCAGCCAACGTACCGGGCGCAATGAGGTGAGGATCGCCGCGAGGTACCCGCCATAACTGGTGCCCACCACTGCCACCGCCGAGGTGTCGATAGCCGGGTGGGACAGCAGGCGATCGTAAGCGGCCAACAGGTCGCGCAGGTTGTCTTCGCGGGTGACGCGGGACAAGGGGATGCCGGTGCCAGCATGGCCACGCAGGTCGAAGGTCAGGCATACACATCCAAGGCCTGCGATGCCTTTGGCCCGCTCCAGGTCGCGCTCCTGGCTGCCGCCCCAGCCGTGCACGAACAACACGCCGGGCACTTTGGACTTGGGACTGAGGAATGTCCCGCTCATCTGTTCGTCGTCTATATCGATGGTGATGCTCTCGCTTCTAGCCGTCATAAGTCTTGACCGTCACATACTTGAGTAGAAAGTCGCTGTTTTCGGCCGGGCCTCGGTATACCTCGATGGCATCCGCCGGCAGCGCCTGGTCTACATAGGTTTCTACCGAGGACACACGGATGGCCTTAAGGCCCGGATGGTTGATAAAACTCTGCAACGCCGCGACTTCCGCGCTGCTGGCCCCGCCCATGCGCCAGGATTGTTCGAGCACACCACTGCGGCGCTGGCCTGTGCTGTCCAGGCCTTGGGCGATGTCGTAGTTGCGGCGCGAGGCGAAGAAGCCTGGGTAGGCCTCATTCGCAGCACGGTCGAAAACCAGCGCCTGTTCGATGGCCTCACGCACGTCTTCAGGCAGATCCAGTTTGAGCAGGGCAGCGTAATCACCGGGGACGACCAGCAGATCGGAACCGCCGTAGACCTCTTCCCCCTGCCCGTCTTGCGTCAGGTGCTGCTCGCCGCAGTAGCTGAAGAGGTGATCGCCGATAAAGCTCTGGCCTACACTGTGGGTGACCACCGCGTGCAGGTCTTGTTCCAGCACCACACCTTCATTGAACATTCGGGCCGCTTCCGGGCGCGCCACTATCGCGTCGAACTCATCCAGGCTGTGGATAACTTCCTGCCCCCGCCCTGCACAGGCATTTACGGGTTTCAGACGAATCGGGCCGCTGTAGAGCAAGCGGGTCGCGGCAGGCCGTGCATCCTCAAGGGCGAACACACTCACACCGTCCAACACCACGTCACGCACACGCTCGCAGAATGACGGCGACCAGCCTTCGGGCGCCTTGGCCTCGGGACTCAGCAGCCCGTGACTGATGGCTTTGGTGCAGATGAACGCGTGATCGACATAGCCGCCCCACAGATCTTGTGGCCCCTTGATATTGAGCTGGCGCGCTTGGGCTGGCCCGACCAGGGTTTGCGTGGGCAGCAGATACAACTCCCGACCCGCATGCAGGGCCGGGTCGTAACTGCCACCGAACTTGAGCCCCAGGATCTGCGCGAGCCAGCGTGCGAGGGCGCGGTTGGTTTCGATTTCATGCAGGGGCGCCCCCTCTCGCATGGAGTGGGCGACCACCAACTTCTTGCGACTTATGGGGGTCATGCGGTCCCCTTTTCTATCAACCTTTGTGTAGCAGTGAGGTTGCATGGATCAGGCCAACGCTGGGATTGAGGGAAGAGCTGTTAAATCAATCAGTTGCGCAAAGGGTGATGGCCGTTAGCCTGTTTTATTCTGCACGACCCGGGGAGAAGCCTGCGGCGTTCTGCACGATTCAAACCCCGAAGCGGTTGCGGTAATCGCTGGGGGACAGGCCGGTGATTTTCTTGAAGATGACGCGAAAGGCGCTGGGGTCCTGATAGCCCACGGTCCAGGCAATGTGATCGATCGTGCCGTTGGTGAACTCCAGCATCTGCCGCGCCTTGCCGACTCGCAGATGCTGACAGTACTCGGTGGGTTTCAGCCCGGTGGCGTTGCGAAAGCGGCGCAAGAACGTGCGCTCCTCCAGGTTCGCCTCCTGCGCCATCGCCGCCACGGACACATCCACCGCACCACTGGCCTGCAGCCAATGCTGGACCTTGAGGACCGCACCATCACCATGCCTGAGAATCGGCGCAAAGTTGCTACCGCACTGGCTGGCACTGGCGCTGTGCTCGATCACCAGAAAGCGCGCAGTGTCAGCTGCAATGCTCGGCCCCATAAGCCGATCGACCAGGCGCAGGCCCAATTCCGACCAAGCCATCAGCCCAGCGGAGGTGATCAGGTCGCCGTCATCGACAATAGGTTTATCCGCTTCCAGTCGCACCGCCGGGTAACAGGCCGCAAAAGACTTCGCGGAGGACCAGTGGGTGGTGGCACTGCGGCCATCCAGCAGGCCGCTGCGTGCCAGCATGATCGAGCCGATGCACACGCCGCCCAGCACGGTGCCGCCCGCATGTTGCAGGCGCAGCCATTCCAGCAGCGCAGGCGGCGCCTGGTCTTCGGTGAACTCTGCAATCGAGGGCGGCACCAACACGGCCATCATCGGTTGCTCGGGGCCTGGGTGGCTGTCGAACGTGCGCGCGGGCGTGCCGTGGGCATCTACCTGCCAGTGGCTGACCCGCAGCAGCGGTAATTGCGCAGATTCATGCTCGGCGGCGATGCGGTTAGCGACCCCGAACAGGTCGGTCAGCCCGTGGACTGCGGCGAGTTGTGCGCCCTGGTAGATCAACACACCCAGCTCGACAGTGCTGCGTTGCGCGGCCATTGTCAGTTTTCCCCCTGTTATTGTCGGTGCAGCCAATTCTCGGTGTGATCGCCAGCTAAGATACTAGGCCCATCAACCCATCACGAGGCAACACACATGGCCAAGCAGGCGCTCATCCTAATCGATATCCAGAACGACTACTTCCCCCAGGGCAAGTGGCCGCTCGACGGCGTGGAAGCCGCAGCGGACAAGGCGGCGCAGGTGCTCCAGGCGTTTCGGCAGGCAGGCGATGCGGTGATTCATGTACGGCATGAGTTCGCTGGCGACGACGCACCGTTCTTCACACCGGGCTCCGAAGGCGCGCATTTGCATGCCAAGGTGCTCAACGAGGGCGATGAACCGGTGGTGCTCAAACACTTCGTGAATGCGTTTCGCCAAACCAACCTGCGCGAATTGCTGGAACAGCGCAGCATCACCGATGTGGTGGTGGTGGGTAGCATGAGCCATATGTGCGTTGACGCCGTGGTGCGGGCGGCAGCGGACCTGGGCTACAAGGTTACGGTGATCCATGACGCCTGCGCGACCCGCGACCAGGAATTCAACGGCCAGGTGATTCCGGCGGCACAGGTGCACGGGGCGTACATGGCCTCCCTGGCATTTGGCTATGCGGGTGTAGTGTCGGCAGAGGAATATCTGAAAGCCCAAGCAGCGGCTGCGTGACCGCCACCTGGGCTGATCGCTTTAGCGTGTGGCAATGATGAACAGCCGCGGAAAGGGCAACAACACCGTGCCATCGGCCAGGGCTGGATAAGCCTGGGTAATTCGCGCCTGGTATTGCTGCAGGAAGGCGGCTTTTTCATCGTCCGTCAACGGCGCAAGAAAAGGCCGCAATGCCGAAGCCTTGAACCACTCCACCACCGCCGCGTGGTCCGCCAAGGGGTGTTGATAGGTGGTGCGCCACACGTCCACGGTACTGCAATGCTTGCTCAGCAGTTCGTAGTAGTAACTGGCGGTGTGCCGTTCATTGTGTTTGACCGCCCCTATCTTTGCCGACCATGGGCCATCGGCCGCGACTTCTCGGGCCAGGCGATGAGCGGGCTCGTCAAGGTTGTCCGGGGTTTGCACCGCTAGCGTACCGCCTGGGTTCAGTTGGTGGACCAAATGCGGGTAGAGCGTGGCGTGGTCGGGCAGCCATTGCAGCGAGGCATTGGCCAGAATCACATCCAAGCGTTGCGCAGGATGCCAGGCGCCGATGTCCGCCAGCTCGAAGTTCAACCTGGGCAGGCGCTTGCGGGCATTTGCCAACATGTCATCGGAGCTGTCCATGCCAGTGACGTGCGCTTGGGGGAAACGTTCGGCCAGCACTTCAGTGGAGTTTCCCGGCCCGCACCCCAGGTCGACTGCGGTGCCCACGTCGGTGTTGGGAATTGCCGCAACCAGGTCACGGACGGGGCGAGTGCGCTGCTGTTCGAACATCGTGTACTGCTTGGCGGACCAGGTCATCACAGCCTTCCTTCTTTGTTAGAGGTGGCGCCAGCCTAAATCTTGTGAGCCATGAGAACAAATGCTGGGGTTGGTGTGCTGCCTGTACAAAGGCACCCCACGCGCGACGCCTGCACGTCGACCATAAAAAACCCCCGATGCTTTCGCTATCGGGGGTTTTGTTTGTTCAGGGTCGGTCTTGGACCTTAGAACGGGATATCGTCATCAAAGCTGTCAAAATCCGGAGCCGGTTGCGGAGCAGCCTGTTGTGGTGCTGGGCGCGACTCACGCTGTGGCTGCTGGCTTGGCTGCGGACGCGACTGCTGTGGGCGCGGTGCCGAGTTGGACATGCCGCCCTGGCCCTGTTGGTCGCCCTGTGGACGGCCGCCCAGCAGTTGCATGGTGCCTTGCATGTCGACCACGATTTCGGTGGTGTAACGCTTGATGCCGTCTTTTTCCCACTCGCGGGTTTGCAGTTTGCCTTCGATGTACACCTGCGAACCTTTGCGCAGGTATTCACCGGCGATCTCCGCAACCTTGCCGAACATCGACACGCGGTGCCATTCGGTCTTCTCGACCTTCTGGCCGGTCTGCTTGTCGGTCCACTGTTCGCTGGTCGCCAGGCTCAGGTTGGTCACGGCGTTACCGTTAGGCAAGTAGCGAACTTCGGGATCCTGGCCGCAAGTACCGACCAATATGACTTTGTTAACCCCACGGGCCATAACGTTCTCCTAGGCTGGGCGCGCTGTCGGCACTGGGTTGACCAGTTGCTCGAGCGTCGCGCGATCCAATAATTCGGTGTCCAATTTGATGTAAATGGCCGCCTCTTCAGCGACCACGACTGCATCCGTTACCCCTACGACAGCCTTCAGGCGCTCTACCAGGCCGGCTTCGCGGATCGCCTCGGGCGATAGCGGCAAACGCAGACTGGTGACGTAGGGAGGTTCGCGCATGGTAACAGCAAAGACCAGCCAAAGTGCAGCCAGCCCGGCGCATCCGAGGAACACAACCGACAAACCGCCATGCTGGAACATCCAGCCGCCCATGATGCCCCCCAACGCGGAACCCAGGAACTGGCTGGTGGAATACACCCCCATGGCCGTGCCCTTGCCGCCTGCCGGTGAAACTTTACTGATCAGTGACGGCAACGACGCTTCGAGCAGGTTGAAGGCGGTGAAAAACACCACCGTACCGATCACCAATGCTCGCAGGCTGTCGCCGAACTGCCAGAAGAATAGTTCAGTGAGCATCAATGTCGCGACGGCGCCGAGTAAAACTCGTTTCATTTTGCGTTTCTTCTCGCCATAGATGATGAACGGGATCATGGCGAAGAACGAAATCAACAGCGCAGTGAGGTAGACCCACCAGTGCTGTTCCTTGGGCAGGCCGGCTTTTTCCACCAGGGCCAGGGGCAAGGCGACGAAGCTGCACATCAGCATGGCGTGTAATACGAAGATACCTAAATCCAGGCGCAGCAGGTCCGGGTGCTTGAGCGTGGGAAGCAACGCCTTGCGTGCGACGCCCGATTCACGATGCTGCAGGGTACCGGTGGAGCGCGGCACCATAAAGGCAACTATCAGGATGCCAAACAACGCCATGCCGCCCGTGGCCAGGAACAGCCCATGCAAGCCGAACGCGCGCGTGAGCAAGGGCCCGACCACCATGGCCACGGCAAACGACAGGCCGATGGTCATGCCGATCATCGCCATGGCCTTGGTGCGGTGTTGTTCGCGGGTCAGGTCCGACAGCAGCGCCATCACGGCGGCGGAAATCGCACCGGCGCCCTGCAGGATGCGGCCGGCGATCACGCCCCAGATCGAATCGGATTGGGCCGCTAGCACACTGCCAAGGGCGAATACGATCAGCCCGAGATAGATCACCGGGCGACGGCCAATGCGGTCGGAAATAATCCCGAACGGGATCTGGAAAATTGCCTGGGTCAGGCCATAGGCACCAATCGCCAGGCCGATCAAGGCGGGGGTCGCACCTGCGAGATCCATCCCATAGGTGGCCAGCACTGGCAACACCATAAACATGCCCAGCATACGGAAGGCGAACACCAGGGCCAGCCCGCTTGCCGCTCGGGTCTCGCCGCTACTCATGCGTTCGCTGTGGGGATCGTGCATGGAAAAACCTCGTGTGAACCGGCGGCGATTCTACCAGTCCCATCGATTGAGAGGGTATATGCGGCGCTTTGCCGCGCAGCTTTCATGTAAGGCTGCAAGCGGCGTTTTGACAGTGTATATTCATCCAGTCTTTAGCCGTATACTCCGGCATCATTTACGCCCGCCGTGCGAGGCCATCTTGGACAAGATCCTGATTCGTGGGGCTAGAACCCACAACCTGAAGAACATCGACCTGACCCTGCCCCGGGACAAACTGATCGTCATCACCGGCTTGTCCGGCTCCGGCAAATCGTCCCTGGCGTTCGACACGCTGTATGCCGAAGGTCAGCGTCGCTATGTGGAATCGCTGTCGGCCTACGCCCGGCAGTTCCTGTCGATGATGGAAAAGCCCGATGTCGACACCATTGAAGGCCTGTCGCCGGCTATTTCCATCGAGCAGAAATCCACGTCCCACAACCCGCGCTCCACCGTGGGTACCATTACCGAGATCTACGACTACCTGCGCCTGCTCTACGCACGCGTGGGTATCCCCCGCTGCCCGGACCACGATATCCCCCTGGAAGCCCAGACCGTCAGCCAGATGGTCGACCTGGTGCTGGCCCAGCCCGAAGGCGCCAAGCTGATGCTGCTGGCGCCTGTCATTCGCGAGCGCAAGGGCGAACACCTGTCGGTCTTCGAAGAGCTGCGTGCTCAGGGTTTTGTACGTGCGCGCATCAACGGCAAGCTCTATGAGCTGGACGAAGCGCCGAAGCTGGACAAGCAGAAAAAGCACTCCATTGATGTGGTGGTCGACCGATTCAAGGTGCGCGCCGACTTGCAGCAGCGTTTGGCGGAATCGTTCGAAACCGCGCTGAAGCTGGCCGATGGCATTGCCCTGGTAGCGCCGATGGATGACGAGCCAGGCGAAGAGATCATCTTCTCCGCACGCTTCGCCTGCCCGATCTGTGGCCATGCCATCAGCGAGCTCGAACCCAAACTGTTTTCCTTCAACAACCCGGCCGGCGCCTGCCCGACTTGCGACGGCCTGGGTGTGAAGCAGTTTTTCGACATCAAGCGCCTGGTCAATGGCGAGCTGACCTTGGCCGAGGGGGCGATACGCGGATGGGACAGGCGTAACGTCTACTACTTCCAGATGCTTGGGTCGTTGGCCTCCCACTACAAGTTCAGCCTGGAAGTACCGTTCAACCAACTTCCGGCAGACCAGCAGAAGGTCATTCTAAATGGCAGCGGTTCGCAGAATGTCGACTTCAAATACCTGAACGATCGCGGCGATATCGTCAAGCGCTCGCACCCGTTCGAAGGCATCGTGCCGAACCTGGAACGCCGCTACCGCGAAACCGAATCGGCGAGCGTGCGCGAGGAGCTGGCGAAGTTCCTCAGCACACAGCCATGCCCGGATTGCCGTGGCACGCGCCTGCGCCGTGAAGCCCGGCATGTATGGGTGGGCGAGAAGACCCTGCCGGCAGTAACCAACCTGCCGATCGGCGATGCCTGTGAATACTTTGGCGTGCTGAAGCTGACCGGTCGTCGTGGAGAGATTGCCGACAAGATCCTCAAGGAGATTCGCGAGCGATTGCAGTTCCTGGTCAACGTGGGCCTGGACTATCTGTCGCTGGACCGCAGTGCCGATACCCTGTCTGGCGGTGAGGCACAGCGCATTCGCCTGGCCAGCCAGATCGGCGCCGGCCTCGTGGGCGTGCTGTATATCCTCGACGAACCCTCGATTGGCTTGCACCAACGGGATAACGACCGCCTGCTGGGCACGCTGAAACACCTGCGCGATATCGGCAATACCGTGATCGTGGTCGAGCATGATGAAGACGCTATCCGCCTGGCGGACTACGTGGTCGATATCGGCCCCGGCGCGGGCGTGCATGGTGGCCATATCGTTGCTGAAGGCACGCCTGCCGAGGTGATGGCACATCCTGATTCACTGACCGGCAAATACTTGTCTGGCCGTGTGAAGATTGAAGTACCCGCCAAGCGAACGCCGCGTAACAAGAAGATGGCGCTGCATCTCAAGGGCGCGCGCGGGAACAACCTGCGCAATGTCGACTTGGAGATTCCGCTGGGCCTGCTGACCTGCGTGACCGGTGTTTCCGGTTCGGGCAAGTCGACGCTGATCAACAACACCCTGTTCCCACTGAGTGCCACCGCCCTGAATGGCGCGACCACCCTGGAAGCGGCGGCTCACGACAGCATCAAGGGCCTGGAGCATCTGGACAAGGTGGTCGACATCGACCAGAGCCCGATTGGGCGTACGCCTCGCTCCAACCCAGCCACCTACACCGGGCTGTTTACCCCTATCCGTGAGTTGTTCGCTGGCGTGCCAGAGTCGCGCTCACGGGGTTATGGGCCGGGCCGCTTCTCGTTCAACGTTAAGGGCGGCCGCTGTGAAGCGTGCCAGGGCGATGGCCTGATCAAGGTGGAAATGCACTTCCTGCCGGACATCTACGTGCCGTGCGATGTGTGCAAGAGCAAGCGCTACAACCGCGAGACCCTGGAGATCAAGTACAAGGGCAAGAGCATCCATGAAACCCTGGAGATGACGATCGAGGAAGCTCGCGAGTTCTTCGACGCAGTGCCGGCGCTGGCGCGCAAGCTGCAGACGCTGATGGATGTGGGCCTGTCGTACATCAAGCTGGGGCAGTCAGCGACCACGCTGTCGGGTGGCGAGGCGCAACGGGTCAAGCTGTCTCGCGAGCTGTCCAAGCGTGATACCGGCAAAACCTTGTACATCCTCGATGAGCCGACCACTGGCCTGCACTTCGCGGATATCCAGCAGTTGCTGGACGTACTGCACCGCTTGCGGGACCACGGCAATACCGTGGTGGTGATCGAGCACAACCTTGATGTGATCAAGACTGCCGACTGGCTGGTAGACCTGGGGCCAGAAGGTGGTTCTAAGGGTGGCCAGATCATCGCAGTGGGCACTCCGGAGCAGGTTTCCGAAATGCCTCAATCGCACACCGGTTACTACTTGAAACCGTTGCTGGAACGCGACAGGGCCTGATTTTTTCATCGCCCAATAAAAAGCCCCTGCCACTTTGCGGTGACAGGGGCTTTTTGTAACCGGGAATCAGAACTGCGATTGCAGGTAATTCTCCAGGCCGATCAACTTGATCAGGCCCAACTGCTTTTCCAGCCAGTAGGTGTGATCTTCTTCGGTGTCATTCAACTGCACCCGCAATATTTCGCGGGTGACATAGTCGTTGTGCTGTTCGCAAAGCTCGATGCCCTTGCAGAGTGCGGCACGTACCTTGTACTCAAGGCGAAGATCGGCAGCGAGCATGTCTGGCACTGTGGTACCCACGTCCAGATCATCAGGACGCATACGCGGCGTGCCTTCGAGCATCAGAATGCGGCGCATCAGGGCGTCAGCGTGCTGTGCCTCTTCTTCCATTTCGTGGTTGATACGCTCATAGAGCTCGGTAAAGCCCCAGTCTTCGTACATACGCGAATGGATGAAATATTGGTCACGAGCTGCCAGTTCGCCCGTCAGCAACGTGTTGAGGTAATCGATTACGTCGGGGTGACCTTGCATCGCCCTACATCTCCCTGCTTGAAAGACTGTAGTTTGAACCATGCTGACTTGAAGGTCACGGGACAAACGGCAGAAAAGTGAAGATTTCCGGAGAAAAGTAGCTGAAATAACGCAAAAACCGCCCAAATGAGGGCGGTTCTGCTTATCGTTTAGAGTCAGTTAAGCGATACACCCAGTGCCCTTGCGATTGCGTCTCCGTAAGCCGGGTCGGCCTTATAGAAGTGCTGCAGTTGACGCTGGACCACATCGCTGGAAACGCCACCCATAGCACCGGCGATGTTATTGGTGAGCAGGGCTTTCTGCTCATCATTCATCAGACGGAACAGCGCACCGGCGTGGCTGTAGTAGTCCGTATCTTCGCGGTGATCGTAACGATCGGCGGCGCCGCTCAGGGCCAGTGCTGGCTCTGCATATTGCGGGGCTTGTTTCGGTGCGTCGGCATAGCTGTTTGGCTCGTAGTTCGGAGCCGCCCCACCATTGCTGCCAAAAGCCATGGAACCGTCACGCTGGTAGCTGTTAACCGGGCTACGTGGTGCGTTCACCGGCAGTTGCTGGTGGTTAGTGCCCACACGATAACGGTGAGCATCGGCGTAGGCGAAAACTCGACCTTGGAGCATACGGTCTGGCGACAGGCCAACGCCTGGGACCATGTTGCTTGGGCCAAATGCGGCCTGCTCGACTTCGGCGAAGTAGTTCTGCGGATTACGATTGAGCTCCAACTCACCCACTTCAATCAACGGGAATTCTTTTTGCGACCAGGTCTTGGTCACGTCAAACGGGTTCTCGTAATGGGCGTTCGCCTGTGCCTCGGTCATGATCTGGATGCACACGCGCCACTTGGGGAAGTCACCGCGCTCGATTGCACCAAACAGATCGCGCTGGGCGTAGTCAGGATCGGTACCCGCCAAGCGGGCAGCCTCGGCCGGAGCCAGGTTTTTAATGCCTTGCTTGGTCTTGTAGTGCCACTTCACCCAATGACGCTCGCCCTGGGCGTTGATCAGGCTGTAAGTGTGGCTGCCGAAACCGTGCATGTGACGGTAGCCGTCTGGAATCCCGCGGTCCGAAAATAGGATGGTGACCTGGTGCAACGCCTCTGGTGAGTGCGACCAGAAGTCCCACATCATCTGCGCGCTCTTCAGGTTGCTCTGCGGCAGGCGTTTCTGGGTGTGGATAAAATCCGGGAACTTCAGCGGATCACGGATAAAGAACACAGGGGTGTTGTTACCGACGATGTCCCAGTTGCCTTCCTCGGTGTAGAACTTCAAGGCGAAGCCACGTGGATCGCGCTCAGTGTCGGCCGAACCGCGCTCTCCACCTACCGTGGAGAAACGCAGGAACGTAGGGGTCTGCTTGCCAACGGACTCGAACAATTTGGCGCTGGTGTATTGGGTAATGTCTTTTGTCACCGTGAAGGTCCCGAAGGCACCCGAACCTTTGGCGTGCACGCGACGCTCAGGGATATTTTCACGGTTGAAGTGAGCGAGCTTCTCGATCAGGTGAAAATCGTCGAGCAGCAAGGGGCCACGAGGGCCGGCGGAACGTGAGTTCTGATTGTCCGCAACGGGCGCGCCGCTGGCGGTGGTAAGGACTTTATTCTGGCTCATGCGCATCTTCCTCAGGTCGGGCTTGAAACTGCCGGCTAATCGGCTTGGAGGGAGTATTGACCATCCACATGACACCTACAAATTCATTAAATTGTAGGCTTCAATAGAAAATAACTACCAACATGCCCGACGCTCATAGTGAAGCGTGCCGCCTGAAGATTCTTGTACGTAACGCGCTTGTGTTACGCGCACAAAAAACCGGGCACTAGGCCCGGTTCTTCGTTGCAGCTTGTCGTATTACTCGGCGCTTACAGCTTCGCCGGCAGTAGCACGATCAACCAACTCGACGTACGCCATAGGCGCGTTGTCGCCAGCGCGGAAACCGCACTTGAGGATGCGCAGGTAGCCGCCCTCACGGGTAGCGTAACGCTTGCCCAGGTCGTTGAAGAGCTTACCAACGATAGCTTTCGAACGAGTACGGTCGAAAGCCAGACGGCGGTTAGCCAGGCTGTCTGTCTTGGCCAAAGTGATCAGCGGCTCAGCAACGCGACGCAGTTCTTTAGCTTTCGGCAGTGTAGTTTTGATCAGCTCGTGCTCGAACAGCGACACCGCCATGTTTTGGAACATGGCCTTACGGTGCGAGCTGGTACGGCTCAGGTGACGACCACTTTTACGATGACGCATGGTTCATTCCTTACCAAACTCACGTTCGGTGATTACGACGATCAGGCAGTCGCCTTGTCGTCCTTCTTAAGACTTGCAGGCGGCCAGTTGTCGAGGCGCATGCCGAGGGACAGACCGCGGGAGGCCAGAACGTCCTTGATTTCAGTCAAGGATTTCTTGCCCAGGTTCGGAGTCTTCAACAGTTCTACTTCGGTGCGCTGGATCAGGTCACCGATGTAGTAAATGTTTTCCGCCTTAAGGCAGTTCGCCGAACGTACAGTCAGTTCCAGATCGTCAACCGGGCGAAGCAGGATCGGATCGATCTCGTCTTCCTGCTCGATTACCACTGGTTCGCTGTCACCTTTGAGGTCGACGAACGCAGCCAACTGCTGTTGCAGAATGGTTGCAGCGCGGCGGATAGCCTCTTCAGGATCCAGGGTACCGTTGGTTTCCAGATCAATAACCAGCTTGTCCAGGTTAGTACGCTGCTCGACACGGGCGTTTTCCACCACGTATGCGATACGGCGAACCGGGCTGAACGAAGAGTCAAGCTGCAAGCGACCAATGCTGCGGCTTTCGTCTTCATCGCTCTGACGCGAGTCGGCCGGTTCATAACCACGACCACGAGCTACAGTGAGCTTCATGTTCAGGGCGCCGTTAGACGCCAGGTTAGCGATTACGTGATCGGGGTTAACGATCTCGACATCATGATCCAGCTGAATATCGGCAGCGGTAACCACCCCCGAACCCTTCTTCGACAAGGTCAGCGTAACTTCGTCACGGCCGTGCAGCTTGATAGCCAGACCTTTAAGGTTCAACAGGATTTCAATTACGTCTTCCTGTACACCTTCGATGGCGCTGTACTCGTGGAGCACACCGTCAATCTCGGCCTCGACTACTGCACAGCCGGGCATTGAGGACAACAGGATGCGGCGCAGCGCGTTGCCCAGGGTGTGGCCAAAACCACGCTCGAGAGGCTCGAGAGTAATTTTGGCGCGGGTTGGACTGACAACCTGCACATCAATGTGGCGGGGTGTCAGGAACTCATTTACCGAAATCTGCATGGATGCACCTATTTTCTAGCCCTTACTTGGAGTAGAGCTCGACAATCAGGCTTTCGTTGATGTCGGCGGACAGATCACTGCGAGCAGGAACGTTCTTGAAAACGCCCGACTTCTTCTCAGTGTCTACTTCTACCCATTCTACGCGGCCACGTTGGGCACACAGATCGAGAGCTTGGACAATGCGAAGTTGGTTTTTTGCTTTCTCGCGAACTGCGACCACGTCACCAGCACGAACCTGGTAGGACGGAACGTTTACGGTCTGACCGTTAACGCTGATCGACTTGTGCGATACCAGCTGACGGGATTCGGCACGAGTCGAACCAAAGCCCATACGGTATACAACGTTGTCCAGACGGCATTCGAGCAGTTGCAGCAGGTTTTCACCGGTTGCACCTTTCTTGCCAGCAGCTTCTTTGTAGTAGCCGCTGAACTGACGCTCGAGAACGCCGTAGATACGACGGACCTTCTGCTTTTCACGCAGTTGGGTGCCGTAGTCGGACTGGCGACCGCGGCGTTGGCCGTGGATACCAGGTGCTGCTTCAATGTTGCACTTCGATTCGATCGCGCGCACGCCGCTCTTCAGGAAGAGATCGGTGCCTTCGCGACGAGCGAGTTTGCATTTTGGACCAATGTAACGAGCCATTCTTTACAATCTCCTGGATTACACGCGGCGCTTCTTCGGCGGACGGCACCCGTTGTGCGGGATTGGCGTCACGTCGGTGATGCTGGCGATCTTATAGCCACAGCCGTTCAAAGCACGGACAGCAGACTCACGACCTGGACCTGGACCTTTGACGTTAACGTCGAGGTTTTTCAGGCCGTATTCCAGCGCAGCTTGACCAGCACGTTCAGCAGCTACTTGAGCAGCAAACGGGGTGGACTTGCGGGAACCGCGGAAACCCGAACCACCGGAGGTAGCCCAAGAAAGCGCGTTACCTTGACGGTCGGTGATGGTCACGATTGTGTTGTTAAAAGATGCATGGATGTGGGCGATGCCATCAACCACTGTCTTTTTAACTTTTTTACGAGGACGAGCAGCAGGTTTTGCCATGATAATTTTCCTGTCGATTCGCTGGGGCGATTACTTGCGGATCGGCTTACGCGGACCTTTACGGGTACGCGCGTTAGTCTTGGTACGCTGACCGCGTACTGGAAGACCACGACGATGACGCAGACCGCGATAGCAACCGAGGTCCATCAAACGCTTGATTTTCATGTTGATTTCGCGACGCAGGTCACCTTCAGTGGTGAACTTCGCCACTTCGCCACGCAGCTGTTCAATCTGCTCGTCGCTCAGATCCTTGATCTTAGCGGCTGGGTTTACCCCAGCAACTGCGCAAATTTTCTGCGCAGTAGTGCGACCAACACCATAGATGTAGGTCAGCGAGATAACAGTGTGCTTGTTATCTGGAATGTTAACGCCTGCAATACGGGCCATTCAGTGGGACTCCAATTGACAGCTACCTACGCCCCGGAAGCCAAGAAATAGGGCGCGAGATAATATCGCTGTAATAACAAATAATCAACCCGGCAGCGCACTAGCTGCCGGGCTTCAAGCGGATCACACTCAGCCTTGGCGCTGTTTGTGACGCGGTTCCGCGCTGCAAATTACTCGAACAACACCTTCGCGGCGAATAATCTTGCAGTTACGGCACAGCTTTTTCACCGATGCACGAACTTTCATCACCAACTCCTCGAACCTTATGGGGTACTCAGCGCAACATGCCGCTGCCGTAGCCCTTCAGGTTGGCTTTCTTCATCAGGGATTCGTACTGGTGCGAAACGAGGTGCGATTGTACTTGGGACATGAAGTCCATCACAACCACGACCACGATCAGCAACGAGGTCCCGCCAAGGTAGAACGGAACGTTTGCTGCAACCACCAGGAACTGGGGCAACAAGCACACGGCCGTCATATATAGAGCACCGAACAGGGTCAAACGAGTCAGAACGCCATCAATGTAGCGTGCCGACTGCTCACCTGGACGGATGCCCGGAATAAAGGCACCGGACTTCTTCAGGTTTTCCGCTACGTCTTTCGGATTGAACATCAACGCCGTATAGAAGAAGCAGAAGAAAATAATCCCTGCACTAAACAGCAGAATATTCAACGGCTGACCAGGAGCGATCGACTGAGAGAGGTCCTGCAGCCAGCCCATATTTTCAGACTGACCAAACCAGGTACCCAACGAAGCCGGAAACAGCAAGATGCTGCTCGCGAAAATTGCCGGAATAACACCGGCCATATTCACTTTCAGCGGCAAGTGGCTGGTCTGCGCAGCGAAGACCTTACGGCCCTGCTGACGCTTGGCGTAGTGAACAGCAATACGACGCTGGCCACGCTCAATGAACACCACAAAACCGATAATCGCTACTGCCAGCAAACCGATGGCAACCAAGGCGAAGATATTGATATCACCCTGACGCGCAGACTCGAAAGACTGCCCGATTGCTCTCGGAAGACCGGCGACGATACCTGCGAAAATCAACATCGAGATACCGTTGCCAACACCACGCTCAGTAATCTGCTCACCCAGCCACATCATGAACATCGCACCAGCCACAAACGTGGATACCGCGACGAAATGGAAGCCAAAGTCACCAGTGAACGCAACGCCCTGCCCCGCCAGGCCAACGGACATGCCGATAGCTTGAACCAGGGCGAGGACGACAGTGCCGTAGCGGGTGTACTGGCTAATCTTGCGACGGCCAGCTTCACCTTCCTTCTTCAACTGCTCCAGCTGCGGGCTGACGGCTGTCATCAGCTGCATGATGATCGATGCCGAGATATACGGCATGATCCCCAGTGCAAAGATGCTCATCCGCTCCAGCGCGCCGCCGGAAAACATGTTGAACAAGCTAAGAATGGTCCCCTCATTCTGTCGAAACAGGTCTGCGAGTCGGTCCGGGTTGATACCTGGAACCGGGATGTGTGCGCCTATTCGGTAGACGATAATCGCCAGGAACAGAAAACGCAGACGAGCCCAAAGTTCAGACATACCGCCTTTGCCGAGCGCTGAGAGAGCACCTTGCTTAGCCATTTATTCCTCGAACTTGCCGCCAGCTGCTTCGATAGCCGAACGCGCACCTTTGGTGGCGCCGATTCCCTTGCCGATAGTGACAGCGCGAGTCACTTCACCGGACAGCATGATTTTCACACGCTGTACGTTGACGTTGATCACGTTGGCATCTTTCAGGGTCTGCACAGTAACGATGTCGCCTTCCACTTTAGCCAGCTCGGACAGACGCACTTCTGCGCGGTCCATGGCTTTCAGGGATACGAAACCGAACTTAGGCAGGCGACGATGCAGCGGCTGTTGACCGCCTTCAAAGCCTGGAGCGATGGTGCCACCGGAACGGGAGGTTTGACCTTTGTGGCCACGGCCACCAGTCTTACCCAAACCGCTACCGATACCACGGCCCGGACGATGCTTTTCGCGACGGGAACCCGGCGCTGGACTCAGATCATTGAGTTTCATCGATTAACCCTCTACACGCAGCATGTAGTAAGCCTTGTTGATCATCCCGCGATTCTCGGGAGTATCCTGGACTTCTACAGTGTGACCGATGCGACGCAGACCCAAACCTTTAACGCACAATTTGTGGTTAGGGATGCGGCCGGTCATGCTTTTGATCAGCGTTACTTTAACGGTAGCCATGATCAGAAGATCTCCTTGACAGTCAGACCACGCTTGGCAGCGATGGACTCAGGAGATTGCATAGCCTTCAGACCCTTGAAAGTGGCGTGAACCACGTTTACCGGGTTAGTCGAGCCGTAGCACTTGGCCAGAACGTTCTGAACGCCAGCAACTTCGAGGACAGCACGCATAGCGCCGCCAGCGATGATACCGGTACCTTCAGAAGCAGGCTGCATGTACACCTTCGAAGCGCCGTGAGCGGACTTCATTGCGTACTGCAGAGTGGTGCCGTTCAGATCAACTTGAATCATGTTGCGGCGAGCAGCTTCCATTGCCTTCTGGATCGCGGCAGGCACTTCACGTGACTTGCCACGGCCGAAGCCAACACGCCCTTTACCATCACCCACCACGGTCAACGCGGTGAAAGTGAAGATACGGCCGCCTTTAACGGTTTTGGCTACGCGGTTAACTTGAACCAGCTTCTCAATGTAGCCTTCGTCGCGCTTTTGGTCGTTATTTGACATAACTTAGAACTCCAGCCCAGCTTCACGAGCAGCATCAGCCAGCGCTTTCACGCGGCCGTGGTACTTGAAGCCAGAGCGGTCGAAAGCCACTTGCGAGACGCCAGCGGCCTTAGCACGCGTAGCGACCAGCTGGCCAACCTTTGTGGCCGCGTCGATGTTGCCAGTGGCACCATCACGCAGTTCTTTATCCAAAGTCGAGGCGCTTGCCAAGACTTTGTTGCCGTCGGCCGAGATGACCTGGGCGTAGATGTGCTGCGACGAGCGGAACACGCAGAGACGCACGACTTCGAGTTCGTGCATTTTCAGGCGTGCTTTGCGAGCGCGACGCAGTCGAGTAACTTTTTTGTCGGTCATTTGCTATGCCCTACTTCTTCTTGGCTTCTTTACGACGGACGACTTCGTCCGCGTAGCGCACACCTTTGCCTTTGTACGGCTCTGGTGGACGGAAGTCGCGGATCTCAGCGGCCACTTGACCTACCAGCTGCTTGTCGATGCCCTTGATCAGGATATCAGTCTGGCTAGGAGTCTCAGCAGTGATGCCCGCTGGCAGTTCGTAATCCACTGGGTGCGAGAAGCCAAGGGCAAGGTTCAAAACCGTGCCTTTTGCTTGCGCTTTGTAACCAACACCGACCAGCTGGAGCTTACGCTCGAAGCCTTGGCTTACGCCTTGGACCATGTTGTTTACCAACGCACGCGTGGTACCGGCCATTGCGCGAGTTTGTTGATCGCCATTGCGAGCAGCGAAACGCAGCTCACCAGCTTCTTCAACGATCTCAACGGACGAATGGATGTTCAGTTCAAGAGTACCCTTGGCACCCTTCACCGAAAGCTGTTGGCCTGCGAATTTGACTTCGACACCGGCTGGCAGCTTAACGGGGTTCTTAGCGACGCGAGACATGCTTATCCCCCCTTAGAACACAGTGCAAAGAACTTCGCCGCCGACACCGGCAGCGCGCGCAGCACGATCCGTCATCACACCTTTGTTGGTGGAGACGATAGACACGCCCAGACCGCCACGAACTTTCGGCAGATCTTCAGCGGACTTGTACTGACGCAGGCCTGGACGGCTAACGCGCTTCACTTCCTCGATGACCGAACGGCCTTCGAAGTACTTCAGCTCGATGGACAGCAGTGGTTTGATTTCGCTGCTGATCTGATAACCCGCAATGTAGCCTTCGTCTTTCAGGACTTTGGCAACAGCTACCTTCAACTTGGAAGATGGCATGCTTACGACGGACTTTTCAGCCATCTGGGCATTACGGATACGAGTTAGCATGTCCGCTAACGGGTCCTGCATACTCATGGGCTAGACGCTCCTAATACAAAAAAATTAGCCTTGCGGCTACATATGTCGCCGAGAATCTCCGAGCACAAAAAACACGGGCTCAGGCGAGCCGCGTATTTTAGACATACTCCAGAAATGAAACAAGCCCCAAAAGGGGCTTGATCCAGATTCAAGGTCACCGGCGGTCAGTATCTTGCGATTCCGACCACCTGGACGTTGAAAGTACTTACCAGCTGGCTTTAACCAGACCTGGTACGTCACCACGCATTGCCGCTTCACGCAGTTTGTTACGGCCGAGGCCGAACTTGCGGTAAACGCCGTGTGGACGACCGGTCAGGCGGCAGCGGTTACGCATGCGCGAAGCGCTTGCGTCACGTGGCTGCTTCTGCAGAGCAACTGTAGCTTCCCAACGCGCTTCTGGACTTGCGTTCAGATCAACGATGATTGCTTTCAGTGCTGCACGCTTCTTGGCGTACTTGGCAACCGTGAGCTGACGCTTCAGCTCGCGGTTTTTCATGCTCATCTTGGCCATGGTCCTACTCCAATCAGTTGCGGAACGGGAATTTGAACGCACGCAGCAGAGCGCGGCCTTCATCATCGTTCTTGGCAGTGGTGGTCAGGGTGATGTCCAGACCGCGGAGAGCATCGATCTTGTCGTAGTCGATTTCCGGGAAGATGATCTGCTCTTTAACGCCCATGCTGTAGTTACCACGACCATCGAAGGACTTGGCATTCAGGCCGCGGAAGTCGCGGACCCGAGGCAGGGAGATCGACAGCAGACGATCCAGGAATTCGTACATACGCTCACGGCGCAGAGTCACTTTGACGCCGATCGGCCAACCTTCACGGACTTTAAAGCCAGCGATGGATTTCCGAGCGTAAGTCACAACGACTTTTTGACCGGTGATCTTTTCCAGGTCAGCAACAGCGTGCTCGATGACTTTTTTGTCGCCGATCGCTTCGCCCAGACCCATGTTCAGGGTGATTTTGGTGACGCGCGGAACTTCCATCACATTCCCGAGCTTAAGTTCTTCCTTAAGCTTAGGGGCGATTTCCTTCCGGTAAATCTCTTGTAGTCGTGCCATGGTCTAATCTACCTAGCAGTGTTCAAGCATCAACCGCTTTTTGGGTCGACTTGAAGACACGAATTTTCTTACCGTCTTCTACTTTGAAACCAACGCGGTCAGCCTTGTTGGTTTCGCCGTTGAAGATGGCGACGTTAGAAGCGTCCAGCGGAGCTTCTTTCTCGACGATACCGCCCTGCACGCCCGACATCGGGTTAGGCTTGGTATGACGCTTGACCAGGTTCAGACCACCGATAACCAGACGGTTATTGGCGAGAACCTTAAGCACCTTACCGCGCTTACCTTTGTCTTTGCCGGCGATCACGATGATCTCGTCGTCACGACGAATCTTTTGCATGTCGGATCTCCTTACAGCACTTCTGGGGCGAGCGAGACGATCTTCATGAACTTCTCAGTACGAAGTTCACGGGTCACTGGCCCAAAGATACGGGTGCCGATCGGCTCTTGCTTGTTGTTCAGAAGAACAGCAGCGTTGCCATCAAAGCGGATAATGGAGCCATCAGCACGACGTACGCCGTGACGAGTGCGGACTACAACAGCAGTCATCACTTGGCCTTTTTTCACCTTACCGCGAGGAATTGCTTCCTTCACGGTAACTTTGATGATGTCACCGATACCAGCGTAACGACGATGGGAGCCACCCAGCACCTTGATGCACATAACACGGCGAGCGCCGCTGTTATCGGCCACATCGAGCATGGATTGAGTCTGAATCATATAATTTCTCCGACCCCTAGTCCTTAGACTTCCACAGCGCGTTCGAGAACATCAACCAGTGCCCAAGACTTGGTCTTGGCCATCGGACGAGTTTCACGAATAGTGACTTTGTCGCCGATGTGGCACTGATTGGTTTCGTCGTGCGCGTGCAGCTTAGTCGAACGCTTAACATATTTACCGTAGATCGGGTGCTTAACGCGACGCTCGATCAAAACGGTGATGGTTTTGTCCATCTTGTCGCTGACAACACGGCCAGTCAGCGTACGGACAGTCTTTTCGGCTTCAGCCATGATCACTTACCTGCCTGCTGGTTGAGCACAGTCTTCACGCGAGCGATGTCACGCTTAACTTGCGAGAGCAGATGAGACTGCCCCAACTGGCCAGTTGCTTTCTGCATACGCAGATTGAACTGGTCGCGCAGCAGGCCGAGCAGTTGCTCGTTCAGCTGCTGTGCGGATTTTTCACGAAGTTCATTCGCTTTCATCACATCACCGTCCGTTTAACAAAGGAGGTGGCGAGCGGCAGCTTTGCAGCAGCCAGGGCGAAAGCCTCACGCGCCAGCTCTTCAGAAACACCCTCGATTTCATACAGGACTTTGCCTGGCTGAATCTGGGCTACCCAGTACTCCACGTTACCCTTACCTTTACCCATCCGAACCTCGAGAGGTTTTTTGGAGATCGGCTTGTCCGGGAATACACGGATCCAGATCTTGCCGCCACGTTTTACGTGACGGGTCAGAGCACGACGCGCTGACTCGATCTGACGAGCGGTGAGACGACCACGAGCTACAGACTTCAGCGCGAACTCGCCGAAGCTGACTTTGCTTCCGCGCTGAGCCAGACCACGGTTGTGGCCTGTCATCTGCTTGCGGAACTTCGTACGCTTAGGTTGCAACATTTGGCGTACCCCTTACTTAGCAGCTTTTTTACGAGGCGCTGGTGCTTGTGGTTTCAGTTCTTCTTGGCGACCACCAATTACTTCGCCTTTGAAGATCCAAACCTTTACACCGATCACACCGTAAGTGGTGTGAGCTTCGTAGTTGGCATAGTCGATGTCGGCACGCAGGGTGTGCAGTGGCACACGACCTTCGCGATACCATTCAGTACGTGCGATTTCAGCACCGCCGAGACGACCGCTCACTTGGATTTTGATGCCTTTGGCACCAATGCGCATGGCGTTCTGTACGGCGCGCTTCATAGCGCGACGGAACATTACGCGACGCTCCAGCTGCTGAGCTACGCTCTGCGCAACCAGCATACCGTCGAGCTCCGGCTTGCGGATCTCTTCGATATTGATGTGCACAGGCACACCCATTTGCTTGGTCAGGTCCTGACGCAGTTTCTCAACATCTTCACCTTTCTTCCCGATAACGATACCTGGACGAGCGGTGTGGATGGTGATACGTGCAGTTTGCGCCGGACGATGGATATCGATACGGCTTACGGACGCGCTTTTTAGTTTGTCTTGGAGATACTCACGCACCTTCAGATCAGCGAACAAGTAGTCCGCATAAGTCCGACCGTCTGCGTACCAGACGGAGGTGTGCTCCTTGACGATTCCCAGGCGAATGCCAATGGGATGTACTTTCTGACCCATCTCTTCGACTCCGTTACTTGTCAGCAACCTTGACAGTGATATGGCAAGACCGCTTGACGATGCGATCAGCACGGCCTTTGGCACGTGGCATGATGCGCTTCAGCGAACGCCCTTCGTTGACGAAAACGGTGCTGACCTTCAGGTCATCAACGTCTGCGCCTTCGTTATGCTCGGCGTTGGCTACGGCCGACTCCAGCACTTTCTTCATGATCTCGGCGGCTTTCTTACTGCTGAAAGCCAACAGGTTGAGCGCTTCGCCCACCTTCTTCCCGCGGATCTGGTCGGCGACCAAGCGGGCTTTCTGGGCGGAGATTCGAGCGCCCGACAACTTAGCGGCTACTTCCATTTCCTAACCCCTTAACGCTTGGCTTTCTTGTCTGCCACGTGCCCACGATAAGTGCGGGTACCGGCAAACTCGCCCAGTTTGTGGCCGACCATGTCTTCGTTAACGAGAACTGGGACGTGTTGACGACCGTTGTGTACAGCGATGGTCAAACCGACCATTTGTGGCAGGATCATCGAACGACGCGACCAGGTCTTAACTGGTTTGCGATCGTTCTTTTCCGCCGCCACTTCGATCTTCTTCAGTAGGTGAAGATCAATAAAAGGACCTTTTTTCAGAGAACGTGGCACTGTCGTATCCCTCTATTTACTTGCGACGACGGACGATCATTTTGTCGGTACGCTTATTACCACGAGTCTTCGCGCCCTTAGTCGGGAAGCCCCATGGCGATACCGGATGACGACCACCAGAGGTACGACCTTCACCACCACCGTGTGGGTGGTCAACCGGGTTCATGGCAACACCACGAACGGTTGGGCGAACGCCACGCCAGCGTTTGGCACCAGCTTTACCCAACGAACGCAGGCTGTGCTCGGAGTTCGAGACTTCACCCAAGGTCGCACGGCATTCAGCCAGTACTTTACGCATCTCACCAGAACGCAGACGCAGGGTCACGTAGACACCTTCACGAGCGATCAGCTGAGCCGAAGCACCAGCGGAACGAGCGATCTGTGCGCCTTTACCTGGCTTCAATTCGATGCCGTGTACGGTGCTACCAACTGGAATGTTACGCAGTTGCAGAGCGTTGCCCGGCTTGATCGGTGCCAGAGCACCTGCGATCAGCTGGTCGCCAGCACTCACGCCTTTAGGGGCGATGATGTAGCGACGCTCGCCATCTGCGTACAGCAGCAGAGCGATGTGAGCAGTACGGTTTGGATCGTATTCGATACGCTCGACAGTGGCAGCGATGCCATCTTTGTCGTTGCGACGGAAATCGACCAGACGATAATGCTGCTTATGGCCACCACCGATGTGACGAGTGGTAATGCGACCATTGTTGTTACGACCACCAGACTTCGATTTTTTCTCGAGCAGCGGTGCGTGAGGAGCGCCTTTATGCAGCTCCTGGTTGACCACCTTGACCACAAAACGGCGGCCAGGGGAAGTCGGTTTGCATTTAACGATTGCCATGATGCACCCCTTCCTTACTCAGCACTGCTGCTGAAATCGAGATCTTGGCCTGGCTGAAGGGAGATAACTGCCTTCTTCCAGTCATTACGCTTGCCCAGACCGCGAGCAGTGCGCTTGCTCTTACCCAGAACATTCAGGGTAGTAACACGCTCTACTTTCACGCTGAACAAGCTTTCGACGGCCTTCTTGATTTCCAGCTTGGTTGCGTCAGTTGCAACCTTGAAAACGAACTGGCCTTTCTTGTCAGCCAGAACCGTAGCCTTTTCGGAAACGTGCGGGCCAAGCAGAACTTTAAATACGCGTTCCTGGTTCATCCCAGCAGCTCCTCGAATTTCTTCACGGCCGACACGGTGATCAACACCTTGTCGTATGCGATCAGACTAACTGGATCGGAACCTTGCACGTCACGTACATCAACGTGTGGCAGGTTACGAGCAGCCAGGTACAGGTTCTGATCAACAGCTTCGGACACGATCAAAACGTCGGTCAGGCTCATGTTGTTCAGTTTGCCCAACAGATCTTTGGTTTTTGGACTTTCAACAGCGAAGTCCTGAACCACGACCAGACGATCAGTACGCACGAGTTCAGCAAGGATGGAGCGCAGTGCTGCGCGGTACATCTTCTTGTTGAGCTTCTGAGAGTGATCCTGTGGACGAGCTGCAAAAGTGGTACCGCCGCCACGCCAGATTGGGCTACGGATAGTACCGGCACGAGCACGGCCAGTGCCTTTCTGACGCCAAGGGCGCTTACCGCCACCACGTACGTCGGAACGGGTCTTTTGCTGCTTGCTACCTTGACGGCCGCCGGCCATGTAGGCCACGACTGCTTGGTGAACGAGCGTCTCGTTGAATTCGCCGCCAAATGTCAGTTCGGAAACTTCGATCGCTTGAGCGTCATTTACATTTAATTGCATGTCAGCTTCCCCTTAACCGCGAGCCTTGGCCGCTGGACGTACAACCAGGTTGCCGCCAGTAGCGCCAGGAACAGCACCCTTGACCAACAACAGATTGCGTTCAGCGTCGACGCGCACTACTTCGAGGGACTGCACGGTCACGCGCTCAGCGCCCATATGACCGGACATTTTTTTGCCCTTGAATACACGACCAGGAGTCTGGCACTGGCCAATAGAGCCCGGGACGCGGTGGGAAACGGAGTTACCGTGAGTGTTGTCTTGACCACGGAAATTCCAACGCTTGATCGTACCCTGGAAGCCTTTACCCTTGGACTGACCGGTTACATCAACCAGTTGACCAGCGGCGAAGATTTCAGCGTTGATCAGATCGCCAGCCTGGTAGTCGCCGTCTTCAAGACGGAACTCCATGACAGTACGACCAGCTGCAACGTTTGCTTTAGCGAAGTGACCTGCTTGAGCAGCAGTCACGCGCGAAGCACGACGCTCGCCGACAGTGACTTGCACTGCACGATAGCCATCGGTTTCTTCAGTTTTGAACTGGGTGACGCGATTCGGTTCGATCTCAATGACCGTGACCGGAATGGAGACACCTTCTTCGGTGAAAATACGGGTCATACCGCATTTACGACCGACTACACCAATAGTCATGTTGTAAACCTCATGAGTGTACGGGGCTTTCACCCGCTATGGCCGCCCATTTCAGAGCGTTACACGACTAAGACCCAAGTCTTAGCCGAGGCTGATCTGTACTTCCACACCGGCCGCCAGATCGAGCTTCATAAGTGCATCAACGGTTTTATCCGTTGGCTGGACGATGTCCAGTACGCGCTTATGAGTACGGATCTCGTACTGGTCACGCGCGTCTTTGTTGACGTGCGGGGAGACCAGAACGGTGAACCGCTCTTTACGGGTAGGCAGTGGAATTGGACCACGCACTTGAGCACCAGTACGTTTCGCGGTTTCCACGATTTCCTGGGTGGATTGGTCGATCAGGCGATGGTCAAAAGCCTTCAACCTGATACGGATTTGCTGATTTTGCATTGGATTTCAGACTCCGGCTGCTATTCCCACCGGGCGCAATACGCCCGTTAAAAGGAGGCGCAATTCTATAGACGCCCTAGATAGGTGTCAACCCAATAAAAAAGGCCCCCGCTAAGCGGGGGCCTTTTCAAAACATCAGAGCTCACTCAAAAGAGAGATTACTCGATGATTTTAGCTACAACGCCAGCACCAACGGTACGGCCGCCTTCACGGATAGCGAAGCGCAGACCGTCTTCCATTGCGATGGTTTTGATCAGGGTAACAGTCATTTGAATGTTATCGCCTGGCATTACCATTTCAACGCCTTCTGGCAATTCGCAGTTACCGGTCACGTCAGTAGTACGGAAGTAGAACTGTGGACGGTAGCCTTTGAAGAACGGAGTATGACGGCCGCCTTCTTCTTTGCTCAGAACGTAAACTTCTGCGGTGAACTTGGTGTGCGGCTTGACCGAACCCGGCTTAACCAGAACCTGGCCACGCTCAACGTCGTCACGCTTGGTACCACGCAGCAGAACGCCGCAGTTCTCGCCAGCACGACCTTCGTCGAGCAGTTTGCGGAACATTTCAACACCGGTGCAGGTGGTGACAGTAGTGTCACGCAGACCAACGATTTCCAGTGGATCCTGAACGCGAACGATACCGCGCTCGATACGACCAGTCACAACAGTACCGCGACCGGAGATCGAGAATACGTCTTCGATTGGCATCAGGAACGGCTTGTCGGTCAGACGAACTGGTTCTGGGATGTAGCTGTCCAGAGTTTCAACCAGTTTACGAACGGCAGTGGTGCCCATTTCGTTTTCGTCGTTGCCTTCCAGAGCCATACGAGCAGAACCGATGATGATCGGAGTGTCGTCGCCCGGGAAGTCGTAAGTGCTCAGCAGATCGCGCACTTCCATCTCAACCAGTTCCAGCAGCTCAGCGTCGTCTACCAGGTCAGCCTTGTTCAGGAAAACCACGATGTACGGAACGCCAACCTGGCGGGACAGCAGGATGTGCTCACGGGTTTGTGGCATCGGACCATCAGCGGCCGAGCAAACCAGGATAGCGCCGTCCATCTGGGCAGCACCAGTGATCATGTTCTTCACGTAGTCAGCGTGACCTGGGCAGTCAACGTGAGCGTAGTGACGAATAGTCGAGTTGTACTCAACGTGCGCGGTGTTGATGGTGATACCACGAGCTTTTTCTTCTGGTGCGCTGTCGATCTTGTCGAAGTCAACACGAGCCGAACCGAAAACTTCGGAGCAGACGCGAGTCAGAGCAGCGGTCAGAGTGGTTTTACCGTGGTCAACGTGGCCGATGGTGCCAACGTTTACGTGCGGTAGGGAACGATCAAATTTTTCTTTAGCCACGACAATTAACTCCTTGCCTAAAGGACTGAATCAGCCTTGTTTTTTGGATACAGTTTCAGCGATGTGCGCCGGAGCTGTGTTGTATTTTTTGAATTCCATAGAGTAGCTTGCGCGACCCTGGGACATGGAACGAACGTCGGTCGCATAACCGAACATCTCGCCCAACGGAACCTCGGCGCGAATCACTTTGCCGGAAACCGTGTCTTCCATACCCAAGATCATGCCGCGACGACGGTTAAGGTCGCCCATGACATCACCCATATAGTCTTCAGGTGTAACAACTTCTACCGCCATGATTGGCTCAAGCAACTCACCACCGCCCTTCTGGGCCAGTTGCTTGGTTGCCATGGAAGCAGCCACCTTAAACGCCATCTCGTTGGAGTCGACGTCGTGGTAAGAACCGTCAAAAACGGTTGCTTTCAGGCCGATCAGCGGATAGCCGGCAACAACACCGTTCTTCATCTGCTCTTCGATACCCTTCTGGATAGCAGGGATGTATTCCTTAGGAACAACACCACCTACTACTTCGTTCACGAATTGCAGACCTTCCTGACCTTCGTCAGCAGGAGCAAAACGGATCCAGCAGTGACCGAACTGACCACGACCGCCGGATTGACGAACGAACTTGCCTTCGATTTCACAGTTCTTCGTGATGCGCTCACGATAGGAAACCTGAGGCTTACCGATGTTGGCTTCGACGTTGAACTCACGGCGCATCCGGTCAACCAGGATGTCCAAGTGCAGCTCGCCCATGCCGGAGATGATCGTTTGACCAGTCTCTTCATCAGTCTTGACGCGGAAAGATGGATCTTCCTGAGCAAGCTTGCCCAGAGCGATACCCATTTTTTCCTGGTCATCCTTGGTCTTAGGCTCTACGGCAACCGAAATAACCGGCTCCGGGAAGTCCATGCGAACCAGGATAATTGGTTTGGCAGCGTCGCACAAAGTCTCACCAGTGGTGACGTCCTTCATGCCGATCAGGGCCGCGATGTCACCAGCGCGTACTTCCTTGATCTCTTCACGGGCGTTTGCGTGCATTTGCACCATACGACCCACGCGCTCTTTCTTGCCTTTAACCGAGTTGATCACGCCGTCGCCGGAGGCCAACACGCCCGAGTAAACGCGAACGAAGGTCAAAGTACCCACGAATGGGTCGGTAGCGATCTTGAACGCCAGAGCCGAGAACGGCTCGTTGTCATCGGCGTGACGCTCCATTTCTTCTTCCTCGTTATCAGGGTTGGAACCCTTGATAGCAGGAATGTCGGTTGGAGCAGGCAGGTAGTCGATAACGGCGTCGAGAACCAGGGGAACACCCTTGTTCTTGAACGAGGAACCGCAAACAGCCAAGACGATCTCACCAGCGATAGTACGCTGACGCAGAGCGGCCTTGATTTCCACGTTGGTGAGCTCTTCACCTTCGAGGTATTTGTTCATCAGCTCTTCGCTGGCTTCGGCAGCAGCCTCAACCATGTTGTTGCGCCACTCGTCAGCCAGTTCCTGAAGTTCTTCAGGGATAGGCTTACGAACAGGAACCATACCCTTGTCGGAATCATTCCAGTAAACAGCTTCCATGTTGATCAGATCGATCTGACCCTGGAAGTTGTCTTCGGAACCGATAGCCAACTGGATAGGCACCGGAGTGTGACCCAGACGCTGCTTGATCTGACCGATCACGCGCAGGAAGTTGGCACCAGCACGGTCCATCTTGTTTACATAAACAAGACGTGGAACACCGTACTTGTTGGCTTGACGCCATACGGTTTCCGACTGAGGCTCAACACCCGAGGTGCCGCAGAACACAACGACAGCGCCGTCGAGTACGCGCAGGGAACGTTCAACTTCAATGGTGAAGTCTACGTGGCCCGGGGTATCGATTACGTTGAAGCGATGCTCGTCTTTGTACTGCTTCTCGGAACCTTTCCAGAAGGCGGTAATAGCAGCAGAAGTAATGGTAATACCACGCTCCTGCTCCTGAACCATCCAGTCTGTGGTCGCGGCGCCGTCATGCACCTCGCCCATTTTGTGACTTTTGCCGGTGTAAAACAGTACGCGCTCGGTGGTGGTGGTTTTACCAGCATCCACGTGAGCGACGATACCGATGTTACGGTAGCGGCTAATCGGAGTAGTACGAGCCATAAAGCCCTCGCAAAATTAGTGAAGCTAAAATTAGAAGCGGTAGTGCGAGAAAGCTTTGTTGGCTTCAGCCATACGGTGCACGTCTTCACGCTTCTTAACAGCAGCACCTTTACCTTCAGCAGCGTCCAACAGTTCGCCGGCCAAACGCAGAGCCATAGACTTCTCGCCGCGCTTACGGGCGAAGTCTACCAACCAGCGCATTGCCAGAGCGTTACGACGGGACGGGCGAACTTCAACCGGAACCTGGTAAGTAGCACCGCCTACACGGCGCGACTTCACTTCGACCAGCGGAGCGATGGCGTCGAGAGCTTTCTCGAAGATTTCCAGGGGGTCGCTGTTCTTGCGTTCTTTAACCTTTTCCAGCGCGCCATAAACGATACGCTCGGCAACGGCTTTCTTGCCGCTTTCCATCACGTGGTTCATGAACTTGGCCAGGATTTGGCTTCCGTATTTTGGATCGTCAAGCACTTCGCGCTTGGCTGCTACGCGTCTTCTTGGCATGGATAAGCCCTCAAACGGTCTTCAGGTTCGCTCGGAATCGGTGCCCTTTCGGGACGCCTCCGACCTTACTCTTATCGACTCAGAAAATAAGATGATTCAGGTTTACAAAAAGCCGCTACTACTTAGGCTTCTTGGTACCGTACTTCGAACGACCCTGGTTACGACCTTTAACGCCGGAAGTATCCAAGGAACCGCGTACGGTGTGATAACGAACACCTGGCAAGTCTTTTACACGACCGCCGCGGATCAGTACCACGCTGTGCTCTTGCAGGTTGTGGCCTTCACCGCCGATGTACGAGGAAACCTCGAAACCGTTGGTCAGACGCACACGGCATACTTTACGCAGTGCCGAGTTAGGTTTTTTCGGCGTGGTGGTATACACACGGGTGCATACGCCACGACGTTGCGGGCAGTTCTGCAGCGCAGGTACGTCGGATTTCTCGACGATACGCTTACGCGGCTGACGTACCAGCTGGTTGATAGTTGCCATCTACTAGCTCCACTGTTGTCTTGCGACGCTATTGTCTTGCAAGAAAAGCAAAATGGCAGGAACGAATTCCCGCCAAATTTAGGGGTACAAGAGTCTAAAGAGGATCTTGTCCCCAGTCAAGGCAAGGCCCCGACCTCCCCTCGCGTCGAACCGGGGCAAAAATGCCTCGATCCGACGAACGGGAGTGCCAGGGCCCAGACTCATCTATCGCAGAACTCAGTTACCGCTTGAGTTCAGCGCTTCGGTCAGTGCAGCTTCCACTTCACTGGCGCTTACGCGCAGCGGCTTGTCAGCATCACGGCGACGCTTACGCTCGCTGTGGTAAGCCAAACCGGTACCTGCCGGGATCAGACGACCCACGACTACGTTTTCTTTCAGGCCGCGCAGGTAATCGCGCTTGCCGGTTACCGCTGCTTCGGTCAGTACGCGAGTGGTCTCTTGGAAGGAGGCCGCCGAGATGAACGACTCAGTGGACAACGACGCCTTGGTGATACCCAGCAGCACGCGAGTGAACTTGGAGACAAACTTCTCTTCGTTCGCCAGGCGCTCGTTTTCTACCAGTACGTGAGTCAGTTCCATCTGGTCGCCCTTGATGAAACTGGAATCGCCGGATTCAGCGATTTCAACTTTACGCAGCATCTGACGCAGGATGGTCTCGATGTGCTTGTCGTTGATCTTCACGCCTTGCAGACGGTAAACGTCCTGGATCTCGTTAACGATGTACTTGGCCAGCGCACTCACACCCAGCAGACGCAGGATGTCGTGTGGATCGCTCGGACCGTCGGAGATAACTTCGCCGCGGTTTACCTGTTCGCCTTCGAACACGTTCAGGTGACGCCACTTCGGAATCAGCTCTTCATACGGATCGCTACCGTCGTTCGGGGTAATAACCAGACGGCGCTTGCCTTTGGTTTCTTTACCGAACGCGATGGTGCCGCTGACTTCAGCCAGAATCGACGCTTCTTTCGGACGACGAGCTTCGAACAAGTCGGCAACACGCGGCAGACCACCGGTGATGTCACGGGTCTTCGAAGTTTCTTGCGGGATACGCGCGATAACATCACCGATCGCGATCTTCGCACCATCCGCTACACCGACCAGGGCGTTGGCTGGCAGGAAGTACTGAGCGATTACGTCAGTGCCTGGCAGCAACAGATCCTTGCCGTTGTCATCGACCATCTTCACGGCAGGACGGATGTCCTTACCAGCAGCTGGACGATCTTTGGCGTCGAGTACTTCAATGTTGGTCATACCGGTCAATTCGTCAGTCTGACGCTTGATCGTGATGCCTTCTTCCATGCCCACGTAGGTCACGGTACCTTTCATTTCGGTAACGATTGGGTGAGTGTGCGGATCCCACTTGGCCACGATTGCGCCAGCGTCGACCTTGTCACCTTCTTTAACCGAAATCACAGCACCGTACGGCAGCTTGTAACGCTCACGCTCACGACCGTAGTCATCAGCGATGGCCAGCTCACCGGAACGGGACACAGCAACCAGGTGACCATCCACTCGCTCAACGTGCTTGAGGTTATGCAGGCGGACGGTACCGCCATTCTTCACCTGAACGCTGTCGGCTGCGGAGGTCCGGCTTGCCGCACCACCGATGTGGAACGTACGCATGGTCAGCTGGGTACCCGGCTCACCGATGGACTGGGCAGCGATAACGCCGACCGCTTCACCGATGTTCACCTGGTGACCACGAGCCAAGTCACGGCCATAGCACTTGGCGCAGATGCCGTAGCGGGTTTCGCAACTGATCGGCGAGCGAACGATCACTTCGTCGATGCTGTTGAGTTCGATGAACTCGACCCACTTCTCGTCAACCAGGGTGCCGGCAGGAACGATAACTTCCTCGGTACCTGGCTTGAATACGTCACGGGCAATAACACGACCCAATACGCGCTCACCCAGCGGCTCTACAACGTCACCGCCTTCAATGTGCGGCGTCATCAGCAGGCCGTGCTCGGTGCCGCAATCGATCTCGGTTACAACCAGATCTTGTGCAACGTCTACCAGACGACGAGTCAGGTAACCGGAGTTAGCGGTTTTCAACGCGGTATCCGCAAGACCCTTACGAGCACCGTGAGTGGAGATGAAGTACTGAAGTACGCTCAAACCTTCACGGAAGTTCGCAGTGATCGGCGTTTCGATGATGGAACCGTCCGGCTTGGCCATCAGGCCACGCATACCGGCGAGCTGACGGATCTGCGCAGCAGAACCCCGTGCGCCCGAGTCGGCCATCATGTACATCGAGTTGAAGGACTCTTGGTCAACTTCGTCGCCGTGACGGTCGATGACTTTCTCTTTCGAGAGGTTGGCCATCATCGCCTTGGACACTTCGTCGTTGGCCTTGGACCAAAGGTCGATCACTTTGTTGTACTTCTCGCCCTGGGTTACCAGGCCGGAGGCGTACTGGCTCTCGATCTCTTTCACTTCGTCAGTGGCAGCACTGATGATGCGAGCTTTTTCATCCGGGATAACGAAGTCGTTAACACCGATGGAAACGCCGGAGATAGTCGAGTAAGCGAAACCTGTGTACATCAACTGGTCAGCGAAGATAACGGTCTCTTTCAAACCAACCACGCGGTAGCACTGGTTGATCAGCTTGGAGATCGCCTTTTTCTTCATCGGCAGGTTGACGACGTCGTACGACAGGCCTTTTGGCACAACCTGATACAACAGCGCACGGCCGACAGTAGTGTCGACGATACGGGTGTTGCTCACGCTGCCGCCGTCACGGTCGTTGACGGTTTCGTGGATCCGCACCTTGACCTTGGCGTGCAGTGCGGCTTCGCCAGCACGGAACACACGGTCAACTTCTTGCAGGTCAGCGAACACACGACCTTCGCCTTTGGCGTTGATCGCTTCACGAGTCATGTAGTACAGACCCAATACAACGTCCTGCGACGGAACGATGATTGGCTCACCGTTGGCTGGCGACAGGATGTTGTTGGTCGACATCATCAACGCACGCGCTTCCAACTGGGCTTCCAGTGTCAGCGGTACGTGCACGGCCATTTGGTCGCCGTCGAAGTCGGCGTTGTACGCAGCACAGACCAGAGGGTGCAGCTGGATAGCCTTACCTTCGATCAGTACAGGTTCAAACGCCTGGATACCCAGACGGTGAAGGGTCGGTGCACGGTTGAGGAGAACCGGGTGTTCGCGGATCACTTCAGCGAGAACGTCCCAAACCTCTGGCAGTTCGCGCTCGACCATTTTCTTGGCCGCTTTGATGGTGGTCGCAAGACCGCGCATTTCAAGCTTGCCGAAGATGAACGGCTTGAACAGCTCGAGTGCCATCTTCTTAGGCAGACCGCACTGGTGCAGACGCAGGGTCGGGCCTACGGTAATTACCGAACGACCGGAGTAGTCAACACGCTTACCGAGCAAGTTCTGACGGAAACGGCCTTGCTTACCCTTGATCATGTCAGCCAAGGATTTCAGAGGACGCTTGTTCGAACCGGTGATAGCGCGGCCACGACGACCGTTGTCGAGCAGGGCATCAACCGCTTCTTGCAACATACGCTTTTCGTTGCGCACGATGATGTCCGGAGCGGACAGATCAAGCAGGCGCTTCAAGCGGTTGTTACGGTTGATCACGCGGCGGTACAGGTCGTTGAGGTCGGACGTCGCGAAACGACCACCGTCCAACGGTACCAGCGGACGCAGGTCTGGCGGCAGAACCGGCAGAACGGTCAGCACCATCCACTCTGGCAAGTTGCCGGAACCCTGGAAGGCTTCCATCAACTTCAGACGCTTGGACAGTTTCTTGATCTTGGTTTCGGAGTTGGTTTGCGGAATCTCTTCGCGCAGACGACCAATCTCGTGCTCCAGGTCGATAGCGTGCAGCAGTTCGCGGACAGCTTCGGCACCCATGCGGGCATCGAAATCGTCGCCGAACTCTTCCAGCGCTTCGAAGTACTGCTCGTCGTTCAGCAGCTGACCTTTTTCAAGGGTGGTCATGCCTGGGTCGATAACGACATAGCTCTCGAAGTAGAGAACACGTTCGATATCACGCAGGGTCATGTCCATCAGCAAGCCGATACGGGACGGCAGCGATTTCAGGAACCAGATGTGGGCAACCGGCGAAGCCAGTTCGATGTGCGCCATGCGCTCACGACGAACCTTGGCCAGTGCGACTTCAACGCCACACTTCTCACAGATCACACCCCGGTGCTTCAAGCGCTTGTACTTACCGCACAGGCACTCGTAATCCTTTACCGGGCCAAAGATCTTGGCGCAGAACAGGCCGTCACGCTCAGGTTTGAACGTACGGTAGTTGATGGTTTCCGGCTTTTTAACTTCACCGAACGACCACGAACGGATCATCTCAGGCGATGCCAACCCAATACGGATGGCGTCGAACTCTTCGACTTGACCCTGGTTTTTCAGCAAATTCAGTAGGTCTTTCAAGGCCTTTCCTCCTGGCGGAGCAGAGAGCGGGCTAAACAGCCCCGCTCTCGATTCGCGTCACGTGTTATTCGGTTTCCAGATCGATATCGATGCCGAGGGAACGAATTTCTTTGATCAACACGTTGAAGGACTCGGGCATGCCCGGCTCCATACGGTGATCGCCGTCCACGATGTTTTTGTACATCTTGGTACGACCGTTCACATCGTCCGACTTCACTGTGAGCATTTCTTGCAGAGTGTATGCAGCACCGTATGCTTCCAGTGCCCAGACCTCCATCTCCCCGAAACGCTGACCACCGAACTGAGCCTTACCACCCAGCGGCTGCTGGGTAACCAGGCTGTACGAACCGGTAGAACGAGCGTGCATCTTGTCGTCTACCAAGTGGTTCAGCTTCAGCATGTACATGTAGCCAACAGTAACCGGGCGCTCGAACTTGTTGCCGGTACGGCCGTCGAACAGCTGCATCTGGCCGCTTTCTGGCAGGTCTGCCAGTTTCAGCATGGCCTTGATTTCGCTTTCCTTGGCACCGTCGAACACCGGGGTAGCCATTGGAACGCCGCCGCGCAGGTTCTTCGCCAGATCCAGGATTTCCTGGTCGGAGAAGGTGTCCAGCTCTTCGTTGCGACCGCCGATCTCGTTGTAGATCTCGTGCAGGAACTTACGCAGGTCTGCGACTTTGCGCTGCTCTTCGATCATGCGGTTGATCTTCTCGCCCAGACCTTTGGCCGCGAGGCCCAGGTGGGTTTCAAGGATCTGACCAACGTTCATACGCGAAGGTACGCCCAACGGGTTGAGGACGACGTCGACCGGGGTGCCATTGGCATCGTGCGGCATGTCTTCAACCGGCATGATCACAGAGACCACACCCTTGTTACCGTGACGACCGGCCATCTTGTCGCCCGGTTGGATGCGGCGACGGATTGCCAGGTAAACCTTGACGATTTTCAGCACGCCTGGAGCCAGGTCATCGCCCTGCTGCAGTTTGCGCTTCTTGTCTTCGAACTTGTCGTCCAGCAGACGGCGGCGATCAACGATATAGGCCTGGGCCTTCTCGAGCTGCTCGTTCAGAGCATCTTCAGCCATGCGCAGTTTGAACCACTGCCCGTGCTCAAGACCGTCGAGGATTTCGTCGGTGATGTCCTGACCTTTCTTCAGGCCTGCGCCGCCTTCAGCCTTGTGGCCTACCAGAGCGGAACGCAGACGTTCGAAGGTCGCGCCTTCAACGATACGGAACTCTTCGTTCAGGTCCTTGCGGATCTCGTCGAGCTGAGTCTTCTCGATGGACAGTGCACGAGCATCACGCTCAACGCCGTCACGGGTGAAGACCTGTACGTCGATGACCGTACCCTTGGTACCGGTAGGTACACGCAGGGAGGTGTCTTTAACGTCGCTGGCTTTTTCACCGAAGATGGCGCGCAGCAGCTTCTCTTCCGGCGTCAGTTGGGTCTCGCCTTTCGGAGTGACCTTACCGACCAGGATGTCGCCAGCGCCAACTTCAGCACCAACATAAACGATACCGGCTTCGTCCAGCTTGTTCAGTGCAGCTTCACCCACGTTCGGGATGTCTGCAGTGATTTCCTCAGGCCCAAGCTTGGTATCACGCGCCACACAGGTCAGTTCCTGGATGTGGATCGTGGTGAAGCGGTCTTCTTGAACCACACGCTCGGACAGGCAGATGGAGTCTTCGAAGTTGAAGCCGTTCCATGCCATGAACGCGATGCGCATGTTCTGGCCGAGAGCCAGTTCACCCATGTCGGTGGACGGGCCGTCGGCCATGATGTCGCTACGCTGAACGCGATCACCCTTGCTCACCAGCGGACGCTGGTTGATGCAGGTGTTCTGGTTCGAGCGGGTGTATTTGGTCAGGTTGTAGATGTCGACACCGGCTTCGCCAGTTTCTACTTCGTCATCGGCAACACGAACCACGATACGGCTGGCATCAACGGAGTCGATCACGCCGCCACGACGAGCCACGACGCAAACGCCGGAGTCACGTGCTACGTTGCGCTCCATGCCGGTACCTACCAGCGGCTTGTCAGCACGCAGGGTCGGTACAGCTTGACGCTGCATGTTGGAACCCATCAACGCACGGTTGGCGTCATCGTGTTCCAGGAACGGGATCAGCGACGCTGCAACCGAAACTACCTGCTTCGGAGAAACGTCCATCAAGGTGACGTCTTCCGGCGCCTTGACGGTGAACTCGTTCAAGTGACGAACAGCTACCAGCTCGTCGACCAGGACTTTCTTGTCGTTCATCGTGGCCGAAGCCTGAGCGATCACGTGATCAGCTTCTTCGATGGCGGACAGGAATACGATCTCGTCGGTGACCAGGGCGTCTTTCACCACACGGTATGGGCTTTCGAGGAAGCCGTACTGGTTGGTGCGCGCATAGGCAGCCAGGGAGTTGATCAGACCGATGTTCGGACCTTCCGGCGTTTCGATCGGGCATACACGACCGTAATGCGTCGGGTGTACGTCACGGACTTCAAAGCCAGCACGCTCACGGGTCAGACCGCCCGGGCCCAGTGCAGAAACACGGCGCTTGTGGGTGATCTCGGAGAGCGGGTTGTTCTGGTCCATGAACTGCGAAAGCTGGCTGGAACCGAAGAACTCTTTCACCGCCGCAGCCACTGGCTTGGCGTTGATCAGGTCTTGCGGCATCAGGCCTTCGCTTTCAGCCATCGACAGACGCTCTTTGACCGCACGCTCAACACGCACCAGGCCAACGCGGAACTGGTTCTCGGCCATTTCGCCTACGCAGCGAACACGACGGTTACCCAGGTGGTCGATGTCATCGACGATGCCTTTGCCGTTACGGATGTCGACCAAAGTCTTCAATACCGCGACGATGTCTTCCTTGCACAGCACGCCCGAACCTTCGATCTCGGTACGACCGATACGACGGTTGAACTTCATCCGGCCGACCGCAGACAGGTCATAACGCTCAGGGCTGAAGAACAGGTTGTTGAACAGGGTTTCGGCAGCGTCTTTGGTTGGCGGCTCACCAGGACGCATCATGCGATAGATTTCGACCAGCGCTTCCAATTGGTTGCTGGTGGAGTCGATCTTCAGTGTGTCGGAGATGAACGGACCGCAGTCGATATCGTTGGTGTACAGGGTCTCGATGCGAACAACCTGGGCCTTGGCGATTTTGGCCAGGATCTCGGTGTTCAGCTCGGTGTTGCACTCAGCCAGGATTTCGCCTGTAGCCGGGTGAACGATGACCTTGGCGGTAGTGCGACCCAGAACGTAGTCCAGAGGCACTTCCAGCTCTTTGATACCGGCTTTTTCGATCTGGTTGATGTGGCGCGCAGTGATACGACGGCCAGCCTCAACGATGACCTTGCCTTTTTCATCCTGGATGTCCAGGACGGCAATTTCACCACGCAGACGCGAAGCGATCAGCTCCAGCTTGAGGGTTTCATCCTTCAGGCTGAATACGTTGGTGGTATAAAAAGCGTCCAGCACTTGCTCAGTGGTATAGCCGAGTGCGCGCAGCAGTACCGAGGCCGGCAGCTTGCGACGACGGTCGATACGCACGAACACGCAGTCTTTCGGGTCGAACTCGAAGTCCAACCACGAACCGCGGTACGGAATGATCCGCGCGGAGTACAGGAGTTTGCCGGAGCTGTGCGTCTTGCCGCGGTCGTGGTCGAAGAACACGCCCGGGGAACGGTGCAGCTGGGAAACGATTACACGCTCGGTACCGTTGATTACGAAGGTACCGTTTTCAGTCATCAGTGGGATTTCGCCCATGTAGACTTCTTGCTCTTTGATGTCCTTGATCGCTTTGTTCGACGATTCTTTGTCGAAAATGATCAGACGGACTTTTACCCGCAAAGGTACGGCGTACGTAACGCCACGCAACACGCATTCTTTGACATCAAATGCCGGTTCGCCCAGGCGATAACCGACGTACTCCAGCGCAGCATTGCCGGAGTAGCTGATGATCGGGAAAACGGATTTGAAGGCCGCATGCAGGCCCACGTCGCGGAACTGATCTTTGGTCGCTCCCGCCTGCAAGAATTCACGATACGAATCCAGCTGGATAGCCAGAAGGTACGGGACATCCATGACGTCCGGCAACTTGCTAAAGTCCTTGCGGATACGTTTTTTCTCAGTATATGAGTAAGCCATCAGCGTTCCCCAGCTTGGTCACCTGCTTGTTTGGCCCCTCCGACGGGAGCAGCCAGAAAATCTTGCAAACCCCATGGTTTGCACCACCGCTTCGGGTGGCTACAGCGCGTTAATGGCGGCGACCGAGTCGACAGCCAAGAACGGAAAAAGGCCGGTGGCAAGAGCCACCAGCCATCAGCCTTCAGCTTAACGCTTGGGCTGGAGACGCAAGGTCGATGCTTACTTCAGCTCGACTTTAGCGCCTGCTTCTTCCAGAGTAGCTTTGGCTTTGTCAGCTGCGTCTTTAGTAACAGCTTCCAGAACCATGGCAGGAGCGCCGTCAACTACAGCCTTGGCTTCTTTCAGGCCCAGACCGGTCAGTTCACGTACTGCCTTGATCACGTTTACTTTCTTCTCGCCAGCTTCGGTCAGCATGACGTTGAATTCGGTTTGCTCTTCAACAACGGCAGCAGCAGCAGCTGGACCGGCGGAAGCAGCGGCAGCGGAAACGCCGAATTTTTCTTCGAAAGCTTTGATCAGCTCAACAACCTGCAGAACCGACATTTCAGCTACGGCGTTGAGGATATCGTCTTGGGAGATAGACATTGCTGTATTTCCTGAATTGGGGGACGGCCTACGCGGCCATCGAAATAAACAAAAATACGCGAGAGAGGTTGCTCAGCCTTAGGCTGCGGCAGCTTCTTTTTGCTCGCGAACTGCAGCCAGAGTACGAGCCAGCTTGCTGGTAGCGCCTTGAATCACGCTCATCAGCTGCGAAATGGCTTCGTCGCGGGTCGGCAGTGTTGCCAGTACGTCGATTTGGTTAGCTGCGAGGAACTTGCCCTCGAACGCAGCTGCCTTGATCTCGAACTTATCCTGACTCTTGGCGAATTCCTTGAACAAACGGGCAGCAGCGCCTGGATGATCTTTAGAGAACGCGATCAGAGTCGGGCCAGTGAACACGTCGTTGAGAACACTGTATTCAGTGTCAGCAACGGCGCGCTTGAGCAGGGTGTTACGTACAACACGTACGTATACGCCAGCTTCACGAGCCTCTTTACGGAGTCCGGTCATAGCGCCTACTGTCACACCACGGGCATCAGCCACGACAGCGGACAGAGCAGCTTTGGCAGCCTCGTTGACTTCAGCGACGATGGCCTTCTTGTCTTCGAGATTAATTGCCACGGGTTTAACTCCTGCTTGTTACCGTTTCATCTGGCCTAGGCCTGATGTCGTTTTGGTGTCTGATTCGGTAAGGAACCGGGAGCACCATCTGCGTAGGCTTGTTGGTTTAAGACTTGCGTCGCCTACGGTCTTGGATAGCCCCCGCCAGGCAGGGACCCCAATCTTTCAATTGGCGCAATTGCTCGCGCCAATTTATGTCTTATACGTCCAGCGAGCCTTGGTCGATGACCAGACCTGGGCCCATAGTGGTGCTCAGGGTAACGCGCTTGACGTAGATACCTTTCGAGGAAGCAGGCTTGATACGCTTCAGATCAGCGATCAGGGCTTCAACGTTTTCCTTCAGCTTGACGGCATCGAAGCCGACTTTGCCAACGGAGGTGTGAATGATGCCGTTTTTGTCGGTGCGATAACGAACCTGACCAGCCTTGGCGTTTTTAACCGCGGTAGCTACGTCTGGAGTTACGGTGCCGACTTTAGGGTTAGGCATCAGGCCACGTGGACCGAGGATCTGACCCAACTGACCTACAACGCGCATTGCATCCGGGGAAGCAATTACGACGTCATAGTTCAGGTCGCCGCCTTTCATTTCGGCAGCCAGGTCATCCATGCCAACGCGATCAGCACCAGCGGCCAGAGCAGCTTCAGCAGCTGGGCCTTGGGTGAAGACGGCAACACGTACAGTCTTGCCAGTACCGTGTGGCAGCACAGTAGCGCTACGAACGACCTGGTCGGATTTACGTGGGTCAACGCCCAGGTTCACAGCAACGTCAACAGACTCGCTGAACTTGACAGTCGACAGCTCGGTCAGCAGGGCAGCAGCGTCTACGAAGTTGTAGGACTTGCCCGCTTCGATTTTGCCGGCGATAGCCTTTTGGCGCTTGGTCAGCTTAGCCATTACACACCCTCCACGTTAAGGCCCATGCTACGAGCAGAACCGGCGATGGTACGCACGGCTGCATCCATATCAGCTGCAGTCAGATCCGCGTTTTTGGTTTTCGCGATTTCTTCCAGCTGAGCACGGGTTACAGTGCCAACCTTAACGGTGTTAGGACGAGCGGAACCGCTGGTCAGACCGGCAGCTTTCTTCAGCAAAACCGAAGCCGGGGTCGACTTGGTTTCGAAGGTGAAGCTACGGTCGCTGTATACAGTGATGATCACTGGAGTCGGCAGACCTGGCTCAAGACCCTGAGTACGGGCGTTGAAGGCCTTGCAGAATTCCATGATGTTCACGCCGTGCTGACCCAGAGCTGGACCGACGGGTGGGCTAGGGTTGGCCTGAGCGGCCTTCACTTGCAGCTTGATGTAAGCGGTAATCTTCTTGGCCATGAGGCACTCCAATTACGGGTTCAAACGCCTCGAAAGGCTCCCCGGCTACTTGCGCGTTTATCCCAGTGACGACAAAACCCCACAGCCTAGGCTGCGGGGTTGGGATGCTTGCCCAGCTAGACCTTTTCGACCTGGCTGAACTCCAACTCTACCGGGGTAGAGCGACCGAAAATGAGCACTGCCACTTGGATCCGGCTCTTTTCGTAGTTAACTTCTTCGACCGTACCGTTAAAATCAGCGAACGGACCGTCTGTAACGCGAACAACCTCACCCGGCTCGAACAATGTCTTCGGCTTGGGCTTGTCGCTACCGTCAGCAACACGACGCAGAATTGCTTCCGCCTCTTTGTCGGTGATCGGAGCAGGCTTGTCGGCAGTACCGCCAATAAAGCCCATGACGCGAGGGGTATCCTTGACCAAGTGCCAAGTACCTTCGTTCATGTCCATTTGTACCAGCACGTAGCCAGGGAAGAACTTGCGTTCGCTTTTGCGCTTCTGCCCATTCCGCATTTCAACCACTTCTTCAGTGGGAACCAGAATTTCGCCGAAGCCATCTTCCATGCCTGCCAGCTTTACGCGCTCCAGCAAAGAGCGCATAACATGCTTCTCGTAACCCGAGTAAGCATGCACAACGTACCAACGCTTAGCCACGGGACACCCTTAGCCAACAATCAAGGAAACAAGCCAGCCGAGCAGGGAATCAAGCCCCCACAACAGCAACGCCATAACCAGAACAACAGCCACGACAATCAATGTGGTCTGAGTGGTTTCTTGGCGAGTCGGCCAAACGACTTTACGGATTTCGGTGCGAGCTTCCTTAACCAGTACCGCGAAGGACTTGCCTTTGGCAGTCTGCAGGCCTACAAAGGCAGCTACAGCAGCGAGGGCAAGCAAAGCGAGTACACGGTACAGGATCGGCGAAGCAGAATAGTACTGATTGCCAACAACGCCTACGACCACCAAGGCGACTACAGCGAGCCACTTTACCAGATCGAAACGAGAGCTTTGAGCTTCAGCCTTAGGAGTCATCTATGAAGATCCTGTGAAAAGAAAGCCAGACACACCACGTGAATCTGGCAGGTCAGGAGGGAATCGAACCCCCAACCTACGGTTTTGGAGACCGTCGCTCTGCCAATTGAGCTACTGACCTAAAACAAAATCAGGCCGACCATTATGCAGGCCTGAAAAAGACTTTACAACAACCAACCCCACAAGACCTGAAACATCGAACAACATTCAAGCCGAGGCAGCTGTTAAAACAAAGGCAGATATTTTCATATCTGCCTTGTCATATGGAGCTCTTGAGCGGATTTGAACCGCTGACCTCACCCTTACCAAGGGTGTGCTCTACCAACTGAGCTACAAGAGCGAAACATCTTGCACAACCTGCAAACTTGGAGCGGGTAGCGGGAATCGAACCCGCATCATCAGCTTGGAAGGCTGAGGTTCTACCACTAAACTATACCCGCGGAGCTTGCAGCTCACGCTAAAAATGGTGGAGGGGGAAGGATTCGAACCTTCGAAGTCGTAGACGTCAGATTTACAGTCTGATCCCTTTGGCCGCTCGGGAACCCCTCCTAAGCGAGCCGGCATTTTACATCACGCCGACCTTCTGTCAAGCATTTTCTCATTTAAATTATGAGGTTAGCTGCATTGACGGTAGCTTTGCACTGTAGCCCTTAAAGGTCTTCACTGCGAAGCGGGCGCCATTCTATGCAAACTATTCGAGAGTTGCAATGCCTTCGCACAGCATTATTTTATGTTTTAACTCATTGAATTCATTAGCAAGGCTTTCAAAGGGCAGATCGTCAGCCAGGCGACGGCTTTCAGGGGCCACACGCAACCAATAACCCGAGGCGCTCTGTGCATTCAGCAACTGGACCGTGACCTTTATATCCAGGCTCGTGAGCCTCTGCTCAAGAGAAGAGGCTTGGCGTCGATCCGAGAAACCACCGATGTACAAGCAGGTATTCTGCGCCTCCGCCGACCTCTCTCGATCACGCCGAGCCACCGCATCTGCCGACTCACTCAAGAGGCGAATATCTTGCTGCGCTCCTCGATGGAGATTCAAGGGCGTGACATCCTTGGCCCGCAATGGCGCCTCTTGCTGATGCCAGACGTAATAAAAAACATTGAGAACCAGTAAAAGTAAAAACAGCCAGCGCATAATCACCTCAAGACAAAGGACACGCCATCGCCAAACCAACAAACACCAAGTCCGGGACCAGCCGAGCCTGCGGCGCAGCATCCCTGACCAGGTCGGCGTCGCCTCCAGTGAGGAAGACCGTGAAATCCTCCCCCCAATAGCCTCGCGCCAACTCGAGCTGAGTCAGCACGAAACCTCTAAGCATGAGCGTACAACCACGCTCGACGGCCTCTACGGTCGTGCGACCTGGAGAGAGACGCTCCAGCGCCCGCTCAGCGGCCGCGTCGTCGTAGCGTATCTTGCGAGTATGGGTTCGCAGTTGATTACGCATAAGCGGTATACCCGGACAAATAAAACCGCCCAGGTGCTCACCGTCCGGACCGATAAAATCTGCGGTCGCCGCCGTACCAAAATCGAGTATCAGGCATGCACCTGACGCCAACTTGAACGCGCCTAGCATGGCCAGCCATCGATCCATTCCTAGGCGCTGGAAGTCTTCGTAGCCGTTGCGCACTCCGCTCATTTCTCGAGCAGAGGTGGCACAGGAAACAGCAACGCCAAATGCCCCTACCAACGCGGCTATCAACTTATCGGTCTCCTCAAGCGCGCGAACACTCACCAACCGACAACGCGTGAGCAATAGACCAGGCAAAGCCACCAAACTGTCGATCAGCGCAATATCCGAACCTGCGATGCCTTCGGCGCGGACACTTGCATCACTCGACTCAAGAACACGCCACTTGATAAAGCTATTTCCACAGTCGAGCTCAAGAATCATCACGCAACCTCAGGCTTAGCTCACCACCGCTGTATATTTTCTCAACGCCACCGACATCCAAACGCAACGCGCCCTGACAATCCACACCGAGCACAACCCCATCAATCCGATTGACGCCCGCGATAAGCGACACACACTTCCCTTGCCACGCGTGATGCTGCTGCCATTCTGCTTGCAGCCCGGCAAAACCCGCAGCCTTGTGTCGCTCCAGGTAGGCTTGTAGTTGCAAGCCCAGTCGCGCCACCAGGTGATTGCGATCAACAGAAGAGCCCGTCTCGAGCTGCATCGAGGTCCACTGCTGATCAACCTCTACAGCCTTCTGCATATTCACATTGATACCTATCCCTAGCACAACGTGACAGATATCTGCGGGATCTCCCACCAACTCAAGCAAGATGCCTGAGATTTTCTTGTGCCCAACCAGGACGTCGTTTGGCCACTTCAAAGCTGCGCCCTCCACGCCCGACTCACGCAGAGCCTGCAGGACTGCCAACCCCACCACCAGACTCAGCCCTTCCAGTTGCCGCAGGCCGCCCTCAACACGCAATACAAGGCTGTAGTAAACGTTTTGCGCAAATGGACTGACCCATTTGCGGCCTCGTCGCCCCCTACCAGCCGTCTGCTGCTCCGCTAGCACAATAAAAGGAGCCGCACTGCCCGCATCGACAAGACGTAAAGCCTCAGCATTAGTGGAGTCAATGGAGTCGAAAATGTGAACGGGCCAAGCCAAGGAAGCCGCCCTCTGAGAAATTTCCTGCGCATTCAAAAACATCAATGGCGCAGCCAATCTATATCCGCGCCCCCGGATCTTATGAATGGGGAGATTCAATTCTGCCTCAAGATGCTGAAGCTGCTTCCACACGGCACTGCGACTGACGCCTAGGGCGGCACCAAGCGCTTCTCCAGAATGAAAGCGACCATCTTTCAGAAGTTTCAACAACGTCAGCATGCACATATCGCCTCAGAATGAGGCACGCATGATAGCCATGCGCAGGGTCATTGCATAGAAAGGCTGGATATGAGTCATGATCGACGCCCCACCAGATTTTCGAGCGCCCAAAACAAAACCCCAACTGCTTTCGCAATTGGGGTTTCGGAATTTAATCTTGACGATGACCTACTCTCACATGGGGAAACCCCACACTACCATCGGCGATGCATCGTTTCACTGC
>NZ_JAAQWI010000009.1:0-342966 GCF_012985385.1 Pseudomonas sp. WS 5503
GCACTTACCTCGATGGGTTGGGCCATGGCACAAAATTGAGGATGGAATTCAAAGCCGCCGTCAGTCTTAGCAAGGTTGAAGCCGAGGCGATCAGCTTTCCGGTGGTGGAGTACACCGTCAATACACTGCCGGCAGAATTCCCTGTTCCCAAGTTGACCCAGGCCACGGGGACGGGTACCTCAGTTACCCTGGCGCCGTTGAACGCACAAAACGGTGGCACGGTGTCGGTGGAGTACACACCGATGTACACCACAGACAGCATCAAGGTGACGATGGTGGGGACAGCCGGTGCGGGTTCTCCGGTGATCCCGGCCAAAAATGGGGTAACGGCGGGCAAGGTCACGTTCGACATTACCAAGGCCGCGATTGTCGCCAACGTCGGTAATGCCAACAAGACGCTCACGCTTAAGTACGACGTAACCCGTAACGGCAAGGTTGTATCGTCCAAAGTGTTGACGGTGACGGTAACGCCGATACCCCAGGCGGAGTTGGCCAAAACGGTGCTCAAGATCAATCAGGCTAACGCGGCCACTCAAGTACTGGACTTGACTACGTTTACCGGCAATGCCACAGGGCAAATTGGTGTCTGGCCGTTTATCACTGCGCCTTACCCCGTCTGGTTGAAGCTGCTGGGGAAAACGGACAAGGGCGTTGATCATTCGCTGACGGTATACAACGGGGCGGGCAGCGCAGCTGTGAACCCGACCTGGATCGCTAACGGAAAAATCGAACCAGGGATCGCTCGTAGTTATTTGAATGGATTGGGTGATGGCACCAAGCTGCAGATGGAGCTCAAGGCCGCGGTCAGCACAAGCAAGGATGAAACCCAGGCCATCAGCTTTCCGATAGTGGAGTACACCGTCAATACACTGCCGGCAGAATTCCCTGTTCCCAAGTTGACCCAGGCCACGGGGACGGGTACCTCAGTTACCCTGGCGCCGTTGAACGCACAAAACGGTGGCACGGTGTCGGTGGAGTACACACCGATGTACACCACAGACAGCATCAAGGTGACGATGGTGGGGACAGCCGGTACGGGGTCGCCGGTGATCCCGGCCAAGAATGGGGTAACGGCGGGCAAAGTCACGTTCGATATTACCAAGGCCGCGATTGCCGCCAACGTCGGTAATGCCGACAAGGCGTTCACCCTTGATTACGATGTAACCCGTAACGGCAAGGTTGTATCGTCCCAGGTGTTGACGGTGACGGTGACGCCGATACCCCAGGCGGAGTTGGCCAAAACGGTGCTCAAGATCAACCAGGCTAACGCGGCGACTCAAGTACTGGACTTGACTACGTTTACCGGCGATGCCACAGGGCAAATTGGTGTCTGGCCGTTTATCACTGCACCTTACCCCGTCTGGTTGAAGCTGCTGGGGAAAACGGACAAGGGTGTTGATCATTCGCTGACGGTGTACAACGGGGCGGGCAGCGCAGCTGTCAACCCGACCTGGATCGCTAACGGAAAAATCGAACCAGGGATCGCTCGTACTTATCTGGAGGGGTTGGGACATGGCACCAAGCTGCAGGTGGAGTTAAAAGCGGCGTTCAGTGTGAGCAAGGTTGAGGCCGAGACCATCAGCTTTCCGGTGGTGGAATACACCATTTACAAACCCGCTTTAAGTGCGGGTGGGAATAAAACTCTTGCAGTCCCTGGCTACCATGTTATTCAAGGAGCCCCGCCCGCAAATCCACCTGCGGCGGCTGTCTATACTCAAAGTGCAACAGGTGGCGTTCGTCCTTATCGCTACAGTTCAGCTGATAAAAATGTAGCAACGGTTGATGAGTTGACAGGGCGAGTGGTAGCGGCGGGCAAAGGAACAACGAAAATCACAGTGACAGATAATGTTGGAACTACCGCCTCTTATACCTTGACGATAAGTGGTTTAACGATGTGGTGGAGAGTTCATACAGGCCAGCCGCCAATGCAAAATGCATGGCCCAGAGCTGTCAATGCTATCGCCAGTTCAGGTACACGTTTTCCAACTCAGGCTGAGTGCAGGGTACTTGCTGACTTATACAGAGTGGGTGGACTTCCTATCGTTGGATCGCTGTGGTTGGGTAATCAAACTATGCTTAGGTTTGGTAGGTATACGGCAACTGATCCTTATGAATTACTGATTACTCCTGATAACGGGGGTTGGAATTCTGTTGCTATATGGGGGATTAGTTAAATCAACATAGGGCTAATCTGGGGCATATTTACTTCAAGGAAGGCTGCCCCATGCGCCACTCCCGGCGAGCGTGCGCATGGGCAAAAAACTCAGGCATCTCGACATCGTCCTTTGGGGGCAAGGTTTCCACGCCTCCACAAGGACTGACCGTCAACCGACTATGCAACCCATCCTCCAGAATCTCATCAATCCCCGTATACCTCAGCCGCGCTTCAAATTCCGCCGCCAAGCGCTGCGCCGTGCGTCCATAGCTGCCAGGAAGGTCCGCGAGGATATGGCTCAACTCCCCGATACACGCATGCAGCGAGCGCGGCACGTCGCTGCGCAACAGCAGCAGTTCCGACACCGAGCGGGCATTCAAGGCATTGGGATACAGCTCGGTGTATGCCTCGAATGACGACAATTCGTGGAACACGGACTGATTCAAAAGCGGGTCTGCCCCATACTTGATGCTAGATAACAAGACCCGGCACTGAACTGGAATTGAGCGACGGTCAAATGTGGGAGCTGGCTTGCCTGCGATGGCATCAACTCGGTGTTTCAGTTGCACCGAGTCGTCAGCATCGCAGGCAAGCCAGCTCCCACACTTGGGTGTATCGGCTTCAGGGCTTTGCCATCACGGCGGTAAACAGTGGGGACTCCAGGAACCGGTGTAGCCACGCCTGTAACCGGTCATACGCTGTACCCGCAAACCACTCCCGATCCACATGAGCAAACTGCCGCACAAACGGCGCCAGTGCCGCATCCGCCAGGCTCGGGTGTTCGGCGAGCAAGTACTCACGCTCCGCCAGCAAGCCTTCCAGCTTTTGCAAGAACACCTCACCCTCGGCCCGATAATGCTCCATCGGCTGTTCCGGGTAGCGCTCGGCATACTTGTATCGATTCAAGTGATGCTTGAACACCTGATCATTCTCGGCAATCAACGCCAGCACCGCAGGGTCACCTTGCAGCAGCCAATCATCCGGATCGTGCTGCGCCAGCGCCCATTGCATGATCTCCAGGCTCTCCTCGATCACTCGACCTTCGACACTCAACACCGGCACCGTACCTTTGGAAATACGGGGCAGATTTATTTAAATAGTAAATCTGCCCGATCTGGCGCTCTTTCAACGATCAATACGGGCCGGCGTAATACTGTGCTGGTACCAAGAGATAGGTCACTGCCACCCAGTATCAATCAAACGACTTCCAGATAAGAGCTCTGCACCGCCCCCGCCAACTCCCGCACGCCCTCAATAAACTCCGTCAACCGCCTATGCAACCCATCCTCCAGAATCTCATCAATCCCCGTATACCGCAGCCGCGCTTCAAATTCCGCCGCCAACCGCTGCGCCGTGCGTCCATAGCTGCCGGGCAGGTCCGCAAGGATATGGCTCAACTCCTCGATACACGCATGCAGCGAGCGCGGCACGTCACTGCGCAACAGCAGCAGTTCCGACACCGAGCGGGCATTCAAGGCATTGGGGTACAGCTCGGTATACGCCTCGAATGACGACAACGCGCGGAGCAGGGCGCTCCACTGGTAATAGCCGCGGGCCGACAGGTCGCTGACTTCTTCGGACTCTTCGCCGAACATCTCGTAGCGTGCATCCAGCAGGCGCAGGGTGTTGTCGGCGCGCTCGACAAAGGTGCCGAGGCGGATGAAGCGGTAGGCGTCATTGCGCATGATGGTGCCCGAGGTCGCGCCGCGAAACAGGTGCGAACGTTGTTTGACCCAGTCACAGAAGTGGCTGATGCCATGTCGCGCCAGGCCGCCGGCGGCAATGCTGCGCATTTCCAGCCAGGTGGCGTTGAGGTTTTCCCACATGTCGGCGGTGATGCGTCCGCGTACGGCGTGGGCATTGCCCCGGGCGGCGCGCAGGCAGTTGTAGATGCTGGCCGGGTTTTCTTCGTCGAGGGCGAAGAAGTGCAGCATGCGCTCGGCATCCAGGGTTTGGTGACGTTCAAGGTAACTGTCCAGGGTGCCGCTGCTGAGCAACGACATCGCCAACTCATCCAGACCATCGCTGCGCCCGGCCTGGGGCATCAAGGACAGCGAATAACTGACTTCCAGCATGCGTGCCAGGTTCTCGGCGCGCTCCAGGTAGCGGGACATCCAATACAGATCTGCAGCGGTTCTACTCAACATACTCAGCCCTCCACCACCCAGGTGTCCTTGGTTCCGCCGCCTTGCGACGAGTTGACGACCAGCGAGCCTTCCTTCAGCGCCACGCGGGTCAAGCCGCCGGGCACCAGGCGGGTTTCCTTGCCCGAGAGTACGAATGGGCGCAGGTCGATATGCCGGGGCGCAATGCCGTTTTCGACGAAGGTCGGGCAGGTGGACAGGCTCAGGGTGGGTTGGGCGATGTAGGCATGGGGACGGGCCTTGATGCGCTGGCGGAAGTCTTCGATCTCGGCGGCCGTCGACGCCGGGCCCACCAGCATGCCGTAGCCGCCGGAGCCCTGGGTTTCCTTGACCACCAACTGCTCGAGGTTGGCCAGCACATGGGACAGTTCATCGGGCTTGCGGCATTGGAAGGTCGGCACGTTCTGCAGGATCGGTTCCTCGTCCAGGTAGAAGCGGATCATCGCCGGTACATAGGGATAGATCGACTTGTCGTCAGCCACCCCGGTGCCGATGGCATTGGCCAGCACCACATTGCCGGCGCAGTAAGCCGCCACCAGCCCCGGCACGCCGAGCATTGATTCGGGGTTGAATGCCTGGGGGTCGAGGAAGGCGTCGTCAATGCGCCGGTAGATCACGTCCACGGGCTTGGGGCCGTCGGTGGTGCGCATGAACACCTTGAGATCGTGCACAAACAGATCGGCACCTTCCACCAGCTCCACGCCCATTTCCCGGGCAAGGAACGCGTGTTCGAAGAAGGCGCTGTTGAAGCGCCCAGGCGTCAACACCACCACATTCGGGTTATCGAGGCGGCTGGCGCTCTTGAGGGTCTTGAGCAACAGGTTGGGGTAGTGGTCCACGGGTGCAATGCGCTGCTTGGCGAATACTTCCGGGAACAGCCGCATCATCATCTTGCGGTCTTCGAGCATGTAGCTCACGCCGCTGGGGGTGCGCAGGTTGTCTTCGAGCACGTAGTAAGTGCCGTCACCGTCGCGCACCAGGTCGACACCGGAGATGTGCGAGTAAATGTCGCGGTGCAGGTCCAGGCCGACCATTGCCTTCTGATAGCCCTCGTTGCCCAGCACCTGTTCTGCCGGAATGATCCCGGCCTTGATGATGCGCTGGTCGTGGTAGATGTCGGCGAGAAACATGTTCAGTGCATTGACCCGCTGGATGCAGCCACGCTCGATCAGGCTCCATTCACTGGCGGGGATGCTGCGGGGAATGATGTCGAAGGGAATCAGGCGTTCGGTGTCTTGCTCGTCGCCATACAGGGTGAAGGTGATCCCGGCGCGATGGAACAGCAAGTCCGCTTCACGGCGACGCTGGGCCAGCAGTTCTGGCGGCGTATTGGCCAGCCAGCGAGAGAAGTCCTGATAGTGCGCACGGCATACGCCGTTTGCGTCATTCATTTCATCAAAGAAAGATCGAGCCATTCCAGTACCTTGTCAGTGCCCAGTGTGGCTTTGGGTGGCACTGCCGCTTAAAAAAACGCATGTTTTTATGAGCCCGTGGCTGAAGGTGCCAACAGACCTGGTCCTTACTTTCTTATGGGGGCGGCTCTGGGTCGGGGGGTAACGCATGCTCCTGTTTTCCGGGGGGTGAATGGATAAAGCAATGCCTGTGCCGGAATGCGAACTAGGCATCAATAACCTGTGGCGAGCGAGCTTGCTCGCGCCGGGCTGCGCAGCGGCCCCAATAAAAGCGGGAGCGCTGCGCACTCCAGCGCGAGCAAGCTCGCTCGCCACAGGAGGGGGCTCACCACAATGGGGCGCGGCGTGTTTCAGATTGGTGCGCCAACCCACTTGAACTTCATCGAGCCCCGATTCTTCTAAGAAGTTTCGTCACCTTGTGGAGCACCGTCGTGTCCAGAATCATCTCCCCCCACACTCCGGAAGCGGCCCTGAACGACCACAGCGAACACAACGCAAAGATTTTCGGCTCGCCCAAGGACCGCCTCGACTTTTACCGGCGCGAGATCCAGTACGAAACCAGCATCCTGGCTAACCGCACCGACGCCTACCTGACCGCGCAATCCTTCCTGGTGATTGCCTTTGTCTCCGGCATGGGCAACCTCAACCCGGAATGGGGCAAGCTGTTCACGCTGGTGGTGCCGATCTTCCTGGTTTCGCTGGGTATTCTCAGTTCGCTGAATGCCTGGCCCGGTATCCGTGCGGCGTATGAAATCATCGACCACTGGCACTACAAGCAAAGCGAATTGCTGCGCAGCGAGCCGGTGATGGGCATGGCCTACGATGAGTCGCCACTGTTTTCCGAGGTGGAGTCGAGCCACAAGGGCTATCGCAAGTCGTTGTTGTTTTCCATGCGCGCGCCGTGGTTGTTCATGGTGTTCTGGCTGGTGTTGGGCATCTATGCGTTTTATATCCAAGTGGACAATCCACTGCGCTGACCACGCGGACGGAACTTCAGCCGTGGCCGTGACGCCTTAGCTCTATGCGGTACAGATTTTTCACCGGCCTGCAAAGAGGTGCCTCATGACCCAGCCTAAAGATCCCCAGACCCACAATCGCAACGACCCAGCCATCGACGGCGGCGAGCCGGCCCCTGGCACCGCCGCCGATGCGCCCAAGGATCCAACGCCTGCGAGCGACCCAAAGGCCAAGGAAAACGACTACAGTCCAGACTTCAGGCCCGAGCGCGAGCACAAGCCTGAAACCGATGCCGATATCGATACCCAAGGCGGTTAGAGGAGACGCACATGTCAAAAGAACTGGACGATGAACTCAACGACCCCGGCAACGAAGACCCGGGTTCGCTGATGGACGATGCCGAGGTACCGCTGAACGACCTGGATGAAGCGGCGGACGTTGGCAACACTGAAAATCAGGACTGATCCGGCGGCGGGCCCCAGGGATTGCTGAGCTTGAAGTAGACGTCTTCCTCGGCCCCGCCGTCCAGCGACACCTCCTGGCCCACCACGCGGTTATCGATCAGCGTCTGCGCCTGATCGCGGCTGATATTGACCACTGTGCTGCGCTTGCCAGTGATCACATACACCACATCCACCCCATGCTCGGCCAAAGCTGCCAGGTAGTTGGCATGGGGCAGGTCTTCGCCCAGTTCATATTGACGTTGCTCGCGTGTGGTCACGCCGCCTGCCTGCGCCAGGTATTGCTGCGAATATCCCAAGCGTTGGCGTTCCTCAAGCAATCGTTGGGCGATGTTTTTCATTAGTTGACTCGCACTGTGGGTCCTGACTGTTTGAAACCCCGGCGCGGTGCAGGATTCAATTTTTTTGCGCAGCCTGACGCTCATACCACGCCAGCATGGGCTGGGTACTCAACCCGTGGGCCAGGATGCTCACCGCGATGACCGACAACGTCAGGTTGACCGCCACCGCACTGCTGGTGCCCACCAGCCCGTGGTTGAGCGCATAGAACAGGTAGTAAATGCTGCCGATCCCACGAATGCCGAACCAACTGACCAGGCTGCGTTGCCGCCGGTCCAACAGGCGGCCCCAAGGCATGGCGAATACACTGGCGGGGCGAATTACACAAAACAGCAACGGTGCCACCGCCAACGCGGCCCACTCCCAGTGGCTGACCAGCACGATGCCCAAGACTGTCACCAGGAACACCTCCATGGCCCGCTCCACCAGGCTGCCGAAGGCCAGCATGTCGCCCATCATCACGCCTGCCGCAATCTGGGTGTCCTTCAACTGGCTGACGTCACCATGCAAGGCTTGCTCGGGCTCGATTTCAAGGTGGCCCACCACCGGTTGCGCCAGGTGCTCGGCGGGTGTCTGGGCGTTGCCGGTGGACTTCACCTCGGCCTGGCGCAACCCCAGGCCCGCCGCGAATACCGACAGGAAGCCATAGCCGCCCACGGCTTCGGCGGTCACATAGGCAAGGGCGATCAATGCCAGTGTCAGGTAATCATTGGGCGAGAGGGTGCTGTCGGCATTGATCAGGCGCAGGCGCAACGTCACCCGGCCGATACCTCGGCCCATCCAGTAGCCGATCAATAGCCCGACCGGCACCGCCCATACCAGGTTTTTCAGCACCCAACCGCCGACCCAGTCGCCATCGAAGCCGCCGTGTTGCATGAACAGCAGGCCGAAGATCACAAACGGGAAGGCGCTGCCATCGTTCAGCCCCGCTTCGCCTGACAGACCGAAGCGCAGCGCGTCGTAGTCCTGGGCATTGTTGACCTGAACCAGGCCCGCCAGCACCGGGTCGGTCGGCGCCAGGATCGCGCCCACCAGCAGAGACACCCCCCACGACAGATCAAGCAGGTAATGCAGCAACAGCCCGGTGCCGAGGATGGTCAACAGCATGACCGGGCCGGCCAGGCCGAAGGCGATGCGCCAGGTGCGATGCTTGAGCGGCAGGCGCAATTTCAGGCCGCTGACAAACAGCGAAAACAGCACTGCCACTTCGGTCAGGTGCTCCATCCAGCGCGCCGAGCCCTTGATGTCCAGATGCAGCAGGTCCACACCCAGAGGGCCGATGGCGATACCCAGCAACAGGCACACCGCCGAGGTGGTGACCGGCATCCAGCGCAAGTATGAGGAGGTGAGGGCCAGGGTAAGCAGTACGGCGCCCAATACGGCCAGCCATAGAATGAAAGTCATTGTGCGTGTTCCAGGGCCGTGGTCTATGCAGCTTTGAGAACGGGGACCGGAAGGGGGTTCAATGTGATTGCCTGCCATGGGGGCAAGGCCCTATTTAGCCATTGAACGAAGGTTTGCCATGCACTAAGTTGGCCGCTTGTCGCCCGCGCATCTACGGATCTGCGTCTTTCTTCTTTTACCAGAGGCTCTGGCATGAAGTTTTCTCCCTTCGTTGAGCGCATTGCAGGGCAGGGCGTTGCTGCCTGGGACATCCACCACGCCGCGTTCGACGCCGCCAGCCAGGGCGAAGACGTCATCATCCTCAGCGTCGGCGACCCGGATTTCGCCACGCCGCCCTTTATCACCGACGCCGCCGTCAATGCCTTGCACGCGGGAGATTCTCACTACACCGAGATCGCCGGTCGCCCGGCACTGCGCGAGGCGATCGCAGCCCGTTACAGCCAGACCCTTGCCCGGCCGTTGGCCGCCGACAACGTGATCATCGTGCCCGGTGCGCAGAACGCGCTGTTCATCAGTTCGCTGTGCCTGTTGCAGGCCGGCGACGAAGTGCTGGTGCTCGACCCGATGTATGTCACCTACGAAGCCACGCTCAAGGCCAGCGGCGCCACCCTGGTGCGGGTGCCCTGCAGTGCTGAAGCCGGCTTTCGCCTGAATCCGTCCTTGCTCGCCGCCGCGATCACCCCGCGTACCCGGGCGATATTCTTTTCCAATCCGAACAACCCCACTGGCGTGGTGCTTGACCTGCAGGAGCTGCAAGCCATTGCCGACCTGGTCATCGCCCATGATCTGTGGGTGGTGGTGGATGAGGTCTACGAAAGCCTGGTGTTCGACGGTCAATACCACAGCCTCGCGGCATTACCGGGCATGGCGCAGCGCTGCATTGTGATCGGCAGCTTGTCCAAATCCCACGCCATGACCGGCTGGCGTATCGGCTGGCTCATCGCTCCAGTGCAAATGGTGCAGCACGCCGAAACCCTGCTGTTGAGCATGATGTACGGCTTGCCCGGCTTCGTGATGGAGGCGGCGACCGCCGCGGTGTTGGCCCACGATGAAGTCACTGAAGGTATGCGGGAGACCTACCGACGCCGACGTGACCTGGTAGTGACCGCCTTGAGCACCTGCCCAGGCATCCGGGTGCTGGCGCCGCAAGCCGGCATGTTTGTGCTGGTGGATGTGCGCGGCACGGGGCTGGGGTCGCTGGATTTTGCCTGGCGCCTGTTTCGTGAAGCGGGCGTGTCGGTGCTGGACGCGGCAGCCTTCGGCGAGCCGGCCCAGGGGTTCGTTCGACTGTCCTTTACCCTGGGCGAAGAGCGCCTGGCGCAGGCCTGTCGGCGGATTGTGGGGTTTGTGGAAAAGCTGACCAGTGAGCGCGCCGTGCACTGGGCATGAGTACCTGAACAACCCATTTAGTCAGCCAACGGCGGCAAACGCCGTTTCACCGGGGTTTTCTTGACGATAGCGGTGTTGGTTTCGGCATAGGTATTCAGCCGGTCCAGCAGCGTGTCGAGGTGCTCCATGGTGCGTACATGCAGGCGTGCGATGAAGCAGTCGTCCCCGGTAACCTTGTCGCACTCTGTGAACTCGGGGATCGCCTGGATCTGGCGCTCCACTTCCTGCAATTTGCCGGGCAGGGGGCGGATGCGCACGATGGCCTGCAGCAGGTAGCCGAAGTGCTTGGGGTCGATGTCGACGGTGTAGTGGGTCAGCACGCCGCGTTCTTCCAGGCGGCGCAGGCGTTCGCTGACGCTGGGTGAAGACAGCCCGGTGATGCCTGCCAGGGCTTTGAGGGACAACCGCGAGTCGTCCATCAAAGCGGCGATCAGTTGCTGGTCGATGGTGTCGATCATGGTCTGTGCCTAATAAGAAAAGGTGATTTCGGGATTTTGCCTTTTTTAGTCGCTGTAGCCGTCGCCAACAGATTGCCATACTGGAGCCTCACTTGAGGAGCCTCAATCATGGATTCATCCATCCGTCGCGGGTCGTGGGAAATGGTCGCCGCCATGCTGATCTCGGGCAGCATTGGCTGGTTTGTGCTGGTGTCTGGCGTGTCGGTGATCGAGGTGGTGTTCTGGCGCTGCGTGATCGGTGCGCTGACGCTGGTACTGGTGTGCGCCTGGCTGGGTTACCTGCGCCTGGACCTGCTCAGTTGGGCAAAACTGGGGCTGGCCGTGCTCAGCGGCGTGGCCATTGTCGGCAACTGGTTGCTGCTGTTCGAATCCTATTCCCGTGCCTCCATCGCTATCAGCACCGCGGTGTACAACGTGCAGCCGTTTATCCTGGTGATGCTGGCGGCGGTGTTTCTCGGTGAAAAAATCACCGTGCAGAAATTGGCATGGTTGAGCGTGGCGTTCCTGGGCATGTTGGCGATTGTCACCGCCCATGGCGAGCAAACGGGTGGAGGAGATTACCTGGTAGGCATCGCGCTGGCCCTGGGTGCGGCATTTTTGTATGCGGTCGCGGCGTTGATCATCAAGCGCCTCAAGGAAGTACCGCCGCATTTGATGGCATTGATCCAGGTGACGACTGGCGCGCTATTGCTGGCGCCACTGGTGCCCTGGAATGGCCTGCCAGCATCCACCACGACGTGGGCGGCCTTGGTCACCTTGGGGGTGGTGCACACAGGTTTGATGTATGTACTGCTGTATGGCGCGATCCAGAAACTGCCGACGGCCATTACCGGCGCACTGTCGTTCATCTACCCGATTGCGGCGATCTTTGTGGATTGGATTGCGTTCGGGCATCGCCTGGGGTGGCTGCAATGGCTGGGCGTGGCGGCGATTCTGTTGGCAGCGGCAGGGTTGCAGCGGGGCTGGTGGTGGCCCCGCAACCTCGGTAGGCGCGAGCTTGCTCGCGAAGAAGGTTAACGATGACGCAGCGCATCGGGTTGAAACGCGGCGTTCTCTCGTTCTTCGCGAGCAAGCTCGCTCCTACAGGTGAGGGTTAGTGCGTGCCCTGGTAGATAAGGTTTTCCGGGTTGAAATGCTCCACCGCACTGCCAGGCTGCGGCAGACCGAGGATATGCCCCTTGATCTTGCCCACCACATGCATTTCGCAGGGTTTGCAGTCGAACTTCAGGGTCAGCACTTCGTCACCGTGGATCAATTGCATGGGTGCCACCTTGGTCTTCACTCCGGTCACGCCCTTGGCCTGTTTAGGGCACAGGTTGAACGAGAAACGCAGGCAGTGCTTGGTGATCATCACCGGCACTTCGCCGGTTTCTTCGTGGGCTTCGAAGGCCGCATCGATCAGCTTCACGCCGTGACGGTGGTAGAAGTCCCGGGCCTTCTGGTTGTAGACGTTGGCCAGGAACGACAAGTGCGCCTCGGGATACACCGGCGGCGGCGAAGTCTCAGCCTTGCGCCCACCCCGCGGATGTGCGGCGACGCGTGCGGCGGTCAGTGCTTCGATCACTTCACGGCGTAACGCCTTGAGCTGCGAGTTGGGGATGAAGAACGCTTGCGGCGCATCCAGTTCGATATGGGTGGCGTGGTACTCGGTGGTGCCGAGCTGGCCGAGCAGGTCGCGCAGGGTGTCCAGCGCCTGCTCCGGTTTGTTGGCCACGCCAAACGGGCCGGGCAGGGTGACACTGGCGCTGATGCCTTCTTCGCTGGTCGCGGTGATTTGCAGCTGCTCTTCACGCAGGCGCGCGACCCATGACAAACCGATACGGCGCTCGGCCGAGGTCTTGAGCAGGGCCTGTTGCCAGTTGTGGTCCAGGTTGCGATTGAGCGGGTGATGCGGGCGCAGTTGGTGCAAGCCGGCCGGCATTTCGTTGGGCTCGACGCGGTAGCGGTAGCGCTTCTCACCGTCTTCCTCGAACTCACCCTTGGGCTCGGCGATATTGGCGCGAAAACCCACCACTTCACGCTTGATCAGCACATTGAGGCCGTCGCCGTTGGACAGTGGCTCATGGGTGACCACCTGCAAGTCGCGCTTGCCGGCTTTTTCCACGGTGCCCACGGGCAGGCCGGTAAAGGTCGGGGTGTCAAAGGCACCGATGTCGATCTTGCGGTCGCTGACAAAGTAATCGGTGCTGCCACGGTGGAAGGTTTTTTCCGGGTCGGGCAGGAAGAAGTGCGCGGTACGGCCGCTGGAAGCGCGGGCCAGGTCCGGGCGGTCTTCGAGGATCTCGTCGAGGCGCTGGCGGTAGTAGGCGGTGATGTTCTTCACATAACCCATGTCCTTGTAGCGGCCTTCGATCTTGAACGAACGCACGCCCGCTTCGACCAGGGCGCGCAGGTTGGCGCTCTGGTTGTTGTCTTTCATCGATAGCAGATGCTTTTCAAAGGCCACCACGCGGCCCTGATCATCTTTCAGGGTGTAGGGCAGGCGGCAGGCCTGGGAGCAGTCGCCACGGTTGGCGCTGCGACCATTTTGCGCGTGGGAGATATTGCACTGCCCGGAGAACGCCACGCACAGGGCGCCGTGGATAAAGAACTCGATGGCGGCATCGGTCTCGTCGGCAATGGCGCGGATCTCTTGCAGGTTCAGCTCGCGGGCCAGTACCAACTGCGAGAAACCGGCCTGGTCGAGAAACCTGGCCCGGCCCAGGGTGCGGATGTCGGTCTGGGTGCTGGCGTGCAGCTCGATCGGCGGAATATCCAGCTCCATCACGCCCAGGTCTTGCACGATCAGCGCATCGACACCGGCATCGTAGAGCTGATGGATCAGCTTGCGCGCAGGTTCCAGCTCGTTGTCATGCAAGATGGTGTTGATGGTGGTGAAGACGCGGGCGTGGTAACGGCGGGCGAATTCCACCAGTTGAGCGATATCGCTCACCTCGTTACACGCATTATGGCGGGCGCCGAAGCTCGGCCCGCCGATATAAACGGCGTCGGCGCCGTGCAGGATAGCCTCGCGCGCAATGGCGACATCGCGGGCAGGGCTGAGCAATTCCAGGTGATGCTTGGGCAAGGACATAGTTTTTTTAGTCAGGCTTGTCACGGTCGAGGCGCGCATTGTAGCCGTGAAATGCCTGGGCGGCATCTACCGCAGGGCTGTCGGCCCTGATGCAAGCCCGTTAAGCGAACGCATTACTCAACGCAACGAAGACCCAATGTGGGAGCTGGCTTGCCTGCGATGGCCATAGGTATCTACACAATTTTGGTGCGACGCTGAACCTGTGGCGAGGGAGCTTGCTCCCGTGACGGCCTGACAGCCAGCGCTGTTCTAACTGACGCGCCGCTGTCCAAATGTGGGAGCTGGCTTGCCTGCGAAGACGGCCTGACAGTCAACCCAGTTGGACCGTGTACATATCCATTCCTGCGGTAACTGCCACTTAGGGTTCCGCCTGACGGCGGGTCACTTTGGAAAAGAGCCCCAAAGTAACCAAAGGGCTCTTGCCCCACCACTCGGCACCTCGCCTAGGCTCGGTGTGCCCGTAATCCGCCAGTGATTTGGGGGGCCGCCGCCACGCGCCATCCATGGCGCGGGGCGGCTAAACCGGCATCCCTGCCGGTTTACCCCCCAAATCCCTGTCGAATTCCGGCCAGCGTGGTTTAACGGGGCGCCTAAGATCAAGAGCAGATCAAGAGCGGCTCGCTTCGCATCGTGGTTACGGGGCTGCGGCGAACTGCACAGTTGTGTAGATACCTATGCTGCGATGGCGATGGAACATTCACCACCGCTATCGCAGGCAAGCCCACCTTTTTGACCGCGTTCGACATTCCGATCAGATCGGCGTTAACGGCGTCACAGATTCAAGCCTTGGCAGCCATCGCCGTCACTTCCACCCGCATACCTTCTACCGCCAAGGCGGCAACGCCCACTGCTGCCCGCACTGGCCAGGGCTTGGCGAAAAAGCGCTTGTAGACCTCGTTGAACGCAGCACGGTCGGCCATGTCGGTGAGGTAGATGGTCAGGTGCATGACCCGGTCCATGGAACTGCCGGCTTTTTCCAGCGCGACTTTCAGCGCTTGCAGGGTGCACTCGCTTTGCAGGGTGATATCGCCCAGTTCCAGGCTGCCATCGGCATGGGTGGGAATCTGGGTGGAGACCAGGATGCCGTTGAAGCCGATTACGTCGGAGGAGATGGAATCGGCGTCCGGGTCAGGGGTATAGGACAGGTCGTGGTTGGCCATGGGCACCTCGTGTTGGCAGGAACAGAAAGGCGCCATGGTCGGTGAAATTCACTCCAGGGGCAAACCCCGGCTTATATCCAGCGTCGGAACAGCACGCTGGCGTTCACGCCGCCAAAGCCGAAGCCATTGGACAGCGCATATTCAATCGGCATGGGACGCGCCTCATCGCGCACCATGTCCAGGCCGTCGGCGAGGGCGTCCGGGTTTTCCAGGTTGAGTGTCATTGGCGCGATCTGGTCACGCAGGGCAAGCACGGTGAAGACGGCTTCGATGCCCCCCGCAGCACCGAGCAAGTGGCCGGTGGCGGATTTTGTCGAGCTGATCGCCGGGCTACCGCCAGTACCGAATAGCGTCCTGATTGCCGCCAGCTCGCCTTTGTCGCCCACAGGTGTGGAGGTCGCGTGGGCATTCAGGTACTGCACCTGCGACGCCTCGATGCCCGCCTGGCGCAACGCTTGAGTCATTGCCCGGCGCGCACCGTCACCGTCTTCAGGCCCTGCGGTCATGTGATAGGCGTCTGCACTGGTGCCATAGCCCACCAGTTCGGCAATCGGCTGTGCGCCCCGCGCCAGGGCATGCTCCAGTTCTTCAATTACCAGAATGCCGGCGCCTTCGCCCATCACAAAGCCGTCGCGCGCCTGATCGAAGGGGCGCGAAGCGCGCTGCGGCGTGGCATTGAAATCGCTGGACAACGCTCGCGCTGCGGCGAAACCGGCAAGGCTGACGCGATGAATCGCCGCTTCGGCACCGCCGCATACCGCGACGTCGACTTCCCCGGAGCGAATCATTCGCGCTGCGTCGCCGATAGCCTGAACCCCGGCGGCACACGCGGTTACTGGCGCACCCAGAGGGCCTTTCAAGCCATAGTTGATCGACACATGCCCGGCGGCCATGTTGCTCAGAAACGATGGAATGGTGAAGGGCGACAAACGACGCGGGCCCTTGCTGTCGGTGGTGCGCACCGCATCGGCAATGGCCGGGAAACCGCCGACGCCGGAGGCGATGATGGTTGCCGTGCGTTCCTGCTCTTCGGGTGTTCTGGGGGCCCAATTGGCCTGCTTCAGGGCTTCATCCGCCGCCGCCAGGGCAAACAGGATAAAGCGGTCCATCTTGCGCTGTTCCTTGGCTGCCAACAGTCGATCAGGATCAAAACCGGCTTCGGGGTCTTGCAACACACTCTGCACCTGGCCGCCGATGCTGACCGCCAGATCACCGATCAATTCTTGCGGCAAGCGGCGGATGCCCGACTGCCCGTCCAGCAAGCGCTGCCAAGTGGATTCCACGCTCGACCCCAGCGGCGTCAGCGCGCCCATGCCCGTCACGACGATACGTTTACTCATGCTCAATCGACTCCTGTTGCTTGAAGGGTACACAGCGTATGGACGTCACTATCATCATGAAAGTAACATGGCGTCATACAAGTTTGTACTCGCACACAGGAATACTTATGCAGCGCAAATCCCTCATCAGTGCCGAATGCCCCATCGCCCGTAGCCTTGAACGGGTAGGGGAGTGGTGGAGCATGCTGATCATGCGCGACGCCTTGCACGGCTTGCGCCGTTTTGACGAGTTCTCGCGCAGCCTGGGCATCGCGCCCAACATGCTGACGCGCCGCCTTAATGGCTTGGTAGACGCGGGGATGCTGGAGCGCCGCGCCTACAGCGAGCGGCCGCCACGGTACGAATACGTGCCGACGGCCAGAGGCGAAGACTTTCGTATGGTGCTGATGGCGTTGGTGGCGTGGGGCAATCGGCATTACGCCGAGGAGGGCATCAGTGTCGAGGTGGTGGAACGCGAGACGGGCCGGCCGGTGCAGCCGATGATGGCGACGGAGGAAGGTGCGTGGGTGGCGATGGATCAGTGCGTGGTACAGCCCGGCCCGGCCGCCAGCGCAGGGATGCGCCAACGGCTGAGCCGCGAGTGATTGATTACTCTTTTACATCCATGAACTCTTCGGCCCACGCCACATAGCTCTCAGGCAAGGTGTAGGTGTGGGTCAATTCCGTCGCACTGAGGTTCGAGGTGCTGTGGGTCAGCTGGCGCTGGGCACGCAGGCTGTCGTAAGTGGCCTTGATCGCGGCGAAGTAGGCGCCATGCCCGGCCACCACGATGCGTACGCCCAGGCTGGCCAGGCGCTCGCTGTCGTGCAGTTGTGGGTTGCCGTAGGTCACCAGCATCAGCGGAACGCTGAGGTTCTCCGCGATCTGCTCCAGGTGGTCGAAGTCCTTGACGCCGACCATGCAGATGCCGTCAGCGCCGGCCTTTTCATAGGCCTTGGTCCGCGCAATCACGTCGCTGGTGGGCAGCACGCCGGCGTTGGTGCGCGCAATGATCGACAGCGCCGGGTCGACACGCGCCTCCAGCGCGGCCTTGACCTTGCCGATGCCTTCTTCGACGGAAATCAGGTCCGTGGATTTACGCCCGAATTGCGCGGGCAAGAGGGTGTCTTCGATGGTCAGCGCAGCGACGCCGGCGCGTTCCAGCTCTTCGACGGTGCGCATTACATTCAGGGCGTTGCCGTAGCCATGGTCGGCATCGGCGATGAAGGGCAACTGGGCCACACGGCCGATGCGGGTGGCTTGCTCGACGAACTCACTCAGGGTAATCAACGCAAAATCGGGGGCCGCCAGCACCTGCAGGGAGGCGACGGAGCCGCCCAGGATTCCCACTTCAAACCCCAGGTCGGCCGCGATGCGGGCAGACATGGGGTCGAATACGGAGGCGGTTTCAACGCACAGGGGCGTTGCCAGCAGGTCACGGAAGTTACGGCGTAGCGCTGAGTGAGAAATCTTGGGCATGGTCTTTCCTGGCTTTGGTCATCGTCAAGTGACGATCAATGTCTATTCGTGGTGCCGGGAGATTACCACGCAGATGCCCCTGTGATTATGACGTTTGAGCGCGGCGAGGGTTATCGAGCGACTGCACTGTACGACGTACCCAGGTCGCGGGCCCAGCCGTCGAGCACGTCCTTGACGTTGTCGGCGGTCATGACTTGCTTGTCATTGGCCAGGGGTGCGCCGGTGCCTTTACGCACCATGGCCGCCACGACATCGCCGGTCGAACCATCTTCCAATGACAGCTCCGTGGCGATTTCACTGTCTCGATCGCATATGCCTGTGGCGGCGCTCACGCCCGCTGCGACCAGGGTGATCGGCAGCCACTCATAAAACCGCAGCCCCTGTGGGCTGGTGGCGATGCGGGTGATGGCAGGGCGTACTGTGAGGGTGTCAGGGCCAGGTTTTGAGGCCAGGTAAACGTATTTGCCAAGTTCCGAACGCAGTACCAGGTCGTAGTAGCCGGTGACGTGGGAGAGCGTGCTTTGGGGGATCTGGGCGCTGGGTTCAACAGCCGGAAAAAACTGGCTGGGCGCCAGGTAGACCTGCTTGTAGCGGCCGCGCTTCAAGGCCGGGCTGATCCAACTCAGTACGGTCTGGCCCGACGGGCTCTGTTGTTCTTTAAGCAGGCTGTAGTCATGAAGAAAGCCTGTATATCGCTCGGGTTCGACCTTGTTGCTGCTGCAAGCCATCAGGCTCAGGGTGCCCGCCATCAGTAACAGGAGTGAGCATTTACGGGCCATCAATGGGTTGCCTGTTCGTTTGGAGTGTCGTGTGACGATTCGATATGCAACTGGCCATGGGTCATGATCCAGTGGACAAGCTCGGCGATGGGAATGGAGTGGGCGTACTCGACCCAGCGCCCGGCGTCGGGGCTGTAGTGTTCGAAGTAGCGACGCAGCACGATACGGTCCAGGTCCGCGTTCAGCCCCAGGCAGGATTCCTGGAACAGCATCGGGCTGTCCTGAGCCGGGGAAGAGGTGCGCTGGCTCAGTACCAGTGGCCGCGCATCGCCTGCTGCTTGCTCGGTGTACCTGCTGCTCGAAACTTTCATAGGCGTCTTTCGTGAGTGGGAGATGTGCAGAATGCCCGACAGGTTTTGCCCAAAGATGTCCGGGTTGTGTCCGTGGCGAAGGAATGTTGCTCGATTGAAATAAATGACCCCGGCGCCGGAATGGTTTTAGATGTCGTTCTTTTTTTGGCCTGGGAATCTGTGAACGTGAGCAGACTGCTGATCGTCGATGACGACGTGGAAGTGCTGGCATTGCTGAAGAAATTCTTCGTCCAGCACGCCTATGAAGTCGACGTGGCCGCCGACGGCGAGGCCATGTGGGCGGCCATCGCACAACAGCGGCCGGACACGATCATCCTCGACCTCATGTTGCCCGGCGAAGGCGGCCTCAGCCTCTGCCAGAAAGTGCAGGCGCAGGTCGGCATCCCTATCATCATGCTCACGGCCATGGGCGAGCTGAGCGACCGCATTGTTGGCCTGGAATTGGGCGCCGACGACTACCTGACCAAACCCTTCGCCCCGCGCGAATTGCTGGCCCGCCTGCGCGCTGTGCAACGGCGTGCGGGACAGTCGGTCAGTGCGGCCGACGAGCGCTCACGCCCGGTGATTGCCTTCGCCGGTTGGCATCTGGATATCACCTGTCGCGAGCTGCGTTCGCCGGAGGGCGTCATGATCCCGTTGTCCGGTGGCGAGTTCGACCTGCTGGTAGTGTTTCTCGAACACCCCCAGCGCATTCTCACCCGCGACCAGTTGATCGACCTGACCCACGGCCAGGGCCACGACGCCTTCGACCGCAGCATCGACGTGCAGGTCAGCCGGCTGCGGCGCAAGATCGAGCCCGATTGCAAGCGCCCGGACCTGATCCGCACCGTGCGCAACGGCGGCTATCTGTTCACTGCCCCGGTGACCCGCGCATGATTCGCCGCCTGCTGCGCCGCGACACCCTGAATCGGCGGATCGCCCTGACCATTCTCGCCGCGATGCTCGCCTCACTGGCCCTCAATGCCTTGTTCGTGCAGGTGGCCGGGGTGTGGGCGCGTCCGCCCATCGACCGCACGGGGTTGCTGGAGCAAATGGCCGCGACGTTGAAAGTGATCGAGGCGGCGCCTGCGCCGTTGCGCTCGCATCTGGCTGCAGCGGCCAGCGATGCGCGGTTGCAGGTGACGTGGCATACCGACCCCGTGGATTTCGGCCTGCCCAGCGGCGGCAACGTGCTACAGGCGGGCGAAGTCCCTGGGATACAGGCGTTGTTTGGCACGGGGCGCATCATTCAGGTGTACAGCCCGGACGATTGGCCGCGTGGCAGCCCCGACGCGCATTATGTCGCGCTGGTGCAGTTACTTGATGGCAGCTGGTTGTCCTTCATCCCACCCGAACGCAGTTGGGGCCTGAGCGCACCCACGCGGATTGCGGTGATCATCATCCTGGGGTTGATCGCCACCTTGCTGGTCGCCTGGGTGGCCACCCGGCAATTGGCCAAGCCGTTGCAGCGTTTCGCCAGTGCCGCCAGACGCTTCGGCGGCGATCTGCGCGCACCGCCCATCGACATCGAAGGCCCCGACGAAATACGCCAGGCCACTATCGCCTTCAACACCATGCAGGCGCAGATCCAGCACTTCATCGGCGAACGCACCCAGATGCTGGCAGCCATTTCCCATGACTTGCGCGCGCCTTTGACGCGGATACGCCTGCGCTGTGAGTTCATGGAGGATCTGGACCATCAGCACAAGCTGATTCGCGATGTCGAGGAAATGCAGTCGATGATCAACGCCGCGCTGGCGTTTTTCCGCGACGATACGGTACTGGAGCACAGCACGGCATTCGATTTGTCTGAACTGCTGCAAACCATCATCGACGACTATCGCGACCAGCAGCTGGCGGTCGACTTCCGGGGGCCGCCCCATCTGGTCTATCACGGCCGGCCATTGGCGCTTAAACGGGTGGTGGTCAACCTGCTGGAAAATGCCGCCAAGTACGCCCGGCACCCCAGCATTGCTCTGAGTGTTGACGATCAGCGGGTACGCATCGAGGTCAGCGACGAGGGCCCGGGGATTCCCGAAGCGGACCTGGAGCGTGTGTTCGACCCGTTCTTTCGTCTCGAGACCTCACGCAACCGCAATACCGGTGGGGTAGGGCTTGGGCTCTCGGCAGCGCGGGCCATTGTGCGCGAGCAGGGCGGTGAGCTGAGCCTGAGCAATCGACGTGGGTCGGGGTTGGTGGCTCGGGTTGAATTGCCGCGCTAGCGTGATGCGATATGCGCATTATTAACGAATTAGGTTATGCGTTATCAGTATTTTACATCTCGCCTTCAACACCACGAAAATAGCCCGGACACCCAAAAAACTGTGGCGAGGGAGCTTGCTCCCGCTGGGGCGCGAAGCGGCCCTGCTCTTTGTCAGGAGCAGGGGGCCGCTACGCAGCCCAGCGGGAGCAAGCTCAATCGCCACAGATAAAAGCTTTTTAAAACCGAGACCGTGCGTGCGGATCGATTTGAATGCCCCACAAGGCATCTGGAGACGAACGTGCGTTACCTCAAAACCCTGGCGGCCGGGTTGGCCGCCTCTTTGCTGTGCCTGACGGCGCAGGCCCAAACCCTGGTGGTCGGCGACCAGAGCTACAACGCGCAGGCCGTGATGGAAGCGGCGGGGGTGCTCGATGACCTGCCTTACACGCTGGACTGGAAGCAGTTCACGGCCGGGTCGCCGGTGGCCGAAGCGCTCAACGTCGGCAGCCTGGACCTGGGCCTGCTCGGGGATGCCCCGGTGTTGTTCCTGGGCGCCTTGGGTGCACCGATCAAGGTGATTGCCGTCAGCCGGCAAAATCTCGACGGCGTAGCCATCCTGGTAAAAAAAGACTCGTCGATCCACAGCCTGGCCGATCTGGCAGGCAAGCGCGCTGCGATCTGGAAAGGTTCCTGGAGCCAGCAACTGTTGCTGACCGCACTGGACAAGGCCGGGGTTGCGCGGGATTCGCTGCAATGGCGCTACCTCAGCGCCCTGGATGCCTCCCACGCGCTGGAAGGCGGTGCAGTTGACGTGATCGCCACCTGGGAACCCTACGTCACGCAACAGGAACGCCAAGGTGCGCGGGTGCTGGCAACCGCTGAAGACTTGATCCCGGCCCAGAGTTTCATTGCCGCCAACGCCAGTGCTGTCGAGGCCAAGCGTGAACCCATCAGCGACTTCCTCCAGCGCCTGAAAAAAGCCCGCGACTGGGCCCGCCAAAGCCCGGCCAACGCCAACGCGTATGCCGATGCCTGGGCCAAGCGCACCCGCGCTGATGCCGACATCGCTCGCGTCTGGTTTGCCCGCGCACGCACCACCGTCGAGCCGCTGACGCCTCAGGCGCCCATCGAGGCGCAAAAGACCGTGGACTTTTTTGCCGGCCTGGGCCTGGTCAAGTCTTACTCGGCCGCCACGTTGTTCGACCCTTCATTTGCAGCCGCCTTGCAGCCCGCCGTCGCCACCACCCAGCCCTGACCGCTTGAAGGACTACTGCGCAATGACTAAAAGACAGCTCAAACTGGGCGCCCTGACCATGGGCTGCGGTGGGCCGGGCCGCCATAACCTGTGGCTTGATCCGCAGTTGCCGGCCGATGCCAGCGTCAACGTCGATTGGTACATCGAGATAGCGCGCCAGGCCGAGGCGGCGCTGTTCGACCTGATGTTCATCGTCGACAGCCAGTTCATCACCGAGGGCTCGCCTTCCCATTACCTCAATCGCCTGGAGCCGCTGACCTTGCTGTCGGCACTGGCCATGAGCACGCGGCATATCGGCCTGGTCGGTACGCTGACCACCTCGTATAACTCGCCCTATAACGTCGCCCGGCGCCTCGCCTCCCTGGACCTGATCAGCAAAGGCCGCGCCGGCTGGAACGTGGTGACCAGTGGCGATGCCGGTACCGCCGGCAATTACAGCCGCGACGAACATTACGACTATGCCACCCGCTACGGGCGTGCCGCCGAACACGTTCAGGTGGTGCAGGGGCTGTGGAACTCTTACGAAGACGATGCGTTTGTGCGCAACCGTGCCACTGGGCAGTTTCTCGACCCGAGCAAGCTGCACAGCCTGAATCACCAGGGCGAACACTTCTCGGTGGTAGGCCCGCTGAATATCCAGCGCTCGCCCCAAGGCCAGCCGGTGATTTTCCAGGCCGGCGACTCGGAGCAAGGCCGCGACCTGGGCGCCGCCACCGCCGATGTGATCTTCACCCACGCGGCCAGTATCGAGCAGGGCCAGGCGTTTTACCGGGATATCAAGGGCAGGGCGGCACAACGGGGGCGCGATCCGGAACAGGTACTGATCATGCCCGGTGCGGAAATTTATGTGGGCGACACCGATGCCCATGCCCGGGAAATCGAGCAGCACTATCATCAGATCGACCACAGTTTTGCGCTGGCACTCAAGGAGTTCGGGCGCAATTTTGGCTGGCATGATTTCAGCCAATACGACCTGGATGCGCCGTTCCCGCAAGAGAGCCTGGAGGCCGCGCGCAGCAGTTTTTTCACCGCTGCCAAACGCATCGCCGACCAGGCGCGGGAGCAGGGCTTCAGCCTGCGCCAGGCCGTCGAATTTGGCCGGCAATTGCGCCCAGGCGCGTTCGTGGGCAGCGCCGTCACGGTGGCGCAGAAAATGGCGGATTGGTTCGAGGCACGGGCGGTGGACGGGTTCAATATCTACATCGGGCACCCTGGGCAATTTGATCGCTTTACTCAGGAGGTAATCCCTTTGCTGCAAGAGCGCGGTGTTTATCGCACGGCCTACGAGGGCTCGACCTTGCGCGAAAGCCTGGGCTTGGCGATTCCGAGGTTCCAGCGCACCCCCTCACCCTAAGGGGTGATTTCGATGACTTTGCGGGTGTGGGACTATCACTTCAGTCCCCGGCGCCAGTGTCCTGGTGTCGCACCCAACCGTTATGACGGCGAGTCTTCGAAGTGGATAATGATCGACTGTCTTCAGCCCAGTGGTTCGAACAGATAGCCAGGGTGACCGAGAGCATCGGGCACGCGGGGTTTGCCGCCACGTTGTTCGATGCCCTGGGGTGTATCCGCCCCATTCAGGCCACGACCTTGTACCTGTACCCCCACGACGGCATGCCCAGCGCATTGTTCGAACTGGACGGGCCATGGCTGCCCCAGGGCAATGTGCGCCAGTACCTCTCCGGTTTTTACTTGCTCGACCCGTTCTACGGCGCCTGCGTGGAGGGCGCCACTTCCGGCTGCTACGACCTCGCCGATGTGGCCCCCGACCACTTTGAGCACAGCGAGTACTACCAGTCGTTTTACCGGCATTCGCACTTGGAGGATGAGCTCAACTACATCCTGCAGGCGAGCAACGGCTTGAGCCTGGCGGTGTCGCTGGCCTTTACGCAGAAGCTCGACGCGACCACCACAGAGCAATTCAAGCGCATAGCACCTTGGGTACTGGCGGTGCTGGGCAAGCACTTCGTCGGCCTGGAGACTCAGGGCGCGCGTTTCGAAAGCCTGTTGGAACAGCGTATTCACTCGGCACTCAACAACTTCGGATCCTCGCTGCTCACCGAACGCGAATGCCGGATCACCCAGCTGATCCTGCGCGGCCACTCCACACGTTCGCTGGCCGAGCGCCTCGGGGTCTCCGAAGACACCATCAAGTCCCACCGCAAGCACATCTACAGCAAGCTCGACATCGGCACGCAATCGGAACTGTTTTCCCTGTTTATCGACTCGTTGGCCGAGGCCCAGGGCGGGCTGAGCAAAGACCCCCTCGAACGCTACATGAGCAAAGGCCGTTGACCGGCTGCATGACTACCCACAACAAGAGAAAAAGCCATGAACCTACCCTTTGAACGGCAACGCCAGACCCAGGACTACCAAGCCTCGGACGCGGCCCACCATATCCATGCCTTTGTGGATCAAAAGGCGCTGAATGCCGAAGGCCCGCGCGTAATGGTCCGCGGTGAGGGCCTGTACCTGTGGGACAGCGAGGGTAAGCGTTACCTGGACGGGATGTCGGGCCTGTGGTGTACGCAGCTGGGTTATGGCCGCAAGGACCTGACCGCTGCGGCGGCTGCGCAGATGGATCAGCTGGCGTACTACAACATGTTCTTTCACACCACTCATCCGGCGGTGATCGAGCTGTCCGAGTTGCTGTTCAGCCTGTTGCCAGGGCACTACAGCCATGTGATCTACACCAACTCCGGTTCCGAAGCCAATGAGGTGCTGATCCGCACCGTACGCCGCTACTGGCAAGTGCTCGGCAAGCCGCAGAAGAAGATCATGATCGGTCGCTGGAACGGCTATCACGGCTCCACCCTGGCGGCGTCTGCCCTGGGCGGCATGAAATTCATGCATGAAATGGGCGGCTTGATCCCGGACGTCGCGCACATTGACGAGCCTTATTGGTACGCCCAGGGCGGTGACTTGACTCCGGCCGAGTTCGGGCGGCGCTGCGCCCTGCAACTGGAAGAAAAGATTCTGGAGTTGGGCGCGCAAAACGTCGCCGGTTTTATCGCTGAACCTTTCCAGGGCGCCGGCGGCATGATTTTTCCGCCAGAAAGCTACTGGCCGGAGATCCAGCGTATCTGTCGCCAATACGATGTGCTGCTGTGCGCTGATGAAGTGATTGGCGGTTTCGGTCGTACAGGTGAGTGGTTTGCCCATCAGTATTTCGGCTTCGAACCCGACACGTTGTCGATCGCCAAGGGCCTGACCTCAGGTTACCTGCCCATGGGCGGTTTGGTATTGAGCAAGCGCATGGCCGAAGCCCTGGTAGAGCGGGGCGGGGTGTTTGCTCATGGACTGACGTATTCCGGGCACCCGGTTGCGGCGGCGGTGGCCCTGGCCAACCTCAAGGCCTTGCGTGACGAAGGGATCGTGCGCAAGGTAAAGGACGACACCGGGCCGTATTTGCACAAGCTCCTGCACGAAGTCTTTGGCAACCACCCGCTGATCGGCGAGATCCAGGGCACCGGCCTGCTGGCAGCCTTGCAGTTTGTCGAGGACAAAGGCACGCGCAAACGCTTTGCCAATGAAAACGACCTGGCCTGGCAATGCCGCACTTTTGGCTTTGAAGAAGGCGTGATCATTCGCTCGACCCTGGGCCGCATGATCATGGCGCCGGCCCTGGTAGCCAGCCGCGTGGAGCTCGATGAACTGGTCGACAAGACCCGCATTGCGGTGGACCGCACCGCACGGATCGCGGGAAAACTGTGAAGGGCTGAGCCCCCGCATGCCGCTTCGGTTGAACAGGGTGGGCGGCCCATAGCGGCCTGCCCACCGCTCCCAATGGATGACTCATCAAAGGTGTCGATTTGATCGAACGCCGCGGCGCCCTGCATTCCACTTTCCAGGAGTCAGCAATGAATACAATAACAAACGTAGCCGATACTCCCGTCCATCAAACCCCAACCCAACCAACCTCATCGCGCCGCTTTCGACAACCCCTGGGCCTTGTCGGGCTTGTACTGTTCGGGCTGGCGTATATGGTGCCGCTGGCGGTGTTCACCACCTACGGTCTGGTGACCCAAATGACCAAGGGGCACCTGCCCACCGCCTACCTGTTGACCCTGGCTGCCATGCTGCTGACGGCCTACAGCTATGGGTGCATGGTCAAGGCGCACCCGTATTCGGGCTCGGTCTACACCTATACGCGCAAGGCGTTTGGCGCCTCCTTCGGCTTTATCGCCGGCTGGACCTTGCTGCTGGACTACATCTTCCTGCCGCTGCTCAGCTATTTGCTGATCGGCATCTACTTGTCCGAATACTTTCCTACCGTGCCCACCGCGGTATGGGTATTGGGCTCCATTGCCCTGGTGACGGCGCTGAATCTGGTGGGTATCGAGTCGATTACCCGGGTCAATTGGGTGCTGATCGTGGCCCAACTGGTGTTCATCGTGGTGTTCGTGGGGTCGTCGATCCACAACCTCAGCGGGCAAGCCGAGCCGGTGTCGCTGCTCAAGCCGTTTCACCATGAAGGCTTCAGTGTGCCGCTGATCATGACCGGCGCGGCGGTGCTGTGCTTGTCGTTCCTGGGGTTTGATGCCGTGTCGACCATGGCTGAGGAGACACCTGACCCGCGTCGTACCATTCCGCAGGCGATCATGGCGGTGTCGCTGATCGGTGGGTTGCTGTTTTTGGTGGTGTCGTATTGCGCCCAGATGGTCTTCCCGGAATGGAATAGTTTTGCCGATCCCGACTCGGCTTCGGTCGATGTGATGCGCCGGGTCGGCGGCGAGCTACTGGTGAGTGCGTTTACCGCCACCTATGTGGCGGGCTGTTTCGCCTCCGCGATGGTCTCCCAGGCCAGCGTGTCCCGCGTGCTGTTCGCAATGGGCCGCGACGGCGCGTTGCCCAGGGTATTCGGCAAGCTGGTGACGAAAAAACGCGTGCCGGCCAACGCGATCATGCTGGTCAGCCTGTTTTCGCTGATTGCCCTGTTCATCAGCCTGGACACCGTGGCCAACATGATCAGCTTTGGCGCGCTGTTCGCGTTTTCGGCGGTGAACCTGGCCGTGATCAAACATTACTTGGGCGACCAGAAGCTGCGCGGTACACGCAACTATCTGCTGTACGCCGCACTGCCGGGCCTGGGGTTTCTCAGCACGCTGTGGTTGTGGACGAGCCTGTCCGGCCTGTCGTTCACCATCGGCCTGTGCTGGATGGCCCTGGGGCTGGTGTGTTTGTTCTGCGTCACGCGTGGGTTCCGGGTACGCATGCCGGAACTGCAAATGGCCGAATGAACAGGCCCCACCTCGGTTCATCCGTAGGAGCGAGCTTGCTCGCGAAAAACGTCAACGATAACGCGTTCTTCCTGGATGAACGCGGCGCCCTTGAGTTTTTCGCGAGCAAGCTCGCTCCTACAAAAGCCTTACGGCCCAATTCAGGAGTACAGCATGTCCAACCTCGATTATTGGCAGCAACGCGCTGCCCGCCAAACCTTCATCAGCACCGCCCTGATCGACGGCCAGCCCGTAGGTGCACTCTCCGGGGCGACCTTCGACACCATCAACCCGGCGACCAACCGCTTGCTTGCGCAGGTCGCCGCCTGCGGTGCAGCGGAGGTCGACCTGGCAGTACGCTCCGCACGCCGCGCCTTTGACAACGGCCCCTGGCGGCGCATGCCTCCAGGCGAACGCAAAAAAGTCCTGATCAAACTCGCCGACCTGTTGATGACCCACCGCGAAGAACTCGCACTGCTGGACTCCCTGAACATGGGCAAGCCGGTAATGGACGCCTATAACGTCGACGTACCCGGCGCGGCCCATGTTTTCGCCTGGTACGGTGAGGCCCTGGACAAGCTCTACGATCAGGTCGCGCCGACTGCCCACAACGCGTTGGCGACCATTACCCGCGAAGCATTGGGCGTGATTGCAGCGGTGGTGCCGTGGAACTTCCCGCTGGACATGGCCGCCTGGAAATTGGCACCCGCCTTGGCGGCAGGCAATAGCGTGGTACTCAAGCCCGCTGAGCAATCGCCGTTTTCCGCCCTGCGCCTGGCCCAACTGGCGCTCGAGGCGGGCGTCCCCGAGGGCGTGCTGAACGTGGTGCCAGGCATGGGCGATGGCGCCGGCAAGGCACTGGGGTTGCACCCGGACGTCGATTGCCTGGTATTTACCGGTTCGACCCAAGTGGGCAAGTACTTCATGCAGTACTCCGCGCAGTCCAACCTCAAGCAGGTGTGGCTGGAGTGTGGTGGCAAGAGCCCGAACCTGGTGTTTGCAGACTGTCAGGACCTGGACCTGGCGGCGGAGAAGGCGGCCTTCGGGATATTCTTCAACCAGGGCGAGGTGTGTTCGGCCAATTCGCGCCTCTACGTGCAACGCTGCATCCACGACGAGTTCATCGAGCGCCTGATCGATAAATCCCACGCCTGGATGCCCGGCAACCCACTGAACCCTGCCAGCGCCGCCGGTGCAATTGTCGACAGCGGGCAAACCGCACGCATCATGCAGGCCATCGGCCGGGCGCACGCAGACGGTGCCGCGCTGTTGACCGGTGGCCAACAGTTGAACATCGAGGGTTGTTCAAACTTCATCCAGCCGACGATATTCGCCAACGTCACCGCTGACATGCGCCTGTCCCGTGAGGAGGTGTTTGGCCCCGTGCTGGCGGTGAGTGCCTTCGATACCGAAGAACAGGCGATACAGCAAGCCAACGACAGCGTCTACGGCCTGGCGGCATCGGTGTGGAGTGATGACCTGAACCGTGCGCATCGCGTGGCGCGTGCCCTGAATGCCGGTACCGTGTCGGTCAACACCATTGACGCCCTGGACGTGACCGTGCCGTTTGGCGGCGGCAAACAGTCGGGGTTCGGGCGCGATTTGTCGCTGCATTCGTTTGATAAGTACACCCAGTTGAAAACCACCTGGTTCCAATTGCGTTAACTGCCCCGTTTCGCATAACTGCTGTGCCGTTACAGGCATTCATCCGCCAGTGGGCAATGCCTATAGTCCACTTAGCCCGTGCAGCGCTTCAACCGTGCTGCGCGATCCAGCCCAAGACTGAGGTGAGCCTGATGAACCGTGAATTCGACCCCGCACTGACGGATATCAACCAAGTGGACGCCGAGTACTTCGAGTACAGCAAGGCGGCGAATCCCATCAGTGCCAACCTGATTTCCCGCATTCCCTACCACAGCTTTCCGGCCTCGCTGTATGACAGTGGCCCCTCCCGCGTGGTACCGCTGGACCTCAGCGACGCCTTGGGCTGCGAAGGCCCTGCGACAGGCCCCGGGCTATGCGCGAACTTCATGCGCCTTAACCGTGGCGACACGCTGACCCTGCAACCCAACGCCACTTCCCAGGTGTTCTACGTGATTGCCGGAGAGGGCAGCGTGGTTCAGGGGGAGTATGAGATTCAATGGTCCAAGGGCTGCTTTATCGCCCTGCCGGGATTACAGCAAGCGCACTTCAGTGCCCGCGAGGATGCACGTCTTTACTATGTGCACGATGAGCCGTTGCTGCGTTACCTGGGGGTGACACCCCGCGCCGATCGCTTTGCGCCGACCCTGTACCCAGCAGCACTGGCCAACGCGAAGTTGCGTGAAGCGGCCGATGATCCCAGGGCACAGGACCGCAGCCGCATCAGCATCCTGCTGGGCAACCGTCATTTCCCGCAGACGCGCACGGTGACCCACGTGCTGTGGGCCATGTACGGGATTCTGCCGGCGGGATCGGTGCAGAAACCCCATCGGCATCAGTCGATTGCACTGGACTTCATTATTGATTGCCCCGCGGGCTGTTATTCATTGGTGGGCACCGAGCTGGACGCGGATGGGCAAATTCGTAACCCGCAGCGGGTCGACTGGTCGCCCGGCCTGGCGTTTGTCACGCCACCGGGTTACTGGCATGCGCATTTTAATGAATCGGATAGCGAGGCGTTCCTGATCCCGATTCAGGATGCGGGGCTGCAAACCTACTTGCGTGCGCTGGATATCCGCTTCAGTTGAGTCACTTCCAGTCCGGTGTTTCGCCCAGTCGTTCAACGATAAAGTCGATAAAACACCGGACCTTGGACGATACGATGCGCTTGGGCGGGTACACAAACCACACCGCAAACGCCCGCTCCACGCCCTGGATATGCCATTCGGGCAGCCACACTGCCAAGTCGCCGGCCTCGATACTTCGCGCCACCAGCCAGTCCGGCAACAGCCCAAAGCCCAAGCCTTGGCGCACGGCGATGAGTTGCGCGTCCAGGTCATTGATTCGAATAACGCCGTCATGCTGCAACGGGAGCGCGCGGCCGGCGGATACAAAACTGATATCGCCGGTGGTCGCCGTGCCCAGCACCGCAGGCAAACCGGCCAGGTCGGTGGGCGTGGAAGGAGGAGGGTGCTGCATGCCAAACGCCGGGCTGACCACCAAGCGGTAGTGGCCGTCGCTGAGCTTGCGTGCCTTGAGGGTCGAATCGGCCAGCTCGCCAATGCGTATGGCTAAGTCGACGCCGGCATGAATCAAATTGACCTGGGTGTTATCCAGCACCAGTTCCACGCAGATCTGCGGGTAGCGCACCAGAAAGTCATTCAACGCCGGCAGAATGTGATGCCGAGCAAACGCCGGCGGCAGGTTGAGTTTCAACACGCCCCGGGGATGCTGGTTCAGCGCAGACGTGGCGGCTTTGGCGTGTTCCAGTTCATCCAATACCCTGCGTGCGTGTATCAGGAAGGTCTGACCGCCTTCGGTCAGATGCAGCGTGCGTGTGGAGCGGTTGAACAGCGCGATGCCCAGGTCCTGCTCAAGGTCCTTCACATAGCGTGAAACCGTTGAGGCCTTGATCCCCAAGCGTTCGGCGGCACGCGAGAAATTGTTGCCTTCGGCGGCTTCGATGAAGGCGGTGAGCGCGGTGAAATAGTCCAAGGGCAGCCTCAGGGCAGGGCGGTGAGACGTGCAGGTTGTTGAGTTTTGCCGGGGGCTGTCAACTGCTAGACCCTAGAGCCACGATGCAGCCCCCGTTTTCCTAATGGGTCTGAATGATCAAGGCGATATGGGATCGCTCGCAGGAAAGGTTTCTTCGATCGCCTCGTCGAGCTGGCTATCGCTGACAGCGCGGTCTTGCACCTTCACATTCGACTCGCAATGGCAATCGGCACTGGGGCACGCTTGACCCTGGGGGTGCAAGTCGGCGCATGCCTGGCTGCAGTAGGCTTTGCCGTTGCGCTGGTGACGCGTGTCATGGGTCACCTGGCAGGTGCAGCCTGGGCAGGCGCAGGTCCAACCTTGAGTTGTCGGGTTCATAGGTCCTCCGAATATTCAGTGATTGATAAACGGGCAGCAGTTTTCTGATACGTAAATCAGGGCTGCTGGTAATGCCCTGGGATGTCATGGCCTTCATCGGCCGGCTTGTTGCGCTTTTGCACCTGGACGTCGCTCAATTTCGCGTCCTTGAGCTCTGCGAAGCGCTGCCTGAGCAGGGACTCGGCCCATTGCGGGTCCAGCGTGTCGGCATCGTGCTCAAGCGTGCGGCTTTGTGGCTGGTTGTCGAGGATGAAACTGATGAGGTAATGCGCTTTCTCGAACATGAACGTGGCTCCGTTACGGTTAACAAGGCAAACCCGAGCAGGGCATGTTCGTTTGATGAGTGGGCTGCGCAGTGATTCAGAAAATATAAGCCGCTTTCACCGGCCGAACCTTGAGAACAACAGAACCCGACTATTGATCTCGATCAGGTGGCCGTGCTGGCCCGCTCTATAACCTTGGGCGCTTATCGATGGCCAGGGACGGCTCAACGAGCAGCTCTGGTCGCACATTCTCAAGGAAGAGTCAGCCATGCGATCACTCAAGATCCTGTTGTTATCATCGGCATTCAACGGTTTGACCCAACGAGCCTGGCTGGATCTGCGCCAGGCGGGTCACGACCCCAGCGTTGTGGTGTTCACCGATCAAGCCACGGTGTGCCAGCAGGTCGAGGCGTCAGGTGCCGACCTGGTGATCTGCCCATTTCTCAAGGACCGTGTGCCGCACCAACTATGGAGCCATCCGCAGCGTCCGGTGGTGATCATCCATCCGGGCATCGTTGGTGACCGCGGTGCCAGTGCGCTGGATTGGGCTATCACCCAGCAGGCCCGCCGTTGGGGCGTCACGGCTTTGCAAGCGGTGGAAGAAATGGATGCAGGACCGATATGGTCCACCTGTGAGTTCGACATGCCCGACCAGGTGCGCAAATCCGAGCTGTACAACGGCCTGGTGAGCGACGCCGCGATGGTTTGCATTCGTGACGTAGTGGCGAAATTCGCCAAGGGCTTCGTCCCCACACCGCTCGATTACACCCAACCCAGCGTCATCGGGCACTTGCAGCCGAACATGACCCAGGCCGACCGCACCTTCAGTTGGTTCGATTGCGCAGGCTTTATCAAACGCAGCATCGATGCTGCCGATGGCCAGCCCGGCGTGTTGGCCAGCCTGTTGGGCGGGCAATATTACCTCTACGACGCGCACTTGGACGCCCGCCAGGGCACGCCCGGAGAAATCCTCGCGGTACAGGACGACGCTGTGCTGGTGGCGGCCGGAGATCACAGCCTGTGGATCGGCTCGCTCAAACCCAAAGGCCCAGAGACCTTCAAGCTGCCGGCACGGCACGTACTGGCGCAAAGGCTGGCCGGCGTTCCGGTGCTGGACAGCTCAATCGCCCGCCAGCCTTTCAACGAGCGGGTCTATCAACCCATTCGCTACCAAGAGTTCGGCCACATCGGCGAACTGACGTTCGAGTTCTACAACGGCGCCATGAGCACCGAACAATGCCAGCGGCTGGTCGCAGCGTTGCGCTGGGCCAAGGCGCGAGATACCCAGGTGTTGCTGATCAAGGGCGGACGCGGCAGCTTTTCCAATGGCGTTCACCTCAATGTCATCCAGGCCGCCGACGTGCCAGGGCTGGAAGCCTGGGCCAACATTCAAGCCATCGACGATGTGTGCCTGGAGCTGCTCACCGCCAGGCAACTGGTGATCAGCGGCCTGACCGGCAGCGCGGGCGCAGGCGGCGTGATGCTGGCGCTGGCCGCCGACATTGTATTGGCTCGCGAAGGTGTGGTGCTCAACCCGCACTACAAGACCATGGGACTCTACGGCTCCGAATACTGGACCTACAGCCTGCCACGGGCCGTGGGCAGCGAAATCGCGCATAAGCTTACCGAAGAATGCCTGCCCATCAGCGCCATCCAGGCCCAGCAGTACGGCATGGTTCAGGCCATCGGCCCGCGTTGCCCACAAGCATTTGGCTTGTGGCTTTTGCAACAGGCCGACAGTGCGTTGACCGATGATAAGTACCTTCATGCACGCACACGTAAAGCCACGCTGGATACTCAGCAAGTTGAACGCTGTCGCGAGCAGGAACTGGCACAGATGCGATTCGACATGGTGGGAAATCGCCAGCAGTTTGCCGAGAAATGCCGCAACTTCGTGTTTAAACGCAAAACCTGCCAGACCCCGCAGCGGTTGATTGCGCCATGGGCGTTGAGGTACGAGGCTGGGGTGCCGGAAAGCCGGATGCTGAATGACTGACCGTCGACGCGGGGAGGGCGCGTCGGCCAGTCCGGCCTCGCATTGGGCAATAGGGTTGCCCATAATGGAGGCCAACTCGCCCAAACGCTCAGACCCCGAGGCCCCATGGAACTGCACAACCTGAACGATGATGCAGCGCCCGTATGACTCGTGCGCTGTTTATTTCGATGGATGGCCCCAAAGGCACCGGTAAAACCACGCTGTTGGAGGCCGTTACGACAGCGTTGAGGGCCGACAACCTAAAGGTCGTGCGACTGTGCGAGCGCAAGAGCGATCCCTGTCGAGCGCAAACGATGGCTCTGGTTAACACGTTCGCCCGAGATCCCAGCCGGGATCTGGAACTTGAGGTGTGTGAGCGCTTTGCCGACAGCCGCAGCTGGATTACTCGGAACGTACTGGCCGCGCAGCCACCTGACAGCATCATCCTGATGGATCGCTGGTACCCGTCTGATGCCGCGTTTCGTCGGTTGATACCCTTTGCAGACATTCTTGAGCTGAACATTAATCGGCAGGTGCAAGTGCCGGACCTGCACGTGGGGGTTGTCACCGCGGCGCAAATATCCTGGGCGCGGGCGGCAGCACGACGGCGGGGGTTGAGCAGTACGGTGATGTCTAAGCTGGAGGAGCAAGTTGCGTGTACCGAGGCGTTTGAGCGAGCGGCTGTGGAGCAGGGGTGGGTAGTGTGTCGCAATGAATGGACGATTGAAGAGGCGGTGAGGCGGGTGGTTTTGCAGATATATAAGGTCCTTCATCCCAAGCATCAGGAGTAACGGAGTGCCGTTGAACCAGCAAGATCAGGATGATGTTGGTCATCAGAACAAACGTCACCGAACGAAGAAACTCTATGAAAACGTCGTGATAGGAAACTTCCTGTACGGTCTCGGATTCGCCGTGCGGTCATGTCTAGACGCAAACACCTCGATCCCAAGCGTGGTCAACCTGCTACAGCAGACGCCTGCAGACAAAGAGCTGGCTGACGTACTGCTGAGCTTTCCAGGTGTCGTGCGCTTGATCGAATTCAAGATGAAGGGCGCCAGCCTGAAAAAAGAACGGCTGCGACATCGTTTACTCATGGCCGCCCTGACAGGTGAGAATCAGGTATTGGTCGAAACGTCCAGAAGCCTGCACTGGTATGTGGAGGTGGGCGCCAATGACACCGACACGCCTCTGGTTTCGCGAGCCGTTCCATATCTCGACGCCTTCGACGACGAACACTTGGCGTTGTCCGCGGGAAGCCTTGAACGACTCGTGGAGCAAACCGCGCGCGAAGCTGTTCGCGGCCTGGACCCGATGATGCGCGAGCGTTCACAGATATACCTGCGATTTTTACGCAATATTCAAGCTGACGACCCGGTGGGCGCAGGTGGCGTGCTTCTGGTCATGGGCGCAGGTGGAGCAATGCATTTTGTTCAGCTGCGAGACGTCTGTGATTTGAGTATGCCGCACAGGCAATGGCTGGAGCTGGAAATGAGCGGTCCGCAGCTGGAGCGATCTGTGCCTGCATTGGAGCGAGGCATGAAGCGTCCCAAACACCGCGACGGCCCCGAATATGGAAGGTAATGACCCATGGACGAACACGTGAACGAGAATGACCTCAGCCTGCGGGCCATGGCCGTTGCTGCCAAGGGCATCATGAGCGCAGCGGAAAATGACAGAAAAGCCGCTGAGCAGGCGATTGCGCGCCTTGGCTATCTGGAAAAACGTGTTGAGCAGAGCCTGCAACAGATTCCGACGATACTGGGCGCTTCAGCGGCGCAGATCGCAGATTCAGTGGCTTCAAAGGCGGCCGAGCAGTTGGTTGGCAGGTTCAGACAGGCCGATGCCGCGGCGCTTGATGCGGCGCAAAAGTACCAGGCCGCCAGTGACAGCCTTAAGCGTCGATTCTGGCTCAGCATCTTCGCCATTCATCTAGGTGTGGTATTGCCTCTGGCGTTGCTGTTTTTCTTTGCGGTCCCCAGCACCGATGAGATTGCGCAAAGGCAACGAGAGTTAGCGGTGCTTGAGCAAAACATAGAAGCGTTGAAACGCCAGGGTGGTGACGCTGCCATTATTGACTGCGAGGGACGCCCGTGCGTGCGCACGCGAGAGGTCCCGGGCGAAAATCCCTATCACGATGCCGCTACAGGGAAGAAGACTTATCGGTTGATCTGGACCAAGTGAGCTTCATCAACTTTGAACTAATCACTAAGCCTGTCCACCTAACGCTTTGCACGTTGCCTCAAGCCCGGGGTTTTCCTGGGTTACCCAATCACACACGAAGGTTTGGTTAATCATGAAGAGCGAACAGGTAGAAGGCGTTGTAGAAAAGGTTGCTGGCAAAGCCCAGAGCGCAGTCGGGAAGCTTTTTGGCGATTCGAAGTTGGAAGCTGAGGGCGCTGGACGCCAAGCTGCGGGTCAACTGACGCAAACCTATGGCGACGCACTGGACAGTGTTTCTACATTCGTCAAAGAGAAGCCGGTTGCTGCACTGGCAATCGGAGCTGTTGCTCTACTGGTGCTGAAAAGATTGCTTGGTCGCTGAACCTCAACAAGATTTCCCTCGTACTCCTTGGAGTTCCGCGCCAGGAGGTACGAGGGCGGTAAGCCATAGCCCTTAAACCAAGCCTTCGCGTTTGTATTGATTTGCCGAACTGTCAACGGGCTTGGGTTTTCTGGAACAGGTCAACTGGTAAGCAATTGCCAACCATAGGAACCACCCCGGCATGACCATCAAGGCAATTCGGGTGTCTGGTCTCAATGCCAGCAGACAAAGAACAAAGCCCAGAAACGCCAAAGAGAACCAGGCCATCGGCGCGCCGCCAGGCATCTTGTAGGTCGATTTTGCATGTAGGTCAGGTCGAGTATTGCGATAGGCAATGTACGACGCGAGGATCGTCGACCAAGTGAAAATCACCAGAATTGCTGACACGGTAGAGACGATGGTGAAGGCGGTCATGACTTCTGGAACGATGAACAGCAACAACACGCCCAGCAGCATCAACAAGGTGGTGAACGCCAAACTCAGCAGAGGCACGCTGTTGCTCGACAGACGCCGGAAAATCCCCGGAGCGTTGTCCTGATTGGCCAGCCCGAACAGCATCCGACTGGACGAAAATACGCCACTGTTGGCCGATGAGGCGGCGGATGTCAGCACCACAAAGTTGACAATACCGGCTGCTGCGGGGAACCCCGCAACCAGAAACAGCTCGACGAAGGGGCTCTTGTTGGGCGAAACCTGTTGCCAGGACGTCACTGCAATAATGCAGGCCAGTGCCAGCACATAAAACAAGATGATTCTGAGCGGAATCGAGTTGATGGCTTTAGGCAGGGTCTTTTCGGGGGAGCGCGTTTCGGCGGCTGCGGTGCCGATCAGCTCGGTGCCCGCAAATGAGAAAATCGCCATCTGAAACCCGGCAAAGAAACCGAACAAGCCGTTGGGGAATGCGCCCTGTTTATCCAGCAAGTTGTTCAGGGACGCGGTGACGCCACTGGGTGAGACAAAGGAGCTGGCAATCAGCACCATGCTAACCCCAATCAGGGCAACGACGGCAATGATTTTGATGATCGCGAACCAGAACTCCACTTCACCGAAGAGCCTGACAGTCAGCACGTTCAAGGCGAACAGTGTTATCAGCATGCCGATGGCTGGTATCCAGGCGGGTACATCAGGGAACCAATACTGAAAAAATCCACCCACCACGACTGCATCACCTATCACTGCAACGCTCCAGCTTAGCCAATATGACCAGCCGAGAAAGAATGCTGCGCGTGGGCCAAGATAGGCACCGGCAAAATCAGCGAAGGTTTTGAAGCTCAAGTTGGAAAGTAACATTTCGCCCATGGCACGCATGACGAAGTAGACGAACAGACCGATGATCATATAGATGAGGATGATCGACGTGCCGGAGAGGGCGATGATCTTCCCGGAACCCATGAACAGGCCTGTCCCGATAGCACCGCCCATGGCCATTAACTGAATGTGACGATTGCTGAGTGTGCGCTGCAGCGCGGGCTGTTCAACCCGCTCGGACGGAGTCGATTTCATTACAAAACCTCTTGATTTTATGTTTTTGAGTTTTGGTAGAAAAGTGGGAATCACGTGACCTTGATAGAGATGTAATGGCTACTGACGGTAGTGGTTTGCGGAGTTTCAGGCCCGTTTGCTCTCGTAACCATGCAGCACATTGACTGCATTGATCCCGATTTCATCGACCATGTAGCCACCCTCCATCACAAACAGGGCAGGGCAGCCCACGCCGGCTATCAGCTCGCCGATGCCGATGAAGTCTTCGCTTTCAAGCAAAAAGTGGCTGATGGGGTCGTCCTTGAAGGTGTCGACGCCCAGTGAAATAACCAGCACGTCAGGGGCAAATTGCTGGAGTTTCTTGCAGGCGTGGAGCAAGGCGTTGCGGTAGCTTTCCCAAGAGGTGTTCTTCGGCAGCGGATAGTTCAGGTTGTAACCTTCGCCGTGACCAGCGCCGACTTCGTGGCTGTAGCCTGAGTAGTACGGATAGGACACCGTCGGGTCGCCGTGCAGCGAGACAAACATGACGTCACTGCGCCCGTAGAAAATATTCTGGGTACCGTTGCCATGATGAAAGTCGACGTCCAATACCGCGACACGCTTGGCGCCTCGGGTAATAGCCTGTTGTGCGGCAATGGCCGCGTTGTTCAGATAGCAATAGCCGCCCATGAATTCACGTGCAGCGTGATGGCCGGGCGGACGGCATAGGGCAAAGGCACTGTCGTGGCCTTCATCGATCAGCGCCAGTCCGGTCAGTGCGATATCGGCACTGGTTTTTACCGCTTGCCAGGTGGTGGAAGTAATGGGCGAGCCGGCGTCCATGGCGTAGAAACCCAGTTTGCCGTCGATGAAAGTCGGGACTTGCTCGTTGGCCAGATCACGCACTGGCCATACCAGCGGCAACGCATCGTGGGTGCGCCCGGTTGCGCACCATTCAGACCAGGCAGATTCCAGAAAAGTTACGTAGCGCTCGCTGTGGGCGTTGACATAGCACGACCGATCAAATGCTCGCGGTTCGATGATCTGGCCAAGACCTACCTGTTTGACCCGATTGTGGACGGTATCGGCCCGACTGGGCTGTTCGAAGGACGGCTTGAGCACGCCGTCTTTCAATTCGGTGCCGTGGTGCAAACGGTGGGAATCACTGAAAACTGTAAACATTGTGCGCATCCGCTGATATGGGCCAGTGCAAATATTCTGTTCCGGCTCTGACGCGCTTTCTTTGCTTTGTTTTCGTGGTTTACTGGATTATTCGGGCGTTTTTACTCAGGAATGACGTAATGCAGAAAAAAACATCCAAACGCATCAGTCTCGACGACACCGACCTGGCGATTCTCGCGTTGCTGCAGGAGGATGCGGGTATTTCCAACTCTGAACTCAGTGAGCGCTTGTCGTTAAGCCTGACACCTTGTTGGAGGCGGCGTAAGAGAATGGAGGAGGCGGGTGTGATTATAGGCTATCAGGCGAACCTTGATCGACGAATGCTGGGGCTGGATATCATGGCGTTCGTGCACATCCGTTTTTCCACCCACGCCGACCACGCTCCCGATGATTTTGAGGCGGTGATTGCTCAACTGCCTGAAGTCTTGTCCTGTCACAAGATCACCGGGGATGCCGATTACGTGCTGCAAGTGTTGGCAGAAGACCTTGATAGCTACAGTGACTTTATCGAACAGGTGCTCAGGCGTCAGGTGGGTATTGCGTCCATCCAGTCCAGTCTGGCTTTACGCGAAATTAAGACCAGTAGCCGTATCGCGATACCCAAATCGATCAAGGCGTGAATGGGCAGGGGTTAGATCACCTCAGTGGTTTAGGCCACTCATGAACGTCTATGATATGTAATTTAACTTATGGGCGATGCTTATTGTTTATGAGCGATCGGAACCCCAATCACTAGCAGGTTTTCTCCGGGTGTATGGAGCCAAATGTTCACAGATTTATGTTCATGAGGAGCTTCTGGTTTATCTGCAGAGGACTCCTTGGGATTGCCAAATCCTGGAACGACTGAGCTGCTTCGTAGACCTGACCCCGCCTCCGATAGCGGGATAAGGAAAGGACTGGCAATCTGATCTCCCAGTCGTCGGCGAACTCTCATCTGTGAGCTTTGACTCGGTTTTTGGCTGCTTCGGGTCGATTTCCTTTAATTTGTCTGCCTTCGTTAGGGAGCCGCTGATTAAATCGAAAACCTGAAAGTCCCTCCCTTGTAAATCAAGGCTTGCAGAGCAAGCTGGGCACGAAAAACCGAATTAATCAGCGCCTCCTTTGAGCACTACAAATGACGGTTGCGTGCTGCGCTGGATGACGCGGAAGCACTGGAGAAGGGCGTCGGTCGCTCTTCAGAGACTTAGGGTTCAGATCTGGTGGTTCCAATCATTAAATGATCAGTATGCGAAGACAATTCGCGGTGTGCACGTCCGGGTGATGCCATTTGGGTTGAACTATTGCAGGCGCTAGAATCTACGGCTGGCCCCCTCGGTGGTTCGGGGTCGTAGCCTAGCAGCGGCACTCTGAGTCTGACGGTAGATTCTCAGCCGCGGCGTGCGTGCAACTTGAACAACCTAGTCTGCATCTTCGATGCGAACGCGTAGTATGCGGGCGGCAGGAGGGAAAGGATTTCGATCTGCACTGGAGGGCGACAATGGGTTTCATGGCTGCGAGCATTTCGAACTCGGAACCAACGGTATAAGCGATATGGGAGTTAATTCTGGATTAGTCCAGTAGCCAGGCAACACCGATCCATTTAGGATCGGGTTGACCCTCACTAGGAAGACGGGGTACAGCAATGGCAATAAACCTCAGTGCTTTAGGTTCAAAGGTTTCTCGGTATCGCATCCAGCTCGCACTGACCGTGGAAGAGGTGAGTGCGGCCACTCGCATCCCGCTAGAGCGCCTTTGCTCTGTCGAGGCAGGCGAAGTTGAGCCTACCGGGGACGAAGTTCTCATCTTGGCTGACCTTTTCCGCTGCGATTTCAAATTCTTCATTTCTAATGAACAGGTTGCGCCTTTCGAGCAGACTGAAATCCTTTACCGGGCACACGGTAAAGAATTCTCAAAGGACGATCGTCGGGCGGTGCAGGAGTTTTTGTACCTTTGCGAGACAGAGGCATTCCTTACAAAGGAGCTGGGTATCAAGCATCGGCAATTCAAGGCTGCGCCTCCTACCGGCCATTTCAAGAAGGATGGTGTTTCGGCAGCGACCGGATTCCGTCGCTTCAACCAACACGAACACAACGCTGTTCCCAGAGATGTCTATCGAGAAATCCGTGAGACGGGAGCACATGTCTTCCGCCGCAAACTCGGGAACTCTAAAGTTTCCGGCCTCTTCATGCTCCACCCAACTGCCGGTAAATGTATCCTGGTTAATTACAGCGAGGATGTGTACAGGCAGCGGTTCAGTGCGGCTCATGAAATGGCTCACGCCCTATTTGATGCGAGTGACGGTCCCAGCATTACCTACGTGCAAACGGATAAGGATGATCGCCGGGAGCTACGAGCGAACACCTTTGCCTCTCGCTACCTGATGCCACCAGAATTCCTTCGTCAACTGCCTGATCCTAAACGTTGGGTGGAGGCAGACGTCCAGCACTGGGCAAATGAACTGCGAGTGAGCTGCGTGGCCCTTGGTATTGGGCTCAAAGCTGAAGGGCTGATTAGCGAGGCTGTATTCCAACACATCAAATCGTGTCGAGTGCCTCGTAATCTCAAAGTCGATCCAGAGCTTCCAGATCAATTAGCACCACGACAACGGGAGCGTAAAGCTCGTTTGTTGGAGAGAGGGCTGTCGGATAGCTACGTCGCCTTATGTCTGGATGCGGCCAGTCAGGGAGTCATCACACGGGGGAGATTGGCAGAGGCCTTATTGTGCGACTACGAAGAGCTTCGAGATCTATTATCCCTTTACGGAAGATCATCTTATGGCCATTGATCCTTCTCAATTCCACCTTCACAACGTGACAGATACGTGTTCCGTCTGGAACGTTCTATCATCCTCAACCCTTTACCGGGCCGCAGTCGCAGCTAAATGCAGCTTCTGTGTGACAGGCTTTGTGGATTACGAATGTCTAGCTAAACCTAGGACATTGCCAAATGATTCGAGTCGTGAGCTACAGCGTCGACTGCAGGAGGCACGCCGAGCCGGTCAGTTTGAAGTCCACTCCTGCAGCATTGCGGATCTTCAGGTCATTGGATTGTTAGAAAGTCGCAAGCGACTAGGGAAGGGAGAGCTTTCATCCATTGCATTCGCCATGGGCCGCGGGCTAGCAGTGTTAACGGATGATCAGGGCGCCAGAAAATTATCTGCCGCCACCGGGGCGCATCCCACGCAGACGACGCCCCACCTTCATGGCTGGTTGATCTTCACGCGCCGGCTGGACGATGCCGATCATTGTAATGTCCTGAGTCAACACCAGCAAATGGAAGGATGTCTTGCGCCTCACCTGCAAGATGCTTATGTGTTGGCGCTCCAGTGCGCCCGCAACGCTCTGTCCACGCCCGAGTAGTTCATGTTCGCAAGGGCAGCAATAGTATAAGGAGCAACGAAATTGGCTAAGGTTGAGCCGCAGCTTCTTCAAGCTCTTAGTGAGCTATGGATCGTTCGCAAATCCCAAAACGGTCTTTGGTCTGAACCTGTATTCAAAAGGCTTGAGAAGGTATGTGCGGACCTGTACGAAAATGGTCGACATAGCTTCGGATCCTCCTTCGCACTGAACCATGCTTTGCGATCACTCGGAGCACCCGGCACCCTGCCAGAGGTTTTGGAAGCCGAGATTGGCGATGTTAGTGAAGCGGCGGAGAGGCTGGATCAGGCGTTCAAGCAAACGAGCACGCGTCGCACTTATATCTGCCCGCTAGATTTGGCGGAGGACGTGCCGTCATTAACGTTTGGGGCAGTCAGGCTGGGTAGATTTAGCGCAGCTGATCTTGAGACCTTTTTCGATGCTCGTAGACTAGCTAGATGCTATCCAAACCAACCGCTCGACTCGGCGAGACTATCGCAATTCCATTGGCTTGTGATCGAGGAAAATGTTCCCGTGACTCGTAGTGCAGGACTACGAGCAATGCCGGACTTCTCCACGATCATGGACAGGGACTTTGGTGAAATTGATCCCCACAAAGGTCGCTTTCCACAGGCCGTTGAAACCGTGCTCTTCTTCCTGTTGCTTGCTCCATGGGAGAAGTGGTCAACCATGAACGAAGTAGATTGGCGCGGTTTTCGGGTGCCCTGGATTTACTGTCTCGACGATGATCTGTTCGTCTCACCCTCAGCGCCCCCTAGCGCGGATACGCTTTCATGGGAGCCGCATACCTATACGGACTATTGGGGAGAGTCCATCGAGGTGGAGCGCCCCATTGAACTCAGGCTGATAGATTCCGCCAGAGGTGAAATGCTTGAGTTCAGTGATGAACGATGGACGGACTTCAAAAGCGCTCTCGACTCAGAGCTCTTACAACCCCCTGTCATGCATTTCGTGGTGCGGGCATTCCTTGCAAATGGCATTGATGAGTTCATGGCACACTTGACCGCCATCGAGGCCGCCCTGGGACTTCAGACAGATCACAATCCGAAGGCCCGGAAGCTGCATCATCCAAATATTGGTGCTACTAAACGCGTGGGCGTCCGGTTAGCATCCGCTCTGGACGATGCTTCTGCTGCAGACCTTTACGCTGACCTGTTCAACCTGCGGAGCGCCTTCATCCATGGGAGAGGTGGCATCGAGAAAATCTCAACTCAGAAACGCGTTAGTGCACGACGCCTTGCCGCTATGGCCGCCAGTGCACTGGTGACGCAGGCAAGTCAATCAACACAGACCAGGGAGCGTGTCCTTGGAGAGTTATTAGACAAAGGCGCGCAGCTCGTAGCCAAGTAACCTAAGGGGAAGCGGATACACAGCGACATGGTAGGAGTGATCAACCCTGGTGGCGAATCGCCTATAGAGTTCAGTGCGTCAGGCTTCTTTTTGTTGCACAGACAGTTCCTGTCTATGCCAAGTGGTACTAATAAGTGAAGTAGCTACGAGTTGATGGAGCGATTCCCAAAGCGCGCCCGCCATCCGACTGATTCCAGTTGCCCAGCCCAGGAAAGGGCCGAGTTTAGAAATTGGTTCTGAATAAATTAGGAGCTTCACGTGCAGACCGTAAGTCCATCTAGCTACTGCATTATCGAACACAAACACAGGTATTCCGCGTGGGCAGCGAGCCGTGCCGCGAGCACGAACACCTGCCGATTCGACGTCAATACAGGCAAACTCATCATTGAGGCAGTGGGACTCAAGGAATTGTTAGCAGACCCCGAGTTATTGCCCACCCCCCATAGTATTGATGCGAAGCATCGGCAGTGGTGCGTTAGAGCGATGCAAGCAGCTACTGAACATAACCTGCGCAGCTTCAATCACGGCGTCGCAGCAAAATTGATCAACGTTTACCTCAAGGGTGCAGTTGTTTGTGCAGGGCATGAAAACCACGCCAACGTCGCTTCACTTCACCCACCCATCGATAGCCTTCTGCTCGATGACCTATATGTGCATGACGTAGGCGGACTGCGTGTCACGTGGGCCAAAGCGCGCAAGCTGCGCTGGTCGAAGTTCGACTCCAGTCAGTACCAAGACGTCATTGACGGGGTGAGACAGGCTATGGCCGGAAAGCCGCTTTGGCAGGTAGAGGCCCACTGGCGCGGTTACCAGTAACACCGTGACTCAAGTGTCGGGGGCCACCAAGCAGGGTAGGGGAGTCGCTGATGGTCTGTTACGGCTAGGTTGAAAGTCAGATTGCGGGTTAGAAATGAATTTGAAGACAAGATGCATGAGATCATTCATCGAGTCGATGCACTAAGCTCCTTCCTAATTCAGGTTTGTGGCACGGGTATCGGTTAAGCCGGTGTAGATGACTGATCTAACATCGCGGATCTAGGCTTAAACAGTAATAATTTATCATGGTTCAGATAGAGTAGTTTTCAAATGGATTTCGAGTACGATGAGTTTGACGCAGACGAAGAAGTCGTCACGCAGAATGATCACTATGCTGCGCATCCACTTTCTCCATTTGGGTGGTTGTATATTGCAGCCGACGTTAGAGATATGAGGATATCAAAAATAGGATTAACAACAAAAAAAACGCCTGAGCAAAGGCTTGCAGAAGGAAAAACCTATAATCCGTTCATCGTGCTTTTCGCTACCTATAATCTCGCAAATTGCACCTATGGAATTTCAAAGGTTGAGTTGAAAGCTATCGAAGGCTACATCCATCGACGATCTTTTGCTGACCCAGTCTTGCATCTATATACAGGTCGGAACTCCGAATGGTTCTATATGCATCCGGATCTGGCCGAATATGAAGTTGATAGAATGCTGGTGAAGCGTGGGTTCAGTGTGAGAGGAAAGAGATTATTTTCATATTATGAAGGCGACCATACTTATGAGGGGGTCTATGTTTCACGAATGAGAGAGATCAAGAAAATATATCGGCCTTTTCCTGGTGAATTTGAAAAAATGGCCGTGGATTCTGGAATTCCATATAAATATTTCCAAGAATATTTGGATTACCTTACTGAGTATCACTCTAGAAGCTCTAAAGATAAAGTTTATCTTTGATTTAGGGTAGCAAAAAGCTGAAGCCGAGCTTTTTCTGCCGCTTTTCGCGCAGCAACTGCGCGAGGCATGCGAATGAGGCAGCCCTGGAACAACCAGGTCGAGAACCAGATCCGACCGTCAGCGTTTGAACGCTCGAACTGGTTGTTGCAGAGTCGCTACGCAGCGGCAAACGGGCCACGGCGATCATGTGTTTGACCCAGTCTTCTAGTTTGTGAAATTTTCGCAAGATCAAATGCCAAAGAACATTTTTCGATCTTCACTCTTATGCAAGTTATGCTTTGCGACGTGATAAAATTTTGGCTCAATATTATCTGAAAATAACATGAAAGGTAATTCATCTATGCAGATTTCAGCTACAACGGCGCCAAAATCCTTGTCATAGCAATCTTGAAGGATTTTTAGATTGGTAGAAGGAAAGCTGTCCTTGAATTCTTTATTAAATTCCGGGTAAAAATACCTAATTAGCGCCGCTTCATATAGAGAAATTTTTTCCGCTTCTGTAGTGTTTTGCGCTTTGTCCAATCCTTGTTTTATCCGTGCATCACCGCTATCGCCATTTTTAGCAAATGGGTTCATCATTGTAATGAGTTGATTGCTAGGTTGAATGGAAAGCAAAAGTAGAGTCAGTTTGTGCCCTGAAGGAACTCCCTTCAGCGCTATTTTTTGCAAGGTTTCATGTTTTAGAAGTCGATCAATGGCATTTCTTGAACCGTCTTGACCGTATGCCTGGCCAATGTACTTTACGTCGAAAGTAACAGCTTTAAATTCATTGCTTAGGCGGGCTTGCACATGCTCCATGTCAGGCCAAAACCTTTCGCCGGCCGGATCCTCTAGGAAATTATAACCGTCTTCCATCTTGTAGATTAAACCAGGTATTGAATACGTGACAGTATACTTTTTACCCAATACATTCAATTGTATATTAAGCTCATCTCCCGTTTGGCTTGCACCAGTGAAATCCACAATTGGTGTGTATCCGATGCAGTAAATGTGACATGTTTCAATGACGCTCATCATAGATTGCAAAATGGCTTTATCGTAAATAGCCTCAGCGGGCATCGTGCAATAACTGTAGGCATACATGCCTATGGCATGCTCAACATCATTCAAAGCACGACCAAATACATGATGTTTTGAGGGGGATTCGGGATTTTCGGTCAATTTCCTACTCCTTGTGTCAAATCTGTAAAGATTAGTGCCACCAGCGAAAAAACTGTAAGGCTCTACACGATCTCGAATTTTTGCAGAGGCTACGCTCCTTTGTACAGCGAATGTAGATTCATCGCACAAACGCCTAGCTCATGATTTAGCTTCACTAAATTTTTCCGAATGCAGCTTCAAACTGGCAAGAACTGCTCCTACCTGAACAGACGGAGCTCCATGATTTCAGTTTATTCTATATGCAATATTTTTGTTCGTAGGGAACACAAAAAATCATCTCAAAGGTGCTGATCGACTGGTCATTAATACAGAGTGGGGTGCCGGTCTCCAAGAGCAATTCAATCATTAGCCAGTTACGCAGTTGCAAACGTTCCGGGAACGGATTCTCCGCAGCGCCAGGGCGAATCAGTGTGTGAACGATCTGTAGTTGCGTATCTGTCAGGCTGCGGTAACGAGTGCGGTCGGGACGAGCATTGATGATATGGCTCTCAAAGCGCCGCTCAATGACGTCAGCACCATCGGCAAATACCACATTGATGTCAGCCTGTGTGGCTGAATTCTGACGGGCGCGCGGGATGTAACGGGTGACGCACCAAGACAGGTATTTCTTCAGCAGGCGCAGGTACTGGTCACGTGTTCGTGAACTGATCTGCTGAAAAAGTACAGTGCCAGGTTTGCCGATTCAGGCGATCAGATTATCGGCATGACGGCCACTTTGGAGCCAAATAGCGTAACCGTCCAGCAAAGCCAGAATCGCCTCAAAGTGGCAGGCCAAAATGGCCTCATCGATATCCATATCTCGGCTTTTGGAATAGGCGTAGAAAGCCTGGATCGCGCGCAGGTGCGCCGCAGCCGTGTTGTAAGCGCGGTGCCTGAGTTTGAGTTGGACGTAGATGAACGGAATGAGTATGGGCAACGGCGTCGCATCACCAGCTTGTACAAGCAGCGGTAGTCGTTGACCTGAAGAGAAACGGCACTGAATCAGTTTCATCGACAGCCACCTCATTCAAGGAATTGTCATGAACACTATGGACATGGCCCGTTGAGAGAGTAGACGTCAAATACGAATTGGTCGAATCAGTGACTTACGTGGCTTATGAACATATCTGACATAGCACATTATTTAACATAATATACATTATGCGAACCTTCGTATGCGGGGTTGGAGGGCTCTGGTGGTCAGATTTGAAGCCTGGCACGGCCTCTTACGCATCACCTGGTCCAGCTTGCAGACTGGCGATGTAACTCACAATGAATGCGTCCTCCGATCCGCGCTCCTTGTCATAACCAACCACGTTGGCCAGCGTCCACCGCAGCAACCTCATCAGCACCGGATCGGAAAACTTCCAGCTGCTCGACTCGTACTGATACCGGCTGTTGGTGAAAACATCTCGGTACCGCTCGAACGAATCTTCTTGGCTGTCCAAGGCCAACGCTTTACGAATGTCTGCAGGCACGGCATGAAACAAGGTCAACAGATCGTGACCGTCACGACGCTGATCGGCTGGCGTCTTGCCGGTTGACTGAAGATGCTTGTGAGCCGCTTTGAGTGCATCAACGTCAATCGTGTAGGTTTCACCGGACGTATCTTGATGCTGGTCTGGTACAGAAATGAAGCTTTTCAGCAGTATTTCCATGCCAATCGCTGCGTTAACCATGGAAACATGTGGGAGGTTTTGGGCGTCTAGAAGCTCAGAAGCTTTGAGATAATTATGGGCGCTTTCGAGCATCCAGCCTGGAAAGTGATTCATTTAACAGAGATCCTTAAAGATGCATGCCATCGGAACATAGCTCACCAGGTGGGCTACCCTACCCTCATAATATAACCATAAAGAATAACTATTCTAAATGACTATTTAGTATAGTTATATATGATTGTCATGCCTCAGAGCCTAAACCTATCCACCGACTGCGAAAGCTTCCCCGCCAAACTCGACAATTCATCCGTCGTCGACGCCGTCTCGCCAATCACCCGACTGTTACTTTCCGACATTCCCGCAATCCTCTCCACCTGATGAGCAATCTCATTACTGGCCAGGCTCTGCTCACTAATAGTGCGGGAAATATCGTTGACCAATTCAGTGGTGCTCAGCGTGGCCTGGAGGATCTCGCGAATGGCACGTTCCACTTCGGCAGTCACCGCCATGCCCTTGTCCACTTGGGCAACGCCCTCCTCCATGCTGATCACCGCTTCACGGGTGTTTTGCTGGATACTCCCGACCATGCTGGCGATTTCTTGGGTGGAGGCGCTGGTGCGTCCGGCCAGGCTGCGCACTTCGTCGGCCACGACTGCAAAGCCGCGCCCTTGTTCACCGGCGCGGGCGGCTTCGATGGCGGCGTTCAGGGCCAGCAGGTTGGTCTGGTCGGCAATCCCCTTGATCACCTGGATAATGCTGTAGATCGCCTCGGACTCCTTGTCCAGCGTGCGGATCACTTGGGCCGACTGTTGGGCAGAACGGGCGATGCCATCCATGTCGCTGACCACCTGGTGGATAACCCGGCCGCCGTCCTTGGCCAGGGTTTCAGCCTGACTGGCCATGTCCAGGGCACGTTGGGCGTGACGGGTGATCTCTTCGATACTGGCGGTCATTTCGCTCGCGGCGGCGGCCATGGTGCTGGCGGCGACGCTTTGTTGCTGGCTGCTGCCTGCCACTTCATGGCAACCCTGGCTGAGGCGCTCGCTCATGCCATTGACGCCATGGGCATTGCTGCGAACCACTTCGATCATGCTGCGCAAATCCCGCTGCATCGTCGCCAGGCTGCGAATCAGTGCACTGGCTTCGTCCTGGTTCTTGGGTTCGGCAATCGGCTCGCTCAGGTTGCCATGGGCAATGCTCTGGGCAATACGGCTGGCGGTGCGCAACGGCCCCATGATGCTCAGGGTCACCCAACGTCCTTGTGCCAGCAGCAACAGCAGGCTCGCCCCCAATACAATAATCAAGGTCCAGTTAGCGTTACTGATGGTTTGCCGGGTACCGGTGCTGGTGAGTTGGGTATTGTTTTCGATCAGTTCGCTCAACGCCGCCATTTGTTCTTCCAACTGGCTGAACGCGGCATTGAAGGTCTGCAGTTCCCCTCGTGCGGCCTCTGGATTCTCCAGGGCCAGCGCGACGATGCGCTCGCCGGCACTGATGTAGGTGTCCAGGCTGGGTTTGATTTTTTCCAGGCTGGCCTTGATCGAGGCGTCCAACGGCAGCTTGAGATTGTCCGCCAGCACCTCGCGAAAGTGCTCGGCATGCTCCTTGATCGAGCTGTTGACCTCGGCCGGCGTACTGGTGCTCTTGCCCAGCCCGACCAACATCGCCGACAGTACATCCGCACGCAGGGCGTCGTGCATCATGTCGGCTTCCATGTGGTTGCGCAGTACCGTCATGCTGACGTCGTTGTCCTGTACCGCATCGGCCATCCGCGTATTGCCCAGGTAGCCAGCCAGGCTCATGATCAAAGCGGTGAGCAACCCGGTCGCAATCAACAGCACCAAGCGTAATTTGATCGTCATAGTGGTACCCCGTGCCAGGAACGCCGGTTGGGAACCCAACCGTTTCAATGTCGCTGCTAGCTGTATCGGCAGCTGTTGCTTGTTAGTGAAGCCTAAGTTTGCGGATCTGCGCGGTTCCCTTAAGCTGACCGTCCGTTGCTCTACCTGGATCTGCCAAATGCCTCAACGTATCGCCCGTCTCGCCCTGTTGCTGGGCTTGATCACCGCCGTCGGCCCGTTTGCCATCGACATCTACCTGCCGGCGCTGCCGACCCTGGGCGCCAGCCTCCAGGCCTCGCCGGCGGCCGTGCAGATGAGTTTGACGGTGTTCTTCATGATTATCGGCGTGTGCCAGTTGTTCTACGGCACACTCAGCGATGTGTTCGGGCGTAAACCTCCGATTTATGCAGGTTTGGTGATCTTTGCCATTGGCAGCGTCGGCTGCGCACTGGCCCCGACCATCGAAGTGCTGATCGGCTTTCGAGCCATACAAGCGTTCGGTGCCTGTGCGGGCATGGTGATCCCACGGGCGATTGTCCGTGACCTGTACACCGGCCATGAAGCGGCGCGTCTGATGGCTTTGTTGATGCTGGTGATGAGTGTTTCGCCGATCCTCGCGCCACTGGCCGGTAGCCTGGTGATTTCGATCTGGAGCTGGCGCGAAGTGTTTGCCGTGTTGGCGGTGGTGGCCGTGCTGTGTCTGGTGATGACCGCAGTACAACTGCCAGAAACCCACCCGGCCGAGCGCCGCCTGGGCAAGACACTGGGCCAGGCGTTCGGCAGTTATGGCGCCCTCCTCCGCGACCCGGTCTTTACGGGCTTGTCGGTGGTGTGCGGGTTTGGTCTGGCCACCTTCTTCGTGTTCATCGGCAGCGCGCCCTTCGTGTACATCGAGTTTTTTGGCCTGACACCGACCCAGTTCAGCCTGTGCTTTGCGCTCAACGCGGCCTCGTTTTTCGCCATGAGCCAATTGACCGCCCGCCTCAGCGCCCGCTTTGGCCTGGCGCCGTTGATTCGCTGGTCGGTGGTGGGCGTGGCGGCGGTCATGAGCTTGCTGGCGGGCACCACACTGTGGGGTGACAGCCTGGGCTTGATGATGGGGCTGTTGTTTATCGGTTTCGGCTTTCTTGGCCTGCTATTGCCGGCGGCCGGGGTACTGTCGCTGGAGGATCATGGTGCGGTGGCAGGTTCTGCGTCTGCACTGCTGGGTGCGATCCAGATGGTCACGGCGGCTGTGGCGATGACCTTGGTGGGTGTGTTTGCCGACCATACACCGGCGCCGATGTTGATTGGCATTGCGCTGTGTGCGCTTGCCGCGATGCTCACCACGCTATGGACCATACGTCGCTTGCCGGCCCACCTGGCCTCATCCTGAGATCGCCATCGGACGTATCCCCCCCTGTAGGAGCGAGCTTGCTCGCGAAAGACTCACAGGCGCCGCGTTCATTCAGGAAGCACGCATTATCGTTGACGTTTTTCGCGAGCAAGCTCGCTCCTACAAGGGCGGGCGCGAACCTATAGATCAAACCTGTCCACCGCCCGCCGCCGCTCATTGTCGTCACGCACGTCATAGCTGGCAGTGGTCTGGATGTTGGTGTGATGCGCCAGTTTCTGCGCAATCGACAAATCATGCTCCTCGATCACCCGGGTGATAAACGAACGACGGAAATCATGGGGCATGATCTTGACCCCCACCTGATCACCGCGCTGGCGTGCGATGTAGTAAATCGCATGCTTGGTGATCCGCTCTCGGGTGATATGGCTGCCTCGCCGGATGCGGTTGAACAGGAAGCTGTCGTCCTGCTCGCCTTCCTTGAGGTGCTCGCGACGAAACGCCAGCCAGGCCTGCAGTTTGGCAAACGCCCAGTCCGGCGCGTACTTGACCAGCTCTTTGTTGCCCTTGCCGATCACGCGCAAGCTGCGCTCGTCAAAGTTGACCTGTGCCAGGTCCAGGTTCACCGACTCCGACTTGCGCATGCCCGAGCCATATAACAGGCCGATCACTGCGGCATCCCGCAGGCCCTGAGGCCGAGGGTCGGCCGCGCAGACGTCGAGCATCTCGCGGATCAAGGTGCGGCGCAGATTGCGGCCCTGGCTCAGGCGCGTACCGGGTGTGGCCTTGACCGAGCGCATCTTCAACAGGTGGTCCTGGCTGATCAAGCTCATGCGCCACGCTTCATTCATGACCCCGCGCACCGCATTCACATACAGCGACGAAGTGTTCGGCGCTAAGCCGTCCTCGCGCAAGGCAGCCACCAGTGCGATGACGTGTTCAGGCTGCAGCAGGTGCCAGTCAATCTCTTCGAGGTTGAGGTCTTCGAAACCCAAGCGGTCGGCGGCATCCTGCAGCACGTAGCGCATGGTCAGTTGGCTGGAAGGCGCCAGGCGTGTGAGATATAGGGTCAGTGGGTTGCAAATGGACTCGGTCAAGGTAGATCAGCCTTTGGATTAAATACACCGACCAACTATTTGATTAGTCGATGTATTTAGTGGATTGGCGAAGGCCGAGTCTAACCCAGGACCGGCCCTGGCACAAAATCACGGGGCCGATTCGTCGTCTTCGCTGGCTGCCTGGGGTTGGGCCTGGGATTGGCTCCAGTCGGCATCCTGTTGCTGCATCAGCGCGAACCAATGCTGGCGCATAAAGGCGAGGTAATTGTCCGGCGCCTTGGCAAAGTCCTTCTCGTCACCATAGCAACCTGGCAGTGGCAGTTCGGTGCCCTGCTCCTTGTATTGGCTGACCAGCGCTTGCTGCGCCGCGACGCTGCAGTCGGTGGGCAGGGGCATGCCGCGCAAGGCACCAGCGTCCTCGTCCCACCAGCTGGCGCCCACGCGGTCAAGGCCACGCAGACGATACTTCTCGGACTTGCCGGCATGCATGATCAGCTTGAATTCGTTGGGGCTGACATCACTGGTGCAGGCCCGCGAATAACCGACCGTGGCCTGGGTATTGCCGTCGCCCAGCAGGTCGGTGACCTTGGTGGCAGCCCGGTCAAAGCGCAGCCCGGCGTCGAATTCGCAGTGCTGCACATCGTCGTACAGCATCCACACGCGCTTGGGGCGCTCGCCACCCAGCACGTATTGCGCCGCGTAGACAAAGGCCGACTGGGTACCATCGTCATCGCGCTCACCGACTTGCTCGGCGAGTACCAGCAGGTTTTTGCCTTGGCGGTCATCCCAGGTATAAGCCGCGACCTGCTTGCCGCGCACTTCCACACCGTCCGGCACCTGGTCCAGCGGGGTCAGCGGAACGCCTTGATCAGCCCGCACGCTGGTGACACAGGCCACCGTCATCAACAATCCCATCAGCGCTGGCCGCAACTGGCCGCGTAAAAGCTGCACGCTATTCATCCGAGTACCCTGGCAAGAGAGGGCTTACTTTACCGGCACTTGAGCGCTAATGCAGAGAAGATTGTTGAAGGGCGAGCATTGGGCTGATCGCCTCGCTCAGATTGAACCAAGCGTCTTGTACGAAGCTCCGATGTCGCCCTGTGAGACCTATATGTAACGCCTTGATTACTTAGCTGAACCCTAGCTGTCTGCCTGTCAAATAAACGAGTTTTTCATCCGCCTTTCATATTCGTTGCACATTTTTGCGCTTAACCTTATGGGCAACACTTAAGAGCAATCCGTGGATTATCGACTAACCTATTGAAAACGCATCATCTTTAGCCCCGTTTTGTAACCTGCGGGCTGTAGTTTTGCCCAATGAACGCTGCCGTTTTCACGCTTGAAGTCGCTTTAGCCCGAGGTCATGAATCTTTGAAACCCTACCCTATTCATTGCGTGTCGATCGTTATCCCGGTCTACAACGAACAAGAAAGCCTGCCCGAGTTGCTGCGTCGCACCACGGCAGCCTGCAAGCAATTGGCTTACGAATACGAAATCATCCTGGTGGATGACGGTAGCCGCGACAACTCCGCTCAACTGCTCGAAGACGCTGCCGCCGAAGACGGTAGCAATGTGGTAGCGGTGATCCTTAACCGCAACTACGGCCAGCATGCGGCGATCATGGCCGGCTTCGAACAGTGCCGTGGCGAAGTGGTGATCACCCTCGACGCCGACCTGCAGAACCCGCCGGAAGAGATCCCGCGCCTGGTCGAGCAAGCTGCCCTGGGCTACGACGTGGTCGCCACCGTGCGTAATAACCGCCAGGACTCGGCCTTCCGCCGCTGGCCGTCGCGCTTGATCAACCTTGCCGTGCAGCGCTCTACCGGCGTGGCCATGACCGACTACGGCTGCATGTTGCGCGCCTACCGCCGCACCATTGTCGACGCCATGCTCGCCTGCCGTGAACGCAGCACGTTCATTCCTATCCTGGCCAACGGCTTCGCCCGCCACACCACGGAAATCCTGGTGCACCATGCCGAACGTGAGCACGGCGAATCCAAATACAGCGCCATGCGCCTGATCAGCCTGATGTTCGACCTGCTGACCTGCATGACCACCACGCCCTTGCGCCTGCTGTCCATCGTCGGTTTCAGCCTGGCGGCGCTGGGCGTGCTGTTTGCCTTTGCCCTGATCGTCATGCGCCTGGCCTTCGGCGCCGACTGGGCCGGTGATGGCCTGTTCGTGCTGTTTGCGGTGTTGTTTGTGTTCACCGGTGGCCAGTTCATCGGCATGGGCCTGCTGGGCGAATACCTGGGCCGCATGTACAGCGATGTTCGCGCCCGCCCACGCTTCTTTATTGAAAAAGTGCTGCGCAACCAACCGGCAGCACCGGCTCCAGTCGTCGTGGTCGACGGTCTGGTGTCTTCCCATACTTCTACTTCTTCTTCGGATCAGGTCCAGTCATGAGTTCAAAAGCTGTTGTATTCGCCTACCACGATATTGGCTGCGCAGGCATTGAAGCGCTGCTCAGCGCCGGTTACGACATTGCCGCCGTGTTCACCCATGCCGATGACCCCAAGGAAAACAACTTCTACGGTTCCGTCGCCCAACTTTGCGCCCGCAATGGCATCCCGGTACATGCACCGGAAGACGCCAACCACCCGCTGTGGATCGAACGCATCGCCAAGCTGAACCCGGAGTACATCTTCTCGTTCTACTACCGCAACCTGCTGAGCGAGCCGCTGTTGGCCACCGCCCGCAAAGGCGCGTTCAACCTGCACGGCTCGTTGCTGCCTAAATACCGTGGCCGCGCCCCGGCCAACTGGGTGCTGGTCAACGGCGAAACCGAAACCGGTGTGACCCTGCACCGCATGGTCAAGCGTGCCGATGCCGGCGCCATCCTGGCCCAGCAGAAAGTCACCATCGAGCGCAGCGATACCGGCGTGAGCCTGCACGCCAAGCTGCGTGATGCGGCCACGGCGCTGCTGCGTGATGCCCTGCCACAGCTGGCCCAGGGCAAGCTGAGCGAAACCGCCCAGGACGAGAGCAAAGCCACCTACTTCGGTCGTCGCACCGCCGCCGATGGCAAGCTGGACTGGAAAAAACCTGCCGAGCAACTGTTCAACCTGGTGCGTGCAGTGACCCAGCCGTACCCTGGCGCCTTCTGCGCCGTGGGCGAGCACAAGCTGATCGTGTGGCAAGCCGACGTGGTCAAAGGCAACGAAGGTCTGGCGCCTGGCCGTGTAATCAGCGTCAACCCGCTGCGCATTGCCTGCGGTGAAGATTCCCTGGTGGTCAAGTTCGGCCAGCGCAACGAAAACGGCCTGTACCTGGCAGGCCCGTCCCTGGCTGATGAACTGGGCCTGGTGGATGGCTCCGTACTGCGCGGCGCCGAGTCGGGTCGCAAGCCGCGCCGTACCCGTGTGCTGATCCTGGGCGTGAACGGTTTTATCGGTAACCACCTGTCCGAGCGCCTGCTGCGTGACGACCGCTACGAAGTCTATGGCCTGGACATCGGCTCCGACGCCATCGAGCGCCTGCGCAGCCACCCGAACTTCCATTACGTGGAAGGCGACATCAGCATCCACACCGAGTGGATCGAGTACCACATCAAGAAATGCGACGTGGTGCTGCCGCTGGTGGCCATCGCCACGCCGATCGAATACACCCGTAACCCGCTGCGCGTATTCGAACTGGACTTCGAAGAAAACCTCAAGCTGGTGCGCTACTGCGTCAAGTACAACAAGCGCGTGATTTTCCCGTCGACCTCCGAAGTCTATGGCATGTGCCAAGACCAGTATTTCGACGAAGACACCTCCAACCTGGTAGTGGGCCCGGTCAACAAGCAACGCTGGATCTACTCCGTCTCCAAGCAACTGCTGGACCGCGTGATCTGGGCTTACGGCGACAAGGGCTTGAAGTTCACCCTGTTCCGTCCATTCAACTGGATGGGCCCGCGCCTGGACCGTCTGGACTCGGCGCGTATCGGCAGCTCCCGCGCCATTACCCAGCTGATCCTGAACCTGGTGGAAGGCACGCCGATCCGTCTGTTCGACGGTGGTGAGCAGAAGCGTTGCTTCACCGACATTGCCGACGGTATCGAAGCCCTGGCACGCATCATTGATAACGACAATGGCGTCTGCGACGGCCAGATCATCAACATCGGCAACCCCGAAAACGAAGCCAGCATTCGCCAGTTGGGCGAAGAACTGCTGCGTCAGTTCGAGGCTCACCCACTGCGCCACAACTTCCCGCCGTTCGCCGGTTTCCGCGACGTCGAGAGCAAGGCGTTCTACGGCACAGGCTACCAGGACGTGGCGCACCGCAAGCCGAGCATCGAAAACGCCAAGCGCCTGCTGAACTGGGAGCCGAGCGTGCAGATGAGCGAAACCATCGGCAACACGCTCGATTTCTTCTTGCGTGAAGCCATGCTTGAAATTGCGGATAAAAAGTAATGCAGGCAGGTCTTCGCATCGACGTCGACACCTACCGCGGCACCCGTGAAGGTGTGCCACGGTTGCTCGACTCCCTGGCCGAAGCCGGGGTCAAAGCGACGTTCTTCTTCAGTGTCGGGCCGGACAACATGGGGCGTCACTTGTGGCGCCTGATCCGCCCGCAGTTCCTGTGGAAGATGCTGCGCTCCAACGCGGCCGGCCTGTATGGCTGGGACATCTTGTTGGCCGGCACTGCCTGGCCAGGCAAGCCGATTGGCCGAGACCTGGGGCATTTGATGCGCCAGGTCAAGGCGGCCGGGCATGAAGTCGGCCTGCACGCCTGGGACCACCATGGTTGGCAGGCCAACACCGGGCGTTGGAGCGAGGCACAACTGGTCGAGCAAATTCGACGCGGCGTAGACACCTTGAGCGACATCCTCGGCGAGCGCATCGACTGTTCAGCGGCCGCTGGCTGGCGTGCCGATGAGCGTGTGGTGCAAGCCAAGCAAGGCTTCAACTTTCGCTACAACAGCGATTGCCGGGGCTCCAGCCTGTTTCGACCAACCCTGGCCGATGGCAGCGCGGGCACCCCACAAATTCCGGTAGACCTGCCGACCTTCGACGAAGTCGTCGGGCCGGTGGTGGCTGCCAACGATTTCAACCGCTTCATTCTTGATCGCTTCAACGCGTCAAAGCTGAACGTCTACACGATCCACGCAGAAGTAGAAGGGATTCTGATGGCCAATGATTTTCGCCAGTTGCTCGCCCAGGCCGGGCAGCGCGGCATTGATTTCAAACCCTTGGGCGAGCTGTTGCCCACGGATGTGACCACCCTGCCCCAGCAACAGTTGGTGCGCGGCGCATTGAGCGGCCGCGAGGGTTGGCTGGGAGTGCAGCAGGCATGATCCGCCGCTGGGCTTTGCCCCTGCTCCTGCTGGCGTTTGCCGTGTTCTACCTGCTGCCATTGGCCACCCATGGCCTGTGGATTCCAGATGAAACCCGCTATGCGCAAATCAGCCAGGAAATGCTGCTGACCGGCAAGTGGGCCGCGCCGCACTTCATGGGCATTCGCTACTTCGAAAAGCCCGCCGCAGGCTATTGGATGATCGCGCTGGGCCAGGCGATCTTCGGGCAGAACCTGTTCGGCGTGCGGTTTGCCTCGGCATTGAGCACCGGTTTGAGCATTCTGCTGGTGTATCTGGTCTCTCGCCGGTTGTGGAACGACCCGCAAAAAAGCCTGGTCAGCACGCTGCTCTACATGAGCTTCGTCAGCGTGGCCGCGCTGGGCGGCTATGCCAACCTGGACCCGCAGTTCACCTTCTGGGTCAACCTGACAGGCGTGGCCTTGTGGTTCTGTTTCGACAGCACCACGCGGCGTGCGCGCTTGTGGTCCTGGGCCTTGCTGGGCCTGGCGTGCGGCATGGGCTTCATGACCAAGGGCTTCCTGGCCTGGTTGCTGCCGGTGCTGGTCGCCCTGCCCTACGCCGTCTGGCAAAAACGTTTTGGCGAGTTGTGCAAATTTGGCCCTGTTGCCGTGGTGGTGGCGATTGCTGTCAGCGTGCCGTGGGCGTTGGCCGTGCACTTGCAAGAGCCGGACTACTGGCATTTCTTTTTCTGGCACGAGCACATCCAACGCTTTGCCGGTGAAGACGCCCAGCACGCCGAACCTTTCTGGTATTACTTGCCGCTGCTGGTAGGGTTCGCGCTGCCGTGGGTTGCGCTATTGCCGTCCGCGTTCAAGCAGGCCTGGCTGCAACGGCGTGTGCCGAAAACCGCGTTCCTGCTACTGTGGCTGTTGATGCCCCTGGCCTTTTTCAGCCTGGCCAAAGGCAAGCTGCCCTCCTACATCATGCCGTGCATGCTCCCACTGGCCTTGCTGATGGGCTCGGCCCTGAGCGACAAACTGGCTCAAGGGCGCGGGCGTGTGTTGCGCATCAATGGTTGGTTGAACCTGGTGATCGGTGTGCTGGCATTGCTGGCCCTCAGCTGGTTCCAGTTGATGAAGCCGGTATACGAACCGGGTGAAGAAACCCTCAGCCTGGTGCTGGTGTTCATCTTTTTGTTCGGTTGGATCGTGGTCAATCTGCTGCAAGCGGCGCGCCCTTTGGCATTGTGGGCCGCGCCGCTGATCGGCAGTGGATTACTGGTGCTGCTGGTGCCTGCGGCGTTGCCCCATTCGGTGGTTTACAACAAGACCCCGGACCAGTTCATCATTGATCACATCGACGAATTGCAACCCAGCGTTGCCCTGCTGAGCAACGACCTGGGCGCCGCCTCGGCGCTGTCCTGGCGCCTCAAGCGTCCCGATATCACGCTGTACAACACCTCGGGTGAGGTCAAGTACGGCCTGGCTTACGAGGATACGGCCCCGCGTCTGGTCGACCGTAACCGCATCCAGGCGTGGATGGCCGAAACCCGGCGTACCGGCGCGGTGGGCGTGGTGATGCGCGTCAATAGCACCGGCGAAAAAGAAGAACTCGCACTGCTGCCCACTGACGGCAAGCGTTATGCGCAAGGCAAGATCGTGATCCTGATTTTCCCGCAGGTCGCGCCATGATCACCCTGCTGCTACTGCTCACGGCCTGCCTGCTGACCTGCATGGGCCAAGTCTCGCAAAAATTCGCCGTGGAAAGCTGGCGCGGCGTGCCAGACGGCTGGGCACTGAAACTGCGCTCACCGTGGTTGTGGTCGGCGCTGGTGTGCCTGGGCCTGGGCTTGCTGGTGTGGCTGCTGGTGTTGCAGCGCCTGGAAGTCGGCATTGCCTACCCCATGCTCAGCCTGAATTTTGTGCTGGTCACGCTGATGGCGCGCTTTGTGTTTCACGAACCCATTGATGGCCGTCACTGGCTGGGCGTGGGGCTGGTGATTGCCGGCGTGGTCTTGCTGGGGCGCCAGGTATGAGTCGCGTGCGGGGTTTCGCCCTGGCTTTGGGCAGTGTCGGCCTGGTGAGTGGTGCCCAACTGGGCATGCGCTGGAGCATGACGCGCCTGCCGCTTCCCACCCAATGGCTGGCTGCCTTCACGGATAACAGCATCGACCTGGGCGCCCTGGGCGTGGTGACCCTGGCGATCATCGCCTATGCGCTGTCGATGTTGTGCTGGCTCGGCGCACTGAAGCACTTACCCCTGGGCCGCGCCTATTCGCTGCTCAGTATCAGCTACGCGCTGGTGTATTTGCTGGCCGCCAGCCTGCCGGTGTTCAACGAAGATTTTTCGCTTTCAAAAACCCTGGGGGTGGCCTTGGTCATCCTCGGCGTACTGGTTATCAACTCTCGTCGTGCTAGCACCTCAAGTCCCAGGAATACCCCATGAAAATCAGTGTATTTGGTAGTGGTTACGTTGGTCTGGTCCAGGCCACTGTATTAGCCGAAGTCGGTCACGATGTCATTTGCATGGACGTTGACAAGCACAAGGTCGAATCGCTGCAGAAGGGGCATGTGACCATCTTCGAGCCGGGCCTGGCAGCCATGGTCAAGGACAACCTGGAAAGCGGGCGCCTGCGCTTTACCCACGACGAAAAACTCGCCGTCGAGCACGGTGAAGTGTTGTTTATTGCCGTGGGCACGCCGTCGGATGAAGACGGCTCTGCCGACCTGAAATACGTGCTGTCGGTGGGTGATGCGGTAGCCCGCCATCGCGTGGCGCCGGTGATCCTGGTGGAAAAATCCACTGTACCGGTCGGCACTGGCGACACATTGCGCGACCACATCCTCAATAACCTGCGCGCCGCCGGCCGTGAGCTGCAGTTCGATATCGTCTCCAACCCAGAATTCCTCAAGGAAGGCTCCGCCGTTGCCGACTGCCGCCGCCCGGACCGGATCATCATCGGCTGCGAGCGTGAAGAGGTGCGCGACGTGATGCGCGACCTGTACGCGCCCTTCAACCGCAACCACGATCGCATCATCTTCATGGACCTGCGCAGCGCCGAACTGACCAAGTACGCCGCCAACTGCATGCTGGCCACCAAGATCAGCTTCATCAACCAGATCGCCGAGTTGGCTGAACACCTGGGTGCCGACATCGAGTCGGTGCGCCTGGGCATCGGTGCCGACTCACGCATCGGCTACCACTTTATCTACCCTGGCTGCGGTTATGGCGGCTCGTGCTTCCCCAAAGACATGCGCGCCCTGATCCACAGCGCCAAGCAGGCCAACTGCTCCAGCGACCTGCTCGAAGCCGTGGAAGCCATCAACCAGCGCCAGAAGAGCAAGCTGTTCGAGCGCATCAACGCGTTCTTCCAGGGCAACCTCAAGGGCAAGACGTTTGCTTTGTGGGGCCTGGCCTTCAAGCCCAACACCGATGACATGCGTGACGCCCCCAGCCGCGTGCTGATGGAAGCCCTGTGGGCTGCCGGGGCCAATGTGCGCGCCTTCGACCCTGAAGCCATGCAGGAAACCCAACGCATCTACGGCGATGACCCGCGCCTGATGCTGATGGGCACCCCGGAATCCACCTTGGGCGGCGCCGATGCGTTGATCGTGTGCACTGAATGGCAGCAATTCAAGGCGCCGGACTTTGACCTGATTCACCAGCGCCTGAAAACCCCGGTGATCTTCGACGGCCGTAACCTGTACGACGGCGAGCGCCTGACGCGCAAAGGCTTCAAGTACTTCCCCATCGGCCGCGGCGACTCCTGCGAGTTACCGATCCCCCAGCAAAACTGGGTGGAACAGGTCAAGGACGCTTGCTAAGTGAACATCGCCTTACCGTCCGGGCAGCGTGCAACGATCCGCCGCCAGTCCCTGGGGCTTGGGCTCTTGGCGCTGCTGTTGTTTATCGTCGGCAACTGGCACCAGGCGATCATCGGCTTTGATTCGCGCTTTGTGCTGTTTGCCCAGGAAATGCTGCGCCATGGCCCGAGTTTCTTTCCCACCACCTATGGTCAGCCGTATGCCGATTACCTGGCGACCTCGACCCTGCTGACGTGGCTGCTGTCGTTGCCCCTGGGCCAGGTCACCAGCCTGACGGCGTGGCTGCCCACGGCGGTCGCTTCGGCGCTGATCGTGGTGCTGGTCTATCGCCTCACGGCACCCTACTCGCCACGTTGGGGCCTGCTGAGTATTGCGATGCTGCTGCTCAGCAGTACGTTCATCAGCGAAACCCGTGCAGTCTCCCTCGACCAGATGCTCGCCGCCGTGGCGTTGGCGGTGTTCTACCTAGGCTATGCCCATGATCATTTCGCTGCCGCCAAGCGCCTGCATTGGGTGTTTTTGCTGTTGCTGCTGGGGTTTGCCATCCGTGGCCCGATCGGCCTGGTGATCCCTACGGGCGTGTTGTGCAGCTACTACCTGATCAACCGCCAGTGGCGCCAGCTGTTCAGCTTCGGCCTGCTGGCACTGGCGCTGCTGGCGGCGTGCGTCGGTCTGTTGCTGCTGCTGGCCAAGCTCAGCGGCGGCGAAGACTTCATGCATGACGTGATTCGCATGCAGTTCCTGGGGCGAATGGATGGCAGCGAAGGCTCCGGCGGCGTCCTGTATTACTTCACCAGTTCCCTGGGCAACTACGCCCTGGCCTATCCACTGGCATTGTTAGTGCTGCTGGCGGTGCTGATGGACGGTCGACGCGCACCGGCCCCGGCCTTGAAGCTGGTGCTCTACTGCGCGGCAGCGGCTGTGCTGGTGATGCTGGGCCTGTCGGTACCTCAAGCCAAGAAAGCGCGCTACATCCTGCCGATGCTGCCGATGGCCGCGATCATTGCCGCGTACCCCTTCGCGGTCACGCAAGGGCGACAGTTTGCGTGGCTACGCGCCTTGATGCTGGGCATCTGGACGCTGTTGCCAACGCTGTTGGCCATTGGCTTGATGGTGGCGCGGCGGCGCTACCCGGAACCGCTGGCCGACCTTGAGCTGATCTTCCTCGTGCTCGGCACGCTACAGGTGCTGGCCCTGCTGGCATTGCTCCGCTCGCGGCTGCGCACCTACGGCCCCGCCTTGGCCGCCGTGCTCGCCCTCTGGACCACCTACATCATGGTGGTTGAACCCCTGGAACGTCAGGTGTACGACACCCGCACCTTCAGCCTTGCCGTCAAGGCGCACGTTCAGCAGCAACCGGCGCCGCTGGTGTTGCATGCACTGGGCAAAGACGCGAAAGCTATCAAGTTCATGGTCAACTTCGATTGCGACAAGGTGCCGCTGTTTACCCAACTGCCTGCCGAATTGAAACCGGTCCAGGCGCCGGCATGGTTGGTCATGAGCCAGGCTGACTTCCAGGCACTGGACGATCCGCGCCTGCGCTCAATCACGCCGACGCTCACCGCAGCGTTCGACAAAAATCCGTATGTGTTGCTGCACTTGGCAAAAGCCACGACGCCTTGAGTGCTATGCCCGCTGCACTGTAAGAAAGAACGCCCACTCCTCCACGAGTGGGCGACTTTCATCATAGGTACCAAGAAAACACCTACATTTGTTTGCGTAATGGCTGGTGCACTTTCCCTTCCGGTGCTCGGAGCCCAACTGTAGACTCGCTGCCACGTGCACTTACTATCTACCACCCGACCGCCAGGACTGCCCTGAAACGCTTGGGCCAGGGCACTTCATGACAACAAGGACGTTGTAGGCTGCCCGCGCGCGATGGCTTACTTCATTGAGAGGACAATGCCGTGCGAGAAAACCTGTTAACCCTCCCTTTACCCAGGCTGGATCGTTTGATGGCGTTGCGTGACGCACTGGTGGCGTTGAAAGGGCCGCTGGCCGACGATCCAAGGCTGCGCGAAGACCTGCAAGCGCGTCTGTTCAATGAAGAAACCCATAGTCGCGTGCTGGGCAAGATCAATCCGGCTACACCCGCAGACTCCGGGCCGATTACCTACGGCGAGGCCTTTTAGCTGCATTTATTTTGCATTTAACCCTCATTAATATGCATTGGCGCCGCGTTATCAAGCACTGCACACTGCACAGGTTCCTTCCCCCAAATGTTGGAACCTTCAAAGGGCTGTTCCGGGAAACCAGGCAGGCCTTTTTTTTCGCCCGCTGTTTATGGACCGTCTCTCAATGCTCGCTCGCTGGTTACCCGCTGCAATCAACACCCGTCCCGCCGAATGGAGCCGTGCAGCCATCGGCATGGCCCTGGGCACGATGTTCAGTGTCTGGGCCTGTGCCCAGGTGTTCGGCATGGAGGTGGCCCTGCACCTGCTCGGCCCGCTTGGCGCATCGGCCGTACTGCTGTTTGCCGTGTCGTCGGGGGCGCTGGCCCAACCCTGGTCAATCATGGGCAGTTACCTGTGTGCAGGCATCGTCGCGTTGTTGGTCGCCCGCGTCTTGGGGCGCACCTTGGGCAGCGCCTGCCTGGCGGCGGGCATGACCGTGATTCTCATCTGCTGGCTGCGCTGCCTGCACCCACCGGCCGGCGGCCTGGCCATGACCCTGGTGCTGGCCGATCCGGCATCGGTCAACCTCGGCTGGTACGAGCTTGCGCCGGTGATGCTCGGCGCCGGCGCCCTGCTCGCCTGCGCGCTGGCCTATAACAATGCCACGCGCACGCGTTATCCCAAGGGCCTTGCCGAGCCAGCCCCGGTTATCCTGGGCACTGCCAATGCCGTGAGCGAGCCGAGCATCACGGCAGCCGACCTCAAGCTCGCGTTGGCCGAGATGGAGCAGTTCTACGATGTCGAACCGACAGAGTTGGAGCAACTGATCCACGCCGCCGAGGGCCATGCCCGACGTCGCAGTATCGGTGAGGTACTGGCCAGCCGGGTGGTTTGACCGGCACTGCATAAATGCAACAACGACCTGCAGGATTCCGGGTTGTACTGGGCAAATTTGCACTGGTACGATCACGAGAGAGTTCACCCGCGAACATCTTGATAAAGACAATAAAAGCAGGGAGTTAGAGATGACTGCTCAGGTTTCATCCCAAGCAAGCCGCGCCGAGGTCCAGCAGGACGCTGTCCTGGCAAGCGTGCGCAACCATATCGGCCACCTCACCCTCAATCGTCCCGCTGGCTTGAACGCCATCACCCTGGACATGGTCCGCCAGTTAACCGCGCATTTGCAGGCCTGGGCCGACGACACCGAGGTCTACGCCGTGGTACTGCGCGGCGCCGGTGAGAAAGCCTTTTGCGCCGGCGGCGACATCCGCTCGCTGTACGACAGCTTCAAGCAAGGCGACACCCTGCACCAGGACTTCTTCGTCGAGGAATATGCCCTCGACCTGGCCATTCACCACTACCGCAAACCCGTACTGGCGTTGATGGACGGCTTCGTCCTCGGCGGTGGCATGGGCCTGGTGCAAGGTGCGGACCTGCGGGTAGTCACCGAACGCAGCCGCCTGGCGATGCCGGAAGTGGCCATCGGCTACTTCCCGGATGTCGGCGGCAGCTATTTCCTTTCACGCATTCCGGGTGAGCTGGGTACTTACCTTGGGGTGACTGGCGTGCAGATCCGTGCGGCCGATGCCTTGTACTGCGGGTTGGCAGACTGGTACATCGACAGCGCCAAGTGGGTTGAGCTGGATCAGAAACTCGACGGCCTGCAATGGCATGACTCGCCGCTCAAGGACCTGCAAGGCGCACTCGCCAAGCTCGCCGTGCAGCAATTGCCCGACGCCCCCTTGGCGGCCTTGCGCCCGGCCATTGACCACTTTTTCGGGTTGCCAGACGTGCCCAGCATCGTCGAGCAGCTGCAACAAGTCACCGTGGCCGATAGCCACGACTGGGCGCTGACCACCGCCAACCTCATGCAGACCCGCTCGCCCCTGGCCATGGCCGTGACCCTGGAGATGCTGCGCCGTGGCCGCCACTTGCCACTGGAACAGTGCTTTGCCCTCGAACTGCATCTGGATCGCCAATGGTTCGAGCGCGGCGACCTGATCGAAGGGGTTCGCGCACTGATCATCGACAAGGACAAGACTCCGAAGTGGAACCCGCCCACCCTCCATGCGCTGGATACCAGCCATGTGGACAGCTTCTTCCGCGACTTCGTGCAGATTGGGAAATAAGCCATGCAAGATCTTGAATACACTGAAGAACAAGTGATGATCCGCGACATGGCGCGGGATTTTGCCCGAGGCGAAATCGCCCCCCATGCCCAAGCCTGGGAAAAAGCCGGCTGGATCGACGACGCCCTGGTGGCGAAGATGGGCGAGCTGGGCCTGCTAGGCATGGTCGTCCCGGAAGAATGGGGTGGCACCTATGTCGATTACGTCGCCTATGCCCTGGCCGTGGAGGAAATATCCGCCGGTGACGCTGCGACGGGCGCGTTGATGAGCATCCATAATTCAGTGGGTTGCGGGCCGATCCTCAACTACGGCACAACCGAACAGAAACACACCTGGCTGGCCGAACTCGCCAGTGGCCAGGCCATCGGTTGCTTCTGCCTGACCGAACCCCAGGCCGGTTCCGAAGCCCATAACCTGCGCACCCGTGCCGAGCTGCGTGATGGCCAATGGGTCATCAATGGCGCCAAGCAGTTTGTCAGCAACGGCAAGCGGGCCAAGTTGGCCATCGTGTTCGCCGTGACCGATCCGGACCTGGGCAAGAAAGGTATTTCGGCGTTCCTGGTGCCCACCGATACCCCAGGTTTCGTGGTCGACCGCACCGAGCACAAGATGGGCATTCGTGCGTCAGACACCTGCGCCGTCACCCTCAACCAATGCAAGGTTCCCGAAGCCAATCTGTTGGGTGAGCGCGGCAAGGGGCTGGCCATCGCCCTCTCCAACCTGGAAGGCGGCCGCATTGGTATCGCCGCCCAGGCCCTGGGCATCGCCCGCGCCGCGTTTGAAGCCGCGCTGGCCTACGCCCGTGATCGGGTGCAGTTCGACAAGGCAATCATCGAACACCAGAGCGTGGCCAACCTGCTGGCCGACATGCAAACCCAGCTCAACGCTGCGCGCCTGCTGATCCTCCACGCCGCACGCCTGCGCACTGCAGGCAAACCATGCTTGTCCGAAGCCTCCCAGGCCAAGCTGTTCGCCTCGGAAATGGCCGAGCGGGTCTGCTCCAAGGCAATGCAGATTCATGGAGGGTATGGGTATCTGGAGGATTACCCGGTGGAGCGCTACTACCGGGATGCACGGATCACGCAGATTTACGAAGGCACCAGCGAGATTCAGCGGATGGTGATTGCCAGGGAGTTGAAAAACTACCAGCTCTAACGGACATGACACCATCGGCTTCTGTAGGAGCGAGCTTGCTCGCGAAAAACGTCAACGATAACACGTGCTTGCTGACTGACCGCGGCGTCTGTGAGCTTCTCGCGAGCAAGCTCGCTCCTACAAAAATGCCTTGACCGTCTGGCATTATGGCTTGCCTGCGATGCAGACACCTCGGTCCATCAGCTAACCGAGGCGATGCCATCGCAGGCAAGCCAGCTCCCACCTTTGCTATGCGGGGTTTGGCAGGGTTATTTATCCTTGAATTCCGGCGCCCGCTTGGCCACGAATGCGGCCATGCCTTCCTTCTGATCCTGGGTCGCGAACGCCGCATGAAACACCCGGCGCTCAAAGCGCACGCCTTCGGACAGGCTGACTTCAAACGCACGATTCACGCTTTCCTTGACCATCATGCTGATCGGTACGGATTTACCAGCGATCAGGGTGGCCACTTTCAGCGCTTCTTCCAGCAACTCATCGGCGGGCACAATACGCGCGACAATCCCGCAGCGCTCGGCCTCTACCGCGTCAATAAAACGCCCGGTCAGGCACATTTCCATGGCCTTGGCCTTGCCCACTGCACGGGTCAGGCGCTGGGTGCCGCCCATGCCCGGCAGCACGCCCAGATTGATTTCCGGCTGACCGAATTTGGCGGTGTCGCCGGCAAGGATAAAGTCACACATCAGGGCCAGTTCGCAGCCACCGCCCAGGGCGAAGCCATTCACGGCGGCGATGATCGGCTTACGGCGATTGGCCACGCGATCGCTGTCGCTGAACAAGTCGTCCATATAGATCTGCGGGTAGGTCAGCTCGGCCATTTCCTTGATGTCGGCACCGGCCGCGAAGGCTTTTTTCGAGCCAGTCAGCACGATGCAGCCAATTTCAGGGTTGGCTTCCAGGCTGTCCAGCGCCTGGTTCAGCTCACTGACCAGTTGTGCATTCAAGGCGTTCAGTGCGCTGGGACGGTTGAGCGTGATCAGCCCGACACGGCCCTGGACGTCAAGCAGGATGGTTTCGTAACTCATGTATCGGCTCCTTAAAGATTGCGTGAGATGACCATGCGTTGAATATCGCTGGTGCCTTCGTAAATCTGGCAGACCCGCACGTCGCGGTAGATCCGCTCAAGGGGGAAGTCGTTCAGGTAACCGTAACCGCCCAAGGTTTGCAAGGCGGCCGAGCAGACTTTCTCGGCCATTTCGGACGCAAACAGCTTGGCCATGGACGCTTCCACCAGCGCCGGCTTGCCACTGTCACGCAGGGCGGCGGCGTAATGCACCATCTGCCGGGCGACGGCGATCTGGGTGGCCATGTCGGCCAGGCGAAAGGCCACGGCCTGGTGTTCGATCAACGGCTTGCCAAAGCTTTCACGCTCACGGGCATAGTCGCGGGCCGCTTCGAAGGCGGCGCGGGCCATGCCCACCGACTGGGAGGCGATGCCCACGCGGCCACCTTCCAGGTTGGCCAAGGCGATTTTGTAGCCCTCGCCCTCCTCGCCCAGACGGTTGGCCACCGGTACTTTCACGTCTTCAAACAGGATCTGACAAGTGTCCGAGGCATGCTGCCCCAGCTTGTCTTCCACCCGTGCCACGGTATAACCGGGCGAATCGGTGGGCACGATAAACGCGCTGATTCCACGCTTGCCTGCGGCGGGGTCAGTGACCGCAAACACAATCACGATCCCGGCGTTTTGCCCGGAGGTGATGAACTGTTTGCAGCCGTTGAGTACATAGTGGTCGCCTTCAAGGCGCGCACGGGTTTTCAGGCTGCTGGCGTCAGAGCCGGCCTGGGGTTCGGTCAGCGCGAAGGCACCGAGCATGGCGCCGCTGGCCAGGGGCGTGAGGAACTGCTCTTTCTGCTGGTCATTGCCAAACTTGAGGATCGGTACGCAACCCACCGAGTTGTGCACGCTCATGATCGTGGAGCAGGCACCGTCGCCCGCGGCGATTTCTTCCAGGGCCATGGCGTAGGCAAGGTAGCCGGTGTCGCAACCGCCCCACTGTTCCGGGACCAGCATGCCGAAAAATCCCAGTTCGGCCATTTCCCCAATGGCCTCCTTGGGAAAACGATGCTCGCGGTCCCACTCGGCGGCGAAGGGTTTCAAACGCTCCTGGGCAAATTGCCGGGCGGCGTCGCTGATTTGCAGTTGTTCGTCATTGGGCAACATAGGTCATCCTCAATACAGGCATTCAACGGCCATGGCCGTGGCTTCACCGCCGCCAATGCAGATAGCGGCGACGCCACGCTTGAGGCCCTTCTGGCGCAGGGCCGCGAGCAACGTCACCAGGATGCGTGCGCCGGAGGCACCAATGGGGTGGCCCAATGCACAGGCACCACCATGCACGTTGACCTTGTCGTGGGGAATCTCCAGCTTGCTCATGGTCACCAGGCTGACCACGGCGAAGGCCTCGTTGATTTCGAACAGGTCCACCTCGTCGAGGCTCCAGCCGGTCTTGCTCATCAGTTTGCGAATCGCCCCCACCGGCGCCACCGGAAACAGCCCAGGCTCATCGGCAAACGCGGCGTGCCCGTGGATCACTGCCAACGGCTTGAGGCCGCGCTTGAGTGCCTCGGACTCACGCATCAGCAACAACGCCGCGGCGCCATCGGAGATCGAGCTGGAGTTGGCTGCCGTCACTGTACCGCCGTCACGGAACGCCGGTTTAAGGCTGGCAATCTTGTCCAGCCTGGCTTTCGGCGGTTGCTCATCGTGCAGAATGGTTTTTTGTTCTTTACCCACGGTGACCTGCACCGGGACGATTTCACTGGCAAAGCTGCCGTGGGTGATGGCCTCTTGTGCGCGGGTCAGGGAAGCGATGGCAAACGCGTCCTGGGCTTCCCGGGTAAAACCATTGTGCTCGGCGCAGTCCTCGGCAAAGGTGCCCATCAGGCGCCCCTTGTCGTAAGCATCTTCGAGGCCGTCGAGGAACATATGGTCCAGCACCTTGCCGTGGCCCATGCGGTAGCCGCTGCGCGCACGATCCAGCAGGTACGGGGCGTTGGACATGCTTTCCATGCCGCCTGCGATCACCACATCCACGCTGCCAGCGCGCAGCGAGTCGTGGGCCAGAATCGTCGCTTCCATGCCGGAACCGCACATTTTGTTGAGGGTGGTGCAGCGCGTGCCCTTGTCCAACCCGGCGCCCAGGGCAGCCTGGCGGGCAGGCGCCTGTCCAAGCCCGGCGGGCAGCACACAGCCAAACAGCACTTCGTCGACGGCATCGGTGGCGATACCGGCACGCTCGACCGCCGCACGAATGGCGGCTGCGCCCAGCTGCGGTGCGGTCAGGCTTTTGAGGTCGCCCTGGAAACCGCCCATGGGCGTGCGCACGGCGCTGACAATAACAATAGGGTCGTTCATGGCAATTGCTCCTTATTTGGCGGCCATGCGCAAGGCACCGTCGAGACGGATCACCTCGCCATTGAGCATGCTGTTTTCAATGATGTGGCGTACCAGCGCGGCATATTCGGCGGGCTTGCCCAGGCGTGGCGGGAACGGCACGCCAGCAGCCAGGGAGTCGCGCACCTCCGGGGTCATGCCGGCCATCATCGGGGTTTCGAAAATGCCCGGTGCAATGGTCATCACGCGGATACCAAAGCGCGCCAGTTCCCGTGCGGCAGGCAAGGTGAGGCTGGCGATCGCGCCCTTGGAGGCGGCGTACGCAGCCTGGCCGATCTGCCCATCGAATGCCGCCACCGAGGCGGTATTGATGATAACGCCGCGCTCGCCGTCGGCATTCGCCTCGGTTTCAGCGATAGCCGCAGCGGCCAGGCGCAGCAGGTTGAAGCTGCCGACCAGGTTGACGTTGATCACCTGGGCAAAGCTTGCCAGGCCGTGCGGGCCATTCTTGCCGAGGATCTTCTCGCCGCGCACCACACCCGCGCAGTTGACCAGGCCATGCAAGCCACCAAAGCCCTCGACCGCTGCCTTCACCGCCGCTTCTGCAGCGGCTTCCTGGCTGATGTCTGCTACGGCACTGCGGGCGTTGTCGCCCAGTTGCTCGGCCTTGGCGGCCACGGCGTCAGCGTTCATGTCCACCAGCATCACCTTGGCACCTGCGGCGACCAGCATTTCAGCCGTGGCCGCGCCGAGGCCCGACGCGCCGCCGCTGACCAGGAATACCTTGTTTTCAATCTGCATCGTTGTTTCCTTTTAAAGGGATCACGCCACGGCCGCCTGGGCCTTGGCTATTTCCTGATTGCGCAAAATAAAGCGTTGCAGCTTGCCGCTCGGGGTCTTGGGCAAGTCGCTGACAAATTCGATTTCCCGCGGGTACGCATGGGCGGCCAGGCGCTGACGCACATGCAGGCGCAACTCTTCAGCCAGCTCCGGGGTGGCACGGTATTGCTCACTGATCACCACAAAGGCTTTGACCAGCTCGGTGCGCTCCGGGCAAGGCTTGCCGACCACGGCAGCCTCGACCACCGCAGGGTGTTCCACCAACGCGCTTTCCACATCGAAAGGGCCCACGCGGTAGCCGGATGTAGTGATCACGTCGTCGCTGCGCCCGACAAAGCTGATGCTGCCGTCCGGGTTCAGCTCCACGGTGTCGCCGCTGAGGTAGTACTTGCCGACGAACGCCTTGGTTTTCACGCCGTCGTACCCGGCAAACCAGCACATAGGCGATTGCTCGCGGTCGATGGCTAGGATGCCGGGTTGGCCGGCTGGCAGCTCCTGATGGTTGTCATCCAGCACCACGATGCGATGCCCTGGCGAGGCAAAACCCGCCGAGCCGACATGCACCGGATGCGCCAAACCATGGTGATTGCACAGCACCATGCCCAGCTCGGTCTGGCCGTAATGGTCGTGGATGGTCACGCCAAGGTTGTCGGCGAACCAGCGGATCACCTCCGGGTTCAATGGCTCGCCGGCGCTGCTGACGATGCGCAGCTTGCCCTTGATCGAACGGGCGAACTGTTCGCCACCGGCAATCAACAGCCGATACGCCGTGGGCGAACCGGTCAGGTTGGTGATCGCGTATTTATTGATGACCCGGCAGGTGCTTTCCAGAGTGAACGGGCCATCGTAGAAAGTAATCGGGTGCCCCATGGACAACGGCCCGGTCACGCCGAAATAGATGCCATAGGCCCACCCAGGGTCGGCAACGTTCCAGAACGCGTCCTCGGGGCGCAAGTCCACGGCGTCGCGCATATAGCCCTGGAACGCGACGATGGCCTTGAGCGGTACCGACAGCGCCTTGGACGGGCCGGTGGTGCCGGAGGTGAACATCAGCAGAAACGGCTCCTCTGCGCCCAGCAGCACCGGCTCGCAGTGAGAAGAGTAATTGGGCAGTTCGGCCCAGAAGCTGTAGTCGCCCCGCACGATACCTTCGCCTTTGGCCCCGGCGACTGTGACGATGGTCGGGCAGTCGGCGACCTCCGCCAGCTTGGGACGGTTCACTGCATCGGTGACTACCAGCGCTGCGCCAGAGCTGTTCAAGCGATGTTCAATCGCTTTGGGTCCGAACGCGGTAAACAGCGGCTGATAGACCGCGCCGATGCGCCACGTCGCCAGCACGACCACCAACAATTCGGCAGTGCGAGGCAACAGGCCCGCCACTTTGTCACCGCGCTTGACGCCCTGGGCCAGCAGGAAGTTGGCGAAACGTGCGGCGTGCTCCTGCAGTTCGGTAAAGGTAGAGGTGGCGCTGCGCCCGTCCTTGCCCTCCCAGAACAACGCGATGCGCCCCGGCAGCGCGTGACGGTCACAGCATTCAACACAGGCATTGAGCGCCTGCAGATTGCCGGCCAGTGCGGCGTCGGCGGTATGCTGGTAATCAAACTCGGTAGTGGCAGCCAAATACTCACGCATCGCTTCCTATCCTTCTGTGTTTTTATTTTCAGGACGTTTACAACTCGATAAACCGCTGAAATAGTCGCTCCAGAGCGGCGCAGCGGCAATGGTCAAAGCCTTCAACTTGGCTGACTGGTTTGGCCAGTCCGTAGTGAACACGGGGGGCTTTTTCGCTTTTCTGTGGGAGCGGGCTTGCCCGCGAAGACGGTGGATCAGTCACCCCATCTGTCACTGCACCGCCGCTTTCGCAGGCAAGCCAGCTCCCACAGGGTTATCTATCGCCCACGGAATCAGCGCCAAGCGCAAATCTCTGCGGGAGCGGGCTTGCCCGCGAAGGCGGTGTGTCAGTTACCACCTCAGTCACTGAACCACCGGTTTGACACTCGCCTTGCGCTGGCCGAAGCTGTCCACTTTTAGCTGTCCAAGCTTTCGGACGCCTGCATGTCAAAGTCACGCCGTTACTCCATCATCGGCCTGTGCGCCCTGTTGCTGATCGTACTGATCACCTGGTTTTTCTCCCGTACCCCGGCAGTGGCCGTCGCCCCGGCCATCGCCCATGGCTATTCCAAGGCCTTGAAGCAGGCGCATAACGGCGAGCCAGGCGCCGCACGTGTGTTGTACCAACAGCTGGGCCGGCCGGACCTGTCGCCCGAGCGCCGCGCCGCCTTGCATGCTGAGCTGCCCAATTACCCCAGCCCCCAGGCGCTGAAGCTGGCCGATAAAGACCTGGCCAATGAATCGGCGCTGGTGCGCGAGGCCGCGATTCACAGCATCGTCGGGCTGGTGCCCACTGGCCAACGTACCTTGCTGCTCGGCCCGGTACTGGACGATCCAGAACAGCCGGTGCGCTTTGCCGCCGCCAACGCCTTGCTGGGCCTGTCCCCCGACACCCTGGGCCTGTACTTTGGCCCGCTGCAGCAGGTGCTCGACGAATTCGTTAAAACCCTGAAGGCTCAACCCGAAACCGCCGAAGGCTGGATTCAATTGGCGCGCCTGTACATCCACAGCGCTCTATTGCCGGAGGCGCAAAACGCCCTGGAGCAGGCAATGCGCTTGCAGCCGGACAACCTGCAAGCGGTGGTATCGCAAATCGAACTGCTGGACAAGCAAGGAAAGACTGACGAGTCGCGTCAACTGCTGGCCCGACAATTGGCTGCGCACCCCGAATCGGCCTACCTGCAACACGCTCTGGGCATGTGGCTGCTGCACCATGGCGAGCGGCCCTACGCCCTGCTCGGCTTGTCCAAGGCGGTGGAGCTTGCGCCGGACAACCCGGATTATCGCTACGACCTGGCCACGACCCTGCACGCCCAGGACGAAGTAGAGGCGGCCCAGCGCCAGTTGGAAGAAATCGTCCAGCGTCACCCCGCCAACCGCAAAGCCCGCGTGCTGCTGGTCAACTACTGGAAAGAGACCGGCCAGTTGCAGAACGTCCAAGTGCTGCTCGCTCAACTGGAGCAACAGAACCCGGATGATCCGGCGCTACAGCAGGGCCTCTGATCTGCGATCAGTTCAGCACTGCAAAAACTTGTAAAAGCAGCCTCTCTTCGTCCAAATCATTCAAAACGTTGAACCGCCAGTGGCCACTACGGTCAAGTGAATATGGCGCGTCCCATTCGGCGTGCCCCTCTACTTGTACGTGACCTGAGGGCACTTCTTGAGTACATCCAAACAGCTGTTGAGTGAAAAGGCGGCCACCGGCGTCGAAGGTCTTGATGACATTCTTGCCGGGGGGCTATCGCGAAGCCACGTGTTTTTGCTCGAAGGCGAACCCGGCACCGGTAAAACCACCGTGGCCCTGCATTTTCTGCGGGCCGGTGCGCAGAACGGCGAACGTTGCTTATATATCACCCTGTCCGAAACCGAGCACGAACTGCGCCAGGGTGCCAAATCCCACGGCTGGGACTTGGATGAGCATATTCATATCTTCGAGCTTACCCCTCCGGAAAGCCTGCTCAACGCCGATCACCAGCAAAGTCTGCTGTATTCCTCCGACCTGGAACTGGGTGAAGCCACCCGCCAGATCTTTGAAGTGGTAGAACGGGTCAAGCCGACCCGCGTGGTGGTCGACAGCCTGTCTGAGATCCGCCTTCTGGCGCAGAGCTCCTTGCGCTATCGCCGGCAGATCCTGGCGATCAAGCACTACTTCGTACGCTATGACGCCACCGTACTGCTGCTGGACGACCTGACCACCGAGTCCCTGGATAAAACCGTGCACAGCGTGGCCCACGGCGTGATTCGCCTGGAAGAACTGACCCCCACCTACGGTGCCGAGCGTCGGCGTATCCGCGTAGTGAAATACCGTGGTCAGAAATACCGTGGCGGCTTTCATGATTTCACCATCATGGGCGACGGCATTCACGTGTTCCCGCGCCTGGTAGCGGCCGAGCATCGCGGTGGTTATAACCGTCAAACCTTGAGCAGTGGCATCGAGGAGTTGGACTCTTTGCTCGGCGGTGGTATCGAGACCGGCTCCAGCAGCCTGATTCTCGGCCCGGCGGGCACCGGCAAGTCGCTGATCTCGATGATCTTCGCCGCCGCCGCCGTGGCGCGAGGCGAAAAGGCTGCGCTGTTTATCTTCGATGAAGAACTGGGCCTGCTGTTCGAGCGCATGAAAAACATGGGCATTGATCTCGCCGCTCTACGGGACACCGGCAACCTGCTGATCGAACAGGTAGACGCCGCTGAACTCTCCCCCGGCGAATTTTCGCACCGGGTTCGTCGCTGCGTGGATGAGCGCGGCATCAAGACGGTGGTCATCGACAGTATCAACGGCTACCAGGCCGCAATGCCTGAAGAAAACGCGTTGATCCTGCATATGCATGAGCTGTTGCTGTACCTCAACCGCCGCGGTGCCGCGACCTTCATGACGGTGGCCCAGCACGGCCTGGTGGGCGACATGCAGACCCCGGTCGACATCACCTACCTGGCTGACACCGTGATCCTGCTGCGTTACTTCGAGGCTCTGGGCAAAGTTCGCCGGGCCATTTCGATCATCAAGAAAAGGACTGGCTCCCATGAGTCGACTATCCGCGAATATCGCATCGGCAGCCGTGGCATGACCGTGGGTGTTCCCCTGGATAACTTCCAGGGTGTGCTGCGCGGCATTCCAACCTATATGGGCGCCGGCTCCCCTCTGCTCAAGGATGAGGGCTAGTGCCGGCCCTCTCCCCCATCTCCGAGCGCGCCATCGTGCTGGCGCCCATGGGCCGCGATGGTTCATTGGCGCTGATGATGCTTAACGAAGCCGGCTACAGCGGGATCGTCGCCAGCAACCTGGGACAAGTGTGCGAAGAACTGGCGCAAGGCGCCGGCCTGCTCATCATTGCCGCCGAGGCGCTGCGTGGCGTAGACCTTGAACCACTGCTCGAGCAATTGCACCAGCAGCCGGCGTGGTCCGACCTGCCGATCGTGCTGATGACCCATCATGGCGGCAAAGAGCAGAACGGCTCCACCCGGCTCAGTGGCTTGCTGGGCAACGTGACGTTTCTGGAGCGGCCTTTCCACCCCATTACCCTGATCAGCCTGGTGAGCGCCGCGCTGCGCGGTCGGCGTCGCCAATACGAAGCACGGGACCGGTTGATTGACTTGAGCGAGAGTGAACTGCGGCTGCAGCGCACCCTGGAAACGCTTGAACAGCAAGTGGAAGAACGCACGGCTCAACTGCGCCATAACGAAGAGGCTTTGCGCCAGTCGCAGAAAATGGAAGCCGTCGGCCAGTTGACCGGCGGTATCGCCCATGACTTCAACAATATGCTCACGGGCATTATCGGCAGCCTGGAACTGCTGCGCAGGCGGGTATCCCGAGGCAAGCTGGATGACTTGGACAGCCTGATCGACCTGGGTGTGACCTCCGCCAATCGCGCGGCCAGCCTCACACACCGGTTGCTGGCGTTTTCGCGCCGACAATCGCTTGACTCCAAGCCCGTGCAGATCAATCAACTGGTGGCAGCCATGGGCGAGTTGCTGCAACGCAGCATCAACGAAAGCATCAGCCTGGACATGCGTCTGAGCGATGCCCTGTGGACCGCCGAAGCCGACCCGAACCAGCTCGAAAGCGCCTTGCTCAACCTGGTGATCAACGCGCGCGACGCCATGCCCACGGGTGGCACGCTGACCGTGGAGACCACCAATCGCCACCTCGACAGTGTCTTTACCGCCGCCTACGGCACCTTGACCCCGGGCGACTACGTAGAGCTGAGTGTCAGCGACAACGGTTGCGGCATACCGCAACATCTGATGGGTCGCGTGTTCGATCCGTTTTTTACCACCAAACCCATCGGCCAAGGCACCGGTCTTGGGTTGTCGATGATCTACGGCTTCGCTCGTCAGTCTCGTGGGCATGTGACCATCCACAGCGAAGTCAACCAAGGCACGACGGTCAGCCTGTTTCTGCCGCGTTTCATTGGTGAGCCCCAGGCACAAGCGCCGCTCAACCCGACGCTGCTGCCGTTTGCCAATGCTGGGGAAACGGTATTGATTGTCGAGGATGACCCCGCGGTTCGGGTGCTGGTCAGCGCTGTGCTCAAAGAACTGGGGTATGGGTTTATCGAGGCTGGGGATGCGAATACGGCGGTGCCGATCATTGAATCCGAACAGCGCATCGACCTGATGATCAGCGATGTCGGCCTACCCGGTATGAACGGCCGGCAACTGGCGGAAATCGGCCGGCAGATTCGTCCTCAACTCAAGGTATTGTTCATCACCGGCTATGCCGAGCATGCCGCCGTGCGAGGGGGATTCCTGGATCCTGGCATGCAGTTGATCACCAAGCCGTTTACCTTCGATTTATTGACCGCCAAGGTCCGAGAAATGATCAGGGCCTGAGGCGGTCACGCCACCTAAAAAGAAGAGCGTCGAGATGCGCAGAGTCTCAAGTTGTGCGGTATTACGCCAATAACCGCTGGATATGCTCCTGCAGCGTATCCAGATCGAACGGCTTGGCCAGGATCGGCGCATTGCGCGTGATGGGGCTGTGGCAGTCCAGAATTTCCTGCGGGTACCCGCTGATAAAGATCACCTTCAGCTCCGGACGCAATTTGATTGCCGGCTCGGCAATCTGCACGCCCGAGATCCCACCCGGCAGGCGGTAATCGGTGACCATCAAGTCCAGGTGCGGTTTGGTCGCAAGGATTTCGAAGGCCTGCTCCCCGTCGATCGCCTTCAAGACCCGGTAGCCCAAGCCTGCCAGGTACTCGCCCAGCACAAACATAATGGATTCGTCGTCCTCGACGATCAGTACGACATCTTGTGCATCTTCACTCATGGGAAGCCTTTGTCCGGTCAATTGCTGCAGTTACGACCATGGGGTCACGCAGAGGTTGCGTCGGGGTGACGATTGATTTCACTCGGCCACTTCCAAAGGCAGGCATACCCGGAACAGGGCGCCCTCACCTATCTGACTCTCGACCTCAATCGTGCCGCCATGGGCCGCCACGATCTGCTCGGAAATAAACAGGCCCAGGCCCAGGCCGGCTGCGGAATGGTTGGCCGAAACCCGTTCGAACTGTTGGAAAATACGCTTCTGGTTCTCCTCGCTGATACCAATGCCATGGTCGCGTACCTCTACCCGCGCTTCGCCATGCTCGGTATACACCCGCACCTGCACCGGGCTCTTGGCTCCGTAGCGCAGGGCGTTGGTCAGCAGGTTGGTGATCACCTGCTCGATACGGAACTCATCCCAACAGCCTTGCACCGGGCTTTCGGCCTGCAATTGCATGGACGACTCGGCGGCTGCCACTTGCGGCGCGAAGTTATCCACCAGGTTGCGTACCAGTTGCGCCAGATCGATGCGTGCCGGGCGAATCGACAGCTTGCCGGTACGGATACGCGACACGTCGAGCATGTCCTCGATCAGGCGGATCAAGCTCTGGATCTGGCGCTCATCGCGGTCAACCATGGCGCGCATCTTGTCCAGGGTAAACGCCGCGGCGTTGTCCCGGGCCAGGTGCATCTTGCGCAGTTGGGTCTCCAGAATCAGCCCGTTGAGGGGCGTACGCACTTCGTGGGCGACAATCGACATGAAGTCGTCACGCATGCGCACCGCCTGTTCCAGCTCGGCCTGGGTGGCCTGCAGGCGCGTGAGCAACAGCTCCTGCTCACGGCGGCTGCGCTCCAGTTCTTCAACTTGCAGCTTCATCGCCTTGCTCTGCCGATACAGGTCGACGAACACATTGACCTTGCTCTTGATCGCATGGATATCCAGCGGCTTGTGCAGGAAGTCCACCGCGCCGCTTTCATAGCCCTTGAAGGCGTAGTTGAGTTCGCGGCCAGCGGCGCTGACGAACACGATGGGGATGTTCTTGGTCTTTTCGGTGCCGCGCATCAGTTCGGCCAGTTCGAAACCGTTCATGCCAGGCATCTGCACGTCGAGGATCGCCATGGCGAATTCATGTTCCAGCAACAGGGACAACGCCTCGTCGGCACTCAATGCCTTGAAGACCTGGCGATCCTCACGCTTGATCAGCGCCTCGAGGGCCAGCAGGTTTTCCGGCAGATCGTCGACGATCAGCAGTTTGGCCTGGACAGTACTTAACATGGGAAGGGTTCCAGGGAAGCCAGCAATGAGCCGATTCGGCTCAAGGAAAGAATATGGTCAGGTGTATGCAAGGCCAGAGCCGCCAGGGGCATGACGGCAATGCGTGCCTCTTGTGGGTCCTGCACGATGGTAATGCCACCCGATTGCTTGACGTGGGCCAGCCCGCTTGCGCCGTCCTGGTTGGCGCCAGTCAACAAAATGGCGAGCAGGCCCGGCCCATACACATCGGCCGCCGAGGAAAACAGGTAGTCGATGGCGGGTCTGGAATGGTGCACCCGGTCTTCCTGGCTCAGGGACAGGCTGCGGTCCTGCTCTACCGACAGGTGATAACCGGGCCCGGCAAAGTACAAGGTGCCCGCCTCCAGCGCTTCTTTGTCCCTCGCCTCCTTGACCGGGATGTTCAGGCGCCGGGCAAAGACTTCTGCCAGTTGGCTGCGGCGCTCGTCCGGCAGGTGCAGCACGGCAATGATCGGCAGCGCGAAGGTGCTCGGCAACTGGCCGAAAATACTCAGCAACGCCTCTACGCCGCCGGCGGACGCGCCGACGACGATGGCTTCGATCCCCGAAATCGGGGTGTCTGGCGCGTCGCTCATGATTTCCGGTAAATCCGTTCCTGCTTGACCAAGGGCTCGAATTGCTTGCTGTAGGCGGAAAAATCCAGGGTTTCCTTGCTGCCCAGCACCAAAAAGCCGCGATGACACAGCGACTCATGAAACAAGCCAAACGCTCGATCTTGCAATTTTTTATTGAAATAAATCAATACGTTACGACATGAAATTAATTGAGTTTCTGAGAATACGCTGTCGGTTGCCAGGCTGTGGTCGGCAAAGGTCACGTTCTCGCGCAATGTCTTGTCGAAGATCGCGTAATCGTAAGCCGCTGTGTAGTAGTCAGCAAATGAACGTTGCCCGCCGGCCTGCTGATAATTGGCGGTGTAGGCGCGCACGTTCTCCAGGGAAAAGATGCCCTGCTTGGCTTTATCCAGCGACGCGGGGTTGATGTCCGTGGCGTAGATGATGGTGCGTTCCAGCAAGCCTTCTTCACGCAGCAGGATGGCCATGGAGTACACCTCCTCGCCCGTGCTGCAGCCGGCAATCCAGATCTTGATCGACGGGTAGGTCTTGAGCAGCGGCACGACTTCCTGGCGAATCGCGAGGAAGTGCGACGGGTCGCGAAACATCTCGCTCACCGGAATGGTCAAGAATTGCAGCAACTGCATGAACGCGGCCGGGTCGTGCAACACGCGCTCTTGCAGTGCGGAAATGGTCGCGCAGTCGAACTGACGCAAGGCATGGGCCACACGGCGTTTGACCGACGCGCCCGAGTAGTCGCGAAAGTCATAGCTGTACTTGAGGTAAATCGCCTCGATCAACAGGCGCAGCTCAATATCGCTGCTCTTATCCAAGAAACACTGCTCCACTTAAATGCGTTCCATCTTCGGTAGCCATACCCGAATCAGTGAGAACAGGCGGTCCAGGTCAATCGGCTTGGCCAGGTAATCGTTTGAGCCTGCTGCCAGGCAACGTTCCTGATCGTCCTTCATGGCCTTGGCCGTCACGGCAATGATTGGCAGTTTTTTCCAGCGTGGGTCCTGGCGGATCAAGGCGGTGGCCTCGTAACCGTCCATCTCCGGCATCATCACGTCCATCAGCACCAGGTCGATATCGTCCACTTCATTGAGCTTGTCGATGGCTTCCTGGCCGTTACGCCCGATCACCACCACAGCGCCTTTGTGCTCCAGGGCGCTGGTCAGGGCGAAGATATTGCGTACGTCGTCGTCCACCAACAGGATTTTGCGTCCTTCGAAGACCTTGTCGCGGCTGCGGGCGGTCTTGAGCATCCTCTGGCGGTCATGGGACAACTGGGATTCGACTTTGTGCAGAAACAGCGTGACTTCATCCAGCAGACGCTCAGGCGAGCGCGCGCCCTTGATGATGATCGAGCGTGAATACTTGCGCAGCTCGGCCTCTTCATCCCGGGTCAGGTTACGCCCGGTATAGACGATTACTGGCGGGAACGAGCAGATGTCCTCGGTGGCCATACGCTTGAGCAGCTCGTTGCCGAGCATGTCCGGCAGCTTGAGGTCGATGATCATGCAGTCGTAGATAGTGGTGCGCAGCAGGTCGAGGGCTTCCTGGGCAAAGCCTACGGCGGTGATCTCGATGTCATCGTCGCCGATCAGGCGGGCAATGCTGTCGCGCTGCAGGTCATCGTCTTCGACCAGCAGGATGCGCTTGACCTTCTGGGTCAACTTGGCTTCCAGGCGCGCAAACACGTCCTTGAGCTCTTCGCGGGTAGTGGGCTTGACGGCATAACCGATGGCGCCCATGTGCATGGCGGCTTCGACGCGGTCTTCCACGGAAATCACATGCACGGGGATATGGCGCGTGTTGGCGTGTTCCTTGAGGCGTTGCAGCACGGTCAGCCCGGAATGGTCTGGCAGGCGCATGTCCAGCAGGATCGCGTCGGGGATGTACTGCTCGGCAAGGCTATAGCCCTCGTCGGCACCGTGGGCTACCAGGCAGTGGTAACCCAGTTCGTGAGCGAGGTCGAACAGGATTCGCGCAAAATTCGGCTCGTCTTCCACCACCAGGATGCAGCGGGTGCTGAACGGTGCTTTTTCTCGGTCGTCGGCAAAGCGTGGGATCACCTTGGCGTCGGCCACCGGCAATGGCGACACCTTGACAGGCGCCGGTGCCGGCGCGACCACCACTTGGCGCGGTGGCTCGATCGGCGCCGCGTCCTCGTCGCGTTCGACATACTGTTCAGGCAGTACAAGCGTGAAAATACTGCCTTTTCCCGGTTCGCTGGTCACACTGATATAGCCGCCCAGCAAGGTGGCCAGGTCACGGGAAATCGACAAGCCCAGGCCAGTACCGCCGTAACGGCGATTGGTGGTGCCGTCGGCCTGACGGAAGGCTTCGAAGATGCTTTCCTGTTGATCCGGGGCGATACCTATGCCGGAATCGCGCACGGTAAAGGCAATGCCTTCCCCCGGCGCGCGGGACACCGACAGGCTGACCTCGCCCTGTTCGGTGAACTTGATGGCGTTGGACAACAGGTTCTTGAGGATCTGCTCCAGGCGTTGGCGATCAGTAAACAGCAGGGTTGGCGAGCCTTGCTGCACGTCCACCTGGAAGCCCAGTTTGCGGTCCATTGCCAGCGGCTCGAACATGCCGCGCAGGCCATCCACCAGGCGTTCGACGCTAGCGTTTTCCGGGCGCACTTCCAGCTTGCCGGCTTCGACCTTGGAAATATCCAGGATGTCGTTGATCAGGTTGAGCAAGTCATTGCCGGCTGAATAGATCGATTCGGCAAACTTGACCTGCTCGGCGCTGAGGTTTTCCTGGGGGTTATCTGCCAGCAGTTTGGCCAGGATCAGCGAGCTGTTCAGCGGTGTGCGCAGCTCGTGAGACATGTTGGCCAGGAATTCGGACTTGTACTTGCTGGAGCGCTGCAGCTCATCGGCGCGGTCTTCCAGCTCCAGTTGGGCCTGGTTCAGCTCGATGTTCTTGCGGTCCATGGCGTCGCGCTGTTCGGCCAGGGTCTGGGTCTGTTCGGCGAGTTGCTCGTTGGTCTGCTCCAGCTCAGCCTGCTGGGTTTCCAGGTGGGCCTGGGATTCCTTGAGAATGCGCGACTGTTCTTCCAGCTCTTCGTTGGCGGTCTTGAGCTCTTCCTGCTGTACTTGCAGTTCTTCGTTGAGCTGCTGGGTCTCGGCCAGCACTTCCTGCAAGCGCTGGCGATAGCGCGCGGCTTCGATGGAGGTGCCGATATTGCCGGCGATCAGTTCCAGCAGTTCGATATCACGCTCATCCAGCGGGCGCAGGAAACCCAGCTCGACCACGCCATTGACACGGTCATCATCGCTGGTTGGCACCACCAATACGCTGCGGGCGGCCCCTTCACCGAGGCCGGAACTGACCTTGAAGTAATCCACCGGCACATCGTCCAGGCGAATCAGGCGATCGCGCTGGGCGGCCTGCCCGACGATGCCTTCGTCGCTGTAGATCGACTGTTCCTGTTGTTCCTGCTCGCGGGAGAAGCCATACGTGGCCACACGCTTGAGGCCGCCGTGTTCTTCGCGCACGTACAGTGCGGCGACGGCCGAGCCCATGTACTGGGCGAAGAACTGCAGGATATTGCGTCCCAGCATGTTCAGGGTCAGTTGGCCAAGCACTTGCTCGGCCAGCTCGGTCTGGCCATTGCGCAGCCAGGCGGTTTGCTCCAGGCGCCGTGCAATCTTCTGTTGTGACGCGAGGTTTGCGCTGTAACTCTTTGAAAGTGAAATTAAATTCTTCCTGCCGATGTAGGCCAGAAAACCACTCAGCCCCAGTACAAACGCCAGGTACAACGTGACACTGATCACCGTCGTGCGGGTAACCTCTGCGTTACGGGTGATACGGAACTGTTGTTCCATCGCCACCGCGTCCTCATATTCCTTGCGAATTTCATCGGTGAGCCGCTTGCCCCGGCCCGCCTTGACCGCGCCCCGGTAATCACCGCTGTTGCGCTGCAGCTCAATCATCGACTGTGCGTAGTTGTTCCATTCGGTTTGCAAGGTTTCCAAGCGCTTGAGTCGGTCGACCTGCTGCGGGTTGTCGGCCACAAGATCCTGCAAATTGCGCAGGTCGGCAATGATCCGCGGCTTGGCCACTTCGTACGGATCAAGGAAGTGCTCGTCACCGGTGATCAGGAACCCGCGCATACCCGTTTCCAGGTCAACCGTCAGTTTGGACGTCTCATTGAGGTTGTTAATGACGCGGTCGGTGTGCTCCACCCACTGGATCACCGAGAGCAAATAGGTAATCAGGCAGACGAAAAACACCGCGCTGAGCACGCCCACGCCCAAGGGCAGGGCCACGTTTCGGCTCAGCAAGGTACGAAAGCTTTTTTCATCGACGGACGACGCGGGTGTCATGGGCATGCCTTGGCCAAATGCGGGAAAACCGCAAGTTTGCCCGAATAACATCGCTCAACGCTATGTTTGTGCGTTGATTGGCAGCGAATGCGGTCTAGCTCATGGCGCCTGCACCTTGGTGAGTCAGCACGCAAGCGGACGGGACTTTTTGCGCCGCTAAGGTCACAATGCCAGCAATTGCTTCGGAACTTGCTGGCATTGTTATTACTCACAATCTAGTTGCCTTTAAGCCCAGCGCTCTCACTGTTCAGGAAAGTTCACTATGTCCCACACCTCCACCATCCTTGTAGTCGAAGACGACGCCATCGTGCGCATGCTGATCGTCGATGTCCTCGAAGAGTTGGAGTTCAAGGTGCTCGAAGCCGCGGATGCTGGGGAAGCACTGGCGCAGGTGCAAAATACCGACCAGATCATCGACCTGATGATGACCGACGTTGGCCTGCCCGACATGGACGGCAAACAACTGGCAACCAAGGTCCGCGAACTGCGCGCTACCCTGCCTATCCTGTTTGCCAGCGGCTATGCCGAAAACATTGATGTGCCCGACGGCATGCAGGTGATTGGCAAGCCGTTTTCGATCGATCAGTTGCGTGACAAAGTCAAATCCATGCTCTAACGCCCCTTCCTCATGGTCCTTTGCAGAGATTAACGTGACGACCGGCCAATAAAACAGGAAACTCAGCGCCTTCACGCCACGCTCTCAGATAGCACTCAGGAAGGACGCAACAACATGATTGGAAAACCGACGCGCCTGCTGTTGGCGAGCCTCTCGATACTCATGAGCTCCGGCGCCTGGGCTGACTTCACCGCAAGCCCCAGCGAAGCCAGGGCCATTGCCAAGGAAGCCTACTTGTACGGCTTCCCGGTGGTGCAGATGTACAAGACGCTCTACACCCAGGCCGTTGATAAAGGCGGTGCCCACTTCAAGGCGCCGTTCAACCGTATCGAAAACAGCGCCCAGGTGCTCACCCCCAAGGACAACGCAGTTACCACCCCGAACGTCGACACGCCCTACTCGTTCGTGTGGATGGACTTGCGCAAAGAGCCGCTGGTGCTGACCCTGCCCAAGATTGAAGACAACCGCTATTACTCGGTGCAATTGATCGATCTCTATACGCAGAATTTCGCCTACCTGGGCACCCGCAGTACCGGCAATAACGGCGGGCACTACATGATCGCCGGGCCAGACTGGAAAGGTCAGCAGCCGGTGGACATCGACCGTGTGGTCTACAGCGAAAGCAACATCGCCTACGCCCTTTACCGCACTCAACTGTTTGACGACAAAGACCTGAGCAAGGTCAAGCAGATCCAGAGCGGCTACAAGGTGCAGGCGCTGAGCAGCTATGTGAAGCAACCCGCCCCCGCCAACGTGCCGAAGATCCAATGGCCCAAGCCGATGTCGACGATGACCGAAGGCCCGCAGCTGTTTCGCTACCTGAACTTCATGCTGGCCTTCGCCGCGCCCCAGGACAATGAAAAAGATCTGCTGGCGCGCTTTGCCAGGATCGGTATTGCCCCGGGCGCGCCGTTCAAAATCAACCAGTTGACCGCCGAGCAGCGCAAGGCTCTGGAAGACGGCATCGCCGATGGCCGCGCTGAATTCGCCGCGTTCAAGAAGGCCAAGGTCGACACCCACCAAGTAACCGGCGCAGACCTGTACGGCAGCCGCGATCACCTGCAAAACAACTACCTGTACCGCTACGCCGGTGCCGAGCTGGGGATGTTCGGCAACTCCAGTGATGAAGCCGCGCACTTGAGCTACGTCATCGACAGCGAGGGCAAACCGGCCAATGGTGCACGCCACAGCTACAACGTGCATTTTGCCAAGGACCAGTTGCCGCCGGCTGATGCGTTCTGGTCGCTGACGATGTACGACGCCAAGACCAAACTGCTGGTGCCAAACCACAAGAAGCGCTACCTGATCAACTCGCAGATGTTGCCGAGCCTCAAGCTCGACGCAGAGGGTGGCTCGACCCTGGCATTGCAACACCACGAGCCACCCAAGGCTGAGCAGAGCAACTGGTTGCCAGCCCCTCCCGGCCCGTTCTATGCGGTCTTGCGCATTTACCTGCCCAAGCCTGAAGTCGCTAGCGGCCAGTGGAAGCTACCAGCGTTGACGCCGCTTAAATAAGCTCGGCGAATAAAAAAAGCGCGACGGGCGATGACCCGCCGCGCTTTTTTTTGACTCAGTGTTTTTTCAGTTTCACGTAGGACTGGTGCAGGTCTGACGCCCAACCGTCGATGACGCTTTTTACATCGTCGGCCTTCATCACTTGGGAGTCATTAGCCAGCGGCTTGCCGGTGCCTTTGCGCACCACTTGGGCCAGCACTTTATGAGTGGCGCCATCGAGGAACTGCGCCTCGGTGCCCAGGGTGGTTTCCTGGTCGCGAATGCCGGTGCCCGTGCTCACTGCCGCAGCCACCAGGGCGACGGGAATAAACTCATATGGCTTGAGACTCTCGGTCTTGCTGCTCACGGCGGTAATCGCCGCTCTCACAACAATTACCCCTGGGCCTGGGGCATTGGCCACGGGCAGTGACTGACCCAGCTCGCGCTTGAGCGCCTGGTTGTAATAGTCATTGATGCCCCGCAACGTGCTCTCGGGAATTCGGGAAGTGGCCTGGGGCTTGGGGTAAAACTGGGTAGGCTCGATGTAGACCGCGGTGTAGCGGCTCAGGTCCAGCTGTGGATCAACCCAGCGCATCACCTCAGCCCCCGACGGTGACTTGGCTTCCTTGAGCTGACTGTAGTTGGAAAGAAACCCTGAATACTCATCCGGCTGCACCACCTTGCTGGCGCAACCGGCCATGCCTAGCGAGGCAACACACAGTGTGCTGACCATTAGCCTTAGTTTCATCAATTAAACTCCCTGGCGACCACTATCGTAAGAGTGAGTGGTAGGTATAGCACCTTATTAACGCCAGAGATGGCGAAGGAGGTCGCCTCCCTCGCCGCAGGTTATTGTCGTCTGTTCTAGCTCTGATTGGCCGCCGTCGTCGCTGGAAAATATGACACGGCTGAACGATGAGCCGCGCGCTTGTTAACGTAGGCGCCGTAATCGACGTGCCACTCCTTCGACTTGGGTAGTTGGCTCTTATCCAACTTCACCTCCATGGGTTCATTCAGGCGGTCTTGTTGCAAGGTCAGGTAGACGGCAATGCCCTTGCCCAGAGGCGTACGCACGAAGAACACGACTTCTTGTCCTGCATCAACGTCAGGAATCGCTGGCGCGGTAAGGGTGATCGTGTTTTCGTTCTCGGTAATTTCAGCAGCTGGCAAATCATCGAAGCTAAGAAACTCGTATGCATTTGACATTTGGCAACCCTCGTCATCCAAGTGGGCCAAGGCTGCAACACGCAGGCTTGGCCCACCTATTAACGGCTGTGGGATGCGCGTCGTCTACTGTCATAAACAACAGGTCTATACGTGCTTGGACGGTATGTCGAACTCGGGATGTTCTGCTAGAAGACGCGGCCATTGCATTGCAAACCAGGGCGTAAATAACGCCTGACTCTGTGCAAGTTGGGCGGATATGTCGGCTCGGGTCTGCCACTTGACCTCGCTGACTTCGTCGGCAGCGGGAGAAACTTCAGCGTCCGTTTGAGCAACCAGCACATGGCAGAGTTCGTGCTCCGCACCGACAGATCCGAAGCGCGCGTGGTACTCAAAGCTGTACAGAGAGCGGCAGGAAGCCCAGACGCCTAACTCTTCGTGTAGACGACGGGACGCCGCCTCCAGAATAGTCTCGCCAGGTGCAGGATGACTGCAGCAAGCATTCGACCAAAAACCAGGCCAAAGCATTTTACCTGCCGCACGACGCTGAACCAGATGACGGCCACTGCTGTCGATCAAATGCACTGAAAAAGCGCGATGAAGCCGTCCGTTCCCCAGGTGTGCATCGCGTTTGCCACACACTCCGATCGGTCTATCTTGCGCATCAACTAACACTACATCATGGGTCATTGTGTATGTTCCTAAGTGCAATGATGTGCGCCCCCGCACAGTATCAAGCTAGAGGACGCGTCCCCAGGCACTGACTAACGTCAAGGCGGCGTCGGTGAACGTTGGATCGGCACGCAGCATGGCCATGGCATCCAGCTCTGCCTGGGTGAGTAACCCAAGTTCCAACAATGCAGGCCCTGCCTGCGCGGTGGTTGCCGCCCAGAAGGCATCTGCCGGGCTGTTGTCGCCGATTCGGCCTTCGAGGGTGCGATGCCCCACGTTGACAAGCCCCCGGTCACGTAGCCGATCAGGCAGTCGATCGGCCCAGAACATGTCAGACCCGATGGACTGCTCCAACAGTGTGATTCCGGCCTGGGCGACTTTGCGCAGCAACGGGTTCGTCGTTCTGAGGCTCGGTTGCAGGCTCACATCTTCGATCACCAACCAGCCTCCGGGACGTAACCAAGTGGCGGCTCGCGTCACTATCTCCTCGCGGTCAGTGAGGTGGCACAGCAACGCCCGGGCGTGCACCACGTCAAACGATGCGGCAGGAAAATCATCGGTCGTGACATTGTGGGTCATCACCTTGATGCCGGGAATGTCGACCAGGAAGCGAGTATCGATATCCGTGGCGGTAACCGTTGCGTCGGGATATCGCTGGCTCAACCAGCCGGCGAGCGATCCGGCACCGGCGCCCAGATCAAGGATGGCGGGCGCGTCCGGCAGATCCAATCGTTCAAAAACCTTATGGCTTAACGGGTCAAAGGCGCGCTCCAAGGTTTGCAACCTCGCCAATTGGCCTGCGTGTTGGTCCGCGAGATAGCTGCGGGTGTAGCCGGGTTGCTCGGTGGAAACAGATGTGGTCAAAGCACGACCTCCAATTGATCAGGGCAGCGATTGAGAAACCCGCGCTCTTCGGGCTTGAACCCCGGAGCCCAGCGCAGGTTGGGAAAGGTCTGCAGCAGCATGCGCGCGCCAATCGTGATCTCCATCCGAGCGAGCATGGAGCCCAGGCAGAAGTGGCGCCCCGCTCCGAAAGCGAAATGGCTGGTCGCCTGTTCGGCGCGCAACATATTGAAGGTGTCCGGGTCGCTGAACCGGGCCGGATCACGATTGGCTGAACCGATCAGGCAGGCCAGGGTTGCGCCACCAGGAATTGTTCCCGACGGCAGTTGCAGCGGTTCAGTCGCCTCCCGAAGTACAAGTTGCAAAGGCGGGTTGCGTCGCAGGGTTTCGGTGAGGGCGTTGTCCATCAGTGCTGGATCAGCGATCACCGCCTCTTTCACGCCAGGTTCGCTCAACAGGTTGACGATCAGATTCGCCAGGGCGCCGTGACTGGTCTCGCTGCCTGCCGTCATCAGGATCGCGCAATAGGACCGTACAAAGGACTCGGACAACGGCTGGTCGTCGATACGTGCCGCCAGAAGTTGTGAAATCAAGTCGTCCTTGGGTTCTATACGCCGAGCGTCGATGTAGGGCTGGATAAAGTCGTAAAAACTGTCCCGGTTGGATAACCCGCCGGTCAACAGTGCTGGGTCCTGACGATAGTTGCCCATGTACGCGAAGCCGATGGCACACCAACGCTTGAGCCGCTCCACCTCCTCTCGTGTGTGTGCCGGGAGGCCCAATGCATGAGCCATCACTCGCACCGGCAGCGCAGCGGTGAAATCGGCAATCAGGTCGACCTGAGGCCGGCCCTGCATACGCGCCAGCAAGTCTGCGGTCACTGCGGTGACAGACGCTTCGAGCGCCACCAGCGCCTTGCTGCGAAACGACGGGGTGAGCAATGCTCGGTGCTGGGCGTGTTCGCAGCCGTCCATGGTCACAATGGTGTGCCCCAGCAGCGGCCCAATCTGCCAGGTGTAGTTGCGATTGCTTGCCCCTGGGTGGGTCAACGCGGCTTTGACATCCACATGCCGACTGACCAGCCAAACATCGGTGGGCTCGTCGTACGCGATCGGCAGTGTGGTGCGTAAACGCTCATACAAGGGGTACGGGTCGATTTCGAACTGGCGGGACTTGAGGGTCGGCGGAGTCAGCGCCAGGTCCACTTGTCGGCTGTGCTGTACCGCGCACCCATCGGCCTGTAGGTGATAGCGCGAAACGCTGCGATGCCAGTCCCCCGCCGCCCGGACAACCTGACGCAACCGGTCCGGATCGGTCGCAGCGCACGGCGGGTAATGGGCATGCTCGGTAGCGGCTGCCGTGAATTGAGCAACTGCCGTGTTGACCATCTGATGGGCTGCTTCTATCGCGCCAGGCCAGTCCAGGCCGGCGGTGTGCCCGAGTATCGACACCAGATTGAAGCGCTCGCCACACACCACATCTTTGGCAACCGAGTGGATATCGTTCGTCCACGCAATGATATCGGCAGCGTGCTTACGCAACCTGCTCCATGTTTCCACCTGCGCAGGATGCACGTGCGGGTCCAGGGCTTCGGCACCATCGATCAGATCAAAAAAGAACAGGGCGCCGAAGGAATCCCGGCGCAACGGCAGATACTCAGCCAGGGCGAGCGCCGTATCGGTTTCTCGCATGCGTACCTGCGCCGCCTGCGCGCGCAGATGCTGGATCAAGTGCCCCGCCAGCCTCTGCCGCCAAGGCCCGCTGCCCCAACGCTGGGTCTCGGGCCACAAGTCATCGACCAGAACAGCCAGCATCGGGTCCTCGAACCGGTCGCGTTCACGTGACGGCACAGCATCGCCGCTGTCGGTCAACGCCTGCACGGCGGCGATGAAATGCTCCAGCGCGCCGTTTTCCGCCCAGGGTCCGTCATCAATACGGTCATCCAGCGTAAGCGCCCACAGGTACCAGCACACCAGAGTCTGCGCTCGGTGCGTGGGCGCCCGCCCGCACAATGCTATTCCCAGGTCGAGCAGTGCCGTGGTGGTCAACCGATGCGCGCCACGCCTGCCGATCAAACCGTATCGCTGCGCCCAAGCAAGCGCATGCGCACGCAGCCGTTCAGTGTCGGCACGCGGCGGTGCAACGGCGAAAGGTAGCTGGATATCGGGAATCGTGAGCGGCGCCGGTGACGAATGACTGTTGTGGCGGGTATCGGTGTCGCCTTCACAGTGTTGCGGTGCCATGAAAAGCTCCTCTGGAATCAAACTTTCAGTAGGGCTGACCTTATTTGAAATCAAAAACTCTGGATGTGAGAGGTATCCGAAGGTCACTCGGCAATGGCGGTCTTTCGGCGTAGGGGAAAACGGAGCGTCGCCATCATGAGCGCTCAGGGGCTGCTCGGTCGTTCGTGCTGATTAGATATGGGGTTTTCAGCAAAATATACTGTCATTTCTCACAGGTATGGACGAGTCGCTCAGCACCGGACGATGACCGATCACCCACGTTGCTTGAACTGTTCCGGTGAATGGGTCGGCAACTGCGTATGACTCATCAGCCTCGAGTGGGTAAGGTGAAGGCTCATCCTTTTTCAGGAGCACCCTATGCGCACCATCGGCCTTATCGGCGGCATGAGCTGGGAGTCCAGCGCCCAGTATTACCGCCTTATAAACCAGCGCGTGCGCGACCATCTTGGCCCGCTGCGCTCGGCGCAAGTGTTGATGTACAGCGTAGATTTCGGCCCGGTGGAACAGGCTCAGCATGCCGGGCGTTGGGACGATGCCGCGCTGATCCTGGAAGATGCCGCACGGCGCTTGCAGGCCGGGGGCGCTGATTGTGTGGTGCTGTGTACCAACACCATGCACTTGGTGGCACCGCGTATTGAGGCGGCGGTGTCGATCCCCTTCCTGCATATTGCTGATGCCACGGCGGCGGCGGCTCTGGAGGCCGGGACCCTGACGGTAGGCTTGCTGGGTACCGCATTCACCATGGAGCAGGACTTCCTCAAGTCCCGCCTTGCCGCCCAGGGGCTTACCGTGCTGGTGCCAGACGCGGATGAACGCCAGGAGGTGCACCGAATCATCTATGAAGAACTGTGCGTGGGCATCATCAGTGACGCGTCACGCCAGGTGTATCAGCGGGTGATCCAGGCACTCGCTGCACAAGGCGCCCAGGCGATCATCCTCGGCTGTACGGAAATCTGCTTGCTGATCCAGCCCGAACACAGCGCCCTGCCGCTGCTGGACACCACCGCGTTGCATGCGCAGGCCGCAGTGGGGTTTGCCTTAGAGGCTTAGGTATCTACACAACTTTGTGGTCCTTACCTGAACGGGTATGTACTCGGTCTGATCCAACATCCTGGCGGGGCTGTCAGACCGCTTTCGCGGGCAAGCCCCAATGCCAGTCAGTTAAGCGGTCATCGCCTACTGTAGGAGCGAGCTTGTTCGCGAAAAACGTCAACGATAACGCGCGCTTCCTGAATAAACGCGGCGCCTGTGAGTTTTTCGCGAGCAAGCTCGCTCCTACAAAAAGCCCTTAACTGACTGGCATTGGGGCAAGCCAGCTCCCACAGTTTTACAGGATCAAGCCGACGTGCGCAGGCGCGCCATGCTGAAGGTGTCGACAAACACACCATCACGCAGGGCATAGTCGCGCAACCGCCCTTCCACTTCAAAGCCGAACTTGCGGTACAGGTTGTGCGCCGCTTCGTTGTCGGCGTAGACCGTCAGTTCCACACGGCGCAGGTTCATCCAGTTGTCGGCTACCTCCAACGCGGCCGCCAACAGCCGCGAACCGACACCCTTGCCCTGCCAGGCGGGCGCCACGCCCATCCCCAATGAGCCAACGTGGCTCTGGCGTACACGCAAGTACTGCTCAAGCCCCAATTGGCCAATCACCTCAGTGCCCTGCACCGCCACCAGTTGCAGGCGCCGCTCGTTATCCATCACCAGGCGCTTGCGCCACATCTCAACAGACTGAAAAGGCATTTGCAGCACCTGACGACAAACAGCCGGTTCGTTGTAGAGCGCGGCGACGCCCTCCAGGTGGGCCTCGGTAAAACGCTGGATCACGATAGACGGTTCAGGTGGGTGCATTGCATTTCATCCTTTGAAAGACAAGTGGCGGGCCAGTGTAGAGGCTAAGCGCCTGACTGACGAGCCGGGAATTTTCCCACTGGCCGACCAGCACCATCCTGCATCTGAACGATGGCGATCCATATGCGCAGCGCCGATACTCTGCCCAGGCCCTGCCCCGTCAACCCGACGCTTCGGCCTTCACCCTGTGACGAGAACAACAAAAAAGTCCCACAGAGGAACACCCATGAGCCGTTTTGATCACTCGGGCCTGTTACAGGCCTTCAGCACCCTGACGCTGGACCTGCAACGACTGGCCCAACATCAGGACATCGAACACTTCCAGCGCCATGCCCTGGCACGCGTCAGCCAATTGCTGGCCTTCGACAGTGCCTGGTGGGGACGCTCGGCTGTCATCAACGGTCTGCCGCAAGAGCACAACAGCTACCTCTATCAGTTGCCACCCGACTACCTGGCGGACTGGCAGTCGATCCGCCATCTGGACGTTACCGTTGCACGGGTGCATGCCTCGCCTGGCGAGGCAGTAATTATCGATATGCGCGACCCCGCCAACGGCAGCGCCTTGAATTGGTTGGGGCAACGCCACGGCCTGGGTGAATTGCTGTGTGTGATCCATATCGACCCGCAAACCCACCTCAGTCATCACCTGACGCTCTACCGCCAGCCCACTGCGCCCGCGTTCAACGCGCAGGATTGCCAGTTGCTCAATAACCTGATGCTGCATCTGGTGGCGGCGGTCTCGGCAAACCAGATCCGCACCTTGGTGGCCATGCGCGAAACCCTGGCCAGCCCGCGCAATCTGGCCCTGGCGGTGTGCGACCCACGGGGCGTGTTGCAATGCGCCGAGCGCGGTTTTGTCGACCTGCTGCTCAGCGAATGGCCGCAATGGCGTGGCCCCACCCTGCCGGTGTTGCTGGATGAGCGCGGGCATGACGGCAAGCGCATCCATATCCAGGCGTCACCGGTGGGCGACCAATTGCTGTTGGCCGCGCGCCTCAACCGCGCCCTGCCCCAGCTCAGCCCACGGGAAAACGACGTAGCCCAAGGGTTTGGCGAGGGCAAGACCTACAAGGAAGTGGCCCGCGACCTTGGCCTCTCACCCAACACCGTGCGTCACCATATCCGCGCCATCTACGCCAAGCTCGGCGTCAAGGACAAGGCGCGCATAGCGCACCTGGTGCACGCCCCGCCCGACTGACCCTGCCCGTTTCTCCCACGGTTTGCCACGGTCGTTTTTACGGTCTCGGGCTGCTGTTGCCCATTTTCCGGCCTTCTCTGACACGAGACGCTTCGTCATGACTTCCACACGCTTACGTAACCTGGCAGTGCTGTGCGCCAGCCTGTTCAGCCTCGACAGCCAGGCTGCCGACCTCAACGCCCGCGACTTTTTCGCCGCTCCACCAGGCACCCGCCTGGGTGTGCTGTACCTGCCCGCCACCCGTGCCGGCGATTTCCATGGCCCCGCCGACAGCACCGGCAAGGCCGACCTCAGGGTCAACGCCGTGGCTTACCGCCAGGTGTATTTCACCGACGCCTGCGGCACGTTGTGCACGCCGCAATTCATCCTGCCCTTTGCCGACATCAGCGCACGCCTGCCCGGCGCCAACCAGCGCAGCCGCGAGCGCGGCATGGGCGATCCACAGGTGGGCGGCACGCTGTTTTTCGTCAACGATCCGGCTTCGCGCACTTATAGCGGTTTGTTGAGCCTGATCACCGTGCCGGTGGGTGAGTACCACAGTCAAAACCCGGACGTCTCTCCCGGTGCCAATCGCTGGGGCGCCACCTTTGTCTACAACTACACCCACGGCATCGGCGAAAACTGGGTACTGGAAGCCAACCTGGAAGCCCAGCTCTATGGCCGCAATGACGATTACTTTAGCAGCGAACTCAAGCAAGCCCCGCTGTATCGCCTGCAGGCTTTTGCCTCGTATGACTTCAGCGCCGCCACTTACGGTGCACTGCGCCTGATCCAGGCCGACGGTGGCGCCCTGCGCCTCAACAACCGCCGCCTCGACGACACCCACAAGCGCTACACCCAAGTCGGCTTCGAACTCGGGCATTGGCTCGACCGGCAGAACCAACTGATGGTCAGCCTTTCGCAAAGCGTTGCGGCTTCCAATGGCTATGCCGGCACCGAAGCGCTGTTGCGCCTGGTGCATGTGTTCTGACCCCTTTCCCTGGAGCTTGAAAATGCCCATTTCCAACCCTGCGATAACGGCGCGGCTGGCAGCGATCGTGCTGTTTGCCGCCATCACCCCGACCATCCTGATGACCGCTCCCGCCGTGGCCGCGCAGTTGGCCAGCCAGTGGCAGCTGAGCCCAGCGCGTATCGGCGACTTGTTTTCCGTGGAACTGGGCGCCATGAGCCTGGCGACCTTGCCCGCCTGGTGGTGGCTCAAGCGGGTTGACTGGCGCACCGCCGCCCGGGTCGCCGCGCTGCTGTTCATGGCCGCCAACTTGCTGTCGATGCTGGCCGACACCTACGCCGGACTGCTGGTGTTGCGCGCTGCCAGCGCCCTGGCCGGCGGCTCGTTGATGATCCTCTGCCTGGCCAGTGCGGCCACCACCGCCAACCCCAGCCGGGTCTATGGTGTGTGGGTGATGGGGCAGTTGATCGTCGGTGCCCTCGGCCTGGTGGTGTTGCCTGGTTTGTTCGATCGATTTGGCTTGAATGCCTGCTACTTGCTCCTGGCAGGGTTGATGGCTCTGCTGCTGCCATTGGCGCGGGCGTTTCCCGCCGGTAGCCCTGCGTTGCCCGCCAACCGCGCCCCGGTATTGCCCGGTTCACGCTGGAAAGCCGCCCTGGGGGTTGGCGCTGTCCTGGCCTTTTACATCAGCCTGGGGGGCGTATGGACCTTTATCGGTGCCTTGGGCGCCAGTGCCGGGATTTCGGCGCAGCACGGCGGCGAAATCCTCGCCATCGCCACCGTGATGGGTATTGCCGGGGCAGCGAGCGCTTCACTGATCGGGGCCCGCTTGCCGCGTGGAGTGCTGTTGCTGCTGGGCTACCTGTTGATGGCGGCAGCGGTGCTCTTGTTGCTTGGCCAGCCCGCATTGCTGCGATTTGCCTTGGCGGCGCTGCTGTTCAAATTCACCTGGACCTTCATTCTGCCGCTGATCCTGGCCTGCCTGGCCGACCTCGATCACAGCGGCAAGCTGATGAACGCCTCCAACCTGGTTATCGGCGGCGGCCTGGCCATCGGCCCAGCGCTCGCCGGCCGCCTGATCGAGGCCAGCGGCGGGTTCAGCCTGTTGCTGCTCGGTGCAGCCGCTATCACCCTGCTGTCGCTGGTGATGATCATCGCCAGCCGTCCCCATTCCCCCACTGAACTGGAACCGGTATGAACCCAACCACCGCATTTTTCTTCGACGAAATTAGCCTGTGGCACAGCGCCGGCGCCCATGCTCTGACCCTGCCCGTGGGCGGCTGGGTGCAGCCGCCGGCCGGCAGCGGGCATGCCGAGTCACCGGAGACCAAGCGCCGCTTGAAAAGCCTGTTGGATGTCTCCGGACTGAGCCGCCAACTACAACTGCGTAGCGCGCCGCCAGCCAGTGAAGAGGATCTGCTGCGCGTCCACAGCCGTGCCTATCTGCAGCGTTTCAAGGCCCTGAGCGATGCTGGCGGCGGTGAGCTTGGCCCCCAGGCACCGATTGGGCCGGGCAGCTACGAGATTGCGCAACTGTCCGCCGGACTGACCCTGGCCGCCGTGGACGCGGTGCTCAGGGGCCAGGCGCACAATGCCTATTCGCTGTCGCGGCCACCGGGGCATCACTGCCTGGCAGACAGCGCGATGGGCTTTTGCTTTCTCGCCAACATTGCCATTGCCATCGAGGCCGCCAAGGCCCGCAACGGATTGGGCAAAGTTGCCGTGATCGACTGGGATGTGCACCACGGCAACGGCACGCAGTCGATCTTCGAAGAACGGGCCGATGTGTTGACGATTTCGCTGCATCAGGACGGCTGCTACCCGCCTGGCTACAGCGGCGACCAGGATCGAGGCCGCGGGGCCGGCGTGGGGGCCAACATCAATATTCCGTTGCCCCCAGGCAGTGGGCACGCCACCTATCTACACGCCATGGAACGCATCGTAGTGCCCGCGCTGGAGCGCTTCGAGCCGGAGTTGATCATCGTTGCTTGCGGTTATGACGCCAACGCCGTCGACCCGCTAGCGCGCATGTTGTTGCACAGCGAATCGTTCCGTCTGCTGACCCGCGCCCTGCGCCTGGCAGCCGATCGTTTATGTCAGGGCCGCCTGGTGCTGGTGCACGAAGGCGGCTACAGCGAAGCCTATGTACCGTTCTGCGGCCTGGCGACCCTGGAGGAATTGAGCGGCGTGCGCACAGCGGTGCTAGACCCGATGCTTGAGTTTGTGCAGCTGCAGCAACCCGGTGCGGCGCTGCAGGGGTTTCAAGCGCAGTGGGTAGAGCGGTTGGCCGGAGGGATCATTGATTCACAGCAGGCGCGGATTGTCCCTGCTAACCGAATGGGTTGACCTTCATGGTCTCACCTGACCTCGGGTACGCACCGCGCGTTTTTCGTACTTGTCCGCATGTAACTCGGCCTGTTGCTTAAGTGCCATGCAGTACTGAAGTAAACAAAGATTGGCGTCCGGCGTCTCGGCCTCCGTGCTCAAACGCCTGGCCGCTGCGGCAGAAATGGGTTTTCCTCGTGGCATAAGCCAGCCTTTGATGACCGCCTTGCGGTCATTGACCAGCGTGGCGTGATTGAGCTTGAGCACTTCAATCGTTTGAACCGCCTCCGGTGAAAGCCCTTCAACCTTTCCGTCTCTTAAAAATCGAAAAAGCCGGCTCGCGTGGGGCGAAAGAGGCGATACAAAGGGGTTTCGAGCGGGGTCGTAGGCCTTTTTTTCCTCTGCTCCGTACTCACAGGCGACATTGGACTGACTAGGCGGATAGCATGCGACCATGTTGTCGTAAGCGATGCTTTGGTCCACATGCCTTGCCTGGGGCAGCACATGTTCGATATGGCAGCTAAAAATAGTGTCTTGGCCTTTGGCTCCGCATTCTTGCGCCGTAGGTAGCCGACGTAGCGTATAAGCGCAAAGATGAAACTGCTCACGCAATAACGACCTGCGCACAGGCTCCGCTGGAAAACTGCTACCACGGCCATAAAACAGATTTTGCGGCGTGTCTTTGTTTTCCCGACGCCACTCAATCAACTCGCGGGGCTCTGCCCCTTTCGTGATGGACCTCATGCTTCACTTTCTCCGGCCCACCTCAAGGAGTCGATGCTCGCTTGTACTTCCAGGATGTCCGGAATGTCCCCAACCTTATCTCTCAATTGCGAAAGACTGGCTTCGGCATGCTCCAGTTTGTCGTCATCCAGATAGCGATGTATTGCCTGGAGTTGATGGCCAACGTCGCGGTTTTGCGCGACATCCCCCATCAATTCTTCGATCACTTCGCCGCTGCGTAACCCAAGCGAACGCTCTGGATGCCCGATAAACCGGCCATCCTTCAATAGCATGATTGCTTCAGCCGGCAGCTCACCCAATATTTGTGGTGAATGGGTGGTGATGATGAACTGGCAATTGGGAAAGGTCTTTTCAAGGTTTGCAACAACGGTACGCTGCCAACCCGGATGGAGATGCAGGTCCAATTCGTCGATCAGGACGACACCCTTCCCTTGCAGTGGGTCAGCCACTTCGCGATTGAGTAATGTAAGCCTGCGCGCCAAATCGCCAACCATTGCCAATAGACATTTTTCACCGTCGGATAGCTGCAGGACATTGAATTCGAGATCGCCTTTGAGGACCGTCATTCTCAACGCTGGCTTACGACGAACGCGGACGTCCCGGAATCCAGTGAAGGTTTCGATAGCTCGGCGTACAGCGGAGAGCTCTCTGTCTCGATAGCCAGGGGTGTCCCGACTACTTTCATTTTCAAGATCTTCCTGATTGCGAAACCAGATGAAGAACCGCTTGAAGTCCGCGCCACCGTGGCCCAACGCATCGTCATACCCTTCAGCGATAGCGTTAACCAACTGTTCGCGAACGCGCAATGGTACGTCTAGTACGGCACGGTGCACGTCGTAATAAACTGCCAACGGCAATGTTATCCAATCATCAAATCCTGACTCGTAGTGCCGGATGCCGTATTCGAACTCGTCGGCTTTTACGTTCAAGGCCAATAAATCGCTACTACGATCTGCTGGATGTTTTCCTCCTTTCTTATTCAAGGCTATTGCCCAGCTCAAATCCTTTGTACCCGGCTGATTTTGCAAATCCGTCGTTAACTCCAAACGGGTGTAATCTTCCCCTGCTCGAATATCATCTTTGGACAAAGTTCTGGATTTGGCAGCCTTGCCCACAACCCGCGATGTCAAGTTCGAAAGCGTTATCGCCAACGCATCCAGAATCGACGACTTGCCCACGCCGTTGATGCCCACCAAAGCGACAGTCTTCCTGCCTTCGAAATCGAGTTCCATCTTCTCGATACCGCGGAAATTGACGAGGGTAAAACGCTTGATCTGCATGATCGGTTTCCAACATGCCCGGCCAGGTCAGCCGGTCTTCAGAGTAAGCACGGATGATAGTAATTATCGCCAAGTCTGTCACGGCGTTGACGGTCTTAATCTATCCGCGCTGAATAGCCAAACGCCACACCCGCGCAATGTCCGAGGCCCGCTCACGCAACAGGCGCGGCGCCTCGTGACAAGCCTGTTCCAGTGACATCGGGCCCGATGGCAAAGCAAATGCTGCGTCCACACCCTGGGCATACATCTGCTCGTAGCCCTCGCCCAATGTCCCCGCAATGACGACCACCGGCACGCCCTGTCGCTGGGCAATGCGAGCCACGCCAAACGGGGTTTTGCCACGCAGGGTCTGGGCGTCGAAGCGGCCCTCGCCGGTAATCACCAGGTCGGCACCCCGTACCGCTTCATCCAGGCCAACCAGTTCAGCAACCACCTCGACCCCTGGACGAAACTGGGCGGCGAGGAACGCCTTGGCAGCAAAGCCCAGTCCACCGGCGGCACCACTGCCGGGTTCGTCGCGCACATCCTTGGGCAGCACCTGGGCGCAATGGTCAGCGAAGTGCCCAAGGGCCGCGTCCAGTTGTGCCACCTGCTCGGGGCTCGCGCCTTTTTGCGGGCCGAAAATCGACGAGGCACCGTGGGGGCCGCACAGGGGATTGTTGACGTCGGCGGCGATTTCAAAACGCACCTGTGCCAGGCGCGGGTCCAGTTGTTCGAGGCTGATATGGGCCAGGCGCGCCAACGCCAACCCACCCGCCGGCAGTGGCTGGCGTTCGCTATCCAATAGCTGCACGCCAAGGGCCTGCATCGCCCCCGCGCCACCATCGTTGGTAGCACTGCCACCAATCGCCAGGATGATGCGCTGCGCCCCGGCATCCAGCGCGGCGCGGATCAACTCGCCGGTGCCATAGGTGGTACTGGAACAGGCGTCGCGCTGCCCCGGCGCGACGAGTTGCAAACCACTGGCCTCGGCCATCTCGATCATCGCGGTATGGCTGTCGGCCAACCATCCCCAACGCGCTTCGACGCTGTCGCCCAGCGGGCCTCGGACCGTGTGCCGGCGCAATTGCCCCTTACATGCTGCGAGCACCGCATCCACCGTGCCTTCACCGCCATCGGCCATCGGGCATTGAAGCACGTGCGCATCAGGCCAGACCTCGGCCCACCCCTCGGCAATCGCCTGGGCGACACCTGCGGCACTCAGGCTGTCTTTGAACGAGTCGGGGGCGATCACGATTTTCATGGGCTTTCTCCGGTTTTTATAACGCCCATGCTGCCAGTTGGCTGGGGCAATGACGCGGGGCCGATGCACAAGTGTGGGGCGGGTTTGTTGTTCATTTCTACAATGCCCGTTGTAGGCGCGAGCTTGCTCGCGAAAGACCGGAACGCGCCGCGGTGAATCCGGCAACCTGCGTTATCGTTGACGTTTTTCGCGAGTAGGCTCGCTCCTACAGGGGGTGGGGCAGCAGTTGGACGCCCAGGTACAAGGCAAGCATCCCATCTAGCGTCAGCGGGTCTACGCCGCTGAGTTCGGCTATGCGCTCCATGCGGTAGCGCAGGCTGTTGCGGTGAATGCCCAAGGCGTCGGCACACGCCTGGCTTTGCCCATCGTGCTCGCACCAACTGCGCAACGTGGCAAGCAGTTGCCCGTTGCTGTCCTTGGCCAACACTTTGCGCAACGGGTTGAGCAATTCGTCCAGGGCGTCGTCGTTGCGATGACGCCACAGCATCACCGGCAGGCGATAACGGTTGAGGGTCAACAGGCGTGATTGCGGCAGGATATCGCGGCCATAAGCAAGCAGATCACCCACCCGCCGATAGCAGCGGCGCAGTCCCGCCAAGCCCTCCGCTTGCCCGCCGATGGCCACGCGCAGGACGTTCCAACCCAGGCCGTCGAGCTTTTCCAGCAAGCGGGGGTTATCGACCTGCACCCCAGCAGGTCGGCACCACAGCAAGGAAAACTGCGCAGAGCTGACGCACCAACTGTCGGGGTAGCGGCTGGCGAGCCAGGCGCTCAGGGCCTCCGCCGTTTGGCCCGGGCCCAGTTCAAACAGGTATGGCGTGCGCGCCAGTTGTGGCTTGAGCCCCAGTTGCTGGGCTTCGTCCACCAGGCGCGGGGAGTCGCCGCTGTCGGCCAACAGCAGGGCCAGCAGATCATCGCAACGCTGGCGCCGCCATTGTTGTTCGGCTTGCTGGTGGCGTTGGCTGACCAGCATTTCAGCGGTCATGCGCACCAGTTCGGCATAGGTGCGTAACCCATCCGGCTCGCCGGTGATACCCAGTACGCCAATCAGGCGCTGATCATGCAGCAGCGGCAGATTGATTCCTGGTTGCACACCCTTGAGATGCTTGGCGGTCTGCCCGTCGATTTCCACCACCCGCCCATTGGCCAACACTAGCTGGGCACCTTCATGGCGGGTATTGATACGCTCCGGCTCGCCGCTGCCCAGGATCAAGCCCTGGCTGTCCATGACATTGACGTTATGGGGCAGGATTGCCATGGTGCGATCGACAATCTCCTGCGCCAGGGCATGATCCAGCTCGAACATGGGGCTAATTTCCTGAAAAAGGTTGTTCACCAGCACAGCGCAAAGATGGCTTGACTGTGCGCCGGCACAAAGACAGTTGCCCTTCACGTCACCGAGACTGTCAGGGCGGTCAACGTTACCCTCGCACCGCGAAAAATCATAATAAAGAGAGAATCCCATGTCACAGAGCGCCACTGCCGCACTGGCCAGCGATGACGATAAAAACGCCATCTACAAGCGCATTACCCTGCGCCTGATCCCCTTCATTTTTATCTGCTATCTGTTCAATTACCTCGACCGGGTAAACGTTGGCTTTGCCAAGCTGCAGATGCTCGACGCGTTGAAATTCAGTGAAACCGTATACGGCCTGGGAGCCGGGATTTTCTTTATCGGCTACGTGCTATGCGGCGTGCCGAGCAACCTGGCGCTGACCCGGTTTGGCCCGCGGCGCTGGATCGCGTTGATGATGATCGTGTGGGGTACGCTCTCCACATGCCTGCTGTTTGTGACCACGCCCACGCATTTCTACACCCTGCGCCTGCTCACCGGTGCCGCTGAAGCGGGCTTCTTCCCCGGCGTGGTGTTGTACCTTTCGCAGTGGTTTCCGACCTTCCGCCGTGGGCGAATCATGGCACTGTTCATGTCGGCGATCCCGGTGTCCGGTTTGCTCGGCAGCCCGTTTTCCGGCTGGATTCTCAATCACTTTGCCGCAGGCCAAGGTGGCTTGGCGGGCTGGCAGTGGATGTTCCTGCTGCAAGGCATCCCGACCGTGGTCCTCGGCGCCCTCGCCTACTTCCTGCTCAGTGACAGCTTCGCCAACGCCAAGTGGCTCAAGCCCCATGAGCGTGCGGTACTGGAAGCGGACCAGGCCACAGACCTGGCTAACAAGCCGAAAACCACCAGCGACTCCCTGGCCGAAGTGTTCAAGAACCCGGCGATCTGGGCATTCGGTCTGATCTACTTCTGCATCCAGAGTGGCGTGTATGCGATCAACTTCTGGCTGCCGTCGATCATCAAGAACATGGGCTTCAGCGACAACCTGGTGATTGGCTGGCTCAGCGCGATCCCGTATCTGTTGGCGGCGGTGTTCATGTTGCTGGTGGGCCGCTCTGCCGATTTGCGCAAGGAGCGCCGCTGGCATTTGGTGGTGCCGATGTTGATGGGCGCCATTGGCCTGGTGATCGCCGTTAACTTCGCCACTACGCCCGCTATCGCCATTCTCGGCCTGACCATCGCCACCATGGGCGCCCTGACCGGCCTGCCGATGTTCTGGCCGGTGCCCACCGCCATGCTCAGCGCAGGTGCGGCGGCGGGTGGCTTGGCGTTGATCAACTCCATGGGGCAGATGGCGGGTTTTCTCAGCCCGTATATCGTGGGTTTTGTGAAGGATGCCACCGGGTCTACGGATGTGGCGTTGTACCTGCTGGCGGCGGTGATTGTGGGCGGCAGTGTCCTGGCATTGCGGATGACGCGCACGCTCAAGGCCTGACGCCTTCAACGTGGGAGGGATCTGCTCCCTCCCACTTGGACCATGTATTTACAACAGGCCGCCACCGTCGATATCAACCACCGCACCGGTCATAAAGCCATTTTCCATGGCCAGTACATACCCCGCCGCCACTTCTTCAGCCTGCCCCACCCGCCCAACCGGCAACCCTTGGCCCGCCTTGGCAAACATTGCCAAGCGTTGCTCTTGGCCAAGCCCTGCATAGGCCGGTGTGTCTATCACCCCTGGGCTGATCACATTGACTCGACGCGGCGCCAGTTCTTTGGCCAGTTGCTTGCCCAAGGCCTCGGTCGCAGCGTTAATGCCCGTCTTGATGAACTGCCCTGTCGCCAACTTGCGCCCCAACTGGCCCGAGGTCAGGGTGATGCTGCCCTGTTCGTGCAAAAAGGGCAGCGCGTGTTGAATGGCGCGTAGTGCGCCCCAGAGCTTCACATCGAAGTTGTCCTGGGCTTCATCCAGGTCTGTTTCAATCAAAGGCTTGGCCCGCACCGAAGGCCCCGAGGTGTAGACCAGATGGTCAAAGCGCCCCACGGTTTCGAACAGTTGCGTTAACGAGGCGCTGTCGGTGACGTCCACCGGCTCGCTGCGCAGCCCGCTGTCGGAACCTGGCGCCAAGCGGCGCCCGGCCACGATCACATGCGCGCCTCGCGCCAAGGCTGCCTGGGCCACTGCCGCGCCGATACCGCTGCTGCCGCCGATGACGATGATGGTTTTACCGCTCAGAGAAGAGGTCATGAGAAAACTACCTGGGTCAGAAAGTGAGCGTTCATCTTCCCAGCTTGGTAATCGATGAAAAATCCGGGTAAAACGACAAGATCTTTAAAGGATTTTTATCAATGAGCTCCATTCTCGACCTCGAAGTCTTCGTGCGCAGCGCCGACACCGGCAGCCTGACGGCCGCCGCCCGTGGCCTTGGCCTCACGCCGGCGGCGGCCAGCATTGCCCTCAAGCGCCTTGAAACCCGCCTCGGCATCCGCCTGCTCGCCCGCTCCACCCGCAGCATGCGCCTGACCGAAGAAGGTCGGCGTTACCTGGACAGTGTGCGGGTGGCACTGGAGGCGCTGTCGGACGGCGAGCACGCCATCAAGCAACAGGGCCAGAGCCTCAGTGGTTTATTGCAGTTGGCCGCGCCCTCGGACTTTGGTCGCAATGTGCTGCTGGGCTGGCTGGATGAGTTCAAGCTGGAGCACCCCACCATCCGTCTGCAACTGTTGCTCAACGACAGCAATGCCGACTTGTTTCGCGACACGGTCGACATCGCCTTGCGCTTTGGCGTGCCTAGAGACTCCAGCCTGGTGGCCCTGCCGGTGGCACCCGATCACCATCGCATTGCCTGCGCCAGCCCCGACTACCTGGCGCGCCACGGTACTCCGCATACGCCCGAAGATTTGGCCCACCACAGCACGCTGCGCTATATGCGCCGGGGCCAGGCCAATAGCACCTGGTATTTCCGCCAGGGGGCGTTGCTTCAAGAAGTCGAGGTGAGCGGTGACTACCTCAGCGATGACGGCGAGATTGTCCGCCGCTGGGCGTTGGCGGGGCATGGCATTGCCTATAAGGCCAACCTGGATGTGGCCCGTGATATTCAGGCTGGGCGGTTGGTACCCTTGCTACCCGACTGGCAAGGCGAACCCGCGCCGTTCAACCTGATGTGCCCGCACCGCCTGCAAGTGTCGGAACGCGTGAAAGTGCTGCACCGCTTTTTACAGGCCCGCTGCCTGACTTTGCTACGCACATGAAGAAATGCCTCCAGGGCTTGTTCCAGAGCGCTCGGGTCTGGTATTGCATCACTTACATTTGCGTGAGGAGCTTTGCATGAATTACCGCACATTGGGCCAGTCCGGGTTAAAGGTCAGCGCTCTGACCCTCGGCACCATGATGTTTGGCGAACAGACCAGCACCGAAGATTCGCTGCGCATCATCGACAAGGCCTGGGACCAGGGCATCAATTTCATCGACACGGCTGACGTGTATACAGGCGGGCGCTCCGAGGAAATCGTTGGCGAGGCGATTGCACGCAACCGCCAGGATTGGGTGGTGGCCTCCAAGGTCGGCTTCGGCCCTACCGACGGCGTGCCCAACCGCAGCGGTTTGAGCCGCAAGCGTCTGTTCAACGCGCTGGACGCCAGCCTGGCACGCCTGGATACCGACTACCTGGACATCTACTACCTGCACCGCGAAGACCACGACACGCCGTTGGAGGTCACCGTGTCCGCCATGGGAGATCTGATCCGCCAGGGCAAGGTCCGCTATTGGGGCCTGTCCAACTACCGGGGTTGGCGCATCGCTGAAGTGATTCGCGTGGCCGAACGCCTGGGCGTCGATAAACCCATCATCAGCCAGCCGTTGTATAACATCGTCAATCGCCAGGCCGAGGCCGAGCAGATCACCGCTGCAGCGGCCTACGGCCTGGGAGTGGTGCCGTACAGTCCACTGGCCCGAGGGGTCCTCAGCGGCAAGTACGCACCGGATGTCACGCCCGAGCCCGGCAGCCGTGCCGCGCGCCAGGATAAACGCATCCTGGAAACCGAGTGGCGAATTGAATCACTGCGCATTGCCCAGCAGATCCAGCAATACACCCAAGGGCGTGGCGTGGGGATCGTCGAGTTCGCAATCGCCTGGGTGCTGAACAATGCGGCGGTAAGCTCGGCGATTGTCGGGCCACGGACCGAGGCGCAGTGGGACGCCTACACCGGGGCGCTGGCGGTGAAGATCAGCGCTGAAGACGAGGCATTCATTGATTCGTTGGTCACGCCGGGGCATTCGTCCTCGCCCGGGTTCAACGATGTCGGGCATTTTGTATCCGGTCGATTGGCACGCCTGTAGACTACCCGCGCAATAATTGGCTTTCGCGAGGACAACGTGTCTAAAGGTGTGGTGTTATCGGTCTTGGCTTCGGTGTTGTTTGCCGTGATGTATTACTTCACATCACTGCTAACGCCCCTGAGTGGCCTGGAGATTTTCGGCTGGCGCATGCTGCTCACCGTGCCCTGCATGACGGTGTTCATGCTCGTCAGCGGAGAGTGGCGCCGGGTCTGGGAACTGCTGCGCATGCTCGCGGCCAAGCCACGGCTGATCGGCGGCGTACTGGTGTCGTCGGCCTTGCTCGGTGTGCAGCTGTGGTTGTTCATGTGGGCGCCACTGAACGGGCGCAGCCTGGATGTGTCGGTCGGTTACTTCCTGCTGCCGCTGACCATGGTGCTCACCGGGCGCCTGGTGTGGGGCGAACAGCTTTCCTACCTGCAAAAGATCGCGGTTTTTTTTGCCGGGCTCGGTGTACTCAACGAGTTATACCAGGCCGGTGGGTTCTCCTGGGCGACGCTGGTGGTGATCATCGGTTACCCGCTGTACTTTATCGTGCGTAAATACCTCAAGACCGACCACCTGGGCGGCCTGTGGCTGGACATGGCGCTGATGCTGCCGGTGGCATGGTGGTTTGTGCAAAGCGGCGAACAGGGCTTCGCAGTGATGGATGCCCACCCCAATTTGTATGCGCTGATCCCGATACTGGGTCTGATCAGCGCTTCGGCGTTGGTGAGCTATATCATCGCCAGCCGGCTGCTTGCGTTCAGCCTGTTCGGGCTGCTCAGCTATGTCGAGCCAGTGCTGTTGCTGGTGGTGGCGCTGCTGCTGGGTGAAGGGATCAAGGCAGGCCAATGGCTGACCTACATCCCGATCTGGATCGCGGTCATGGTGCTGGTGTTCGAAGGGTTCAAGCATCTGGTGCGGCAGCGTAGGGTTTGACCGACGAACAGTCGACAAACTGCAACTGTGCTTGATGATGTTGAGTAGCCCCATCATCATCCAAGGTGGTGAACTGTAATTGCGGGCCGGATAGATCGCCGCTAGGCAACTCAGGTATCGCAACCCGTGCAGTAGCATAAGGTGCAACCATCGGCGGATCTTCGCTGTGATGCTCCACACCACCGAGTGTCAGAACCACACCAGACAAGGTCACGTGATACGCCGTGGGGTTGAGCACCTCCAACCCCACGTCGTCCCCTCGGCTTAGGCACCATTGAAGCGCATGAACCACGTCCTGTACCTTTCCCGGCAATTGGGCGGGCCGGAGGAAAAGCTTGATCCGCGTACGAAAGGCAAATTGCAGGGCGTTGGTTTCATCGGATGCCTCAACGCTCGGTCTGATTGCCAGTACGTTCAGCCAGTACACCGACTCCCGGTCGGCCACCTGTTTTGGCGTTTGATCATGCATGATCCGCAAGGCGCGCCCGGTACCCGCGTTCATACGGGCGATGGGTGGCGTAATCGTGAACGGTACATCACTGTTCTCGGGTGCCGCCATCGCATCGCCATCATCGATCCACGCTTGCACTAGGCGCGGACCGTCAGCCTCATTGTGCAGATTGACCACCACCGTGCGCGCGGTAACCGGGTAGATGACACGCGTGCGGTCAATCACGATTTCGCCCTGCACGGCGATTGCCTGCAAGCTCATCAGCACGCCCAGGCCCCCGCGCCAAAGCGCGCTGCTCATCGGTAGCTCATTGTGAATGACGCCAACCCGTTCGCGCTGCCGGGACGGATCGAGGAGGCGGTCTGGATATAACGTGCGGTCAAAGGGATCTGGACAGTCGCATTGCCAGTACTGCCGACCAGCCACTGATTCGGGTTCCCAATCGTCGTGGAGTCAGCCCCATAGCGCACCAGCGTGTTCCCCCGTAGTAATTGCAGAGCAACGCCACTGGCCATAGAGGTACGGGTCAAGGACAGTACGTCGCTGCGATTAGCCGGCACGGTCTGGTCTGTCACCGTCACAAATACGTCACGCGTTGCCCCGCCGATGCCACCCGCACATGACAGTGTGATATTGCGGGTCACGCTGCCGGCGAAACTACCCACGCCGCGAAAATCACGAGCAGCCACGGCCGGCATAGGCATGGCGACCGAAGGTGTTGAGACCCTGCAGGTGGGTTTTCGTGGCGCATTGATGGTGACGTTGGAGAAGTTCACTGCGTAATAGCCAGCGCCGGTGATGGGCGTGCCGGTGATCGTATACCTTGCAATGTTTCTGGCGGTGATCGTGCCACCCGTTATGGCGCCTGTGGCGACAAAATAAATTCGGGTATCAAGCCCAAGGACGATGGGCCTTGCTCTGGCATCTCCAACAATGAGTGTGACACCTGCCGTGTTGATGGCCATGAACGGCCGGTTCGGGTCCCTCGCCATCAGGGCAAACCCCACCCCAGGCACATTGGTGGCATACACTGGCATTGAAAGCCCGCTAGCGAAAAATGTCCGGCCCGTCGGCGTGCTATTGACCAGTGCCAGCCTGGCCTGTGCCCCTAAAGCAATTCGTGTGGTACACCGAAGCGCGGACGATGGAGGACTGTCGAAGCGATAGCCGTTGGCGGACCCGACCACCTGCCCGATTTGCTGCCCGGCCGCAACCGTGATCGGGGGAATGGAAATATTCACCGCCGGGCCGGGGGCACAGGTGATCGCTTGAGCTTCCAGCGCCACCATCCATCCTCCCAGCACCACGCTGGCAAGTGAAAACCTAGTCATGAAAACAACACCTCTGTCATATCGAATAAGTCATGCGCCGCAACAGTCATCCATCGGCACTCACTCATAGCTGCCCCGCAACCTGGCGCCCTTGGCTTGCCACGCACACCCCCTGAAGGTAATCGGTAGTGGCCTGTCGTTGGCCCTCGGTGATCGGCGGCATGTGGTAGTAGATATCGCACTGCTCGGCGATTTTGCTGCCCCACTTGACGGTCAGACGACCTTCCTGCGGGATGTCTCGGACGAAGGCTTTACTGGCCTGCCCCACCACGCCTACCTCACGCCCTTGCGCATCAAATACCTGTGCTGCAAATGGCAGCGGGCTGCCATTCTCGTGGACGCCCTTGACCAGTACCGCCCGACCACTGAGCGTGTCGAACTTGACCAGCGATACTGCGCCCGAGGTCGGTACGACGTTGCGCGTCGACTCCTGGAGCTCTACATCCATCGACATGCCTTCCGGATCGATTTCCACCGTATTATTCTGGAACGCCGTCAGATTGGGCACGACAGCGAACCCGCTGCTGTTGACCCGTGCACCGCTGCTCCCCCCGAGCCTGGCCCCTTCTGCACCTGGCACATGCACCAGCGCCGAGGCTTCGCCTAGGCTTTGCGAGAACGCGATACCTGCGGCATGAACGACCACCCCACCATCGGCGCCAAACGAAAGCTGCGAGCTATCGCGGCTCTGGCTATATCCGGCACGCAGTTGGGTGGCATCCGTGCGATAGCCGGCATAGGTGTTGAACTGGCCGGAGTGCGTGCTTTCACTGGTTGCGCGGCTGGCTGAAACACCGTAGTTGAGTGCGGTGTCCTCGCCCAGGAACCCGTTGATGCCCACCTGCTGCTGGCTGCCCCGTGTATCACCGGTGTCCCGGGAGAACGAAGTATTGATCGTCGGCGCTCGCGATTCGCCCCCCAGCGGCATCGACAGTGTGAGCATGTAGCGGTTATCGATACGCCCGGGTTGGCCGATACGCCCGAAAAACACATCGTCGCTGAGCTCGCTTTGGGTCAGTTGTCGCGTGTCCTGGACCCTGGAACGCTGTGCCGACAGGTTCCAGTTGACCTTGTTCCAGGTCGAGCCATAGCTGGCGGTGAATGAAACCTGGCGCCCTTCCTGTCCTCCCCAATAGTCGACGGAGCTGCCGTACAAGCTCAAGGTGCCGATACCCAACTGCTGGCTGACTGTCATGTCGAGCCGGCTTTTTTGCCGGGCATAGCTGTTGATGTCACCTGCCCGGCTCGCGATTTCGCGCACATTCAGTGCATCCTGCAGGTTCAGGTAACCCTCGGTGGAGAACCGATACGCACCCAGCGCAAAATGCGTACCCGAGGCCGGCAGGCTTTTGTTGTAACCCAGCCCCAGGCTTTGCCCGGACTGGCGCCCATGATCGGGCACCTCGGTATGGGAGGTGGCAGTGTCCAGAGAGAACGCACCGAAGGACGTATTCAACGCGATACCGAGCTTTCCCTGTTCATAGCCTTTGGAAACACTACCGCCACCGTAGACCGTCAGATCATCGGTCAAACCGTGCTGCAAAGTGCCTTGAAAGACGTTGGCGCCCTTCGCATCAACGCCTTTTTGCTGCACCTTACCCAAGGTGGCGCTGTACTTTGTCGCGTCGGCGCGCAATAACTGCGGGGCCACCGAGTACGGCACGACGAAGGTGTTCCGACGCCCGTCGACTTCGGTCACGCTGACGATCAAATCACCACCGTAGCCGGTGGCATGTAGGTCACTGATAACAAAGGGGCCGGGCGGCACCGTGGTCTCATAAATGGTGTAGCCGTTCTGGCTGACCGTGACCGTTGCATTACTGTCGGCCGTCCCCCGAACCTGCGGTGCGTAACCTTGCTGCGTCTGCGGGCGCATCCGGTCGTCGGTGGCCAGAGTGACGCCCCGCACGCGCACCCCGTCGACAATCTGTCCGTTGCTGAAGGTGTCTCCGAGGGTCAGTTGTGACTGCCAGGGGATGATGCTGCGCTGTACATAAGTGGACGTGTTCTGATAAGTCTCAAAGCCAGTGCGGTTGCTCCAGGCCTGGGCGCCCTGATGTCGCAAGCGCCATGCACCCAGGTTGATACCGGCATTGAGGCCCAGGTAAGTACGACCGTCACCTTCACCTGCGGTGACCGTATTGGTACTGAAGTTGTAATTGAGCAGCCCGGCGGCAATGCCCTCATCCAACAACTCGGGGTCAATGTAGCCGCGCATGGAACGCTTCATGTAGGCCTGCGGCACGCTGGCCGCCAACTCGAGTGCACCCGGATCGAACGTGCTGGATGCCATCGGAATCCACTGCCCCAGGTCGCCGCAGTACTGGCCGGCGGCGGCAGGGTTCGAGAGTTCGCGCCCATGGGCATCAGTATCGACTTTATCCATCGCGATACCGATTTTTTCCAATACTTCACGACTCAAGCACGGCTGCGCCCCGGTCTTTGCATGGGCCGCAACAAACTCCACCTCCCTGCGCCCCAGGGTCTGGCCGTTGACTACGATATCTACGCGGTATATGCCAGGGCTCATCTGGTTGCTGGTATTGAACCGTGACGTGTCAACCGACGACGCCAGGCCACTGGAGAATGCGTTCAGATCAAAGCTCAACTCAGACGCAAGCGCGACATCGCTGGCGATCACGGCCGCACTCATCAGACCGCCCAGCATTATCGTGCGATGCTGGAATGGCAAAATCGGGGCGCAGCGACGCACCCGTACTTGGATGTGACTAGGCATAGTTATGACTTCAGTGGACGCTGAGAAATGTACGTTTGCTTGCCATCAGCAACGTTTAGGGGCCGCGTTCAGCGGTGCAATACAGCAGGCTGCGCGGATGAAAAGCCGCCGAAATCGTTGATGTAAGTGAAATCCACCCGCGCATCGGCGGGTATTACCTTCGCGGCTTTCGGCACCGGCACCTTCAACGTGCCTCCTGGCTCCACCATGCCCTCCGTCAGGGACAGTTTTTCCGCTTCGGGACCAGAGCCCATGAGCAGGACAATGTCGTTGAAGGTGACGTGATACGCCGAGGGGTTATGCACCTGTATCACGCTGCCTTGGGCGCCCCGTTCCACGGACCAGCGCAACAGCCCAGGCGCCTCCTCGGGTGTTCCAGGTAACTGCGCCGGACGAAAAAACACTTTGGTGCGGATACGAAACGCGAACTTGAAGTGATTCCGCTGGCTGTCTTCAAGCGTGGGATCAAACTCACTGGTAGCGCCAGGCACTTCAAGTACGTTCAACCAGAACAGCGACTCTCTATCCGTCGGCAGCGGTGCCTTGGTGTAGGACAGGCGCATGGACTGACTTTTGCCGGCGTCCAGGCGAAATACCGGAGGAGACAGGACGAAAGGCACATCGCTCAGTGTCGGCGCTTCCTGCGCGTCACCCGCGTCCAGCCACGCCTGGACCAGGCGGGGCGCGTGTTTGTCATCATTGGTTACTCGCACGGTGACCTCACGTCGCGGCTCGGGGTAAATCTGTCGCGTACCGTCGATAACCACTCCCGCGTGCACCGTGTGCGATGCCATCCCCAAGGCCAGGCTCAGCGCGACCCGCACCACACGACGACTCAAGATCATCAGTAAATCCTGCATCAGGTAATCCTTGAAAACGGTTGTCCTGCGCCCGACCACTGGGTCGAGCGAGGATCTCAGGCAACAAACGCAGTGGTCATCAGCCTGGCTGCATCAAGGAAAGGTGACCGAGTACTGCACGCTGCTGGTGACATTGCCCGCGCCTGCCGCTCCGCCGTTGGCGATGTAGCGTGCGTAAAACGGCAAGGTCGCCAGACCACTGGTAACGGTGGCAACGGTCGAGTTATTACCTGTGCGCAAGTCCATTGGCGTGTTGGAAGCCCCATCGAGAATTTGTACCTCCACCCGGGAGGCGGGTGTCGCCGTTGCCGTGTTACGCAGGTTGCCGGTTGCCGGGTTGATGCCAGGGCTGGTCGGTTCATAACGTACGGCGACCTTGGTACCGTCCGGGCACCCGCCCGAGCCGCCCACATACACAAAGTAGCGCTTGGCGCCTGCCGTATCGCCTGCTGCCTTGAGAGCCGAGGTTTGTACGCGGTCAAGCACTACCGGAAAGTTGGCGCCTGAGCCTGGCGAGGCCCCGGTACCGCCGCTGATGGTGCAGGTGGTGCCACTGACCGAGCCGGTGATCGTGATGGTACCGTCTGCCGCATGCGCGGAGCTGGCAGCGAAGCCGCACAAAGCGAGCACTGCAGCCGCCAGAGTTTGTTTTGTCATAATCAGTCTTTCCTCACAATTGGGGTTCGCGAAACGCAAGGTTGCGACACAGGAGAAGATCAGCTCTTGCGTCACTCCTGAGTGGAAGCCATGACGACGCCGTTCCCCTGCCCCGAGGATTTGTCTGTTACAAGATCGGTCGGACCTGTTTGGCAGGCAAAAAAAAGGCTCCGTACCTTTCGATACGGAGCCTGTGCTTGAAGCGCCGGAACAGCCTGCCCGGCCTCACATGGATCAGTCGGCGGTCAATACGCCACGACGCACCTGGTCGCGCTCGATCGACTCGAACAGTGCCTTGAAGTTGCCCTCGCCAAACCCATCGTCGCCTTTGCGCTGGATGAACTCGAAGAACACCGGGCCCATCAGGGTTTCCGAGAAGATCTGCAACAGAAGACGCTTGTCACCGGCAATCGACGAGCCGTCCAGCAGGATGCCGCGCGATTGCAACTGGTCCACTGGTTCACCGTGGTTCGGCAGGCGGCCTTCGAGCATTTCGTAATACGTGTCTGGCGGCGCCGTCATGAAGCGCATGCCGATCTTCTTCAGCGCATCCCAGGTCTTGACCAGGTCGTCGGTGAGGAACGCGACGTGCTGGATACCCTCACCGTTGAACTGCATCAGGAACTCTTCGATCTGCCCGGCACCCTTGGACGACTCCTCGTTCAGCGGGATACGGATCTTGCCGTCCGGCGCGCTCATGGCCTTGGAGGTCAGGCCGGTGTACTCGCCCTTGATATCGAAATAACGCGCTTCGCGGAAGTTGAACAGCTTCTCGTAGAAGTTGGCCCAATAGATCATGCGCCCGCGATAGACGTTGTGGGTCAGGTGGTCGATGACCTTCAGGCCAGCGCCTACCGGGTTGCGATCAACCCCTTCGAGGTAGACGAAGTCGATGTCGTAGATCGAGTTGCCTTCGCCGAACCGGTCGATCAGGTACAACGGCGAACCGCCAATGCCTTTGATCGCCGGCAGGTTCAGCTCCATCGGGCCGGTGTCGATGTGGATCGGCTGGGCGCCCAGCTCCAGGGCACGTTTGTAGGCCTGTTGCGAGTCCTTGACGCGGAACGCCATGCCGCACACCGACGGGCCATGCTCGGCCGCGAAGTAAGAAGCGAGGCTATCGGGTTCGTTGTTGAGGATCAGGTTGATCTCGCCCTGGCGATACAGGTGCACGTTCTTGGAACGGTGGGTCGCCACTTTGGTGAAACCCATGATCTCGAAGATCGGCTCCAGGGTGCCTGGGGTGGGCGATGCAAATTCGATGAATTCAAAGCCCATCAGGCCCATTGGGTTGTCGAGTTGGTCGGTCATGTTCGGTGCCTCATCATTCTTGTGGGTAGCAATTGTTTAGTTGCAAGCAAGGATGAGGCTGGAAGGTGGCGCACAAGAAAGGCCTCGCACGCTGCGGGCGAGGAAGTCACCAAAGATGAGGGGGGAGCCAAGTAGCTTCATGGTGTCATCAGTCTCTGACGGCCGAGGCTTGCGTGAGCGCAAGTCCATATTCTTGTATGCGTAAACTGATTCTACACAGCGTAACCAGGTTTGTCCGTACTCTTATCAAATCCCCATTGCCCTGCCCCACGCAAGGGGTTTGTTGCACAGGTAGATGCCCAACAGGATGACCGCGCCACCCGCCAGCATCGGCGCTGTCAAGGCTTCGTCCAGCAGCAGCGCGCCACATATCACCGCTGTCAGCGGGTTGAGGGCGATGAACACACCGGAACGGGTCGCGCCGATTCGCCGGATGCCGTCGTAGTAACCAATATAGGCCAGGGCCGAACCCAGCACGCCCAGGTACAGCAGGCTGTACCACTGCGCCAGTTGCAGCGCGCTGAAACCTTGCAGCGTCAGCCGACCGGTGGCGAGGGTGGCAAGGGTCAACATCAGCGTCCCCCACAGCACCGACCAAGTGACGGTTTGCACCGGCCCCAACGTCTGGTTGAGTTCCCGGGACAGCAGCGAATAGGCCCCCCAGGCCATTACGCAGCCCAGGATCAACAGGTCACCGATCCAAGCGTTGCGGGCCCCCTGCATGAGGTTGGGATTGCGGCTCACGATCACCACAGCAGCCCCCACCAGGCACAGCCCGATACCCAGCCACTTGGCCCGGCCCAGGCGCTCCTTGAACAACAACCAGGACGCCAGGCCGATCACTGCCGGGTTCAATGCCACGATCAAGGACGCCCGCGACGCATTGATGTAGTGAAGGCCATAGAAAAAACACAGGTTGTAGAAAAAGATGCCGCATAGGCCCAGCAGTACCAGCCGTGCCATTTGCCCTGTAGTTGGGCGCGCCAGTGGGATGCGCGCGCAGGCCAGGAACAGCAGCAACGCGAGGCTGGCCAGGATAAACCGCAGGCAGGCCGCGAGCAGCGGGTCCACGTGATCGGCCAGAAAGCGCCCGGCGACGAAGGTCCCGCCCCAGATCATGGTGACAGCGGCCAGCTTCAGGTAAGTGAGGCCTTCGCGGGCATGCATAAGAATGTGCTCAACATGAGAAAGGATGGGACTATTCTTTTACTAATGATCAGTCATCGTAAAACAAGGCTTTACTCATGACCCTGACCCAGCTGGAAATCTTCTCCCTGGTCGCCGAACTCCGAGGCTTCACCAGTGCGGCGCATCGCCTGGGCATCAGCCAATCGGCGGTGTCCCATGCGATCAAGGCCCTGGAGCAGGAACTGGGGGTAGAGTTGTTTCGCCGGCACCAGACCCTGGTGGAACTGAGCGATATCGGCGCGCAGTTACTTGGGCGCGCACGGGGCATGCTGGGCCTGGCCAACACCTTGCAGCAGGAAGCCGCCGATGCCCGCGGGATGAAGCGCGGTACATTGCGTATAGGGTCGTTCGGCCCCACCGCTTCGAACCATTTGCTACCAACCATTCTCAGCCACTTTCGAAGGGACTATCCGGGTATCGAGGTACATATAGACGAAGGGCCGGACCGGCAGGTCATTCAATGGCTGGATCAGCGCCGGGTGGATGTGGGCTTCGTGGTACTGGAGCAGGAACGCTTCGACACCGTGGCCCTGCTCGAAGACCAACTGGTGGCGCTGATACCGGTCGGCCATGCCTTGGCGGCAAGCATGGCGGTACCTTTGAAAGCGTTGTGCGATGACCCGTTCATCCTGACCGAGGCAGGCTCAGCAGAGCTGGTCACGCGTTTGTTTGGTGACGCGCAGTTGCAACCTAAAGTGCGTTATCGCTGCACTCAGCTACTCACTACCCTGGAAGCTGTCAGCCGCGGCGACGGCCTGAGTATCGTGGCCCAGGGCTCACTGCCGGCCGATGCCGACCAGCGCTACGTTGCCCGCCCGTTGTCGCCGGGCGTACCGCGCCGCATAGGCCTGGCGGTGCTGGATCGCCGCCAGGCCTCTCCCGCAACCCTGGCGTTTATCGCACTGGCGCAAACGCTGTACCCTGATCCCGGGGCTCACCGGTAACTCAGGGTAAACGAGGCCAGGCCGTTGGCGGTCCCAGGCTTGATGGTCGACGCGGTTTGAACGTAACGGGCGGTCAAGGGAATCGTCAGGGCGCCGTTGCCCGTGTTTGCGACCTGCCATTGGTTCGGGTTGCCCACGCCGGAGGAATCGGGCCCATAGCTTACCAACCGATCGCCACTGAGCAATTGCAGGGCGACGCCGCGGGCGTGCGAGTTGCGGGTCAAGGACAACTGGTTACTGCGGTTGCCGGGTTCCGTCTGGTCAGTCACGGTGATCCATACATCCAGGATGCCGCCGGTGCCGCCGGCACAGTCCAGGGTTATGTCGCGACTAACGCTGCCGGCGCTGCTGCCGACTCCCTTGAAATCACGGCTGGGCACCTGCCCCAGCGGCATTGCAAGCGACGGCGTGGTCACCCGGCAAGTTGGCTTTTGCGGCGGCAATATCACCGTATCGGCAAAGTTGACCGAGGCAGCGCCGGGGCTTTCGATATTGACATTGGTGAGCATATACCTGGCGACTGTGTTCCCAGGGATGGTGCCCGAGGTGATCGGGCCCGTCGCCACCAGATACACGCGCCCTTGCAGGCCCCAGCCATTGGGTTTGTTGTGCTTGGTGTCCAACAGCGTGACGCCGGTGTGGGTGATGACCTTCAAATGCTGGGACGGATCCCCGGCCATCATGACGAACCCGACGCCAGGGTAGCTGGTCGCATAGACCGGCAACGTCAGCCCATTTGCGTTGAACGTCATGCCGGTCGCCGGCGAATTGACCACGCTGATGTTGGCCGACACCGGCTGCGACAATGGCCAGTCGGTGTAGCGGCACCGCATGACAAAGCCATTGCCGGCGAAGTCATAGCCACTTGGGTAGCCAATCGCCTCGCCCACCTGCAGGTTGTTAGGCAGGGTGATGGGCGGGACGAACAGCGTCACCGGGGCTTGGGGGGTACAGACGCCTGCATTGAAATGCGCCTGTGCGTCCATCGCGACTGCGCAAATACTCAAGCACACGCCAATCTGTAAAAACCTGAACATAAATTGCCGGACACCGTTCATATCGCCAAATCCTTCGTGTGCCCCAAAGACACTGTGTGCGTACGCGTCATGCCATGGTCATCCAGGGTGGTAAATCGCAGCGCGACCGTACCCTGCCCCCGCGACGCCGGGCCCTCCAGCACGATGCGGGCAACCGAACGCGGCAACAGCATCGGCGGGGCCTCACTGTGGTACTCGACGCCATCGACGGTCAGCAACACGCTGGAAAGCGTCACATGAAAGGCACTGGGATTGCGCACCTGCAGGACCGGACCGTCGCCTGCCAGGCGCCACTGCAACGTATCCACCGCCTGCTGCGCTTGGCCTGGCAACGCGTCCGGGCGCAGGAAGAGCTTGATCCGTGTGCGAAAGGCAAATTGCAGCTGGTTGCCGGTATCGACAGACGGGCGGATCCCCAGCACATTCAGCCAGTACACCAACTCCTGAGGCACGGCCATGGCCTTGTCTTGGGTCGCGTGGTACATCACCCGCAATGCGCGGTGCTTGCCGGCATCCAGGCGCAGGATCGGCGGCGTCACCGTAAAGGGCACATCACTGGACTCGGGCGCGACCTGCGGGTCGCCCGCATCGATCCACACCTGGGCCAATCGCGGGCCGTCGGCCTCATTGTGCAGGTTGACCGTTACCCCAGCGGCGCTGGCCGGGTAAATGATGCGCGTGCGGTCAATGACGATTTCCCCATGGGCCAATACTGTCTGCACCGCCAGGGCCAGGCCAAGCAGCGCGCGGAGCAATCGATGAGTCATCAACTGCGCTCCTCGTCCGCATCACCATGGTCGGCACATTGACTGACCAACTGGTCCGCGTTTTCCTGGCGTTGCTCGGGCCTGCGCGGCGGCAAACGGTAATGGATGAAGCACTGGTCAGCCGCCCCTGCATTCCAGCGCACCGTCAACCGCCCTTGGTCGGCAACCCCGCGCACAAAAGCCTTGCCAGCCTGGCCGATCACGCCGATTTCGACGCCGCGCTCGTCAAACACTTGCGCGGCAAATGGCAACGGCTTGCCACCCATATGAGTGGCCTTGATCACCACGGCACGGCCACTGACGGTCTCGAACCTGACCAGTGAGACGGCTCCCAGCGTCGGCACCACGGCGTGACTCGATTCCTTGAGTTCGACATCCATGGGCATGCCCTCGGGATCGATATCTACTTCATTGCGCTGATAAGCCCTGAGGGCTGGCAGCACCGCATAACCCTGCTTATCGATACGCGCCCCGCTGCTGCCGAGCCGGGCACCTTGTGCATCCGGCGCATACACCAGTGCCGAGGCTTCACCGAGGTTTTGCGCGAAGGTCACGCCACCCTCGTGGGCTATCAGCCCGCCATCGGCACTCATGGATAGTTGCGAACTGTCGCGGGCCTGGGCGTAGCCGGCCCGCAGGCTCGCAGCCCGGCTGCGATAGCCCGCGTAGGCATTGAAGCTGGAGCCTTGCTGGTGGCCCGTGCCACGGCTGCCAGTCAGCCCGTAGCTGGCTTCACCGGTGTCACCCAGCAAACCATTGATTCCCACCTGATGCTGGCTGCCGCGTGAATCGCCAGCATCGTGCGACAGGCTGCTGCTCAGGGTTGGCGCACGCGTTCCTGCGCCCAATGGCATGGACAGTGTCAGAACCAGGTGATTATCCACGCGCCCGGCTTGCGCCGACCGGCCAAAAAAGATTTCGTCGCTGCGCTCGTGATCGTTCAATTGATGGGTTTCACTGACACGCGAGCGCTGCGCCGAAAGGTTCCAGTTGAGTGACTTCCAATTAGCCGCATAACTGAGAGTGAAGGATGTCTGGCGCCCTTGGCGGCCCGCCCAGTAGTCGATGGAGCTGCCATACAGGCTCAGCGAGCCTGCGCCCAACTGCTGGCTGATTGTCAGGTCGAGGCGGCTTTTCTGCCTGGCGTAACTGTTGATACTCCCGCCTTGGCGGGCCAGTTCCCGCACATTGAGCGCATCAGGCAGGTTCAGGTACCCGGCCGTGGAGAAACGATAGGCGCCCAGCGCAAAGTGCGTTCCCGAGAACGGCAGGTTCTTGTTATAGGCCAGGCCCCAGCTTTGCCCGCCGACTACGCCCAGCCCCCGAACCTGAGTGCGCGAGTAGGTGCTGTCGAGGGAGAACGCGCCAATCGGAGTGCTCATCGCCAGGCCGGCCTTGGCCTGGCCGTAGCCTTGGGAAAGCGTACTGCCACCATAGGCGCTAATACGATCGCCCAGGCCATGCTGCAGCGTACCCTGTAAGATCAGCGGGTTGGCATCGCTGACGCCGTATTGCTGCAACTGCCCCAAGGTCACGCTGTAGTGGCTGGCACCGTCACGCAGCAGGTAAGGCACCACGGAGTAAGGCACCACGAAGCTGCTGCGCCGGCCGTCGACTTCGGTGACGCTGACGTGCAGGTCGCCGCCATACCCGGTGGGGTACAGGTCATCGATGACAAACGGCCCCGGGGCCACTGTGGTTTCGTAAAGGGTGTAGCCGTTCTGGCGCACTGTCACCGTTGCATTGCTGTCGGCAATGCCTCGCACCTGAGGCGCATAGCCTTGTTGCGACTGGGCAAGCATGCGGTCATCGGTGGCCAGGGTGATGCCGCGTATACGCACACCGTCGAGGATCTGGCCACTGCTGAAGCTGTCGCCGACGGTCAGTTGTGAACGCCAGGCGGCAAGGGACCGTTGCAAGTAGGTGGCGGTGTGTTGATAACGCGCCAGGCCGCTACCGGATGCCCATGCCTGCCCACCCTGATGGCGCAGCCGCCAGTCGCCCAGGTTGAGGCCGCCGTTGAGGCCCAGGTAGCCACGATCCTCACCGGCGCCCGCTGTCGCCGTCGCGGCACTGAAGTTGTAGTTGAGCAGCGCGGCGTCAATGCCATTGTCCCATTCAGACGGGTCAATGGAGCCGCGCGCGGAACGGTTGATATAGATCTGCGGGATGCTGACATCCAGGGTCAGGGTCTCGATATCGACGCGGCTGCTGGCCATGGGTATCCACTCGGCAAAATCCCGGCAGGCATGCTCGGTGTTATCCGTCGGCGCCTGCACAGAAACCCCCAGTTGGCCAAGCTCGGCAGCGTTCAGGCAAGGCTGGGCGTCGTCCTGTCCGGCAAGGGGGGCGAAGGTGATCTCGCGGCGCCCCATCGATTGCCCGTTGAGCATCACATCTACGCGGTAAACACCTGGCGCCAACACGTTGCTGGTATTGAAGCGTGAGATATCTGCCGAAGAGGACAGGCCGCTGGCGAACGCCTCGATGTCAAACACCAGTGGCGCGGCTTCTGCCGACATCAATAAGGTACTGAGCAGGCCCAGCCACAGCAGTAAGTTGGGGTTGGCAAACAGCCAGGCCGTAAAGCGGTGAACGGGTATTTGCAATAAGGCATACATGATCAGAACTTCAGGGGAGCACGCTGCGGCACGGAGAATGCGCCGTAATCATTGATGTATTTGAAATGCACCTGGGCGTCGGCGGGTATTGCTTGTGCGACATCCTTGACGGGCAGCTTCAGGCTGCCGCCGGGGGGCACCATGCCCTCTCCCGCCGGTAACAGGCGAGCACCCGGGCCCGAGCCCATGGCCAAGGCAACCTCATTGAAGGTCACGTGATAAGCCGATGGGTTGTGCACTTCCAGTAGCGGTCCCTGGGCACTCCGGTGCAGGGTCCAGCGTAAGTGGGTGGGCGCCTCGTCCGCGGAGCCCGGCAATTGGGCCGGGCGGAAAAACACTTTGGTGCGGATACGAAAAGCGAACTGCAGGTGGTTCGAAGGGGCCTCTTGCGGGCTGCCCGGTGCCACGTTGACCTTGGGCGGTATCTCCAAGGCGTTGAGCCAGAACAACGATTCGCGGTCATCCGGCAGTGGGTCCTGGGTATACACCAGTCGCACTACCTGGCTTTTGCCCGCGTCCATGCGAAACACAGGTGGCGACAGGCTGAACGGCACGTCGCTGCCGGTGGGGTCTTGCGCCGGGTCGCCTTGGTCCAGCCACACTTGGACCAGGCGCGGCGCTCGCTGATCGTCATTGGTCAGGCGCAGCGTGATTTCTCGACGCTGCTGCGGATAGATGTGCCGCGTGCCGTCGATCACTACGCCGGCGTGAGCGGCGGACAGCAACCCGACACTGGTCAGCAGTGCGCTCAGCAGGGGGGTCACTAGCAATGTCCGGGCAAGCATTTCGTCTGTCCTTGCCTGGCGCACGGCCAGGCAACGGGGCCTCGATCAGGGGAACGTCACCGAATACAGCACTTGCGTACTGACCGGGCCTGGCGTAGCAGTGCCCGTGGCAATGTATTGGGCAGCAAAGGGCAGCGACACCTCGCCGCTTGCCGGGACTTTCGCGGGGCTGGAGTTCTGGCCCAGGCGCAAATCCATGGGCTGGTGGGTGACGCCATCCACAAGTTGCACCTCAACGAGGGTGGCAGGCGCCGGCTTGGCGGGTGCCTGGTTGACCAGGTTCCCGGTCGCCGGGTTGATCGCCGGGCTGCTGCTCTCATACATCACGGCGACGGTCGTATCCTTCGGGCAGGAACCGACATGGATGTAATAGGGTTTCGCCCCGGCAGTCTGGCCTGGCGCCTTGAGCGCGCTGGCCTGGACCTTGTTGAGTGGCACCGAAAAGTCCGGGCTGGTGCCGGGCGCAGAGCCCGTGCCACCGCTGATGCTGCAAGTGGTGCCGGTGATTTCACCGGTCAAGGTGATCTTGCCGTCTGCGGCGACAACAGGCAAAGCGGCAACGCCGGTGACCGCCAGAAATACAACGGCCAATGCGATAGTTTTCATTACAGATACTTCCTCGTGAATGTCAGTGAAAGAGTTGCAAGCCATGACTCATCAATCGAAGGGCGAGACGCGGCCCTCCCGCCAAAATTGGGCTGAGCGGCTATGAAAGAGGCTGTAGGGATTAAGGGCTACCAAGTCTCTTACGTTTTGCAATGAAGTTTATGTTGCCAAGTTGAAGTGCCCGCCACAACTGACCGAACGGCTAGGTCAGTTGGCGTTAAACAAGTGAGCAGCCCCGTGCAATGCCATCTATCATCGGCAGAGCCCACTCTCTTTTTCACGATTGACTGCTCCCATGCCCCTGACCGTCAAAGGCCCACGAAGCCGAGCCGCACGCTATTTCATCAGCACCCTGTGCGGGCTGCTGCCCATTCTGTTGGGGGTGGTAATTCTTTACTGGCAAGCCGAACGCACGCTCGAGCAAAGCACAGCGCAAACCGCTCAAGAAGCGGTGCGCCAGTTCGACCTGATGCTGGACAATACCGCCATCGCTGCCCAGGCTTTGCTGCCGCTGGCCGGTAAACCTTGTGACAGCGTCGCCAAGTTGGCGCTACGTGAACAAGTCACGCGCCGGCCGTTTGTGCGGGCCACGACGCTGTCCTGGCAGAAAAACATCTATTGCAGTTCGTTGTTTGGCGGTCGCTACCAATCGCCCGTCAACCCGGACGACTATGTCGATGGGCGCCTGTGGTTGATGAATGGCAACCCCGTTACACCCGATACCGCGCTATTGGTGTATCGCCTGGTGGAAGGCGATCAAGGCGCGTTTGCCTCGGTTGACGGTTACCACCTCACTAACGCCTTGCGCCTGATCAGCCGTTACGCGCACTTGGTACTGCACGTCGGCCCGAACTGGCTGGGTGCCGACGGCAAGGTGCATCAAGGCGCGCTGCCGGTATTTGCCGTGGCGCCACAACGCCTGGCTTCCGAGCGCTATCAATACAGTGTCGAGGCCGGGATGCCCGAGGGTGAAGTCTGGCGCTACATGCAGGCGCGGTATCCAGCGCTGTTCAGCCTGGTGGTGTTCTTCGGGATATTGGCGGGGCTGCTCGCTCACTGGCTGCAAAAACGCTCGTCCGCGCCGACCCACGAGTTACAACGCGCCTTGGGAGCCAATGAGTTCATCCCGTATTTCCAACCGGTGGTACGGGGTGACACACGCCAATGGGCCGGCTGTGAGGTCCTGATGCGCTGGAAGCATCCCAAAGAAGGCCTGGTACGCCCGGACTTGTTTATTCCCCTGGCCGAAGACTCTGGCCTGATCGTGCCGATGACCCGTGCCCTGCTGCGCCAGACCGCCGTGCAATTGGCGCCCCATGCCGCACGCTTCAGCCCTGGCTTTCATATTGGCGTGAACATCACAGCGCGCCATTGCCAGGACATGGCGCTGGTGCAGGACTGTCGGGAATTCCTCGCCGCGTTCCCACCCGGCCAGGTCACCCTGGTGCTGGAGTTGACCGAGCGGGAACTGATCGAACCCACCGAGACCACCCGCCGCCTGTTCGAGGCGCTGCATCAAATGGGGGTCATGATCGCCATTGATGACTTCGGCACCGGCCACTCCAGCTTGGGATATTTGCGCAATTTCAATGTCGACTACTTGAAGATCGATCAAAGCTTTGTCGCCATGATCGGTGCGGATGCGCTGTCGCGGCATATTCTAGACAGCATCATAGAGTTGTCGGTCAAGCTGGATCTAGGCATTGTTGCCGAAGGCGTGGAAACAGCCCAACAGTGTGAATACCTCGTTGCCCAGGGCGTGGATTTCCTACAGGGTTACCTGTTTGGTCGACCATTACCCTGCGATGAATTCATTAAATCGTTGGGTATCGTTGAATAGCCGCGTACCACCTACCATGAAAGATTGGTCTTTCTTTAAAAGACATGATTTACTCGAGATGAATTAACTACTACAATTTTTTCTGCCTGTGCAGAACTCGCAGAAGGGTCTTTTTCGTTGACGTGGCTTAACGTTCTTGGCTTATAGCTTTGTCTGCAGTTGATATCAGCAACTACATTATTGGAGTATATATTTTGTCCAGACTCGCCGAATTTCGCGCAGCAGAAAAAGCCCTTCAAGAGCAGCTTGCCCAGCTGGAATCCTTGAAGAACGACGCTGGCCTGAAGAAAGAAATCGAATTCGAAGAAAAGCTCAAGACGCTGATGGGCAAATACGACAAAAGCCTGCGCGATGTGATCGCCATCCTCGATCCAGCGCCACGCAAAGGCGGCGCACCGGCCGCCGCGGCGCCAAAACAGCGCCGCGCACGGGTGGTCAAGGTTTACCACAACCCGCACACCGGCGAGCTGATCGAGACCAAAGGTGGCAACCACCGCGGCCTCAAAGCCTGGAAAGAGCAGTACGGCGCCGCCACTGTAGACTCCTGGCTTCGTGGCTGAAACATGTACTAAAAAATAGCCCCGCATACGCGGGGCTTTTTTTGCTCTAACGGTTCGGAATCGAACTTAACTCAGGGTTCGTATTGTTCAAATTCGCTCAGCTTGAACCTGTCAAAGTTTCAGACTGTTGCGCACCAGACTGACTTCCTCCTTGCTCGCCTCGTACGCTTGCGCCTGGCCTGCGTATGAAAAAACATAGGCTTTGTCGACATCCAGCGCACCGACTAATGTTTGCGACAATACGTGTCGACCGTTCTCGGTAATCACGCAGGTAGTTTCCAGCGCATCAAGACGACTCAATGTCGTGGGGTGCATTTTGCTGCACACGCTTTGATAACCGCCACGGGCAAAGTCTTTCTGGATCGACTTGCGCATCTCTAGCAACACGCCGGGAAGATTAACTTTATGGCCGGCCTCAATCGGCGTTCCGGTCAACTCCATCACCATCAACGTGGCGCCATTTTCATCATTCTTGATCGCTCGCTGCCGGGACACTGCTTGGGGTTTGACAGGGAGTTCGCCGTCAGGCACGACTTCTTCGACCTGCCAACCGCTGGGCCAATGGACTTCCGGCTCGGCTGCCAACACAAACGAGCTGCCCAACAACACGCACACAGCACTCAACAGTGGCCTACGAAACTCGATCATTGCAAAAACACCCAAGGTTCCAGCTGCAAAGTGTGCGGCCCGGCACGCGCTGACTGCAAGGGTTGGGCGCGCTTTTTCATTTGGCGCAGCCGGTGCGGCTTGCGTATCATGGCCCGCCTGCATGGACGCAGGCCGCAAGCCAATGGACCGCTCATCTTACATTTTTTCTGGAGGGCCCATGAGCCTGCACGAATTGAACACCTTCCCGGGCGTCACTGCCCAACCCGACAACGCCACGGCGAACTTTGTGTTCAACCACACCATGTTGCGGGTCAAGGACATCACCAAGTCGCTGGACTTCTACACGCGCATCCTGGGTTTCTCCCTGGTCGAGAAACGTGACTTCCCGGAAGCCGAATTCAGCCTGTACTTCCTGGCCCTGGTGGACAAGGCCCAGATCCCGGCCGACGCGGCCGAGCGCACTCAGTGGATGAAGTCGATTCCGGGCATTCTCGAACTGACCCACAACCACGGCACCGAAAACGATGCCGACTTTGCCTACCACAACGGCAACACCGACCCGCGTGGTTTTGGTCATATCTGCATCTCGGTGCCGGACATTGTCGCGGCGTGCGAACGTTTCGAAGCCTTGGGTTGCGACTTCCAGAAACGCCTGACGGATGGCCGCATGAAGAGCCTCGCGTTCATCAAAGACCCGGATGCTTATTGGGTGGAGATCATCCAGCCGGCGCCGATGTAATACGCACTGCGTGACGCGAAGCGTCACCGGATGCATTCCCATGCGGAGCGTGGGAACGAGAATCCCGCGCCGAGCGTGGGAACGAGAAAAACCCCATGATCGCTCATGGGGTTTTTTATTTGCAGCCCAGGATTACGCCGGAGCAGAGGTGCGGATCAAGTGATCGAACGCGCTCAACGAAGCCTTGGCGCCCTCGCCTACTGCAATCACGATCTGCTTATACGGCACAGTCGTTACGTCTCCGGCGGCGAACACGCCAGGCAGTGAAGTCTCGCCACGGGCATCGACAATGATCTCGCCACGCGGCGACAGCTCTACGCTGCCTTTGAGCCAGTCGGTGTTGGGCAGCAAGCCAATCTGCACAAAGATGCCTTCCAGGTCGATGGTCTTGAACTCACCAGTGTCGCGGTCCTTGTAGGCAAGGCCGGTGACTTTCTGACCATCGCCTTTGACCTCACTGGTCAGCGCGCTGGTGATCACATCCACGTTCGGCAGGCTGTAGAGCTTGCGTTGCAACACGGCATCGGCGCGCAGCTTGCTGTCGAATTCAAGCAAGGTGACATGGCTGACGATACCGGCAAGGTCAATGGCCGCTTCTACGCCGGAGTTACCGCCGCCGATCACCGCCACACGCTTGCCCTTGAACAGCGGGCCATCGCAATGCGGACAGAAGCATACGCCCTTGGCCTTGTATTCCTGCTCGCCGGGCACACCCATCTCTCTCCAGCGGGCGCCTGTGGCCAGGATCACGGTCTTGGACTTGAGGGTCGCACCGCTTTCGAAGCGAATTTCGTGCAGCTCACCGGCATTTTTTGCCGGAATCAAGCTACTGGCGCGTTGCAGGTTCATGATGTCCACGTCGTACTGACGCACATGGGCTTCCAGTGCGCTGGCCAGTTTCGGCCCTTCGGTTTCCTGTACCGAGATAAAGTTCTCGATGGACATGGTGTCCAGCACCTGGCCACCAAAGCGTTCAGCCGCCACACCGGTACGAATACCTTTACGTGCCGCATAGATGGCAGCCGAAGACCCGGCCGGGCCACCGCCAACTACCAGGACGTCGAAGGCATCCTTGGCGCTGATTTTCTCCGCGGCTTTCTCGATACCGCTGGTGTCGAGCTTGGCGAGGATTTCTTCCAGGCCCATACGGCCCTGGCCAAAGTTGACCCCGTTCAAGTAGACACTCGGGACCGCCATGATCTGGCGCTCATCGACTTCAGCCTGGAACAGCGCGCCATCAATCGCAACGTGGCGGATGTTCGGGTTCAGCACGGCCATCAGGTTCAGCGCCTGGACCACGTCCGGGCAGTTCTGGCACGACAGCGAGAAGTAAGTCTCGAAGCTGAACTCGCCTTTGAGGGCGCGGATCTGTTCAATCACTTCGACACTGGCCTTCGACGGGTGGCCACCGACTTGCAGCAGGGCCAGCACCAGCGAAGTGAATTCATGGCCCATGGGGATACCGGCGAAACGCAGGCTGATCTCGGCACCCGGGCGGTTGATGGAGAACGATGGCTTGCGCGCATCATTGCCATCGGTGTTCAGAGTAATCAGCGTGGAGAGGCTGGTTACGTCCTGCAAAAGAGCAAGCATTTCCTGGGATTTCGCACCGTCGTCGAGGGAGGCGACGATCTCGATCGGCTGGGTGACCCGTTCCAGGTATGACTTCAACTGAGCTTTAAGATTGGCGTCCAACATACGGGCGATTTCCTGTTCATTCGGTTTATTGCAGACAAAAAAACGCCCGAGCGAATCTCTCCCGGGCGTTTTGAGGGCGGATGCAGCTTACTTAAGTGCGGATACCCGCCCTTGATACGCGTTCACAGACTTAGATCTTGCCGACCAGGTCCAGAGACGGCGCCAGAGTGGCCTCGCCTTCTTTCCACTTGGCTGGGCACACTTCACCCGGGTGGGCGGCAACGTACTGAGCAGCCTTGATCTTGCGCAGCAACTCGGAAGCGTCACGGCCTACACCACCGTCGTTCAGTTCAACGATCTTGATCTGACCTTCTGGGTTGATCACGAAGGTGCCGCGGTCTGCCAGGCCAGCTTCTTCGATCAGTACGTCGAAGTTGCGGGAGATGGTCAGGGTTGGGTCGCCGATCATGGTGTACTGGATTTTGCCGATGGCTGGCGAAGTGTTGTGCCAGGCAGCGTGGGCGAAGTGGGTGTCGGTGGAAACGCTGTAGATTTCGACGCCCAGCTTCTGGAATTCGGCGTAGTTGTCAGCCAGGTCTTCCAGTTCGGTCGGGCAGACGAAGGTGAAATCGGCTGGGTAGAAGAAGACAACCGACCACTTGCCTTTCAGGTCAGCGTCGGTCACATCGACGAAGCTGCCGTTTTTGAAAGCGGTGGCTTTAAACGGTTTTACTTGGCTGTTGATGATAGGCATCGTTGACTCTCCGTCAGGGGTTAAGAAGTTGATGAGGTGAATCCTACCGGCTCTTTCGGTCGATGGCTCATTGGCAAACCTGATGCTGACGATTGGGTTTCTCTATCAGGTGACGCTATTAATAGAAAAAATCTCAAATCAGCGCTTGGGTTGCCAGGGTCATGCCTAGAAACGGCGTCGCTTCAACATAGCGCATCGCAGATTTCATGTCGTTCCAGCCGACGTAACTCATCAGCGACTTCAAATCCCAACCACTTCGATGCGCCCAAGTGGCGAAACCCCGACGCAGGGAGTGGCTGGTGTATTGATCGGCGGGGATGCCTGCGCGCTCAAGGGCCTGGCGCAATAACGGGATCACACTGTTGGGGTGCAAGCCCTCCTCACCCAGGTTGCCCCAGCGGTCAATGCCGCGAAACACCGGGCCGCGCACCAGCGCCGAGGCGCTGAGCCACTCGCTATAAGCCTGCACCGGGCACAGCCGCAGCAACGCTGGGGTCTGGTAGGTTTTGCCGAGGTTGTCACGGTCACTTTTACTGCGTGGCAAGTACAGGCTGATGCCTGCGCCTGGCACGGCTTGCACGTGCTCAATGCTTAATCGGCACAGCTCATCACTGCGAAAGCCGCGCCAGAAGCCCAGCAGAATCAGCGCAGCGTCGCGCTTGGCCCGCAGCAAGCGCGGCTGGTCGTGACGCTCGCTGGCCTGTTTGGCTTCAATGTCCAGGGCAGCGATTACTTGCTCCAACTGCGTGAGCTGCAAAGGCTCGGCCTGCCGCTCCCGCGCCGGGTGCACAGCGCGGATGCCCTTGAGCACCTTGCGTACCACCGGCGCCTTCGTCGGGTCGGCAAACCCTTGGCTGGTATGCCATTGCGCCAAGGCCGAGAGCCGCAATTTCAAGGTGTTGACTGCCAATACCCCGGCATGCGCCACGAGGTAGCGCGCCACACTCTCGCTGGTGGCTGGCAGGAACCCTTCCCAACTGACTTCGAAATGCTCGATGGCCGCGCGGTAGCTGCGGCGCGTGTTGTCGCGAGTGGCGGCGTTGAGATATCGGTCGAGGTCGCTCATTGGCGTGTTTTCGTACTGCTGAAGGGGTGGATGGCTGATGAAAATGCTTATGACACGGGATAATACGCCAATATCCCATCTGTTAAATCATGAATTTCAACCAGATTTCAATCATGATATAGTATGTATATACATACTATGTACCACAGTACTAAATCGACGGAGACCCCATGGCTCGCGGCGGCATAAACAAAGCAGTAGTGCAAACGGCACGCCTGGCGATCCTCGCCCGTGGCGAAAACCCCAGCATCGATGCGGTGCGTATCGAAATGGGCAATACCGGCTCGAAAACCACCATTCATCGCTATTTGAAAGAGCTGGACGAAAGCGAGACGCGCCAGACCATCACCCAAGCACCGATTGATGATGAGCTGGGCGAGCTAGTTGCACGCCTGTCCCAACGCCTGAAAGAGAAGGCCCAAGAGCCGATCGACCTGGCCCTGGCGCAATTCGAGCAACAAAAAGCCGCCCTGCTCGCCCAGGTAGAAACACTGGAAGAAGCGCATACCCAACTCAAACAGCAATTTGATATCCAGGCCGCTGCCCTCGCTGAAGAAAGCGCGGCGCTGCAAACCGCCAGCACCAGCCTGCAGACCGAGCAAACCCGTAACGCAGGGCTGAGCCAGGCGTGCAGCGACTACGAGCTAAGGCTCAACGACAAAGACGAGCAGATTCGCTCACTGGAAGAAAAACACCTGCACGCCCGCGATGCGCTTGAGCATTACCGCACTGCCATCAAGGAGCAGCGTGAACAGGAACAGCGTCGCCATGAGGGCCAGTTGCAACAGGTACAGGCCGAATTGCGTCAGGCACAGCAAAGCGCTCTGGTGCGCCAGGACGAAATCACCCAACTGCATCGCGACAACGAGCGCCTGCTGAGTGAGCAGCGAGTGACAACCAAGGAATTGAATACGCTGCAGGAGCAAGCTCGCCAGGACCAGGCGCTACAGCTGAAACTCAAGGAGCAGCTCAGCCAGATCGACAGCGAGCGCACCCTGCTCCAGGAACGCCTGCGGGTTGCCGTGCTGGACAGCCAATCGTGCCAAGCCTCACTGCTGGAGTATCAGCAGCACAACAAGGCGCTTGAGCTGGACCTGGTCAAGGCCCAGGCAAGCATCGAAGCCCTGCGCCTGGCGACCGTCGTTGCAACGGCGCCAGAGGCAGCAGAGCCAACCTGATCAGTCCGCTACAGGCGTGCGCATGGTGACGAATTCTTCCGCCGCCGTAGGATGCACGCCGATAGTTTCATCGAAATGCTGCTTGGTCGCGCCCGCCTTGAGCGCGATCGCCAGCCCTTGCACGATCTCACCCGCATCCGGGCCGACCATGTGGCAACCCAGTACTTTGTCGGTGTCGGCGTCGACCACCAGCTTCATCAAGGTCTTTTCCTGGCAATCGGTCAGGGTCAGCTTCATCGGCCGGAACCGGCTTTCAAAGATCTGCACGTTGTGGCCATTTTTGCGTGCATCCTCTTCTGTCAGGCCGACTGTGCCGATATTCGGCAGGCTGAATACCGCCGTCGCGATATTGGCGTAATCCACCGGGCGGTACTGCTCGGGCTTGAACAACCGCCGCGCCACGGCCATGCCTTCAGCCAGGGCCACCGGCGTCAGCTGCACACGACCAATCACATCGCCAATCGCCAGGATCGACGGCTCGGCGGTCTGATAGAGATCATCCACCGCGACGAAACCGCGCTCGTCCAGTTTGACCCCGGTATTTTCCAGGCCCAGGTTATCCAGCATTGGACGGCGGCCAGTGGCGTAGAACACGCAATCGGCTTCCAGCACGCGGCCATCCTTCAAAGTGGCCTTGAGGCTGCCGTCGGCCTGTTTGTCGATGCGCTCAATGTCGGCATTGAACTGCAAGTCCAGGCCGCGCTTGGTCAGCTCTTCTTGCAGGTGTTTGCGCACCGCACCGTCAAAGCCGCGCAAGAACAAGTCACCGCGATACAGCAATGAGGTTTGCGCGCCCAAGCCGTGGAAGATGCCCGCGAACTCAACGGCGATATAACCACCACCCACTACCAGCACGCGCTTGGGCAGCTCTTTAAGGAAGAACGCCTCATTGGAGCCAATGGCGTGCTCGCGCCCTGGAATCTCAGGGATCTGCGGCCAGCCGCCGGTGGCGATCAGGATGTGCCTGGCAGTGAAGCGCTCACCGTTGATCTCCACCTGATGGGCATCGACCAGTTGTGCATGCCCTTCATGCAGGGTCACGCCGCTGTTGACCAACAGGTTGCGATAGATACCGTTGAGGCGGTTGATCTCACGATCCTTGTTGGCGATCAGGGTCGCCCAATCAAAGTTCGCCTCGCCCAGGGACCAGCCAAAGCCGCTGGCCTGTTCAAAATCTTCGGCAAAATGCGCGCCGTACACCAACAGCTTCTTTGGCACGCAGCCGACGTTCACACAGGTGCCGCCCAGGTAGCGGCTCTCGGCCACAGCCACCTTGGCGCCAAAGCCCGCGGCAAAGCGCGCCGCGCGAACACCGCCGGAACCGGCGCCAATTACATACAGGTCAAAATCGTAGGCCATTTCACTCTCCTCGGCAGTACACCAGCATACCGACTTACATGGGGCTGAAAAACGAAAAAGCCACCCGAAGGTGGCTTTCGCTTAAAACGTGCCGGCAAGCGTGGATCAGTAAGCCTTGCCCGTCTTGTAGAAATGCTCGTAGCAGAAGTTGGTCGCTTCGATGTAGCCCTCAGCGCCGCCGCAGTCGAAACGCTGGCCCTTGAACTTGTAGGCAATCACGCAGCCGTCTTTGGCTTGCTTGAGCAGAGCGTCGGTGATCTGGATCTCGCCACCCTTGCCTGGCTCGGTTTCTTCGATCAGCTTGAAGATGTCCGGCGTGAGGATGTAACGACCGATGATCGCCAGGTTCGATGGCGCGTCTTCCGGCGCTGGTTTCTCGACCATGTCGCGTACGCGGATCAGGCCATCGCCAATATCGTCACCGGCGATAACACCGTACTTATTGGTTTCGGTTGGGTTGACTTCCATCACCGCAACGATGGTGCAACGGTATTTCTGGTAGAGCTTGACCATCTGGGTCAGCACACCGTCGCCTTCCAGGTTGACGCACAAGTCATCCGCCAGGACCACGGCGAAGGGTTCGTCACCAATCAGCGGGCGACCGGTAAGGATGGCGTGGCCGAGACCTTTCATCTGAGTCTGACGGGTGTAGGAGAACGAGCACTCGTCGAGCAACTTGCGGATACCGACCAGGTATTTTTCCTTGTCGGTGCCCTTGATCTGGTTTTCCAGCTCATAGCTGATGTCGAAGTGGTCTTCCAGCGCGCGCTTGCCACGACCCGTGACGATGGAGATCTCGTTCAAACCGGCATCCAGAGCCTCTTCCACACCGTACTGAATCAGTGGCTTGTTCACCACTGGCAGCATTTCTTTGGGCATGGCTTTGGTCGCTGGCAAGAAGCGAGTGCCGTAACCGGCTGCTGGGAACAAGCATTTCTTGATCATATGAGTCCTTACAAAGGGCTGTGCGTACGGAATTCGGCGCAGTCTAATCAGGCCGCAGTCACCTTACAATGGGGTCCTGCTGGCGTTGCGATGTCATCATAGAGAAAAAATGTCGGCGTAAGTTCCGCTGATCCTGCAATGGGTGTCACCAACGGTTGGTCAGAACTCGCGTCGCCCCCTTGTTTGAAAGGGCTGCAATGGTTTTAGCACGCTTTTGCCCCCCTGGCACTGACCCGCAACAACTTGCGCCCTGCCCCGGCATTTGGCGCTATCATGGGCGCCTTGAACCAAGACCACGAGATTGCCAACAGATGTCAGAACCAAAAGGTGTAAACGGCTACCTGATCACTAAGCGAGCAGACGGCTGGCACTTGATCAATTTTCACGGTGACAGCGTTGCCGGCGTATTCGAGTCCGAAAGCATGGCGATCGCCGTCGCCGAAGTGTTTGTGGATGAGGCAGGCCATGCATCGAGCAAGCGGCCGAAAACCAAGTAAGCCTCTTTGCACTGCTTTGAAAGCCCCGTTAAACGGGGCTTTTTTGTTTGTCTGTACCTAGATGGCAGTTCGCTATAATCTTCAACAACGCCACGACAGTGTCAGCGTGCCCTTCCAATACCCTCGATGACGACCCCTCTATGAAAAAAATCCTGGCACTGACCGCGGTACTGGCAATCGCCGGCTGCACCACCGCCTCCGACACCCTGCTGAAAAATGGCGAGCAAGGCCTAACCATCGACTGCTCGGGCGAGGCCAATTCATGGGCCAGTTGCTACGAGAAGGCGGACGCCTCCTGCGCGGGCACCGGTTACCGCATCGTCGGCACCAATGGCACGCCGGCACTCAAGGAAAGCGACAAGACCCTGGGCCAGGACGTGGGCAACTTCAAAGGCCGCAGCGTGGTGGTGGTCTGCAAGTAACGTTGCTACAGGTGCACTTCAGCGAACTTGATCCCCAGGCCCCGCAGGATTTCGATCAGGTCATCCAGGCGAGCAAATGATTCGACCTCATCCTGCTCGTCCACCAAGAAGTAGCTGCGCCCGCCGCTCTTCTTGAAAAATACGATCCACTCGCCCAGATCGGCGGGGTTCTGGATGACATGGGTGGCCGAGATCTGCCCTTCGGCATGGCGGGCTTTGACGTGTTCTCGTTTCATAACCGGCTTTCCAGAAAAACAAATGCCGCTCAAACCCCGGGTTTGAGCGGCATCTTTATAGTGAATGCCCGACAGTTTAACGGATGCATACCGTCCCTGCAGGGTAAGGGCTTTTTTTATCGGGTGTGAGGGATGAGTCTGGAGCTCAACCGGAAATGCATTCTTCCCCAGCCTTCTTCACGTCGCCCGGGCGGATCGGCACATTGGACATGCTTTCATAAAGCTTGATGCTGCTACCGCTGGAGCGGTCTTCGATTTCAAAGATCGCCGACGGGTCTGCCGAGAACTTCTGCGGCACGATCACCTGAATGCCGTCTTTATGGGGCTCGATCTGCGGCGGCCGACGGGTCGCCTCCAATTTGCGCACTACACACGCCGCATATTCCTGCGGCTTCTTCCCTGAGATGACCACCAATGTTGGCGGGGTCTGCTTGATATCTGCAACCGAAGCACACCCACCTATTGCCAAGGCCAGCACCAACACACTCCACTTCATACAAAAACCTCCGATAAAGACCCTACGACAGCGGGGATGGTAATTTTCTCCCGCCAACGTAGGATTTATCTGTGATAACTCGGTAAATAACTGTTTTAAATTGTCGAAGTCGTCGACGACGGCCCGATAATAAACGCGCTGGGGCTGATAAACTCCATCTTAACCTACGTATCGTTCTGATTTTTCAGAAAAAGCCCTTCTGGAGACACCCCATGAAATTCATCCACCAGCGTGAGCACCTCAACGAGGGAGACATTGTCGTCATCGAATGCTCGCAGACCTGCAATATTCGCCTGATGAGCGATGCGAACTTTCGCAGCTTCAAAAATGGCGGCCGCCATACCTACCACGGCGGCGCATTTGATAAATTCCCGGCCAAGATCACCGCGCCCAGCACCGGGTTCTGGAACATCACCCTGGATGTGGTGACCCGTCGCGCCATCAGCGTGACCCGTAAGCCTGCGTTGTCCCACAAGATCCGTATCGTTCGTCGTACCAGCAGCAAGCTGAGCTGACCTGAACACCTGACAGGAAAAAAGCTGTGACCACCACAACCAAATACGTCATCAAGTACAAGCTCAACGGCGAACGCCGCTTTGAATTTGCCCAGTTGCACAACAACAGCATCGAAGAAGCCAAGCAAGCCTTGGCAAAAATTCATGATCCCAGCGACGAAATCACCGACATCAACGTGAGCAAGGCGCTGTAAGCCATGCCTGGCCCTACCGCCGATTTGTTTGCCGACGAGGCCCTGCAACAGCCTGCCGGGCGCGAGCAAATTGGCGAAGAGTCCTATGTACTAAGGGGCTATGCCCTGCCCTGGATCGAGCGGTTATTGCCTGAACTGCGGCGTGTCCTGGCTCAATCACCGTTTCGGCAGATGGTCACTCCCGGCGGCTTTACCATGTCGGCGGCACTGAGCAGTTGCGGCGAGCTGGGCTGGACCACCGACGCCCATGGCTATCGCTACAGCCCACTCGACCCGCGCAGCCAGCAACCTTGGCCCGTCATGCCCGACACATTGCGCCAACTGGCGGTGGCTGCGGCTATCGAGGCCGGCTTTGGCGGTTTTCAACCCGATGCCTGCTTGATCAACCGTTACGTACCGGGGGCGAAGATGTCCCTGCATCAGGATAAGAACGAGCGCAGCTACAGCGCGCCCGTGGTGTCGGTGTCCCTTGGGCTGCCGGCGATTTTCCTGTTCGGTGGCCATGCGCGCAGCGACAAAACCCAAAAGGTCTCGCTGTTTCATGGTGATGTGGTGGTGTGGGGCGGCGTTGATCGCCTGCGCTTTCATGGCGTGATGCCGATCAAGGACGGCGTGCATCCGGTCATGGGCCCGCAGCGCATCAACCTGACCTTTCGCACCGCCGGTTAATTTGACCGCAAGCTTCGGAGTGTCGATTGCGAGCGGCAGGCTTAATCTGCTCCTGAACCGTCAAGAGTGCAGGCCATGAACAACGAACACGATCCGCGCTGGGCTGCCATTATTGCCCGTGATGCCAAGGCCGACGCCTTGTTTGTCTACGGCGTGAAAACCACCGGCGTGTATTGCCGCCCCAGCAGCGCTTCGCGTTTGCCGCGCCCGGAGAATGTCGAGTTTTTCGACACGCCGGCGCAGGCCGAAGCCGCCGGTTATCGTCCCAGTAAACGCGCTGCCGGCGACCAGACCCAGTTGGCCGCTCACCATGGGCAACTGGTGGCCGAGGCCTGCCGGCAAATCGAGCAGGCCGAAACTCCGCCTAGCCTGGATGTGCTGGCCCGATGCGCGGGGCTGAGTCCCTTTCACTTCCACCGCGTATTCAAAGCCAACACCGGGTTGACCCCCAAGGGTTACGCCAGCGCCCTGCGTTCGCGCAGAGTGCGCGACGGCCTCAAGGGCCAGCATTCGGTGACGGACACCCTGTATGACGCGGGCTTTAATTCCAATAGCCGCTTTTATGAAGCCGCCGACCAAGTGCTCGGCATGAGACCTGGAGACTACAAAGGCGGCGGCGCCAATAACACCATCCGCTTTGCCGTTGGCCAGTGCTCGCTGGGGGCGATTCTGGTGGCGCAAAGCCAACGTGGCGTGTGTGCGATTTTATTGGGTGATGATCCGGACAAACTGGTGCGCGACCTGCAAGACCAGTTTCCCAAGGCTGAGTTGATCGGCGCGGATCAGGGTTTCGAACAACTGGTGGCCCACGTCGTCGGTTTTGTCGAGGCCCCTGCCTTGGGCCTGGATTTGCCCTTGGACCTGCGCGGCACAGCCTTTCAGGAACGGGTGTGGCAGGCGTTGCGCGAAATCCCTGCGGGCAGCACCGCCAGCTATGCGCAGATTGCCGAGCGTATCGGTGCACCTTCCTCCTTTCGCGCCGTGGCCCAGGCTTGCGGTGCCAACCACCTCGCGGTGGCGATTCCCTGTCATCGCGTGGTGCGCAGCAATGGCGAGCTGTCGGGCTACCGCTGGGGCGTGGAGCGCAAGCGCCAGTTACTCAAGCGCGAAACCCAGCCCCACAAAACGCCGCTTCCGTCCAGTGAATAAAACAGACTGGCCGGGTGCTGATTGCCCTGCTAAAACAGCGAAAAGCCCTACTAACGCTGGAGAAGCACCCCATGAGCACCTGGCCAGACACCCGCATTCTTGACCTGTTGGGCATTGAGGTGCCGATTATCCAGGCGCCGATGGCTGGCGCGACGACCACCGCCATGGTCATCGCCGCCCAGCAAGCCGGAGCCCTGGGCTCGATGCCTGCGGCGGCGCTGAGCCTGGAGCAACTGCGCGATGCCTTGGCTCTCATTCGCCAGGCCAGTCATGCGCCGCTGAACATCAACTTCTTCTGCCATCAACCCCCCGATGCCGATGACGCGCGGGACCAGGCTTGGAAGGCCTTGCTGCAACCTTACTACCATGAGCTGGGCGCCGACTTCGATGCGCCAACCCCGGTGTCCAACCGCGCGCCGTTCAATGACGCAGCCTGCCAGGTAGTGGAAGCGTTTCGGCCAGAAGTGGTGAGCTTTCATTTTGGCCTGCCAGAGAAGTCTTTGCTGGACCGGGTAAAAGCCACCGGTGCCAAGGTGCTGTCATCGGCCACCACCGTCCAGGAGGCCGTGTGGCTGGAACAGCAAGGCTGCGACGCGATTATCGCCATGGGCATCGAAGCTGGTGGGCATCGTGGCCTGTTTCTTAGCGATGACCTCAACAGCCAGATCGGCTTGATGGCACTGCTACCGCAGATTGTCGACGCGGTCAGCGTGCCGGTGATTGCTGCGGGCGGAATCGGCGATGCGCGCGGCATCGTCGCCGCCTTTGCGCTGGGCGCTTCGGCAGTGCAGGTCGGCACGGCATACCTGTTCACACCCGAAGCTACGGTAAGCGCCTCCCATCACCATGCGCTGCGCCATGCCCAAGCCAGCGAAACCGCGCTGACCAACCTGTTTACCGGCCGCCCGGCGCGGGGCATCGTCAACCGCGTGATGCGTGAACTCGGCGCAATCAACCCGACGGCGCCCGCGTTCCCCAAAGCCGGAGGCGCATTAATGCCGCTCAAGGCCAAGGATGAAGCCGGTTTCAGCAACCTGTGGGCAGGCCAGGCCCTGAGGCTGGGCAAAGACCTGTCCACCTATGACCTGACCCGCGAATTGGCCGAGCACGCGATAGCCCGATTCACCCGCGACTGACCTGCGCAGCAACTTGGTGCTGTACCGGCAATAGCCTACCGCTATATATTCCCATACATAGCGGTAAGCCTCTTTACCTACAACCTGCCGTACACCTTCAAGGAGTTGCTTCATGATGACCCGCGTTTCGCGCCTGGCCCCCCTGCTTGCCGCCTTTGCCTTGGGTACGGCCCATGCCGATGAAGTGCAGGTGGCCGTGGCCGCCAACTTCACCGCCCCGATCCAGGCGATTGCCGCCGATTTCGAGAAAGACACCGGCCATAAACTGGTCGCGGCTTACGGTGCCACCGGGCAGTTCTACACCCAGATCAAGAACGGCGCGCCATTTGAGGTGTTCCTCAGCGCCGATGACACCACCCCGCAAAAACTCGAAAGCGAAGGCGCTACCGTCAAGGGTTCACGCTTCACCTACGCGGTCGGCACCCTGGCGCTGTGGTCGGCCAAAGAAGGCTATGTGGATGCCAAGGGTGATGTGCTGAAGAAAAACCAATTCAAGCACTTGTCCATCGCCAACCCCAAAACAGCGCCCTACGGCCTGGCCGCCACCCAATTGCTGGCCAGGGAAGGCTTGAGCGACAAGGTCAAGGACAAGCTCGTCGAGGGCCAGAACATCACCCAGGCTTATCAGTTTGTGTCTACCGGCAACGCCGAGCTGGGTTTTGTGGCCTTGTCGCAGATCTACAAAGACGGCAAAGTCACCGGCGGTTCGGCGTGGATTGTTCCGGCCTCCCTGCATGACCCGATCAAACAGGACGCCGTAATCCTCAATAAGGGTAAGGACAGCGCCGCCGCCAAGGCTCTGGTTGACTACCTCAAAGGCCCGAAAGCGGCTGCCGTTATCAAATCCTACGGTTACGAGCTGTAAATGCCCCTGACGAGTGCTGATTTTTCTGCGATCTGGTTGACCCTCAAACTGGCCTCACTGACCACCCTGATCCTGTTGATCATCGGCACACCGATCGCCCTGTGGCTGTCGCGCACCCGTTCCAAGTGGCGTGGCCCCATCGGCGCAGTGGTCGCACTGCCGTTGGTGTTGCCGCCAACGGTCATCGGCTTTTACTTGCTGTTGGCCATGGGGCCCAACGGGTACGTCGGCCAGTTCACCCAGTGGCTGGGCCTGGGCCCCCTCACCTTCAGTTTCGCCGGGCTGGTGATTGGCTCGGTGATCTACTCCATGCCCTTCGTGGTGCAGCCGTTGCAGAATGCGTTTTCTAGCATCGGCACGCGCCCGCTGGAAGTGGCCGCGACCTTGCGCGCCAACCCGTGGGACACGTTTTTCACGGTGATCCTGCCGCTGGCACGCCCTGGGTTTATCACCGCCTCGATCCTGGGCTTTGCCCATACCGTCGGTGAGTTCGGCGTGGTGCTGATGATCGGCGGCAATATCCCGGACAAGACCCGTGTCGTCTCGGTGCAGATCTACGACCACGTCGAAGCCATGGAATATGCCCAGGCCCATTGGCTGGCCGGGGCCATGGTGGTGTTCGCCTTCCTCGTGTTGCTGGCGCTCTATGCCAGCCGTAAAACCAAGATGGGCTGGAGCTGATCGCGATGATGGATATACGCCTGCACCTGAAGTATTGCGCCTTCACACTGGATGTTGACCTGCAATTGCCCGGCCGTGGCGTGAGCGCGCTGTACGGGCATTCTGGCTCCGGCAAGACCACGTGCCTGCGCTGCATCGCCGGATTGGAACGCGCCGAACACGGTTTTGTACAAGTCAACGGCGAGGTCTGGCAAGACAGCAGCAAAGGGCTGTTTGTACCGCCGCATAAACGCGCCCTGGGCTATGTGTTCCAGGAGGCGAGCCTGTTTGCGCACCTGTCGGTGCGCGCCAATCTGGAGTTCGGCCTCAAACGTATCCCTCGTCTGCAACGGCGCGTGGACATGGCCCAGGCCACCGAACTGTTGGGCATCGGACACTTGCTTGAGCGTCACCCGCAACACTTGTCCGGCGGCGAGCGCCAGCGCATCGGCATCGCCCGCGCCTTGCTCACCAGCCCCAAGTTGTTGTTGATGGATGAACCGCTGGCGGCCCTGGACAGCCAGCGCAAAAGCGAGATATTGCCTTACCTGGAACGCCTGCACGACGAGCTGGATATCCCGGTGCTGTACGTCAGCCATGCCCAGGACGAAGTGGCGCGACTGGCCGATCATATCGTCTTGCTCAGCGACGGCAAGGCCCTGGCCAGCGGCCCGATCGGCGAGACCCTGGCGCGCCTCGACCTGCCCTTGGCGCTGGGCGACGATGCCGGCGTGGTGATCGCCGGCAGCGTCGTTGCCTACGACGCGCACTATCAGTTGCTCACTCTGCAGTTGCCCGATTGCCCGTTGCAGATGCGCGTGGCCCATGTCCCGCTGGCGGTGGGCAACCCGCTGCGGGTCAAGGTCCAGGCACGGGATGTAAGCCTGAGCCTGCAGGCCCAGGAACACAGCAGCATCCTCAACCGCTTGCCGGTGACCGTCACCCAGACTATTGGCGCGGACAACAGCGCCCACGTGCTGGTGCGCCTCGACGCCGGCGGCACGCCCTTGCTGGCACGCATCACGCGCTTCTCACACGACCAGTTGCAACTGCATCCGGGCCAGACACTGTGGGCGCAAATCAAGGCGGTGGCGGTGCTGGCTTAACCATTTGGCACGACCGCAGGGTGCTGCGGTCAATCAGACATACCGGCCTGATTTGTTGCCAAGGAACCCGCCCCATGCCTGACTCTTCGCTACCCGCCGACCTGCCCCGCGACCTGCATTATGTGGATGACACCCAGCCCGGCATCCGCCGTAAAAAAGTGCGAGGCAAGTTCCAGTATCTGAACGCCAAGGGCGAGCGCATTACCGACGCGGACGAAATAAAACGCCTGAACGCCTTGGCGGTGCCGCCCGCCTACACCGACGTGTGGATCTGTGCCGACCCTCGCGGCCACCTGCAAGCCACCGGCCGCGACGCCCGTGGCCGCAAGCAATACCGTTACCACCCACGCTGGCGCGAGGTGCGCGACAGCGACAAGTACTCGCGCTTGCAGGCTTTTGGCGCCGCGTTGCCCAAATTGCGCAAACAGCTCGAAGCTCAAATCGCCGAGCCGGGGTTTACCCGCGAAAAGGTGTTGGCCACGGTGGTGATGTTGCTGGACGCCACGCTGATCCGCGTCGGCAATACCCAATATGCCCGTGAAAACAAATCCTACGGGCTGACCACCTTGCGCAACCGCCATGTGGACATCAAGGGCAGTGAGATCCAGTTCCAGTTTCGTGGCAAGAGTGGCGTGGAGCACCAAGTCAGCGTCAAGGATCGGCGCCTGGCCCGGGTGGTCAAGCGTTGCATGGAATTGCCAGGGCAAAACCTGTTCCAGTACCTGGACGAAGACGGTGAGCGGCATACCGTCAGCTCCCAGGACGTCAACGACTACCTGCACAGCCTGACCGGCGAAGACTTTACCGCCAAGGACTACCGCACCTGGGCTGGTACAGCAATGGCGCTGGCAGTGTTGCGCGAGTTGGCGTGGCAGCCCGAATCCGACGCCAAGCGGCATGTGGTGGCGATGGTCAAGGATGTCTCCCGGCAGTTGGGCAATACGCCGGCGGTGTGCCGCAAGTGCTATATCCACCCGGCGGTGCTCGAGCATTTCAGCCTCGGCGAATTGTCGAAGTTGCCCAAGCCGCGGGTGCGCAAAGGCTTGAAAGCCGAAGAAGTCGCGCTGGCGATGTTCCTGGAAAAACTGGCCGAAGACTTGCCGCACAAAGTTAAGGTGGGTTAGGCTCTGCCTCCCTTCTGACTCACGGGATGACCGCCGACGTGAACATCTAAGCCTTCCAAAATGTATCTGCAACGAGCCGCTGGCGCGCTTGTTGGCCTGTTCGACATTTTTTTGGAGGTGCTGATGACTGACGTCAAACGGCTGCCCGCTCTTGTTTCCCTGCAACACCTGTCTTTCCAGTTCGCCAATGGCGAAACCTTGCTGGCCGACGTGAACCTGTCCATTGATCAAACGCCTACCGGTATCGTCGGGCGCAATGGACGGGGCAAAAGTATCCTGGCCAAGTTGATGGCCGGCGTGCTGCTGCCCTCCTCCGGCACGTTGAAAAAACCGGCCCATGTTGCCTATGTGCCCCAGGCCATCACGGCTCAACCAGGGCAAACCATCGCCGATATCACCGCAACTGCCGCAGCCTTGGCTGCCCTTGCACGTATGGCCCAGGGCGATGCACGCCTCGGTGACCTGGAGCTGATCGACGATCGCTGGGACCTCGCCGAGCGCCTGCGCCAGGCACTGGATGCAGCGGGTTTGCAGACCCTCAGTGCCAGTACCCCGGCCGATCAACTCAGCGGTGGCCAACTCGCCAGGGTCGCGCTGATCGGGGCGTTGTTGGCTGCGCCGCAGTTGCTGATTCTGGATGAGCCCAGTAACCACCTTGATGCTGCCGGGCGCGATTGGCTGTTGCGTGTGTTGCGCGATTGGCGAGGTGGCCTGGTGGTGGTCAGCCATGATCGACAGTTGCTCAACGTCATGGGTCGCATCATTGAGCTTTCGCCCCTTGGCATTCAGGTCTACGGCGGCAACTACGACGCCTATCGCCAGCAACGCGATACTCACCAGCAGGCCGCGATTGCTGCGTGGGAACAGGCGCGTCTGGCCCGCAGCCGTGAGCGTCGGCGTCTGCAAAAAGACCACGACGACCTGCAGCGCCATGCCGCACGCGCACGTAAACAGGCCGAGACCGCCAACGTCGACCGTTTTACCAAGGCGCGCTGGAAAAGCGCAGCAAAGGAGATCGTCAGCAGCGTGCGTAGCGCCCATCATGCGTGCAAAAACCAACTCGACGCCCAGGTGCGCCAGGCTTACGAGCGCGTGGCGGATGAGACGCCCACACTGCTCGCATTATCAGGCTCGACAGTCCCCAATGGCCGCCAGGTACTGGTGCTGGAGCAGGCGCAATTGCCCTGGCTTGATCCCCTGGCACCCGTCAGCTACCTGACGCTCAACCTGGCGGGCCCGGCTCGCGTTGCCGTGCGTGGGCCGAACGGTTGCGGCAAATCGACCTTGCTCAAACTGCTGGCCGGCCACTGGCAGGCGGTCAGTGGCAAGTGCAGCGTAGCGGTGCCCAGTGCGTACATTGATCAGCACCTGGCGCTGCTGGACGACCGGCGCAGCCTTGTCGAGCAACTCAACCTGCTCGACACGCCGCTGGCCGAAGCCGAACTGCGCACACGTCTGGCGTTTTTGCAGTTGGACGCGCTGCGGGTTACGCAGCCGGCAGGGCAACTCAGCGGCGGCGAGCGCTTGAAAGCCGCGATGGCCCTAGCCTTGTGGCGTGATACACCGGCGCAATTACTGTTGTTGGATGAACCCACCAATCACCTGGACCTGGAGTCAGTGCTAGCGTTTGAGCAGCCTTTGAAGGGGTTTACCGGCGCGCTGCTGGCCGTATCACACGACGAGGCATTCTTGCAGGCGATCGAGCCGACTCACCATCTGACGTGGCACGCCACCGGCTGGCAACTGGAGCGTGTCTGAGGTCATTGCGCGGACAGGCAAAGCACCCTACGGTAGTGGCCGGATAATCTCACCGAGGAAACCAGCCCCATGCTGCCTTCGTCCCGCAAGCCTTACACCAATGCCACGCTCGCCCGTCGTCGGCGCTGGCGCGGGCGCGTGGGCTTGATGCTGGTGGCCTGCCTGTCGGTGCTGGCGGGCATGACCGATGCGATCGGTTTTATGGCCAGCGGCGATTTCGTCTCGTTCATGAGTGGTAACACCACGCGCCTGGCGGTGGCCATCAGTGCGGGCGACCTGGGGCTCACCGGGCGCCTGGTATTGCTGGTCGCCACCTTCGTGGTCGGCAATGCCTTGGGCGTGCTGGTCAGCCGTTTCAGCAAGCGCCATGCGTTGCCCTTATTACTGTGCATCGGCGCCTTGCTCTGCGCTGCGGCGTTGTGGCCATCGACCGGCACCTTGCCCGCGTTGCTCGCGGCTATCATTGCCATGGGCATGCTCAACGCGGCCGTCGAGGAAGTGAACGGGCTGCCGGTGGGGCTGACCTACGTCACCGGAGCGCTGTCACGCTTTGGTCGCGGGCTCGGCCGTTGGTTATTGGGGGAGCGCCGCAATGGCTGGCGCGTGCAATTGATTCCGTGGGGCGGAATGTTCATTGGCGCTGTGATCGGTGCACTGCTGGAACAGCAGATGGGCCTGCGCGCATTGTGGGTCAGTGGTGCGTTGGCTGCGGCCTTGGGGGTGGCGACACTGTTGATTCCGCGACGCTGGCACTTGGGTTTCATGCCCCGGTGAGGTTGGGGTGGAGGAGCTCGTTCGACGTTTAAGCCTCGACATCCGTGTACCGGTAAAGAGCCATCACGTCGAACGAGCACGTGAATCATAGGCCAATGCCCAGCGGCTGTCCCGCCAGGCATTTCGGAATATGGCTAAGGCAACCGACTTACAGACAAGTGGCCAGTGCTGCCAGGCGACGTTTGGCCGGCATATTGTCCTGTGCTGCATAGTAGTTGACCGTAGAACCCGCGCCGGTGCTGAGTACATCGACAAAGTAATCGCCACCGGTGGTATACACCGTAAAACCACCCGCCTCGGTCGCTTCCTTGAAGCCGCCAGCATCGACGCCGAACACGCTTTCATCCTGCCAGCCGAACTGGATGCACTGGGCAACGACCAGAGTGGCCTTGTCTGATGCCAAGGTCTTGTAGGGGCTGCCTGCGCGCGCTTCTTTCATTTTCGAACCGGCGCAACCGGTCAGTACCGCCAGTATCAGTGCGCCCATTACCACTTTGTGCATGCCATTGCTTCCTTGGAAAAACCGTGACTCTACCACTGTGCGTCTGCCAACTGACGCGCCCATGAACTTTGTTTCACTGTGAAGGGCAAACACGCCGTCTATAGTGGCCAGGCTCATTTTTTAGAAGTCTCCCTTCTGCCCGCCACCCCGCGGGCTTTTTTTTGCCCGGGTGTCAAAACCACCAACGGAACAGATAGAACAGCGCCATGCTCAATAGCACCGTGGTCAACACGCTGCGCGTCCAGTACATCAACGCCACGGCACAGATGCCGGCCAGCAGATAAGGGTTGCTCGGGCTCAGGTTGAGCCGATGGTCAGCCAGGAAAATAATCGGCCCGCAGATCGCGGTGAGCATGCCCGGCACGGCGAAGCCCAGAAATTCACGCGCGCCGCGATTGAGCCGTACCGGCAAGCGCGGCTCGATAAACAGGTAACGGTTGAAGAACACCACCAGGCCCATGGCCACAATCATCAGGTAAATCATCGTTGCCCCACTCCCAGCCGTTTACAGGCAAACCCCGCGCTCATCCCCAACACACCCGAGACCACCACCGCCGACTCCCAGTGCAGATAACTCAACCAGACCGAGCTCAGCAGTGCCACGGCAACGCATACCACCGTGGGCACGTCGCGCACCACGGGGGTGATCAAGGCAATAAAGGTCGCGGCAATCGAGAACTCCAGCCCCAATTGATCAAGGCCGGGAATGCTTTTGCCCAGCACAATGCCGGCGAGGGTGACGAGGTTCCAGATCAGGTAAAACGTCAGGCCGACGCCCAAGGCGTACCAGCGATTGAAGGTCTCGCGGTCGTAGTGGTTGACCAGGGCAAAGAATTCATCGGTCAACAAGAACCCCAGGCTCATGCGCCAACGGGTGTTGAGCGAAGACAGCGTAGGACGCATGTGCATGCCATAGAGCAGATGCTGGGATGTGAGCAGCAAGGTGGTCAGCACGATGGAAATCAGGCTGGCACCGCTCTTGACCATGCCGATGGCCACCAGTTGTGCGGCACCGGCAAACACAATGGCAGACAAGCCTTGGGCTTGCAGCGGGGTAAATTGCGCGTCGATGGCCATGGAGCCGGCCAGCAACCCCCAGGGCGCACAGGCCAGGGATAAGGGAATGACGGCGATGGCGCCGCGGGTGAAGGCGTAATGAGGTAATGCAGTGGGCATGGAAGCGGCTCATCGACAGACAGTCGACAAGCATGCCAGCACGAACGAAAGCTTGTCTTGAACGATCTTGCTCAGGCGAGCTTTACCGAAACCTGCTCCACCGAATCCCGGGCTTCGCGCAATTCATACGCATCCTGGTTCAGCCGGTGGATGGTATTGAGCAGGCGCTGGCGCAGCACTTCATCGCCGAGTTTTTCCACGGCGCGCATCAGGTCAAAGGCCGCGGTTTCGTTATTTTCCGCGACGGAATCCAGGGTCTTGCGCAGGTTGCGGGTGGCTCGGGTCACGCGGGGTCTTCCTTCATCAGCAATGGGCAGGCACGTTAGGACATTTGTGTTTCATTTTAATTTCAAACAGTTGTGGCGCTTTCAAAGGGTTTTGATCCATATCAATTGAAACAAGATTTGACCTATATATATGCAAATACGTATATTCGAATATCTCTACTTGAAAAGTCCTTGACCATGTCAGACCTCTTCTCTCCTCCCACCCTGTTCAAGTGCCTGGCCGATGCCACCCGTGCACGGGTGACCTTACTGATCCTGCGCGAGGGCGAACTTTGCGTGTGTGAGTTGATCCATGCCTTGGACGACAGCCAGCCAAAAATCTCCCGCCATCTCGCGCAATTGCGCAGTTGCGGGCTACTGGTGGACCGACGTCAAGGGCAATGGATCTACTACCGCATCAATCCGGCACTGCCCGCCTGGGTTACTCAGGTGCTGGATACCACTCTGCAAGCCAACCAGCCATGGTTGCAGGATGACGCACTGCGTCTGAATGCAATGGGCGACAGACCACAACGGGCCAGCACCTGCTGCTGAGCCATCGGAGCGTTTATTCATGCTTGTCGCAATTGCGATTTTCCTCGTCACCATCGTGCTGGTCATCTGGCAACCCAAGGGGCTGGGCGTCGGCTGGAGTGCCACACTGGGCGCGATCCTGGCGCTGGCCTGCGGAGTGATCAGCCTGGCGGACATCCCGGCGGTGTGGCACATCATCTGGAACGCCACCGGCACCTTCGTCGCGCTGATCATCATCAGCCTGTTGCTGGACGAAGCCGGTTTCTTCGCCTGGACGGCGCTGCATGTGGCGCGCTGGGGCCGTGGCCGCGGCCGGCGGTTGTTTGCCTATATGGTGTTGCTGGGTGCGCTGGTATCGGCGCTGTTTGCCAACGACGGTGCGGCGTTGATCCTGACGCCTATCGTGATGTCGATGCTGCTGGCCTTGCGCTTTTCCCCGGCGGCGACCCTGGCCTTCGTCATGGGCGCAGGGTTTATCGCCGACACGGCGAGCCTGCCGCTGGTGGTGTCGAACCTGGTGAATATCGTCTCGGCGGACTATTTCAAGATTGGCTTCAACGAATACGCCGCGGTGATGGTGCCGGTGAACCTGGTCAGTGTCGCCGCCACGCTCGCGGTGCTGCTGTGGTTTTTCCGCCGGGATATTCCGCAGACCTACAACCCGTCCGACCTGGAAGATCCCGCCAGTGCCATCCATGACCGTGCGACCTTTCGTGCCGGCTGGTGGGTACTCGGTATTCTGCTGGTCGGCTGTTTCGCTCTGGAACCATTGGGCATTCCCATCAGTGCGATCTCCGCGTTCTGTGCGGTACTGCTGCTGGTGATTGCAGCCAAAGGTCATCAGATTTCCACGCGTAAAGTCCTCAAGGAAGCCCCGTGGCAGATCGTGATTTTTTCCCTGGGCATGTACCTGGTGGTCTATGGCCTGCGTAACGCCGGCCTGACCGACTACCTGGCCACCTGGCTCGACACCTTCGCCACCTATGGTGTGTGGGGCGCGGCCATGGGCACCGGGGTGCTGACAGCGCTGCTCTCGTCAGCCATGAATAACCTGCCGACCGTGCTGATTGGCGCGTTGTCCATCGAGTCCAGCCATGCCGTGGGCGTGGTCAAGGACGCGATGATCTACGCCAATGTGATCGGCAGCGACCTGGGCCCGAAAATCACCCCCATCGGCAGCCTGGCCACCTTGTTGTGGTTGCATATCCTGGCACGCAAAGGCATCACCATCACCTGGGGTTACTATTTCAAGGTCGGGATCGTGCTGACCCTGCCCGTGCTGCTGATCACCCTCGCCGCCCTCGCGTTGCGCCTGAGCATCTAAAGGAGACTGCAATGAAAGTGCTGTTCATGTGTACCGCCAACAGCTGCCGCAGCATCTTGTCCGAAGCGATGTTCAACCACCTGGCGCCGCCGGGCTTTGAAGCGATCAGCGCCGGCAGTTTTCCCAAGGGCCAGGTGTTGCCACGTAGCCTGAGCACGCTGCAGGCAGCGGGCATCAGCATCGAAGGTTTGTACAGCAAGGGCAATGACGCCTTCGAAGGCAGCCCGCCGGATGTGGTCATCACCGTGTGCGATAAAGCAGCCGGTGAAGCGTGCCCCGTATATTTCGGCCCAGCGGTGAAGACGCATTGGGGCTTGGAGGACCCTTCCGAAGTGCAGGGTGACGAGGCGCAAGTAGAGGCAGCATTCAAGGCCACCCTCGACATTATCACCGCACGCTGCGAGGCGTTTTTTGCGCTGCCCTTTGCACGTCTATCGCTGGATGAATTGAAGGCTGAACTCCACCGCATTGCCTCAACGCCGCAGCCTGTGTAGGAGCGAGCTTGCTGGCGAAAAACTCATAGGCACCGCGGTCATTCAGGCAACACGCGTTATCGTTGAAGTTTTTCGCGAGCAAGCCCGCTCCCACAGGGACCGGCGCCGGGCGCTGAATCTGTGGGCAATACATGGCCAGTGGGAGCTGGCTTGCCTGCGATAGCGGTGGTTCAGTTGAAGATTCAGTGGCTGACACGCCGCCATCGCGGGCGTTCCTACAGAGGGCGTGGCATCCCTCTCTCGGACTGACGTATGCTCTGGCACTTTCTCGAAGGGAACTGAGCATGCTGTCGATCTTTGTCTATGCGCTGGTATTCGGTTTTGTATTTTGCCTTTCCCCCGGCGCCGTGCTGGCAGAGACTCTGCGCCGCGGCTTGCTCCATGGCTTCACGCCGGCGTTGCTGGTGCAGTTCGGCTCACTGGTGGGCGACGCCGTCTGGGCCGTGATTGGCCTCACCGGTATCGCACTGCTGATCCAGCATGATGCAGTGCGGGTTCCACTTACAATCGTCTGCGCGCTGTACCTGGCCTGGCTGGGCATTCGCAGCCTGATTGATGCCTGGCAGTTACCGGCAATGGACAATGCCCCTGCCACCTCAGGCAAAAATGCGTTGGCGGTGGGCGCGGCGATTTCCTTGGCTAATCCGAAAAACATCGTCTACTGGGGCGCCTTGGGCAGCGCACTGTCGGGGATTGTCGGCGCCACCCCCAGTCACGGGCAGACCCTGATGTTTTTTGCCGGCTTCATGCTGGCGTCGGTACTCTCGTGTTTTCTTACCGCCGCCTTGGTGAACCTGCTACGCAAGAACGCATCACCGACTTGGCAGCGTGCGAGTTATGCGGCCTGCGGTTTAGTATTGATCTATCTGGCACTCCTCGCCGCGCAAGGTGTATGAAGTTATTCAACCCACAACTTAAGCGCGCCTCTTGTCTGAACAAACTCTGAACACTGGTTAATTTAATTAATCATGCGTTGACATTCTGTGACGCCCTGAGTAGATTGCCCGTGCCCGCAACTGGGGCCTTTTTTAAACCTCACAAAAGAAGCCAATGGACACAGTATCTAGTCGCTGTCCGAGCACCGCCTTTGCGGGCATCGGGCGCCAAACCCAGAATATGACAGGACTCGCGTTCCAGGTCCGGTAAGCTGCGCTAGAGCTTGATGCTCCACCGTAACTGCCTCACCGGTCGCCCGTCCGGTCCCGAGGTGTGTTATGACCTTCCAACTCCTTGTTTTGCCTGATACGCGCACACTGGTCGCAGCCCTGCGCGCCAAGCTGTGCCGAGCGCCGGCGGGCTTTTCGCCAAGCCGCTCGACCTTTGTCACACCCTCCCCTCAAGTGCGCCCAGCCCCGCCGCTGGCGCACTGGCGTATCTGCCCTGAAAGCGGCCACCTGGTGCAGCGCTGGGATCATGCCGACCCTCAAGACCCGCAGAGACCCCAGGTTTCCTGCCTGGCGCAAGCGCGCTTGATGCTCGGTTTCTACCTGAGTACTCACGCCGCCTGACCTCGCTGGAAACAGCAACTTTCTTATTGATGACCCTGGAGTTCTTTATGAACACGTCCAGTAGTAGCCTGCTGCACGCTAGTTAACTAACTTGCTGTTAGCGGGCCCTTCAGAAGTTATGTGAATACTTTATTTGAACCGATCGCGAAGTCCGCGGCTCGGCATGCTTTCGCTCGCCTGTCTGCAGGTAAGTAGAGGGTATGTTTTGTCGAGAATTGGCGACAGGAGTACAGACAATGAGCGCCGTAAAAAACACGCCTCTGCACAAAAAAAATGGCACCGCTGCCGACACCAGGCTGTCGATGCGTGCCGCCCGCGAAGCCCACAATGGCCTGGCGGCCACCCTCGCCAATGTACGGGCCACCCAGGACGGCCTGACCGAACTGGACGCCTCGGCGCGCCTGCAACGCGAAGGCTATAACGAAGTGGCCCATGACAAGCCGCCACACGCTATCGTCCAGTTCCTGCAGGCACTGAACAACCCCTTCATCTACGTGCTGTTGACCCTGGGCGGTATCAGCTTTGTCACCGACTATTGGTTGCCACTTCAGGCAGGTGAAGAAGTCGACCTGACCAAAGTCATCATCATCATGACCATGGTGTTGCTCAGCAGCCTGCTGCGTTTCTGGCAAGAACACCGCTCGGCCAAATCCGCAGAAGCCCTCAAGGCCATGGTACGCACCACCGCCACCGTGCTGCGCCGCGAGCAGGTTGGCGCCCAGCCGGTCTTGCGCGAAGTGCCGATGCGCGACCTGGTGGCCGGCGACATCGTGCAGCTGTCAGCCGGCGACATGATCCCCGCCGATATCCGCCTGATCGAGTCCCGCGACCTGTTTATCAGCCAGGCCGTGCTGACCGGCGAAGCCTTGCCGGTGGAGAAGTACGACACCCTGGGCGATGTCACGCAAAAGTCCGCCTCTACGCTGGCCGCCGACCAGGGCAACCTGCTGGACTTGCCGAACATCTGCTTCATGGGCACCAACGTGGTCAGCGGCCGCGCTAAAGCAGTGGTGGTGGCAACAGGGCCGCGCACTTACTTTGGCTCCCTGGCCAAGGCGATTGTCGGCTCGCGGGTGCAAACCGCCTTCGACCGGGGCGTGAACAGTGTCAGCTGGCTGCTGATCCGCTTCATGCTGGTGATGGTACCCATCGTGTTTTTCCTCAATGGCTTCTCCAAGGGCGATTGGGGCGATGCCTTCCTGTTTGCCCTGGCGGTAGCCGTCGGCCTTACCCCGGAAATGCTGCCGATGATCGTCAGCGCCAACCTGGCCAAGGGGGCTACGGCCATGGCCAAGCGCAAAGTGGTGGTCAAGCGCCTCAATGCGATCCAGAACTTCGGCTCGATGGATGTGCTGTGCACTGACAAGACCGGCACCCTCACCCAGGACAAGATCATCCTCGAGCATCACGTCAATGCCTTTGGCCAGCGCGATGACGCCGTGCTGTCCCTGGCGTGGCTCAACAGCTTTCACCAGAGCGGCATGAAAAACCTGATGGACCAGGCGGTGGTGCAGTTCTCGGAACAGAACCCCAAGTTCCAGGTGCCGTTTGCCTACAGCAAGGTCGATGAATTGCCGTTCGACTTTGTCCGTCGTCGCCTGTCGATCGTGGTCAAGGATGCCGCCGGTGATCAGTTGCTGGTATGCAAGGGAGCGGTGGAAGAGATGCTGAGCATTTCTACCCATGTCATGGAGGCCGGCGAAGCCTTGCCCCTGGATGACCGCCGTCGTGAGGCGCTACTGGCGCTCGCCAATGATTACAACGAAGACGGTTTCCGCGTGCTGGTGGTAGCGACCCGCAATATCCCTAAAGCGCTGGCACGCCAGCAGTACACCACCAGCGACGAACGCAACCTGGTGATCCAGGGCTTCCTGACGTTCCTGGACCCACCGAAGGAAACCGCAGGCCCGGCCATTGCGGCGCTGCAACAGATTGGCGTGGCGATCAAGGTGTTGACCGGCGACAACGCCGTGGTCACCAGCAAGATCTGCCGCCAGGTTGGCCTGGAACCCGGCCAGCCGCTGCTGGGTGTGGAAATCGAAGCCATGGACGACGCCACCCTGCTGCGCCGCGTAGAAGAGCGCACCGTATTCGCCAAGCTCACGCCGCTGCAAAAATCCCGCGTGCTCAAGGCGCTGCAAACCAACGGGCACACCGTCGGCTTCCTCGGTGACGGTATCAACGATGCACCGGCGCTGCGGGATGCCGATGTGGGTATTTCGGTGGACAGCGGCACCGACATCGCCAAGGAATCGGCCGACATCATCCTGCTGGAAAAGAGCCTGATGGTGCTGGAAGAAGGCGTGCTCAAGGGCCGCGAAACCTTCGGCAATATCATGAAGTACCTGAACATGACTGCCAGCTCCAACTTCGGCAACGTGTTCTCGGTGCTGGTGGCCAGTGCGTTCATCCCGTTCATGCCGATGCTGGCGATCCATCTGCTGCTGCAGAACCTGATGTACGACATCTCCCAACTGGCCCTGCCGTGGGACAAGATGGACAAGGAATACCTGGCCAAGCCACGCAAGTGGGATGCGAAAAACATCGGCCGCTTCATGATCTGGATCGGGCCGACCTCGTCGATCTTCGACATCACCACCTTTGCGCTGATGTGGTACGTGTTCTCGGCCAACAGTGTGGAAATGCAGACGCTGTTCCAGTCCGGCTGGTTTATCGAAGGGCTGCTCTCGCAAACCCTGGTGGTGCATATGCTGCGCACCCGCAAGATCCCGTTCTTCCAGAGCACGGCCGCCTGGCCGGTGTTGATGATGACCTGCATCGTGATCGCCCTGGGCATCTACGTGCCGTTCTCACCGCTGGGCACCCTGGTGGGCCTGCAACCGCTGCCGCTGGCGTACTTCCCATGGCTGGTGGGCACCTTGCTGGCTTACTGCTGCGTCGCCCAACTGATGAAGACGATCTACATCCGCCGCTTCAAACAGTGGTACTGACCCTCCCCGCCGTTCAAACGCAGGCGGCCGCCCGGTCGCCTGCGTGCAATACAAGGATTTGCTCATGCGCGTGTTGATCTGTGCAGGTCGTCATTACGCCGACACCAAAAAGTCCCGCCATGTGCTGGACGCTTACCACCGCCTGCGCCCGGTGCAGGTACTGATCCACGGCGGCAACCAGTTCCTGGGCAGTGAGATCGAGGAATGGGCCCGGGAAATCGGTATCGACGTGGTGCGTTATCCACCCAATTGGCAGCGCCATGGCAAACAGGCGGAACGCCAGCGCAATCACTTCATGCTGGCCGACAGCCGCCCCGATCTGATCATCGCCCTGCCGGGCGGTGACGATACCTCGGAGCTGGTTTGCCAGGCCAAAGCCAGCGGCATTTCGGTGCTGACCGTAGAAAGCTGAACTCAAGCGAGGTGCATCATGCACAAAAAACACACGCCGGCACGCCGCGACGGGTTTGCCAAATATCGCGCACGCCACTCTCGCCACACCCTGCTGTTACTGCCGCCAGCAAAGCGCCGTGCATTGCAGCGCAACCTGATCTTTATCGGCGTGACCCTGGGCGTTGTCCTGGTGGCCGCGTTGATTTCAAAAGCGCAAGCCGCAGGCGGCGCTTATGTGGTTGACGACGGCGCGATCAACACGCCGGGTGAATGCAATGTCGACGCCTGGTACAGCGCCCAGCGGCACGCGGGCAGTACCCATAACGGCACCTTGTCGCCCGCCTGCACGTTCAGCGCCATGCCAGCCGTGCAATGGGGCGCCGCGTTGTCACGGGCCGTGGATGCAGGCAAAGGTGAGACGCAGATCAGCCCGCAAGCCAAGGTGCAGGTGCTGTCACGGCAAGACGTGGGCTTGGAACTGGCGATTGCTGTCGGGGCGCATGTCGCGCTGGACCGCCATCACGGGCTTGACGGCGCAGACCTGAACATCCCCCTGACATGGCAACCCCTGGATGCATTGCGCCTGAACCTGAACGCCGGCTGGAGCCACGCCTACAACGACGGTGATCAACAACATCGCCTGACCTGGGGCACGGGGTTCGAATATCAGTTGGCAGAGAAGCTCACGCTGATTGGCGAGCGGTATGGCCAGGAAGGCGGCGAACAGGCCTGGCAGGCTGGGCCGCGTTTGCACATTGGTGAATTTGTTGACGTGGACCTGCTGGTCGGGCGCAGCCTGATTGGCGATCGCGCCCAGTGGCTGACCACTGGGGCGACGCTGAGGTTCTAGGCTTTGGCCTGCTGCTCCAGATGCAGCTGCAATTGCGGATCGATTTGCAACTGACCGGCCAGGTCGTCGAGGTAATTGCGCTCGGCGTCCTGCTGATCATTGACCAGCATCACGCTCGCCAGGTAAATCTCCGCAGCGAGTGCGGGGTCATTGGCATACTCGGCAAAATCGGCGGCATCCAGGGGCTTGGCGACTTCGGCGTCGAGCCACTGCTGCAGTTGTGGGTCGTCGGTATGACGGCCGATCTCGGCAGAAATCATCTGCTGCTCTTGCGCATCGATTTTGCCATCGGCCTTGGCCGCCGCGATCAACGCACGCAGTACGCCGTGGCTATGGGCTTCGGCTTCAGGCCCTTCAAGCTGGTCAACGGTCTGGATAGCTTGCTGCGGTGCCGAAGCCTGTTGGCGTTGCCAGGCTTGATACGCCTGGAAGGCCGCCATCCCCAGGGACGCCAGCGCCGCGTAGTTCATCCCACCGCCGCTGCGCGTCTGGGTAGTACCACCTGCCGGAGCGCCGCCCAACAAGCCGCCCAGGCCACCTAATAAACCACCCAAACCGCCACCCGCCGCAGACGCATTGCCGGTGCCGGCGCCCTTCAACAACCCTCCAAGCAACCCGCCCAGGCCGCCGCCCGAAGCCCCGCCGCCTTGCTGCCCTGCACGCAACAGTTGTTCCAGTAGATCGCTGGTATTCATGGTGTCGCCCTCCGGGGCGCAATAGTGGCATTGATCAAACATAGTCCTCCCCTGATGGAACACCATGACCGTCGGGCGGGCAAGCTTTATGATGACGCCATCACGCCGACAAGGGAGAACCGCGGTGAATCGCATCGAGCACATTGCGTTGATGGCCACCTACAACCAATGGATGAACCGCAAGGTCTACGACGCCGCCGCCGCCCTGACGCACGCGCAGTTGACCCTGGACCGCCAAGCGTTTTTCGGTTCGATCTTCGGCACCTTGAACCACCTGATGCTGGGCGACACCGTCTGGCTCAAACGCTTTGCCGAACATCCGGCCAACTTTGCGGCCTTGGCGCCACTCGACGGCATTGCCACGCCCAACGACCTCAAGCAATTGGCCTTCGCCAACCTTGCTGAATTATCGGCCCATCGCGCCTGGCTGGACCAACTGATCATCGATTGGACGCACAGCCTGCACGAGCCCCACCTTGATCAACGCCTGCGCTATCACAACATGCGCGGCGTGGCCGCCGAGAAACCCTTCTTCGGTTTGCTGGTGCACTTTTTCAACCACCAGACTCACCACCGCGGCCAGGTGACGACACTGCTGAGCCAGGCGGGTGTGGACGTAGGGGTCACCGACTTGCTGGCACTGATTGACTGAAGGCCGACACTGTCAATGTGGGAGCTGGCTTGCCTGCGATGGCGGTGTAACAGATTCAAATCTGTGACTGACACATCGCTATCGCAGGCAAGCCAGCTCCCACAGTTGCCCTATATTGCCCACAGCATCAGTGCTGTCACTTCACCTTGCTGCTCAAGGTCTCCACGCTGCGCTTCAAATCATCCAGGCTGCGCTTGAGACCGTCGAGCTCGCTTTTCTGCCGCTCTATCGTGCTCTTCTGCTCATCCACCGTACGCTTGAGACTCGACAGCTGACTGTCACTGCTACTGGCACTCGAACCGTCCTTGCGCTTGAACTCATCAAACGCACGCTCCTGCCCCTCTACTTTGCTTTTCAAGCTTTGCAGTTCGCTTTGACTCTGTTTTTGCCCAGCTTGCAGCGCCTCGACATCCCCCACGGAAACACCCGACGGCTTCAACACATAGGCACCGCCCACGTCCATCGAGCCGGCCGTCAACTTGTCTGAAGACGACGCACTAAATTCGCCCCACTGCACCGTACTCCCCGCCTGCGCCGAGCTGAACGCGCCAGTGCCCAACAACCCCGCTACACCTGCGGCCATGATCCAAGCCTGCTTACGGATACTGAGCATCAAACGACTCCCTGCGAAATGCCGAAATGGCATATCGCTATGACTGTCATTTATGGGGCTTGTTCCTGGGTTGCGAGCGTTCATCAGGACTTGGCACAAAGGCCATGTAGATCACTGATCTGCCACGTTTTTTTCTGCGCATCTTTATGCGGGAAAACCGGCTGGGAGGTTGCGCTGAAGCGGCTGGATCTATATATTCCCAACCCTGTTACACCGCGCTACCGCCCGAATGGCGAAACTGGTAGACGCATGGGACTTAAAATCCCCCGCTCGTAAGGGCGTCCCGGTTCGATTCCGGGTTCGGGCACCATAGATATCAAGGGCTTGCCAGGGAAACCTGGGCAGGCCCTTATCTTTTCTGCTCCGCTATTTCAGAGCCTGCTCCGCAATTCCCCATCTCCGGCGTCCTGTCGAACGAATATCGTCAACGAAACGCTGCTGTTTTGCTGTCAGCGCCATAGGGATTCCTTGAGACTTTTGTGCCTCGCTTAGGCAGGACTTGAAATAGTGGCGGGTTGCCGGTATTGGTTGGAGTCATTTGGCGCAGAGAGCAGAGCAGTGATCACGATTCGAGAGGCAACGATTGAAGACCTTCAAACGCTCCGAGACATCGGCATAAAGACCTACAAAGAGCACTTTTCTGATATCTGGACCGCCGCAGGACTACAGAACTTTCTAAGCGAGGACTTCTCAGCTTCTGAACTGCAGAAATCTATCGGATCACCTATCAATCACTACTGGCTCATTGCATTCGACGACAAAGGCCAGGCAGTAGGCTTCTCAAAAGTCAATTGGTCCAAGCCAATCCCAATGGCTGATCATGTTGGCGCCGAACTCCAGAAAATTTACTTCCTCAAGTCTCAGGCGGGTAAGGGCTATGGGAAGCAGCTTCTTCAACTCATTCAAGACACAGCGCAAAACCGCAATGAAGGTTTCTTATGGCTAGACGTACTGAAGACCAATTCAAACGCGCAGCGCTTCTATGGGAACTTCGGATTCAGGGCGTTGGGAGAAATTCCCTTCAGTACCGATGTAGCCGAAATCGGAATGGTCGTGATGTGCCGCGACCTTTTCCCTCGGGCGTGATTCGCGATTACTTATTTGGCTCGGATTTCGCAAACATCAGGCCGAAGAAAAAACCTGCGACCATGGTCAGATAGACCGACTTGTAGCCTGCGACGTTATAGGCCAGCCAGTAGTTGACCGCACTGATGACGGCGAAAGCCACGAAGAACTGCTTACGAGAAAATCGGCTGAAAAAATGCTCTACCGCCGCATTCACCGCCTTGAGCTTGTTCATTGCGCCTCTCCTTGAAAAAAGTGAAAGTCCTCGCTCAACCATCTATCGCCCGCCATGCTGCATCCGGTATCGGAGGGCTCCGCCTGGACTGGAAGAGCCGTAAATGTAAAGTAGCGGCATGATCAGATCAGTGCCGCCATCGAAAAAAATGAACGCCGGCCATCCACTCGCTTTGATTACTGGGTCCCAACACTTGGAACCCATAAAGTGCATGCTGTCGCCGCCTGAGCAATGAGCCAATCATGCTCACGCTTTGCGAAGGGTCGAGGGATCTCATAAGAGATCCGAAGCGCAAAGTTATAGGCGCCAATGACTTCGTTTCCAGTCGGTGTCGCTTCTTTCAACTTTGTGTTGGTTTTTAGCCCTTCTACGGCTCCGTGTAGGGCCAGTGCCTGTTTGGACGTGTCTGCGCTTTCTTCCAGGATTTGTATCGCGATAAAGGCTGCATTAGAGCAGCGATCCATCTTTTCCCACTGCTTAAGCTGTGCCTCATCACCGAGCACTGCAGCCGAGGTAAGCATCATCAGTGAGCCAATCCAAATACGCATAATTTGATCCTTCAAAAATTTCGGCATTAATACCCCAACCCAAACCAAATTGCCATTAGCGTGCAATGAGGGCGGCGCCTACCTGAGGTAAACGCAATGCCCGTACTTCACCGCACAATCCACAAGATCGACAATTCGCATCGACATCACCGCAGCGATTTTTACCGAGCTGTTCATCACGCTGATCTACGGCCTGGTGGATGCCGAACAGCGCGGGCGTGCAGCCAACGCCAATTCGGCACGAACACTGGACAGGAAAGAACACTTTAGTCCGCAAAGTCTCGGGACACGCTGTAAGCCATGCGCCACCCCACTATGGCTGCAACACGGGGCGGCTGCACGGTCTCCCTAGTTGATTTCAGTGACGAAGTTTTCGCGAGACCGCCGTACTTTTTTCAGGTTTACCAGCCAGTCAGACTCTGCTGCCCGATACCCCAACGGCAGGAGCACCACACTGCGCAGATGCCTGGCCCCCAGTCCCAGAATCTCATCGACAGCCGAGGGATCGAAGCCTTCCATGGGCGTTGCGTCGACTTGCTCGGACGCCGCGGCGATTAAAGCCGAGCCCAGTCCAATATAGGCTTGGCGCGCAGCCGCTTGATAATTGGCCTCCTGCCCACGCTCGGCGACTATGCCGAGGAGCATTTGACGGTAATCTTCCCACCCCTGGTTGACAGTGGCTCTTACAGTATTGGTCAGGTCGAACATCATGTTGACGCGCTCAGGCGTTATGTCATCCCAGGCGGCGAACACCAGTAAATGAGAGCAGTCGGTCACCTGGGACTGATTCCAGCTGACCGCCTTGATCTTTTCGCGAATGTGCGGATTAGTCACCACCAGCAATTCAAATGGCTGGAGGCCGCTCGAGGTCGCCGTCAGTCGTACCGCTTCCAGAATTCGCTCCAGCTTTTCAGCCGGCACGGTCTTGGACGGGTCATAACTTTTCGTCGCATAACGCCAATTCAGTAACTCGGTTATTTTGCTCATTCTTCATATTCCACGCAGGTCAACGGTCTTTATCCAGCCCAATCCGAATACCTTCAGGATTGCGCTCCGGCTTATACTGCGGATTAAAGTCAACTTGAAGGTCAAGCAAAAAATGAAGATCGGCGAGATTTCGCGACGCACAGGCCTTGCTGCTTCAGCAATACGCTACTACGAGGAGCAAGGCCTGCTGGACGCTCCCACGCGTGACGTGAACAACTATCGCTATTACAGCGAAACCACCATTAAACGCTTGGAAGTCGTGATCCACGCGCAAAGGCTGGGGTTTTCCCTCGACACCATTCGTGGCCTTTTCCTTCATGACGGTAGCTGCTCCAAATCCCTCACTCTGGAACAGATCAATGTACGCCTGGAGGAGATACAGCACATCGAAGCCACGCTAAAAGTGCAGCGTGAGGAGTTGTTGATGCTGCAAGAAGTCCTCGAAGAAAGCCTTCGTACGGGCATCGCACCTGGATTGAATTGCCCAAGCAGCGTGGAGCGATTACGACCTGATCGAGCCGTAGTCATGCGAAGCAAACACATGATGGCTACCAGCAAGTAAAGAAAGCGCAATACTGCGAGATCTGGTTCTCAACCAAATACAAACCTGATGCTGCCTCTCGCACTGACAGATTACTATAAAGCGATAAGCAAGAAAAAACCCCACAGCATCAACGATCCTGTGAGGTTTTATCACCAGCTTTACCGATCCGGCATCAAACCACGCTGATCATCTCTGCACTCAACTGCGCCGCATTGAACCCCACCAGGGTGACACTGCTGTCCCCCGCCAGAATCACGCTGTCACTGCCGTGCTGGGTAGTCGCACCGAGCACAGCATCGGCGCTGGCAAACAGCGACTTGGCGAACACCAGCAGGTCTTTCCCATTCTGATGAATGTTGAAGTCACTGATCACGTCGTGGCCGAACCCGCGCTGGTCGAAAACAAACAGGTCGCTGCCCACGCCACCGCTGAGTTGGTCATTACCCTGCCCGCCGATCAAGACGTCATTGCCGTTGGCGCCATACAGCGCGTCGTTACCGGTGCCGCCCAGCAGTGTGTCGTTGCCCTCACCGCCGTGCAGCAGGTCATTGCCGGCGCCACCGTCGAGCCGGTCATTGCCGTTCTGGCCGAATATCAGGTCGCGAGCGGCGGTGCCTTTGAGGGTGTCGGCCAGCTGGCTGCCTTCGATGGATTTGGCATACGCCTTATCGGCGCCGAACAGGCCTTCGAAGTCGAGTTTGCCACTGGTCACCGTATAGGCCGGCGTGAGGACCTCGCCAATACCACCGAAGAGCCCGCCGAGCACGGGCACATGGCCGAGGCTGTTGGCCAGGCCGGTTTCGAACTCTACATGCTCTACGCCGTGCAATTCCTTCAGGCCATATTGGCCGCTGCTATCGTTCAGAAACAACGTGCCATCGCTGAGTTTCACCGCCTCGTAGGAAGACGCGGTGCCTTTGAGGAAGACTTTATCGTTGCCTTCGCCGCCAGCGACGATATCGGTACCGGTACTCACCCGGAAACTGTCGTCACCCTTGAACCCGTCGAGGAAGTCATCGCTGCGGCCGTCCTGCAGCTTGTCCGAACTGTCGGTGCCCAGCAGGAAGGCCGGTGTGCCGTAGTGGTTGGAGGTGGCGGTCTGTTTGTCGCTGACCCAGGTAAAGCTGCGGCTGATGGCGTCAAGGTTACTGATGATGATGGTGCTGTCGCGCTCGATGTAATCGTAGAAGGTCGATTGGGCGATACGCTGGATAGGGTTGATGAAAATGCCTTCCAGGTGCGCGGCCCATCCTGACAGGTTGGCAATCGAGAACGGACCATTGGGCCAGGTTGGCAGCGCGTAGATTGTGTCGAACAGCACGATGTTGTCAGTCGTCGAGGTGTAACTGGCATCACTGCCTTGAAGCGCATCGATAATGGCGCTGCCCACGTTGGTCTCTTGACCCGTGAGACGGTGGACCACATCGTTTTCAAAACCGAAGTTGAAGATGCCGTCGCTGTTGCTGGACTTGGGCGACTCCATGCCAAAGTAGTCCGAATCCTTGAAAAAACCGTCGGCCAAAGTGTCCTTGCCGATATACATGCTGTTGGTAACGGAGCCACCCTGGCTATAGCCGGTGACCAGAACATCCTTGCCGCTCAGGTTATGGCCGGTGGCGTAATCCTTGATTGAGTTGAGCAGGTAGTCGTAGCCGTTGATATAAGAGTTATCGATCATCGCCGGCCAACCCAGCAGATCAATTGGCGAGTTAGTGCCGGCAATGGAAAAACCCATTTTGACTAATTGGCCGCTATCATCGTATTGACCAAACACCCTGGCTTGAGAACCAAAGACGCCGTCGCCGGTAAAACTTCCAGTGATGTCGGTGTGGCTGCTATCAACCTGCAGTTCGCTCGCGCCGATCTCACGCCAGCCCTTGGGCAGCGCGAAGGTGTTGCCCTCGCCCAGCACAAGCCCCGGAATGTTGTAGAGCGCGCCGACGGTCGCTACACCACTGGTGTAAGTGGCGAGGGTCCAGGCATCTGAAATCAGGACGCGGGCGTCTTGCCCCTTGTAATCGAATATAGCCATGTCAGTACTCCTTGAGCCCAGCGATCAACACCGAAAGTCAACGGTAATACCTGATGCGTCGGGCTAAACAATATGCATTGAAGTTGTTGTTGTGCATTCTGTTCAGGCTGCTTCGTTGCTTAATATCGAGGTTGACCATTAAGGAAGCTCGTCAACACTAGCACTAGAAGTGCCGCGTTAAAGTGACCGACTATCGGATGACAAAGGTATGTACTTGGGGAGATAGACGACAAAAGCGCCATAAGCGCTGTTTGTCGAACAAGAGGTGAAGTTCTGTGTTATTCGTGACTGGCGAGTCAAAGAAAATCAAACCCTTATAGCAAGTTGTGAACTGCAATAAGGGCTCAAGAAGTTCAGGTTTCTCTGGAACTCAGGAAGAATAAACCTCAGCACCTTGGCAGACAGGCTGCTTGAACCTGGGTAATTGCTGCCGGGCCAGTTGCGCCTGCACGCCCGCGACGGCTTCAAGCACTCGTTGCGCCCAGTGCTCATCCTGCGGATCGACCACCACCACGCGAAAGCCGTGGTCGTTACCTTCAAGGCGCACACCCTCGGAATCATCCACGTGCAAATCAATGTCGAAGGCCGGCGGAAATTTCGAGGGGGTGTTCGACAGCCCATGCACCGTGAGGGCGTGGTTATGCCGCACGCTGTTGACTACGCCATCGACACGAATGCCGTACAGCATCAGCCAACGCCTGATGTAGGAAGGCGCCCTGCCCGATGAGGTGTAGACCCAGATACTGCAACCCTGGCGCCGCAGCTCTCGCGTCAACGAACGGGTGCCAATACGCAGCGGTTCTCCCCACCAACGATGAGCGCAGGCCGGTAGCCAGCTGCTTTCGACATCAGCGTGGTGGAGCTGGCAAGCCAATGTGTCGTCGATATCAAAGGAGATGCGTACACGCGGTCGCTTGGCGGCACGCGTGAGAAGCGCCTGCTGGATAGCTTGCACGGCTCGGCTGGCGAGTGTTGGATACCGGCGCATTAATGGCCTCCCTGATAAATAGGCTGTGGTGCGTCGCTCAAGAAAAACGCCTTGGGATCCGGGGCCTGTTCCTCCAGAAAGGCGGCGTACTTTTTCTTGATTTTGGGCAATTCATACAACGCCTTGACCCCATGTTTGGCCGAGTTGCGGATTACCGAGGAAGGATTGAAATAGCCCTCGGCATTTTCCAGCGTTAGCACGAACGGTGGCAACCCGGCCCGCATCAGCAGATAACTGACGATCAGCGAACCACTGCGGTTGTTGCCTTCGATGAACAACTGCGGCTTGCTGAGGATGCGCACATACACACCGGCCGCACGCTTCCACACCGATTCACTGCGATACGCGCAATACCAATTGAACAAGTCCTTGATACCGCCTTCAACGTTGTTGAAGAAGTGCTCTTCGGTGGCGGCCAGGTGCTGCGCGTATTCCACGCGCCGCGCCGGGTCGCTACCGCAGAGCACCGTGGCGTTGATCTCCAGCATCAGGTCCAGATGATGAAGGTCAAACAGGTCAACGCCCCGTGCGACATAGTCGTCAACCAACGCATAGCCTTCAAGCACGTTGTGCAGCACTTCGTCGGTCAAGGGGTCGCGCGGCTCGGTAAATTGCGTGCTGAGCTGGGCAAAGCGGCTCTGCACTTTGCGGAGCGCGCGTTCAATCGCTGACAAATCAAGACGATGCGTTGCAGACATTGGCGTTCCTGGGCTGACGGTGGCGCACGTGTGGTTTCTATCGAACATGGAGTTACTCAGCTGAACTTGCCGCTGATGTAATCCTCGGTCATCTGTTCACGCGGGCTGCCAAAAATCTGCGCGGTCGGGCCCATTTCCACCAGGTAGCCGGTACGCGTGCCCTGGGAAATATCCACCGAGAAAAACGCCGTGGTGTCCGCCACGCGGATCGCCTGCTGCATGTTGTGGGTGACCAGGGCGATGGTGTAATCCTTCTTCAGTTCCACCATCAGTTCCTCTACCCGGCGAGTCGCAATCGGGTCGAGTGCCGAGCAAGGCTCATCGAGCAACAGCACTTCCGGCTCGGTGGCAATCGCACGGGCAATACACAGCCGTTGCTGCTGTCCACCGGAAAGCGACAGGCCGCTGACCTTGAGCTTGTCCTTGACTTCATCCCACAGCGCAGCGCCTTGCAGGGCGTGCTTGACGCGGTCGCCCAGGTCGCCTTTGTAGCGGTTCAAGCGCAGGCCGAAGGCGACGTTGTCGAAGATGCTCATGGAAAACGGGTTCGGCTGCTGGAACACCATGCCGATGTAACGGCGCACCACCACCGGGTCTACACCCTTGCCATACACGTCCTGCCCCAGGAAATGCACGTGGCCTTCGAAACGAAAGCCCTTCACCAGGTCGTTCATGCGGTTGAGGCTGCGCAGTACCGTACTTTTGCCGCAGCCGGACGGGCCGATGAAACCGGTGATCTTGTTTTTCTCGATCGGCACATGGCTGTCACGTACTGCCATGAAGTTGCCGTAGAAAATCCTGTCCAGCTTGCAGTCCATGACCACAGGCGATTGGGTAACAAACGGAGCGGCTATTTGCGCAGTTGAGACGTTCAAGATTCAGATGCTCCCGTTCTTAATACTTAGGCTTGCCGAAGATACGGCTCACAATATTCACGACCAGCACGATCATCACCAACACCAACGAGGCCGCCCAGGCGAGCTCCAGCTGGTTGTCGAAGGGCATGCCGGAAAAGTTGTAGATCAACACTGCAAGGGAGGCCGTGGGGTTCATCACCGCTAGGTCGCCGTCGTGGTAGATCCAGTAGTTGCTGAACAGCGCGGTGAACAACAACGGCGCGGTTTCGCCTGCGGCACGTGCCACTGCAAGCATTACGCCGGTGAGGATCGCTGGCAGGCCAGTCGGCAAGATGATCTTCCAGATCACTTGGGAGCGGGTGCAGCCCATGCCATAGGCGGCGTCCTTCATGATCTTGGGCACCATGCGCATCGACTCTTCAGCCGTCAGCACCACGATGGGCAGCATCAGTACCGCCAGGGCCACGCCGCCGGCCGGTGCCGAGTAGGTGCCGGTGGTCATCACCACCAAGGCATAGGCAAACACGCCGGCCAGGATCGAAGGCAAGCCGGTGAGCATCTTGGCGGCAAAGCGTGCAGCGTTGGCCAATTTGCTGTCCGGCCCCAGTTCAGCCAGGAAGATCGCGGCCATGATGCCGACCGGCACCGCAATCGCCGCAGCGATACCGACCATCACAAATGTGCCGGCCATGGCGTTGCCGAAACCGCCGCCTGTTTCGAAGCCGGTGGGCGGCAGTTCGGTGAACACCTCCAGGCTCAGGCGGGCGCCGCCACGGGTGATCAGCATGTAGAGCACGGAAATCAGCGGCACGCTGGCCAGCAGCGCACCCAGCCATACCAATGTGGTCAACACCAGACTGCGCAAGGCGCGGCCTTCGAACTTGCGCTGCAGGCTCGGCACAGCGGTGATAGGGGATGTGAGATTCGTCATCATCGGTTACCCCGTTGGGCGTAGAGCATGATCATGGAACCGATGACATTCACCAGCAGCGTGATGAACATCAAGACGAGAGCGGCGTACATCAATACCTCCACCTCGTTGGGCCCGGCTTCGGGGAAGTTCAGCGCCAACAAGGCTGCCAAGGTATTGGCCGGCGCGAACAGCGAGAGGGAAATGTTGTTGGCGTTGCCCACCAGCATCGCCAGCGCCATGGTTTCGCCCAGCGCACGGCCGAGGCCGAGTACCAGGGAGCCGAAAATACCGGTGGCGGCGGATGGCACCATCACCTTGAGAATCGCCTCCCAATGGGTGGTGCCCATGCCGTAGGCGGCCTGCTTGGTCTTCATCGGCACGCTGGTGAGCGCGTCCTGGGATACGGCGGCAATCGTCGGCAGAATCATGATGGCCAACACCAGCGCCGCAGGCAGCAACCCCGGCCCGCTCAGGGACGTGCCGAAAAACGGTATCCAACCCAGTTCGCTGTTCAACCAGGTGGTCAGTGGCCGAATGGCCGGGATCACCACGTAGATGCCCCACAGGCCGTACACCACGCTGGGGATAGCCGCGAGCAGCTCAACGATGGTGCGAAACACAGCGGCCAGCTTGGCCGGCAGAAAATCCTGAGTCAGGAAAATCGCCATGCTGACACCGAAAAAGCCTGCAATCAGCAGCGCGATGAAAGCGCTGTAGAGCGTGCCCCAAATGGCCGGCAAGATCCCGTACTTGCCCTGGTTAACGTCCCAGACACTGCCAAAAAGCACATCGAACCCGTGCTTTTCCATGCCCGGCAAGGCCTTGCGTCCCACCTCGAATACCAAGGCTGCGACCAACGCCAGAATCAGTACCACCCCGATTCGCGCGAGCCCACGGAAGGTGCGATCGACCAGGAAGTCTTTGGCCGAGGGAGGTTGGCAGGCAGAATCCCGGTTAACCGGTACGACGAAAGGTTTGTTCATTGGCTAATTCCGGAACAGGGGGGAAACGCCCCCGGCGCGGCAAACAGCCCACACCGAGAGCGGCCTCACGGGTGTTACTGAATGTTGGCGGAGGCTTTGCGAACCTGCTCCACCACCGATGGCGGCAGCGGGATGTAGCCCATGGAGTCGGCGATTTTCTGCCCCTCGGTCAGGCTGTACTCAACCATTTCGCGCATGGCCTTGGCCTTGGCAGGGTTGCCGTTGTCCTTGCGGAAGATCATCCAGGTGTACGAGGTGATCGGGTAAGACTTGGCACCGTCCGGGTCCGGCAACCAGGCCACCAGGCTTTCCGGCATCTTCACGGCGGCCAGGGCCTCGGCGCCGCTTTCGGCGTTTGGCACCACGTACTGGCCGGCCTTGTTCTGCAACTGGGCGAAGTCAACCTTGGCCAGTTTGGCGAAGCCGTACTCGATGTAACCGATGGCGCCTGGGGTCTGGCGTACGGTGGCGGTCACACCATCGTTCTTGGGCGACTTGATGAATTTGTCGCTGGCCGGCCAGTTGACGGTGTTGCCCTCCCCCAGTGCCGTTTTGAATTCAGGGTTGATGGTCGCCAGGTGCTTGGTGAAGACCGCCGTGGTGCCGCTGGAGTCTGCGCGCACTACCACGGTGATCGGCGTGTCGCCAAGCTTCAGGTCCGGGTTGGCGGCGACGATCTGTGGGTCGTTCCACTTGGTGATCTTGCCCAGGAAGATGTTGGAGTAAACATCGCGTGGCAGCTTGAGGCCCTTGGGATTGCCCGGCAGGTTATAGGCCAGCACGATTTCACCGGCAGTCATTGGCAGCAACTGCACGCCTTCGGCAACCTTGGCGATGTCTTCGTCTTTCATGGCCGAGTCACTGGCGGCGAAGTCGACGGTTTTATTCAGGAAGTCCTGCACACCTGCGCCGCTGCCCTTGGACTGGTAATCCACGGTGACACCAGCGGTCTTCTTGCTGAAATCCTTGAACCAGGTCAGGTAGATCGGTGCAGGGAAGCTGGCGCCGGAGCCGGTGAGGCGCACGTTTTCGGCGGCGAAGGTCAAGGAGGAGGCACACAGGGATACCGTAACGGCGAGTGCTGCGGACTTCATCAAGCTTTTCATTAAAAGGAACTCGTTGTGGTGACGGGCTCCCGAACTGTGAAGCAGGGTTGTTACATTTTTATGAAAATTGAATGGCGAGAGGGTGTTTTGTCCCGCTTTGCCGCCACAGCGTTGTATTTTTAGGGCATTGGTTAGTAACAAATTACGACTAAAGTGCTGTCATCCCTCTAGCGGTACTGATCTTGCTCCCGCGACGGTCGACGCCGATCCAACTGTGGGAGCTGGCTTGCCTGCGATGACGGCCCGACAGCCAACCCCTATTTACCTGACACCCACAGCTGGATCGCGCGGTGTCAGATAAATAGGTGCCAGGCGCAATGCCGCTATCGCAGGCAAGCCAGCTCCCACATGTGGACCTAGGGGTGTCAGTGAAATAGGCGCTGTACCGTCCCCCTCAAGGCTAGCGGCAGCCTCGCGTCAGGCTTACTTGCCTTCAGTCAACGCGTTGTAGCTGGTGAACAGGTTGCGGTAGTCCGGAATGTGGTTGGAGAACAACGTCCCCAAGCCCTCGATGTCGTTGCGCCAGTCGCGGTGCAGCTCACAGGCCAGGCCAAACCAGGTCATCAGTTGCGCGCCGTTGGCCGACATGCGGGCCCAGGCGGACTGCTGGGTCAGTTCGTTGAAAGTGCCGGAGGCGTCGGTGACCACAAACACTTCAAAGCCTTCGGCCAGGGCCGACAGCGCCGGGAACGCCACGCACACTTCGGTCACGACGCCGGCAATGATCAATTGCTTCTTGCCGGTGGCCTTGATGGCCTTGACGAAGTCTTCGTTGTCCCAGGCATTGATCTGGCCCGGGCGCGCAATGTACGGCGCATCCGGGAACAGGGCCTTGAGCTCGGGCACCAGCGGGCCGTTGGGGCCGGTTTCGAAACTGGTGGTGAGGATGGTCGGCAACTTGAAGTACTTGGCCAGGTCAGCCAGGGCCAGCACGTTGTTCTTGAATTTGTCCGGGTCGATGTCGCGGACCAATGACAGTAAGCCGGCCTGATGGTCGACCAACAGTACCGCGGCGTTGTCTTTGTCCAAACGAACGTAAGGTGTAGACATCTTCATACTCCTGATAAATAGGCAGCGCCCAACATGGGCTCGCCGCAAAATACCCCAGCGTATTTACTTGCGCTGTGAGTCTAGTACTTCGTGGTTGTTTGCAACTTCCTGAGCCTTGATGTAGCTCTCGATGAGAAGCTGATAGTGCGGCACGGCCTGGGTGTAGACGTTGGCCCATCCAAAAAACAGTGGAACCACCTTAATCATCGCGTTCAGGGTTAGGTAGTGGCTGAAACGGGCCGCTCCATCTCAAAAATGGAACAATGCAGCCGCACGGTGGCAAGGTCACTTGGACGTGCCGGTCGTTACAATGCGATCATCGGCTCCACCCCGTGGGTTTCAGGCACTTGCGCCAATCATGACCGTTCACTTATTTCCAGGCAGGTGCCTTCATGGACATCAAGCAGCTTAAATTCCTGATCGCGCTGGAGCAGACCCGCCATTTCGGCCAGGCCGCCGCGCGCTGCAACATCACCCAGCCCACCCTGTCGATGCGCCTGCGCAACCTGGAGGAAGAACTGGGCCTGGAGCTGGTAACCCGCGGCCAACGCTTCGAAGGTTTCACCCAGGCCGGCGAACGCGTATTGGCCTGGGCCAGGACCCTGCTCGCCGCCCACGACGGCCTGTTCGCCGAAGCCGCTGCGTGTCGCGGCCAGTTGGTCGGTAACCTGCGCCTGGGCCTGGTGCCCCTGAGCGGCTTCAACCCGATCAGCTTTATCCAGGGTTTGTCCCACAGCTTCCCGGAACTCAAGTTCAGCCTCACCTCCATGAGTTCGGACAAAATCATCGAAGCCTTGGGCACCAACCAACTGGACCTGGGCGTGTGCTACCTGGACCACGTCAGCCCCAATTACCTGGAGTTTTTCGAGCTGGGCGAAACCCGCGTCGGCCTGCTGTACGACACCCGCCACTTCCACTTCGAAGGCACACAGATGAGCTGGGAAGAAGCCGCCCAACTGCCCCTGGGGATGATCAGCAATGGCATGCACTACCGAAAATCCATCGACTTGAGTTTCCGCAGCCGCGGTCTCGATCCCCAGCCGATTCTGGAAAGCGACTCCACCTATCAACTGTTCCAGGCCATCCACGAAGGCTTCTGTTGCGCAATCATGCCGTTGGACAGCGGCCTGGAAAACCCCATCGAAAACCTGGCATTTATCCACCTGCCAGACGCCAGTGTCCTTGCGCCCCTGGGCATGGTGATGCGCAAGACCGAACCGCGCTCGGTCATTGCAGAGAAGTGTTTTGCCGAGGCCAGGCGGTTGTTTGCACCCAATACCGAGGCTTAGCCGGCCTGCGTTTGCAGCGCGCACAAAAAAGGCGCTCCGTAGAGCGCCTTTTTACCGCCGATTGTTTTACTGCAAGCTGACCTGACGCAGCTCGGGTTTGGCCTCACCACCAATCATGATGCGTTTTGGCTTGGCCTCTTCAGGCACTTCACGCAGCAGGTCGATGTTGAGCAAACCGTTGGTCAGAGATGCGCCACGTACTTCGATATGGTCGGCCAAGCGGAACGACAACCGGAACGCACGTTGGGCAATGCCCTGGTGCAGGTAAGCGACCTTATCGTCGGTTTCGCGTTTTCCGCCGGAAACCGTCAATACACCCCTCTCGACCTGGATATCCAGATCCTCCTCGGTCAGGCCAGCCACGGCGATCACGATGCGGTACGCGTCGTCACCGTGCTTTTCCACGTTGTGAGGTGGATAGGAATTCGGAGCCTCGCTGCGCAGCGCCGACTCGAACAGGTCATTGAAGCGATCAAAGCCCACCGATTGACGGAACAGTGGGGCCAACGACAGGGTAGTAGCCATTTTAAAATCTCCTGAGTTTCTCCAAGTGATTTAGTACGCGACCCGGATTCGGCATCGCGTGATCAAAAATTTATGGACGCGTAAAAGGAATTCAAGAGGGCTGAAAAAAAATTTTCTTGTGCAAGGGGCTATCACCCAAGCCCAAGTGTTATGGCGTGTGCTCTAATCAAAATGCCAGGCGTGCTTTACCCCGTGAGCGCCTGAGACAGCCCTTGAGGTACAAAAAAATGAAAATGACATTCCCGGCCCTGGCATTGGGCATCCTGATCTCCCAAGGGGCCTTGGCCGCTGGAGATGGTACGGCGGCGCTGGGAGGCGGTGTCGGCGGTGTATTGGGCAACGTGGTGGGCCAGCAGCTTGGTGGCTCGACAGGTGCGGCCATCGGCGCCGGCGTGGGGGGCGCAGCCGGGAGTGCAGTGGGTGCGCAAAAGGGCAACAAGACCGAAGCGGCGATTGGCGGCGGTTTGGGCTCGGCAGGCGGTTCGCTGATTGGCAATCGCCTGGGCGGCACCACCGGTTCAACCATCGGCGCCGGCGTGGGTGGCGCAGCCGGTGGCGCGCTGGGTAACAACCTGGCCGATGACGAGAGCGGTCATCGTTCCGGTGGTGGCAAGCACAAAGGCAACAAACATAAGCACAAGAACAAGCACCACTGATCGCGTGGTACGGCGCTGTTAGCCAACAAACACTAACCTGTGGCGAGGGAGCTTGCTCCCGTTGGGGCGCGAAGCCGCCCCGCTCTTTTGTTCAAAGAGGCTGGGACTGCTACGCAGTCCAACGGGAGCAAGCTCCCTCGCCACAGTTACCGTTTCGTCGCCTTTACATCGGCGTGCTGCTCACCACCCGCAACGCCAGCCCTTCATAAGCGTCCAGGGTAATCGTGAACGCGCCCTCCTCGGTCAAATCGCCTTCCACCCGCTCATTGATGATATCCACCACCGGCCCCGGGGCGATGTTGGGCAGGTGCAGGGTTTCGGTGATCGGCGTGGCGCCAAAGTTCAGCGCGGTGATTTGCGTGCCCTTACCCGCCGGTAGTTCGTGCACCATGATCAGCAAGCCGGGATGCTCGACATCCGGCACCAGGATCTGGCGGCTGGCGGCGATGTCGTAGGCGCGGCGTACGGCGAGGATTTTTTGCAGTTGGGAGGCAAAGGACTCCGGGTCCTGCAGTTGGCTGTTCAGGCTGCCATACAGGCTTTTGGAGCGCGGCATTTGCCCAGCTGACAGTTCGGCGTCGGGGTTCAGGTCTACCAGATCATAGGCGCCACGGTGAATCCAGCGTGTGTCGCCATCGGCCATCAGGTGCGCCACGTCTTCGGCCGCCAACGGCAGCGCGCCCACCAGGTCCCAGCCGGATAAGGCAAACACCCCAGGTTGCATGGCGTTGTACATCACCAGCAGCAAATGGATCTGGCGAATCTGCTGGATATCCGCCGGGGTGATCGCCTCCAGGTCACGAATACCCAGGGCTGCGGTGATGATGCTGGCGGTGGTGCAGGACACGCCGTTGGTGACGAACTTGAGGTTGTACGGCGCATGCTCACCGGTCAGGCGTTCGTACATCTGTTCGCGGATATGCTCGCGCAGGATGTTGCCGGGGAAGGTCTGGCCCTGGAACAGGAAGCTGTCATGGGCGTGTAGCGTCCAGAAGTGCACCAGCTCCAGGGTCAGTTCATCGTGGTTCTGTAGCGCGTGAATCAGCGAGCCGGGGTCGATGCCGAGGCTGTGCATCTGGCGCAGCATCAGGCGCAGGAATTCCGTGTCGCCCATCAGCAAGGCATGCTGGTAGGCAGGCCGGGTGATGAAGTCATAAGACAGGTCGGCGCCGCCGTGGGACATCGACGCGATGTCGTCCACGGTGAGGTTGAGTTCCTGAAAACTGAACCCGCCCGCCTTGCGAATGGCGCCGCCGAGTAACTGATTGCCGGTGATCGACAGCGGATGGCTTTCGGACCAGGCCGTGCCATCGAGCTTGCGCTCCACGCCGAGAAAGCCGTTGGCATCCAGGCGCAGGATTTTCGCGCCCATCACATCAATGGCGTGCAGCGCATCACCGATGATCATCTGCTGCGCAGCAAACGAAGGGTCGAGCCAGTTGAGCGACGGCTGGCCTTCCTTGAAGTAATGCAGGTACACCCAGCGCCGCGGCTTGCCATCTACGCCGAGCACCACCGGGGTGGCGCTCCAGTCGGTTTCTTTGACGCCGGGCTCGAAGAAAATCACCCGCTGCAATTGGCCGACGATGTAGTGCTTGTCGCGCAGTGCGTCTACCTGGGAGGGGCTGAGGTTTTGTGCATCGCGTCCGGCAGCCACGTCGGGCAGCAACGGCCAGTCTTCCTCGCGGATTTCGACCATGTGGTACAGGCCGGGATAGTCCTCATAGGCCATTTCAGCCAGGCGAAAGTCCGCGCCCTTGCCGGTGTGCGACGGGATCACATCGTCGATGATCACCGCATTGTGCGCGGCAGCCATGCGCGTCAAGGCCTGCAATTGCGCCTCGGTGCCCAATTGCGGGTCGATGTCGAAGCTGATGCGGTCAAAATTGCCGTCGATGGTCGGGGTGTGCTCGGTGCCAGACAAACCACCGGACTTCTTCAGCGGGCCGTTGTGAATGCCCTGGATGCCGATCTTCGACAGGGTATGCCACAGGGTTTCGTCCCCCAGCGCCTCCAGCACGGTGCCGCCTTCGCGGGTGACAATCGACGCGGGGTAGGCAGTGAACCACACCGACGACAAGGCTGAAGCGTCACGCGGCCGTGTCTGTGCATAGGGCTGCTGCCACAAGCGGCCTTGCCCCGAATAGAGCTTGGCTCGCTGGCGCGCTGCGTGGAGCATGGAATGTTGCACCAGCCAGTTCACATGGTCGTTGTTCGCCGCGGTCATAAGCTCGGTACCTGTCGTGGTGAAAAGGGTCGGTGTAAGCATATGAGGGGCGTGGGCGGCATTCGTTGCATCGACTTGGCTTCATCCAAATGTGGGAGGGGGCTTGCCCCCGATGGCGGTGGATCAGATAAAAATATCCTGACTGACACACTGCTATCGGGGGCAAGCCCCCTCCCACATTAGATTTTCATCTGGCCTGCCGCCTTGCGTCGCTTGCCGGTACTGCCTAGGGGTGAACCCGGTTGAAGATTTGAACTGCCGGGTAAACGCGCTGTGATCGGTGTACCCGCATTGCAGCGCCACCTCGGTAATCGGCAGCTCGGTATGCAACAACCGCCGGGCATGTTCCAGCCGGACTTTCTGGATCATTTGCCGAGGCGTGAGGTGAAACACGCGCTTGCAGTAGCGCTCCAGTTGCGCCACGGAAATCCCGGCGATGCGGGTCAATTCGCCCAGGGTGACACGTCGGTTGAAATGGCTGCGGATGTGTTCGTCCACCGCCGCCAGACGCTGATAGGCCGGGTGGGTTTCACTGGCTGATTGCAGGTCTACCGAGATCCCGGCCAGGCCGATGATCGCACCGAGCTGGTTGTACAGCGGCCACTTGTGGGTCAGGCACCAGCCCGGTTCGCGGGTGCCGTAGAGGTGCAGTTCGAGTTGATCCTCCAGTACCAGACCTTGCTTCAGCACGCGCCGGTCCTGTTCGGTATAGCCAGGGCCCAATTGTGCGGGAAACACTTCGGCGCTGGTCTTGCCCAGCAGCGGTTGCAGTTGTTTGAGGCCGCAGCGTTGCACCAGGGTGCGGTTGGCGAGCACGTAGCGAGCGTCGATGTCCTTGATGAAAATCGCAGCATTGGGTAGTACATCAAGCATCGGCAGCAACTGCTCTACCCCGCTTAATAGCTGCTCGATGCTGTGGGGTCGGCTGCCTTGGAAAAGGCTCGCGAACGCGCTTTGCAACATGACTTTCTCAGCCCCTTTATTCGTCGACAGCCAGCAGATTGAGGCATGAGGCGAGCGCTGTCGAGCGCGGCAAATTGTGCTGAATTCGTCATCCATCCCTGCGCAAAACATCAATCGTCAGTCTGCCTGATGGGTTCAGGATAGCGCCACTGCATGCCTATCCAATAACTCACAAGAAGGCGCCGCTATGTCAGGCCAAGGCAAGTTCAAGAAACAGCTGTCACTGATGGACCTCACCTTTATCGGGTTGGGAGCCATCTTCGGATCGGGTTGGTTGTTCGCCGCCAGTCACGTGTCTGCCATCGCAGGCCCGGCGGGAATTTTTTCCTGGCTGCTGGGCGGTTTCGCCGTGCTGTTGCTGGGCATTGTCTACTGCGAACTGGGCGCCGCCCTGCCCCGCGCTGGCGGCGTGGTGCGCTACCCGGTGTACTCCCATGGCCCGCTGCTGGGCTACCTGATGGGCTTTATCACGCTGATCGCGTTTTCCAGCCTGGTGGCGATTGAAGTGGTCGCCTCGCGCCAATATGCGGCAGCCTGGTTTCCCCAGTTGACCAAGGCCGGCTCCAGCGACCCCACCACCCTGGGCTGGCTGGTGCAATTTGCCTTGCTGTGCCTGTTCTTTGTGCTCAATTACCGCAGCGTGAAGACCTTTGCCATCGCCAATAACCTGGTGAGCGTGTTCAAGTTCATCGTGCCGTTGCTGGTGATCGGCGTGCTGTTCACCTTCTTCAAGCCTGAGAACTTCCAGGTGCATGGCTTTGCACCGTTCGGCTTGTCGGGCATCGAGATGGCCGTGTCGGCAGGCGGGGTGATCTTTGCCTACCTGGGCCTGACGCCGATCATTTCGGTGGCCAGCGAAGTGAAAAACCCACAGCGCACCATCCCCATCGCCCTGATCCTCTCGGTACTGTTGTCTACGGCCATCTATGTGCTGCTGCAAACCGCGTTCCTCGGCGGCGTGCCTACCGAAATGCTCGCCAATGGCTGGGCCGGCATCAGCAAGGAACTGGCCCTGCCCTATCGCGACATCGCCCTGGCGCTGGGCGTGGGCTGGCTGGCCTACCTGGTGGTGGCCGATGCAGTGATCTCCCCCAGCGGCTGCGGCAACATCTACATGAACGCCACCCCGCGCGTGGTGTATGGCTGGGCGCAGACTGGCACCTTCTTCAAGATATTCACGCGCATCGATGAAAAGTCCGGCATCCCGCGCCCGGCGCTGTGGCTGACCTTTGGCCTGTCGGTGTTCTGGACCTTGCCGTTCCCGTCCTGGGAAGCGCTGATCAACGTGGTGTCCGCCGCCCTGATCCTCAGTTATGCCGTGGCCCCGGTGACAGTCGCCGCCCTGCGCCGCAATGCACCCGACATGGCGCGCCCATTTCGGGTCAAGGGCATGGCGGTGCTGGGGCCGCTGTCGTTTATCATCGCTGCGCTGATCGTGTACTGGTCGGGCTGGAACACCGTGTCCTGGCTGCTGGGCCTGCAAATTCTGATGTTTGTGGTGTACCTGCTGTGCGCGCGCTGGGTGCCGACCGCGCACCTGAACCTCAAGCAACAAGTACGCTCCTCGGCCTGGCTGATCGGCTTCTACGCCGTGACCATCCTGCTCTCCAAGCTCGGCAGCTTTGGCGGTATTGGTGTGATCAGCCACCCGTTTGACACCCTGGTGGTGGCGGCCTGCGCCCTGGGCATTTACTACTGGGGCGCCGCCACCGGCGTACCCGCCCACTTGGTACGCCTGGAGCAGGAAGAGGACGAAAGCGAAGTCGTCAGCGACGCGCACTACAGCGCCCCACTGTCCCCGACTACCCACTGATGGAGCGCCTTATGAAACGACTGCATGTGATTGACTCACACACCGGCGGTGAACCTACACGCCTGGTCATGAACGGCTTTCCCGAACTGGCGGGTGCTTCGATCGCCGATCAACTGGACCACCTGCGCACCCACCACGATCAATGGCGCCGCGCCTGCCTGCTGGAGCCACGGGGCAACGATGTGCTGGTGGGCGCGCTGTACTGCGCGCCGGTTACGCCGGGGGCGACCTGCGGGGTGATCTTCTTCAACAACGCCGGCTACCTCGGCATGTGCGGCCACGGCACCATCGGCCTGGTTGCCTCGCTGCATCACCTGGGGCTGATCCAACCGGGCGTGCACAGCCTTGACACGCCGGTCGGCCCGGTCGCGGCCACCTTGCACGAAGACGGCAGCGTGACCCTGCGCAATGTACCCGCTTACCGCTACCGCAAGCAGGTGCCGGTTGATGTGCCTGGGCATGGCGTGGTGCTGGGCGACATCGCCTGGGGCGGCAACTGGTTCTTCCTGGTGTCGGACCACGGCCATGAGTTGCAGATGGACAACGTGGAGGCCCTGACCGACTACACCTGGGCCATGCTCAACGCCCTCGAAGCCCAAGGCATCCGTGGCGCAGACGGTGCGCTGATCGACCATATCGAACTGTTCGCCGACGACGCCCACGCCGACAGCCGCAACTTCGTGATGTGCCCCGGCAAAGCCTATGACCGCTCCCCCTGCGGCACCGGCACCAGCGCCAAGCTCGCCTGCCTGGCCGCCGACGCAAAACTGGCCGCAGGAGAACCCTGGGTCCAAGCCAGCATCACCGGCAGCCAGTTCCTGGGCCGCTATGAGTGGGACGGCGAACGCGTACGTCCATTCATCACCGGCCGCGCCTACATGACCGCCGACAGCACGTTGCTGATCGACGAACAAGACCCGTTTGCCTGGGGCATCTGAGCCCATTATTCATTCAACTGAAACCGGAGTTAGCACCATGAGCGACAACATCTTCACCGGCTGCATGCCCGCCCTGATGACCCCTTGCACCGCCGAGCGCCAACCGGACTTCGACGCACTGGTGGCCAAGGGCCGCGAGCTGATCGACATCGGCATGAGTGCCGTGGTGTATTGCGGTTCCATGGGCGACTGGCCGCTGCTCACCGAGGCCCAGCGCCAGGAAGGCGTGGCGCGCCTGGTGGCTGCGGGTGTGCCGACCATCGTCGGTACGGGGGCGGTGAACAGCCGTGAAGCCGTATCCCACGCAGCCCATGCCGCCAAAGTCGGCGCCGATGGTTTGATGGTGATTCCCCGCGTGCTGTCCCGAGGGGCTTCGGTCACTGCGCAAAAGGCCCACTTTGCAGCAATCCTCAACGCCGCCCCCAACCTGCCGGCGGTGATCTACAACAGCCCCTACTATGGTTTCGCCACCCGCGCCGACCTGTTCTTCGAACTGCGCCGCGAACACCCGAACCTGATCGGCTTCAAGGAGTTCGGCGGCGCCGCCGACCTGCGCTACGCCGCCGAAAACATCACCTCCCAGGATGATGATGTGACCCTGATGGTCGGCGTCGACACCCAGGTGGTACACGGCTTCGTCAACTGCAACGCCACCGGCGCTATCACCGGCATCGGCAATGCACTGCCCCGCGAGGTGCTGCAACTGGTGGCCCTGAGCAAAAAGGCCGCCAAGGGCGATGCCAAGGCGCGTCGCCAGGCCCGCGAACTGGAAGCTGCACTGGCGGTGTTGTCCTCGTTCGACGAGGGTTGCGATCTGGTGCTGTATTACAAGCATTTGATGGTGCTCAACGGCGACCAGGGTTACGCCCTGCACTTCAACGAAACCGACGGGCTCAGCGCTGCCCAGCGCCGGTATGCCGAGCAGCAGTACGCGCTGTTCCGTCAGTGGTATGCCAACTGGTCGGCCGAACAGAACGTCGTTTGATTTTCTGTAGGCGCGAGCTTGCTGTGGCGAGGGAGCTTGCTCCCGCTGACTGCGCAGCAGTCTCCGGCTTTTATTGGGGGCGCTTCGCACCCCAGCGCAAGCAAGCTTGCTCGCCACATAAGCTCGCGCCTACAACACCTCTTTTTTTTCCAGGATGTCCCCATGACTCTGACAGGCAAGATGCTGATCGGTCAGCAATCGGTTTGCGGCCATCGCGATGCGATCCGGGCCATCAACCCCGCTACCAACACCCCACTGGAACCCGCCTACGCTGGCGGGGATGAGCAGCACGTCGACCAGGCCTGCGCACTGGCGTGGGCCGCGTTCGACGCTTACCGCGAAACCACCTTGGCAGATCGCGCCACGTTGCTTGAAACCATCGCCACCCACATCGAAGCCCTGGGCGATGAGTTGATCGAACGCGCCTGCGCCGAAACCGGCTTGCCTCGCGCACGCATTGAAGGTGAACGCGGCCGTACCTGCGGGCAACTGCGCGCTTTTGCCCGCACCGTGCGCCTGGGCGAATGGCTCGACGTGCGCGTCGATACCGCACAGCCCCAGCGCCAACCCCTGCCCCGTGCCGACCTGCGCCAGCGCCATATCGCCCTGGGTCCGGTAGCCGTGTTCGGTGCCAGCAACTTCCCTCTAGCCTTCTCCGTGGCGGGCGGCGATACCGCATCGGCCCTTGCCGCCGGTTGCCCGGTGATCGTCAAGGCGCATAACGCGCACCCCGGCACCAGCGAGCTGGTGGGGCGCGCCATCGCCCAGGCGGTCAAAGATTGTGGCTTGTCGGAGGGTGTGTTTTCACTGCTCTACGGCGCGGGTAACGAGGTGGGTATCGCATTGGTGCGCGACCCGCGCATCAAGGCCGTAGGCTTCACGGGGTCGCGCAGTGGCGGTATCGCCCTGTGCCAAGCGGCGCAGGCACGCCCGGAGCCGATCCCGGTGTACGCGGAAATGAGCTCGATCAACCCGGTGTACCTGTTTCCTGCTGCGCTTGAAGCTCGGAGCGAAGCCTTGGCCGAAGGATTCGTCGCGTCGCTGACCCAAGGCGCCGGCCAGTTCTGTACCAACCCTGGCCTGATGATTGCCCTGCAAGGCGCCGCTCTGGACCGTTTTATTCAGTCTGCCAGTGAGCGGCTCTCGCGTTGCCCGTCCCAGACCATGCTCACACCGGGCATCTTCAGCGCTTACGAAACCGGCCTGAAGACCCTGGCCCAGCACGCTCACATCGCCGCCAAGGGCTTGCCAGCGACCGGGCCGAACCAGGGCCAGGCCCATCTGTACGTGACCCAGGCCGAGGCGTTCCTGAACAATCAACACCTGCAAGCCGAAGTATTCGGCGCCGCCTCGCTGGTGGTGCAGTGCCGTGATGTCGAGCACATGCGCCAGGTGTCCGAGCACCTGGAAGGTCAACTCACCGCAACCCTGCACATGGATGACCACGACCTGCCACAGGCGCGGGCATTGCTGCCGGTGCTGGAGCGCAAGGCTGGGCGCCTGCTGGTGAACGGCTGGCCGACCGGCGTAGAAGTGTGCGACGCCATGGTGCATGGCGGGCCCTTTCCGGCGACTTCGGATGCGCGCAGTACCTCGGTGGGCACGGCGGCGATCCTGCGATTCCTGCGCCCGGTGTGTTACCAGGACGTCCCGGACGCCTTGCTGCCCACCGCGCTGCAGCACGACAACCCGCTGCGGTTGCGGCGCCTGCTCGACGGCCAGCGAGAAGCATGATCATGGCCGATCCCAAGCAAGCAGACATCGTAGTAGTCGGCGCCGGCATTATCGGCGTCGCCTGCGCCTTGCAGCTGGCACGCCAAGGCCGCCGAGTCGTCGTGCTCGACCCGCAGGCACCCGGCATGGGCGCCTCCTACGGCAACGCCGGCCACCTGGCAACGGAGCAGGTGTTCCCCATCGCCGACCTGTCGATCCTCAAGCGCTTGCCCGCCATGCTCCTGGACCCCATGGGCCCGCTGCGCCTGGACTGGACCTACCTGCCCCGCGCCCTGCCCTGGTTTATTCGCCTGCTGCTGAACCTGCGGCCAGTGCGTTATCAGCGCACCGTAGCCGGCCTTCGCGCGCTGAACGAAGGCAGCCTGGGCGCGTGGCAACGCTTGCTGCAATCGATTGGGCAAGCGCCATTGCTGCGTGAAGACGGTTCGCTGTTGGTGTATGAGCGCGCCGAATCCCGCGCTGCACTGGATGCAGTGCAGCAACGCATGCGGCAGCAAGGCGTCGTCGTGGACTTCTGGAGCGGCGATGCGGTGCGCAAGGCTGCGCCGCAACTGAGCGACGCCATACAAGGCGGTTTGTTCTTTCCCGCTACCGGACATTTTCTGGACCCGTACACGGTGGTTGGCGAACTGGTGAACGCGGCCAAGGCTGAGGGGGTGCAATTTCTTCAGCAGCGCGTTCTGGACGGACGCCTGGAGGCTAGCGGCGTTTCCCTGATGACCGACCAAGGCGTACTGACAGCGCAGCAAGTGCTGATTGCCTGCGGCGCCCACTCGGCCAAACTCACCGCAGCTCTCACCGGCAAACAAGTGCCGCTGGACACCGAACGCGGTTACCACCTGATGCTGCCCCAGGAACAACAGCGCCTGCCCTTCGCGGTCACTTCACTGGAGCGCAAATTCATCATGACGCCCATGACCGGTGGCCTGCGCCTGGCCGGCACGGTCGAATTCGCCGGCCTCGACCGCCCAGCCAATATGCAACGGGCCTGGCAGTTGCACCGGTTGAGCAAAGGGCTGTTCCAACACGACTTGAGCGACAGCGAAGCCACGCCCTGGATGGGGTTTCGCCCTTCCCTGCCCGACTCGCTGCCGATCATTGACCGGGTGTGCGAAGGCAAAGTGCTGCTTGCATTTGGTCACCAGCATTTGGGACTGACACAAGCGGCGGTGACGGCCGAGTGGGTTGGGCAACTTGCTGCGGGTGAGCGGGTGCCAGAACTACAGCCTTATCGGCTAGATCGTTTCTGAACCTTACCGTGGTAAGCGCGAAGTGCTGAATAACGCATCAGCCGTTTCTTGGATTTCATCGCGCATCCATAGCTTGTTCAACCAACCGACAGGGATAGCCTGGACGCCGTAATACGCCCCCGCCAGTTGCCCAACGATTGCGGCAGTAGTGTCTGCGTCATCCCCAAGGTTGGCGGCAGCGAGTATCGCTTCAGCAAAATTTGAGGTCTGATCGAAACACCAGAATGCGGCCTCCAGCGAAGCCACCGCATAACCTGAGCCAACGATTTGAGCAGAGGTTTTATCGCGATAATCGCCAGAGGCGATAGCCTTGATCTTAGGGGCCAACAGCGCGGTGTGGGAAAAACTCAGCACCTGCTTCTTTGGAACACCGCTCAGGGCATTGCTGATAGCCTCGGCCAGCAGCAGGCAGCACTCGATAGCCTCCTGCGCGGCATGCGTAGTTCGCGAGCTTTGCTCGGCAAACAGGTGGATGTCCGCCCTATCTGGAAAGTAAAACAACACGACAGGTGCGAGGCGCATCATCGAACCATTGCCGGCCGAATACGGATGCGTTGAGCCCGCAAAAGCGTTGCCACTTTGCTGAAATTGCTCCAACGCTTCGCGAACCGTCATGCCGATATCAAAGCACTCTCCGGTAGAACTCAAGTAACCCCACTTCCACCAATTCAGATAACGTCCCATCTGGTCCATCGCGTCAAAACCGCCTTTGCGCAACAGGCTTTCGGCCAGACACAGAGCCATGGAGGTATCGTCAGTCCATTGGCCAGGCTTGAGGCTAAACGGTCCGCCGCCTAGCATATCCGTCACGGGAGAAAAGCTGCCGCGGGGCATGAATTCAACCGTCGTCCCTACCGCATCGCCACACGCCAGCCCAAGTAGGCTGCCGCGATAACGATCCAAAAGCGTGATATTCATTGCCACTCCTCGTGAAAATCTTGCTACACCCGCCAGGCTACTTGACCAACCGCTTCTCCTTGGAGGGGCGATAGCCGAAATACGCGCTGTAGCATTTGCTGAAATGGCTCGGCGAGACAAACCCGCACGCCACCAGCACATCCACCTGGGATAACTCGGTGTGCTGCAACAGGCGTCGCGCCTCAGTGACGCGCAGTTCCATGTAGTAGCGCTGCGGCGTGGTACCCAGCTGTTCTTTGAACAGGCGCTCCAACTGGCGGCGGGAACGGCCGGCGTAGACGGCGAGTTGATCGAGTTCCAGGGGTTCTTCGAGGTTGGCGTCCATCAACTTCACCACCTCGCGCAACGGCGCGCTGACACAGATGTTTTCAGTGGGTTTGATACGGCGGTAGCGTGACTCTTCGAACGCCAGGATATCTTCGATGCCTTCGACCAAGGCTTTGCCATGCAGGCTCTTGATCCAGTCCAAGGCCATATGGAAAGCCCCCGAGGGGCTGGACGCGGTGAGGCGGTCGCGGTCGATCACGTAGGGCTCGCTGGTGACCTGCGCCGCCTTGGACACTTCGGCCAGCGCCGGGCGATGTTCGGGGTGGATGGCACAGCGGTAACCCTGCAGCAGCCCCGCACGCCCGAGGAACCACGAGCCGTTCCACAAACCGGCAAGGCGCACGCCCGCTTCACCCGCACTGCGCAGCCATTGGATAAATGGCTCGCTCGCCTTGAGTTCGGTGCGAAAACCACCGCAGATCACCAACAGGTCCAAGTCCTGCAAGCTCGCCAGCGTCAGGTTCGCATCCGGGCGAATGACCAGGCCCAGGTCGCTGATCACTTCGCCCTCACCCCAGCCGAAGGTGCGCGTAGCGAACAGATCGGGGCGCAACAGGTTGGCGGTCACCAGCGTGTCGAGGGTCTGGGTAAAGGCCGGCAAGGAGAAGTGTTCGAGCAGCAAAAAACCGACACGGGTGACCGAGGTCGATTGCTGGGGATTATCACTGAGGTAGCGCAGGTTCTTGCCTTGCATGCCACCGCTGAACTGGCGTCTTTCCATCGAGGGTCGGCCCACGCTTATTGTTGTGCAGTGGGGGCTATCTTAGGGGCAAATGCAGTGCCTGTCTCAGGTGACGCTCGAGGCTGGCAGCGGCCATTGCACTGATCTTGATAAAAACTGTTCGTTTGAAAAGCCACGGCCCAGGCGCTGCGCGGTGATCTGATACGGTTTTTTCTTTTCGATCTGCGCCTGTATTGAAAACCGCTTGAGGCGGACAATAGCCCCATCCCGACACTCCTGTCGTCCCCTTCCCCTCGGAGGCCTTATGACCAAGATGGCAATTTTCCTGTTCGGCTTTTTGGTATTGACCATTGGCATCGGCATGTTGGCGACCATCTCGCCGGTCTAATCCCGCATCGTGGCGAGGGAGCTTGCTCCCGTGACGGCCTGCCAACCGACGGTGATCTACCTGACGCCCCGAGACCTAAATGTGGGAGCTGGCTTGCCTGCGATGACGGCCTGACGGTCAACTCAGTTGGACCGTGTACATATCCATTCCTGCGGTAGCGGCCACTTAGGGTTCCGCTTTTACAGCGGCTCACTTTTGAAAAGAGCCAAAAAGTAAGCAAAAGGCTCTTACCCCACCACTCGGCACCTCGCTTAGGCTGGGTGTGCCCGTACTCCTCCAGCGTGGTTTGACGGGGCGCCTAAGATCAAAAGCAGATCAAGAGCGACTCGCTTCGCATCGTGGTTACCGTCGGCTGCTACGGGTGCTTTGCAAAGTTGTATAGATACCTATGGTCATCGCAGGCAAGCCAGCTCCCACATTGGATCGCGGCGCATCAGTTATATCTGTGTCGGCTGCCAGGCCGTCGCGGGAGCAAGCTCCCTCGCCACAGATTTAGCGTCGTGCCGAAGTTATGTAGATACCTATGCTGCGATGACGGCCTGACAGTCAACGCGTTACCTACGCCACCTCAGCCCACAAACAGCATCGGATACAGCGACAGCACCAACAGCCCGGCCATGGACCAGTTGAACATCCGCAACCAGCGCGGCTCACGCAGCAAGTTGCGCAAGCCGCTGCCACACCCCACCCATACACACACGCTCGGCAAATTGACTACCGCAAACACCAGGGCGATCACCAGCACATTGGTGACATAACCCTCGGCAGGCGTATAGGTAGTGATCGCCCCCAGCGCCATGATCCACGCCTTGGGGTTGACCCACTGGAAGGCCGCCGCACCGAGGAAGGTCATCGGCTTGCCATGTTCATCCGGGTTATCAGACATGCCGCCCGCATTGGCAATCTTCCACGCCAGATACAACAAATACGCGGCGCCGACATAACGCAATAGCGTGTAGGCCCACGGAAACAGCTTGAACACCTCGCCCAAGCCCAGCCCCACACAAATCACCAACAGCATGAAGCCAATGCTGATCCCCAGCGCATGAGGCATCGAACGGCGAAAGCCGAAATTCACGCCTGAGGCCAGTAACATGGTGTTGTTGGGCCCAGGGGTGATCGAAGAGACAAAAGCGAACAGCACGAAAGCTGATAACAGGCTGGTAGACATGATCATGGCGCGGCATCCAAGCGGTGGTGATGTGCCTGCGACAGTAGGGGGTTATGGCGCGCTGCGCCCCGTACAGCTAGGGATGGATCGAGGCATACACTTGCAAAGCCTTCATCGAGAAGTAGCGCTTACCGAGGCGCATCGGGAACCGGTGTGGGAACCTGCCATGCCGGTTTTTTGCCTTCCTGACTGTCGAAAATACGCCGAGCCTTGCGAAAGTCCTCCACGTTTTCCACCACCCAGGTCCAGATAGGCGACATGCGAATCAAAAGCTCCCTGCCCAGCGGCGTCAGCTCGTACTCGACGCGGGGAGGAATTTCACCGAACTCGCGCCGAACCAACAAACCATCGCGCTCCATGGCACGAAGCGTCTTGGTCAACATGCGCTGAGTCACACCCGTCATCTGTCGTTTTATCTCGGCATGACGCATTGCACCGTACACACCCAGGGCATGCAGGATGCCCAATGCCCAGCGGCTACCGGCATGAGCAAGGACTTCACGCCTGACGCCATCGTCCTCCTCTCTGAGCGACTGGCAGATAACTTCTGCCTGGCTGAGCGTTTCCTGATCGGTCATTTCTACCCCTGGTATCACACGTGTGCCTTCTTATGAGCGCTGCCGAATCGTGCCAGCATGGGCTCATCTTATCGCCAACAGGTCTGCGGAGAAATCATGCCTGAAATGACCCCACTTCCCCCTCAATCGATCCTCGTTCTAGGTGCCGGCGAACTCGGCCTGCCGGTTTTGCGCAACCTGGCGCGGGAGGCCAAACGCGCGCCCGGTTCCACCATCAGCGTATTACTCAGGGAATCGACCATCAACACTCAAGCGCCCGAGAAAAAGGCAGACATCGATGAGCTGCGCAGCCTGGGCATCCAGATGGTCGCCGCAGATCTGGTGAACGACTCAATCGATCAACTTGCCAAGGTCTTCGCACGCTTCGATACCGTGATCGGCTGCGCGGGCATGATCGCGGGCCGAGAAACCCCGATGAAGCTGGCAACCGCCGCACTCAAATCCGGCGTGAAGCGCTACTTCCCCTGGCAGTTTGGCGTGGATTTCGAAGTGATTGGCCGGGGCAGCCCCCAGGATCTGTTCGATGCCCAACTGGATGTGCGTGAGTTGCTGCGCGCCCAGGACAACACTGAATGGGTCATCATCTCGACAGGCATGTTCACCAGCTTCCTGTTCGAGCCGGTGTTCGAGGTCGTCGACTTCGACAACAACACAGTGAACGCCCTGGGCAGCCTCGAGAACAGCGTGACGCTCACGACACCGGACGACATCGGTACGCTGACAGCGCAAATCGTGTTCTTCGAACCGCGCATGCGCAATCAGATTGTCTATCTCGCCGGCGACACCGTCACGTATGGGCAGGTTGCGAGCATGCTGGAACGCGTTCTGGATCGCCCGTTCAAACGCAACGTGTGGACGGTTGACTATCTCATGCAGGCACTGGAAAAAGACCCCACGCACCACATCAAGAAGTACCGTGCTGTATTCGCACAAGGCAAAGGTGTGGCCTGGCCTAAGGCGGCCACGTTCAACGAGCAACAATCGATTCCTGTCACCACTGCTGAGCAGTGGGCTCGGGAAAACCTTGCAGTCCATTGAAAACCGGATGCTGAAGCCAGCCGTAAAGGCTGGCACGGGTGAAGGGACAGTCAGCGGCTCTGAGCTTCACGCTGCTGGCCAGAAACATGTTGTTTTTTTTACATGCCTACGCGACTTTAGCTCGTATTGATGGTGAATAAACCAGGCGATCAACAATAACCCAGTGACGCCAAAAACCAAGACCAACAGCTCTAGTGCAGTACCTTCATGTGAAAACATTTTTCGTTCCTCGTCCTGAAGCCGTATGACCTAAAAAACAGTCACACCGAAATTGTTTGTAATAATTCAAACATTTTCAGGGTAGTCGGCAAATCCGCACGTGACAACCCCTGATCGACCCAGGACCCTTGATCTAGACGTGTCACTCGTCGAAAACACGCATAAATCACAGGCAATAAAAAACCCCGTAGACGCTGATCTACGGGGTTTGTGTTCGCTTACTTGCTGCCAGAAGCGTCCTGCTCGACCACCATATCCAACACGTAGACCGTCGAAGGCGCATCCGCTGGCGGATTCTTCCATTCGTACTGTTTGACCCGCAGCACAGTGCGCACGCCGTCATGATGCACAAAGCCTTCGATAGGCTGGTACAGCGGATGCCAGGTGTCTTGGGTCGCCAGTTGCAGGCCCGCGTCGTCATAGCGACGCTCGCGCACTTGCAGGCACTGATAACCTGGGATCAAAGGATGGCTGCACTTGACCGTCTTGGCCGCCACTTCCAGAAACTTGACCTCACCCTCGCTACCGTAGCGGGTCTGCGGGGTGGCCTCGCCTTGCAGCTTGAGCACCGAGCCATCCGCTTTCGTCAGTTGCAGCATCGGCGCCACGTTATCGCCGGTGATCACAGCGCGCAGATCACCCTTGAACAGCCGCCCTACTTGGGCATCAAGGTCCATCAGGCTCTTGTCACAGGCCATCAGCGTAGAGGCCAGTGGCTGAACCTTCAGAACTCCGTCCTGATAGTGAAAGCCGCCGAACTGACGATTGCAGCCACCGCTGATGCTCAGGTTCTTGTCACCGAAGGCAACGCGCAACTTGCGCTCGATGCCTTTGTTCATCGCCACAAGAGGCTTGCCCGACGCATCCGTTGCCGAGACCAGGTTCCAGTCGTAAGCGGATAAGGTTGGCTGGGCTACAGCTGCTGAGGTAATAGGCATTGAAGGTGATTCTTCATGGCTTTTGGAAGGGGCGGCACAGCCTTGGATGAGTGCAGCACACACGGCTACAAGAAGAATTTTTTGTTTCATGGGTCACTCTGTCAGCTTTGATGAGTGCGGGCGTTATCCTGCGCAGGCAGGATAAGCGCGCGGCTAAACCGGCATGAGGAGGTCGCTTGAGGCTCTACTGAGCGTAGACCCAATGCGCGCTTGGCGGACCTCTTCCTTGGCCGATAGCAATCGGACATCATTTGTTTGGTTCAGTTTCACGGGCGTTGGAAGTGCCGGCAAATCCCAGGCAATAAAAAACCCCGTAGACGTTAATCTACGGGGTTTTCAAGAGTGGAGGCCGAGGTCGGAATCGAACCGGCGTAGGCGGATTTACAATCCACAAATATTTTTTATTTATCAAGCACCTACATAACAATCCATTCCGCATCGCCAGTATTTACACGTCGCTGGAGCCTTCTAAAATAGGGCAGATCTATTTCGGTTGCGGAATGGATTTTCCACGCTTTGTCGCCTAAAGTCGGGTAGCCCCGACTCGCCCAGTCACGCCTTACGTGCAAAGGTCGTAGAGAGGGATTAGAAATCAGCTCGCCTTGGAGGCATCGACAATATAGCTCACGCTAGGGGTGGAATACTTGTTTCTGACTCTAGAACGCTCAGAACAGATAGAAACACACACCAGCAGCTTGAAGATGCACATACTTTCATTCCAACCAATAGCCACACCGCAATTATTTATTATTTTTCGCACTGCGCTCGACAAATCGATTGAACTTAGTATTCAATACAAACACGTACTCACATATAGCGCTACTGAAATCCAGCAAATCTTTCGCATCCTCTTTGGATATCTTCTCACTACTAGCATGCGCTCCAATATTTCTGTGCTTTCTCAACGCCTCCCCCCATTCAAACAACCTTATATCAATTACTTCAGCCTCCTTTAACTCTTTCAACCCACCAGCTAACGTTTTATTTTTTGTTTTATGGTGCATACACAAACCTTCTATAGTCCTCCCACACATCACTGCACATGCGCTATACGCTTTAGCCTTAAAGCAGAGCCTTGCTTCTACAAGTGAAACACTTGCTATTTCAGGAATCTCGCGATCAACACTCGCATCTTGTGGTGGCCATAATCGATGTAAATTATCCCACTCCCAATCATCGTACCCAACTTGTATCTTCTCCGTAATCCCCAACAGAGCCGACTTACATACTGGGCATTGAACCAACACTCTTTTACAGGGAAACGGATAATCCGGGTCGTTATCGTAAACCTCCCCTTTCTCTATTCCATCTACTTTTGACTCACAGTGATTACATTCAATTATCATGATTAACCTTCGCATTCTTAGATTAAATAATTTTTATTTTAGAACATGAATCTACGAAATAGTACTGACAGCGAATCCCATCGCGTCGGGATTAACCATTTAGAGGATAGCAGGTACGTTTGCAATCGTTAGATAACAGGATGATCAATTTAAATCTGCTTGAGCAGCCCACGCCGCTTTTCCGTGACCCCGATGATGGATTGGATGTAGCGATTCACCAAAGCCCCGACCAGCCTAGCCCTCATCTCCGAATCGCTGCGTTTTGTAGTAGTTTCTAAGCAAGACTCACGGACGGCCTAATTGAGGCACTGCCGGTACGGGCCTGTGTTTTTCTCGAACGGAAATCGAAGGCATGCTTGGCGATGATTCGCTGCCAACATATCCTGACGAGGGCTAAAATCACCAAATACTTCGACACAGCGGGCACGTATGGCAATCGACAACTGTACAGAGACTTTCGAAAAACTTACTTCAATCGTTCTTCCGAGCCACTTTACTCGGCTGACCACGGCACTTGCTCATCCGATACCGGCGCAAAAGTTCGTCGGATTTAAGAGTCCGACTAAAGAGGCCCTATCCCGAGCTGGTCGTTCAACAGATTTTCCCGGCTGTTATGTCTTCATCAATGCAGGTAAGCCTATCTACGTTGGTATCTCGCGAGGCGTCGTCAACCGACTGGTCCAGCATTTGAATTTCCAGTCGCATTACACCGCAAGCTTGGTCTATCGGATAGCAAGTGAGGATTTTCCGCACGAAATGAAGCGCGACCAAGCCATGAAGGATGACAAATTTCGTGAAGTTTTCTTGTCTGCTCAAGGCCGTCTTCGTGAGATGTCGGTAGCATTTATTGAAATCGGTAACGATTTGGAGTTGTATCTATTTGAGGTAATGGCAGCCATGCACTTCGATACTGCCAGATGGAATACATTCCGCACACATTGATCTCGCTACCTGATCGAATTTCCAAAGTACACCAAACCTTAAGCCACCGCTCATACCGAAGGCTTCGACGGTTCGTAAGCCACTATTGAGCATTTCAAACTTGAGGTCTGGATAGGGATTCGAACCCGACCTGCCCCCCCCCCCAACCCGCTCTAGGCCGCAATTACATTGGGTTATGGGTAAGCTGCAAGGACAGAAACGGCCTACAGCGGCCCAGCTTATGCCCTAAATTTTCCCTAAGCTGTCGCTACCATTCTGTTCATCAAGCCACTGGGCGTATTGATCATCCAGCTCCATTTCGCGATCCCGGTCCTTGTCGCTCTCTCCGGCAAGAATCTCCACACCCTCTTCAGCAATCCGCCACTCGTAGTCACGACGCACCAATCGAACCTGAGCATCAAGATAGAACGCACGACCGTGATACATGCGGTCTTGGTCTTGCTCCCCTTCATAGGCAAAAGACACACGCAGGGTCAGAACGCCCACCTCAATATCGTAAATAGAGTCGTTAGTCGACAGGCCTTTTACCGTGAATCCGGTGGCGTTGGTTTCACCAACTGCATCAGAGATGCAAATCGTCTATTTCGCTCTCGAAGGCGGAATACACATCATCTTCATAGATAGCATCACCCAGAACGACAATCCCGAGAGCAGCCTTCATTAAACGTGGGTCATCTGGTTTCCGCTTCGCGATCACGTTCAACTCATGAAAATGAGCAAAACCAGCGGCCAGAGACACGCGCTCCTGAGCCACTGCTAGAGATATCGATGTGTCCCTTGACAGAGATTTAGCACGACGCTTGAGGATGCTTACATAGGAATAATTAGACATAGCACTTTCTCCAAGAACGACGCTCTAGCTGATTGCTTGCTCACCAGGTGCGCCTTGGGTAGGTGCTAAATTGGTATGACGCAGTTGAACGATGGTGCAGTGCTATGCCATTGCAAGCAGGCAGGCGCCCATCAGCACCTACCTCGATCATCACACACTCCGTATCGACAAGCAATTGGCGCACTCCTGCACGTCCCGATTGTGTAGGGGTATTTTGGGGGAGGATGGGGTTTGGCCAGTGCTTGCGGGCAGTGGTGCCCGTCCAAAGCAGAGTGCATAAATGCATAATGGGCATTTGATGGCATAGACCGGCGTATGGTTTGCCCCATTCCAAAAAAATACTGATCGCGTTCCAGCTTTAAGCCGCCTGCCACGTAAAACAAAATCAAACCATAGATTCAGCCCAGTCGCGCATGCCGAGGCGCATTGGCGTAGCGTGGCGCACTGAGCTGCGGTAGCATCAAGCTATCAACGAATCTCGTCATGGAGGCTGGACATGAGTTTCTCATTAATGGATAACCCACAATTGCTAATCGCGGTAGCAATAGGATTTTGTCTGGTATTTATTATCACAGTTAAATTAATATGGAAAAGCAAAACCTCGCTCAAAGCTGACAAAGGCGGCATTGTGGTCAATGGACCTAACAAAGGAACCATTAAGACCTCATATCGAAAAGGTAAGTAAATGCGGAGCTTGCTGGAGTATGTAGGTCTCTTGAAGTCTCGCAGCGATACAACTATCACAGCGACGAAGGGGGGAATCGCTCTAAACGGTGCAAACTACGGCACCATTATAAACAATGATAGCGAAGCAATTAAAACCGCACTGATAGAAGTGATAACTCGCCAAGACGAAATGCGGACTCTTGGCGTAGAGGGCGAACTTCAGAGCGAGATTGGGCGGCAAATTGATCACTATAGAGACCTGATGAACTCGGGCCGAGTTAATGAGGCTCGCGACCTTTATACTGAGTTACTTACTCACCAGGCAAAAAATCTTCAACCCACTTCTATTTTTCGAATCAAAGCAAACTTAGGCATTTGCAATCATCTGCTCGGCCTGCCAGAGAAAGCTGCGCAGCTGCTCACTGAGGCGTGCACCTACGCACCGGATGATCCCCGTGCCGTCGCCTTTAAGACATTTGCATATATCTTGCAAGGTAAAACTCTTGAAGCTATTCAATATGGCCTAAAAGAGCTAAAACGTGATTCTAAAAATGAAACGCTGGCCGAATTCGTTTTACAAGCCACCAGAATCCATTACCAATATGAGGGGGTTTACCCTGATCCCTACGAACAATTCAGCGACGAACTCAAGCAAGCTAAATCCGTTCGACTAGCGCATATTCATCTGCTTGCCTCACAAAACCACCAAGGTTGGAGGGATTTAGCTGATGAATATCTTGGTGAAAATCCGGATGACTTATTAGCGAAAAGCCTAGTCGCCTTAGGCATTATCCAATCATACGTTAATGAACGGCAAGGCCAGAACGGCTTCAACTTTTCGGCTGCTGACGTACAAAAAGTTGAAGTCGCTGCAGAATACTTTAACGACTATTGGGTAGACTTTAAAAAAAGCGACAAATTGGCGAATGGCTGGGACCTACAAGTCATTCAAGGCCTAATCATCGCCTACAAACTAACACGAAACAAGGAAAAACTAAGAGACCTTTGCATTTACAGCCTTTCTGAGTTATCCGAAGACCAGGCATTAATTGATACAACAGCTAAATGCTTGCTGGATCTAGACGAACCAGACCTTTGCAGAGAAGCTATTGAAAAACTGGATGACCACGAGGATGCCAGAAAACTTCATTTTTTGCTTTTGGTTGCTCAGAAAGACTGGGATGCTTTGTCGAGCTATCAAGACTATCAACTGGCTAGTTTTAATGGGGAATTCTTATGCCAAGCCAAAGTGGTATGTTATATCGCCAGGGCTCGTAAGGGAGACTCTAAAGGAAAGCACCAGTTAGAGAAACTGCTTTCTGTTTCCCCGCTAAATAGCCGAGCTCGCTTATTACTTTTCGAATTCTCAACCGCATCTAACATCAGGACAATAGCTGAAATCGCTTATACCTACGGGGCCGACCTAGTCAACAGCGAAACAGATGTGATTGAGTTTTTCCATTATATGAAGCTTATCCGTTCATTAATGATGTGGAAAGAAATCATTTCACGCCTCAGTGTTTACCCCGAGGTCGCTGACAATTACGATCTGAAACATATGTTAGCACTTGCCTTTGTAAATGAGCATCCAGTGAGGGCGGAGGCTGTTAGCTTTTATGAAGACTTGGCGTTAGCCCCCAAGGGCTTCGAATTATTGCTCGGAATTTATTACTTTAAAAGGAAGGCTTTTCTAGAAGCCAGGCAGTACATTATCCAATATTACAGCTCGGGTGGAACCGATCTCTATGGCTTCCTTGCTCTGATAGACATGGCGACGTATGAAAGAGACCACCAAGCGCTCTTAGAACTTTTCTCGACATATAACACTGAAGACTTTAACGGAACACCTGAACAATGGATGCACGTTGCAAGAGCGCTAATAATTATTGGCGATTCCAAAAAAGGATTACACCTAGCGTATGACTTATACGTCAAAAACCCAAAACTCTCGAAAATCGCCCTAGGTTACTTCCATGCTTTTCTCAACGCCAACAAAGATGCGCTTCTAACTGATAGCTTAGCAGTAAGTGGCGGATGTCACTTCAAATTGATCTGCTCAGACAACTCTATTATCGAGCGTGATGTTTCTGAAAGCATCGAGGATGACCTCTCTCTTAACCCGCAAGATATAGACCCATATGTAAAGAAAGTACTTGGGGAAAAAATCGGCTTTGAGTATACACAGGAAAAATTACAAGGCCAGGTAACCTGGAGACTAGAAGAGGTCAAGCACAAATACCTCGACGCCTTCCATAAAGTTTGCTCCACATATGAAAGTGAATTCCCAGAAGCTGGTGGATTGTGGTCAATAAAGGTTGAAGACGGAAACGTCCAACCCCTTCTTGACTTTATAAAAGGCCAAGCTGAAAGAGATGAAGATTTCATATCCACAATAGCTGAGAAAAATATGCCCTTTGGTGTTGCAGCTGGAATGTGGAAGAAAAACGTAGTCCAAGTTTCAGACTTAATGAGGAGCAGCAAAGGGAACATCTATACTTGCTTAGGCACTGTGGAAGAACGCGACGGGGCGATTGAATTGGTCCGCGAATACAGAGAGAAAACCATTGTCTTAGATACCTATTCCGCCTGGGTTTCCGCCGAGCTGAACCTATTGGAACCATTATCTGCGTATTTTGATACAGTTATGCTTGCCCAATCCTCATTAGACTCTATACATCAACTTGCCAGAGAAGTGGAAGAACGAGGTGGCGCTGGATTTAGTATTGCATGGTTGAACGGCGCCTTCATAAAAAACGAATACACCGACGACGAACTTCGCGCCGAAGTCAAGCGAATATCTTTGCATGCCGAGGTCATAAGCAGTCAGTGCCAAATTACCAACTTTAACTTTTCGACCGGAATGGACGAGCTTACCGAAACCTTGCTCGAAATTAGTCCTGAAGCAATAGAACCCTACTTCTTAGCCAAGAGCAATAACGCACTTTTTATTTCGGATGATGGCTTTTCAAGAGGCTTCGCCAAAAACGCTTATGAATTGAATGATAGTGTGTGGCTGCAAGCTTTTCTCAACGAGGCTTTATTGGATGGAGATATAACGCCGTCTGCATATGTCGATGCGATTTTCGGACTGTGTCGCTTAAAGCATACATCAGTATCCGTAAGCACATACGTTCTAGATTCAGTTTTTGAAAGGGATTCAACGTTCAATTTACACGAATTTAAGATCATTGCAGAATATGTAGGTGGGCCGTCCGCAGAAGAAAGAAGTCACTTCGACCTAATTTTTCGCTTTATTATCAAACACTGGTTTTTAGCATATAACCCAACCAACGACAACGTGATTGAGAACCTTCTGCATATTAGTCATGGAGATGCCTTTCCTTCGGCAAAAGTGAAGAAAGCAACGAGTATATTGCTGGAGAGAATGCGACTGATGCCCAACGGCGTAAGACACCTCCATGACTTGGCAAGATTCCCAATATTACGGCTGAGAGGTTTCATTAGGGATTGGTGGGAAGGTCACTTTTACAATTAAATCAATAGAAACAATAGAAAACTGACGTCTTGCTAGCACAGCTGGGCGTCATAGAATAAATGCTCCACTTTCGCCTTATTCAAACAAAAAGCGGAACCCCATAAGCGTCCTTCCATCGCGTTAGCTCCGTTATTTACAAGCTACAGACCATAGTTGATCGAGTTTGGTAGTAAGCGCTCCATAAACCCCACATTCAAAGCCGTCACCTGATCCCCGATGCTGTGCTCCCGATTCCTTTACGGAGCCAGCACCTCATGATGCGTCCCGACGCAAAAGTCGAAAAGTCGTAAGCGCTCCATAAACCCCACCTAGTCAAAAATGGGCGGCGAGTTTAGCCGTGGGATCCAGGCTTGCAGTTCCACGGCAACAAGGCTTCGTAATCTTCAACCGAGGATGCCTGTGGCAGGCGCTCCAGTGCGTGGCGCAGCCACGCATAAGGCTCTTGGCCGTTGGCTTTGGCGGTCTCGACCAGGCTGTAGAGTTGAGCACTCGCCGTCGCGCCTTTGGGCGTATCGCTGAACAACCAGCTCTTCCTTCCGATAACGAAGGGCCGGATCGCACGCTCGGCGGTGTTGTTGTCGATGGGCAAATAGCCTTGCTCGACGTACCGTTCCAGTTTGCTCCAGTTGTTTGCCAGGTAGGTAACAGCCTTGCCAAGTGCATTCTGCGTGGTCATGTATGGGAGCGTTTTCTCCACCCAGGCCTTCAGCTCACTCATCACCTTGAGACTTAAATCCTGACGTCCTTTTTTCCGCCCCTCATCGCTACTCTCTTTGTAGGCGATCTCGATGCCGTATAGCTTGCTGATCAGCTTCAGCGCTATATCCGCCCGGCCTGTCTTGCCTTTGGGTTGCACTTTTTGCGCTTCGACAAACTTACGGCGTGCATGAGCCCAGCACCCTAAACGCTCGACTCCGTCCTGCGTGCCAAGCGCGTTGTAACCGGCGTAATCATCGGTCATGAGATAGCCGCAGTAGCCATCGAGCAGGCGCGTTGGAACCTCCTGCGAGCGGCCGGTGGAGTAGTCAAAAAGGATCACTGGTTTGTCTGGCGGGCCGCCGGTTTGCACCCACATCCAGGACTGACTGCTTGGCTCCCGGTCAGGCTCTTTCAACACCTGTACGCGTGTTTCATCGCAGTGAATGACCCGACTGGCCAAGAGGCTGTCGCGCATTAAATTCAGCAACGGCTGAAAGTGCTCACCGCATTGGATAACCCAGCGAGCCAGGATCTGACGTGGAATATCGATGCCATGGCGGCCCAGTACTTTTTCAAAGCGGTGGAGCGGCAAACCGTCCACGTATTTGGTGGTCAGCAGCATCGCCAGAACACTTGGGCTAGCCATGCTTTTTTCAATCAGTTGAGCCGGCTTGTCCGCAATGACCGGGGCCGTCTCGCAGTCGCGGCAACCGTAAACTTTACGAACGTGTTTGATCACTCGGATCTGCATCGGTACGATTTCAAGCTGCTCGCTGACTTCCTCGCCAATGACGTGTTTGCGGCAGCCGCAGGCACACGTCAGTTCATGCTCGGGAAGTTCGTGGATGACTTCGATACGTGGCAGGTCGGCAGGCAGCGGCTTGCGTTTGCCGCGACGCTTGGCCGGAGCGACAACCTCTTCTTCAACGTCTTCGCCGACAGGCTCGGCGATGCTTTCCGCCTCGTTAAAAGGGGCTAGCTGAGGCGTTGCCAGATCGGTTGTCTGCTCGGACTTACGTCCGAACAGGCGCTGGCGCAGCAGCGCGTTTTCTTCTTCAAGATGAACGATGCGGCCCTTGTTAGACTCGCGCTCAATCAGCATCTGCTCTAGCAATTGCTTGAGCAGCGCAGGGTCGTCAGGAAGGTCTTTGGGCATCGAAATCATGCCCTGGATTATACCGAATCAGGCCACGAATCGTGGCGTCAAAACCTGATGGGGACGGTTACGCCAGAGGTCAAAACCATCAAGCATCCAGTTGAGTTCCTGAACGGTCAGGACTATCGCCTCGTCACTGGCATCGGGCGATGTTTTGAACCGCTCAGACTCCAGCCGTTTGAGCCATAGACAGAAGCCGTTGCGCTCCCAATATAAAATCTTCACTCGGTTGCGGGGTTTGTTGAGGAAGACGAAAAGCACGGGGTCAAAAACCGCGACCTTAATGTCCAACTCGACCAGCGCAGCCAGGCCGTCGATGGATTTCCGGAAGTCGACAGGTTTGGGATACAGATACACTTTTTCGACTTTTGCATCGGGTCGCATCATGGCGGACGGGCTCCAGAAAGCAATCGGGAGCACAGCATCCGGGATCAGCTAAACGCTTTGAATGTGGGGTTCATGGAGCGCTTACGGCGCGACAGCCAGCGCTCAACTTTACAGTTTGGTCGAGACGGCTAAAGCCAACGGCCAAGAGCCCTATGCGTGGCTGCGCCACGCACTTGAGCGCCTGCCACAAGCCTCGAGGATAGAAGACTTTGAGGCCTTGCTGCCTTGGAACTGCTCGCTCGCATCGCCTTGCTAAGCGCGCCGCCTATTTTTGAATAGGTGGGGTTCATGGAGCGCTTACCAAAAACGTAGGTCGCTCAGCGGAATCAAAACGTCCCGCCTGATCACCAACACCGGTGGCCTACGGATGAGCCAGCAGATGTTGCGCAACCGCTGGGACGAAGCCCGAGAAAAAGCCGCAAGCGAAATCGAGCTCACGCATGCAAGCCGCTTACTTGGTCACTCAAGCGAAGAGATGACCAAGAAAGTGTATCGGAGAGTTGGAGAAATAGTTCGACCCACTAAATAATCTAGCATTTAAACAACCTATAGTATGCCTTCATTGACCCACTCAACGAAGGACGCTAGCACCAAATGTATTTTTGATATTAAAAAAGCTACACTATGAACGTCTTCTTGCATACGTTTCTGATTTGCTCTCTCGAAGCATATAATCCAAAATCAAGCCAATGAATAACATTATAAAACGACTGCTCCTCCTCGTTATACATTTCGAGAAGCAATGATAACCGGCCCTTTGAATATGTTTTAGCACACTTAAGTGAACAATTCTTACGAACCTCCTCATCAACATCCTGAAGCACACCTAGGATCGTGTCGTTACCAATACTGACAAATTCCTTATCCTTAATAGAACAAATTAAATGTCGCTTAAGCCTCACAGGACACTCCATATTTAATACATCTGCTAGTCTATTCTTTCCGAGCTTCAATATAATTTGAACAGCTAAGGCTTGTGCCTCACGGGGTATCCCATAACCCCCCAGAAGAGTTTTACTTTCAGAGAATCTAAACCTATCAACAAGCTCCATCACGAGTGGAATGTCTTGCCACTCTCCAAACAAGTATAAGTACTCAAGATCTTGGACCTTGGGAATTACAGTTGAATCAGAAAGGGAAAAGCGCACAACCGCTATATCCTTCTTAGATTTATTCTCGACTATCACCGTAAGAGTTTTGCGAACCAGACGCTCCATGATGATAACTTTTATTGATTCGAATTGCTTAATAAAGTCGCCCGAAGTACCATTCGCAACATCTCCCCAAGAAACAATTTTTTCAGCGTAAAACCGTTCAAATTTATCAAATAAATTATTCGTTAATTCAGATCGCCACGCATCAACATTTCTTCGGCAAAGCTCAATATAAGAATCAGGAATCAGAGGCAAATTTCTAACCGACTTTCTTTCAAGCTCATCGCTGTCAATAGTAGCAAGAACCATCGGCTGATACTTTTCCCAAACACCATCTTCTTCAGTGGTGGACTTAGATCGATCCTTCATAATTATCGCTTTCGCTTCATCTTCACTTAAGCTCGCACCCTGCTTTAGCAAACACTTAACTGCAAGCCCTCTCACAATAGGCTCAGGATCTTGCTGAACAGTTTCTACAAGCGGAGAGGTTAGAAGCTCTCTTAATATAAGCAACTCAATTGATCGTTCTCTAACGAATTTATTTCTGTTTCCCATAGCTTCGTATAGCTCTTCAGACGAAATATGACTATGGTTCAGAAACACTTGACCAACAAGCTCTTCACTTAACGTAGCTGGCTGTAGGTCTTTAATTGCCTGCAAAGCAGAACCAACGCCAACACGTAGCTTGATAGTTATGTAAGCCTCATTTGCCATCGCAATAGTCTGAGAGTCACTTTTAACAATCTCGTCATGTATGATATCTAAATCCTGCACGCCCCCCATAACACAAAGATAGCGTAGGGCAGCGTTCTTTACTGAGGAGTTCCTTTTTTCAGAAAACCATATATTAAGATAATTTTTTTTCTTTAGATATTCATCTTCCTTAATCACAGTTTCTGTTAGTGTCATCACATCCAGAATTGACGTTACGATAGAATGACCACCTTCATTTATCGTCAGCGTCAAGAATGCCAAATGATATAGTTCGCTTTTAGGATGCTTCAGCCAGTACCACAGAGGAGCATTTTGGTATTGTAAACTTTTAGCTCCACATTGAAGCAAGCCAAGCAATTCATGATTATCAAAAACGCAACCATTCTTGTTTTTGTAAATTAAATTACTATCATGCGGCCCTAGGTAAACACTGTCATTTTGTCCGTCACCCAACCCAATTGAAATCAATCTTAACCGGGCAACCTCAAATGGTTCCAATCGTGCATTACTAGAAGAGTCTCCGTTACGCCTCAGGATAGATTGGATAAAGTTCGCACTCTGACCTCTAATAGGGGCTCGATCAAAATTTTCTTGATTTGTTTCGCCTTCACTATGTCCCGCACCAGCCTCAGGTGTGTGTGTTGCCTGAAGGTGATTATCATTTAACTCTATATACTCAAAAACATAATTTGAAATACATTTTCGAATTAGACTTTCAAAATCTTCTAAACTTTCGAAGTCTTGAAACAACAATGACTTATTCGCAATTATTCCTTTTCGGAACTTTATAACTCTTTGCAATTGCTCGCCAGGATCACTCATTGCTGGCGCATCAACTTTTTTGAAGAATAGACTTATTAAAGGTTTTCTTTTTTCTGCATGACCGGCTGTAGCTATAGTAAACTCTTCCTCAAAACCCGATTGATATTTACTTTCATTATCTGGAGCGCTTCCCCATCGTTTCCAGACTAGTCCGATAAAGACATCACACCGATCTAAGTCACGATTAATGATTTCTTGAGGTCTTCCTGCGCTAGATACCGTGTCCTCCCATCCAACTAGCTCAATATGAACGTTTAGCTTTAGCGAAAACATAGCGTTTAATTCATCTACGACTTTTTTTGCAACCTTACGCTCAGGAATTAAATCTCCTGGAGACGCTAAAAAAAAGCTCACGACCTTTCTGTTCCCTGCCACAACCTATCCTCAAGCTAATCCAAATTTGTATTTTAATGTTTCGGCATGGCTGGATAATCACAACTTTCAGACCGGCTGTCCACGGGGATGAGTGAGGATTTTGATTCGTCAACCTAATGAGCGCTCAGGGCTACGCAGGAAAGCCGCTTCAACATCAGTGAATAATGCTTTTCATGTCCATCCACCAGCAACCGATCGTAGCAAAGGTCTTTCTGCGCGCATGCCAACCAATTAACCGGCAACGGAAAGCTGCCAGCCACAACAGACAAAGAAAGCCTAGTTGCGGAAGGGGTAGGAAATATTGCGGAAGTGATCCTAAATCGCAGGCAATAAAAAACCCCGTAGACGTTAATCTACGGGGTTTCTAAGAGTGGAGGCCGAGGTCGGAATCGAACCGGCGTAGGCGGATTTGCAATCCGCTGCATAACCATTTTGCTACTCGGCCTCAAACGATCAATGCCCTGGTTGCTGACATTCACCGCATACAAACTTGAGTGGGCTACGTGAAGCCTGCCTCTACTCTAACTCATTGAATACATTGAAGTTTTTAATGCTTCGTTGCGTTCGATGGGCGCCATTATGTACTCATTTGCCTATGCCTGCAACCCCTTGATTTCAAAAAATATTCTGCCTTGGCATCAAGGGGTTGCGCCTCTGCCCTACTCCTTCACCGTGTGGATTTGGTAGTGCGGGTCGGCCTTGATCTGGGCCTCAGTGAAGGGCAATGGGCGCAGCTTTTTCTCGGAGAAGGCTTGGGTCTGGTCCTTTGAATAGGCGGACGCCGGGTTGCTGGACTCGGAGAAGGCGAGTACGCCGACTGCATTGGGGCCTTTGTCGTCGAAGCTGACGATTTGCAGGTAGCTGGTGCCGCTGACGACTTCGCGTTTGCCGTCGGCGCGGGGCACGGTTTGCATGGCGTTGTAGATACCGAGTTCTTGCGGGCCGCCGTGGATGGGGGTTTGGCCGGAGACTTGGATATCGCCCCAGCGGGTCTGCCCCAGTTTGCTGACCTCAGCGCTGGAGGCCAGCATGGCTGCGCGCAGGGCCTTGGCGACCGGGGCGCGGTAGATGGCGAGGCCGCTAGGGGTGGTCAGGGGATGGGCCGGGTCGAAGGCCACGCGCCAGGCGTCAGGGATTTGCTGCAGGTGCTGCACCAGGTTGATGAAGTGCACCAGGCCGACGCCGCTGTCGAGGTTGGCGCGCTGGTCCCAGTTTTTCAGGCTGGTGCACAGCGGCTGTAGCGTAGCGGCGTCAGCGCCCAGGTGTTTGGCGCAGAACGTGAGCAGGTCGGGCATGACTTGGCCCGCCAGGTACACCTCGTTGTCCATGACCATGTCTTGCAGATCAGTGACGGTGATCGGCTGCTGCTCGAGGGTTTGCAGGCGCTGGAGCGCGAAGCGCGCACGCGGGCCGAGGCCGATGTTGTCCTGGCTGATCACCGGCGAAAAGCCACTTAGCGGCGCCTTGGGGTTGGCCATCCAGGCGGAATCGTTGGAGTGTTGCACGTAGTCGGTGCGTTGCAACTGGGGCAACTGGTCGGCCGGGAAGATACCCGGCTGGGCCGCGCGCGGGTCGATGTCCCACGCGCAGGCGCTGTGGGCGCCGTCGAGCATGATCATTTGCAGGCCGGCCCGTGGGTCGCTGCATTTTGCCAGCTTGGCGGCGCTGACGTTGGGCACTACCGACAGGTTCATGTACAGGCTTTGGCCCTGGTCATCGGCGGCCAGGGTGTTGACCCAGGGGATGCCTTGCAGGGTATGCACCGAGGTTTGCAGCTCCTTGAGGCTACCGGCGCGGTTCATGGCGTACCACTGTTGCAGCACCCGGTCGTTGCCCAAGTTGGCGTCGCGCAGGCTGAAGGCGTAGTGGTTGTCCCAGTCGAGCTTGCCCGGCCATTGCACCACGGGGCCGAACTGCGAACTGTAGACGGTGTGGGTCACGGCCTTGAGGCTGCCGTCGGCTTGCTTGACCTGTACCGTTACGGCGGTTTTATCCAGGGGGATGGACTTGCCGTCCAGCAGGTAACGGGTGGCGTCCTTGGGGTCGAGGGTCAGGCGGTACAGGGTGAAGTGTTTGGACGTGTCCACGGTGTGAGTCCACGCCACATGCTGGTTGAAACCGATGTTCACCACGGGCAGCCCTGGCAGTGCGGCGCCCATCACATCCAACTGGCCCGGGATGGTCAGGTGCATCTCGTAAAAACGCATGCCGCCCACCCACGGGAAATGCGGGTTGGCCAGCAGCATGCCACGGCCATTGAATGAGCGGTCACGGCCCACGGCAACGGCATTGCTGCCTCGATCCAGCGTGAAGCGTTGCTGGTTGGCGGCGGCCGTGGCAAAGGCTTTGGCACCGGACTGCACACTGGCGGTGGCCTGCGGCGGTGCTGCCCCGACCAAGGCTTCGGCGAATTGGCCGATGCCCCCTTCCACCAATAGCCTGCGGGTCAACTTCACCAGGTCTTGCACTACCAAGGGCCGTACCCACGCGGCCTGGCACTGTGCGGGTGCGCCCTTATCCTTGAGATAACGGTTGTAGCCGGCCACGTACCCTTCGATGCGCTGTTGCATCTCGGGCGTCTGGGCTTTCCAGAATGCCGCAACGGCCTCGGGTGTATTCAGCCAGTTGAAGAATACATCGCTGGCAAGGTTGTTGCGCTCTTCCAGGGTCGCCTGGTCCGGCCCGAAAAACCTCGCCCGCTCGCCATTGACCGTGACTATTTCATTGGCCAGCAGGCACAGGTTGTCCTGGGCATAGGCGTAACCCATACCTACCCCCAGGCCCCGCTCATCAGAGGCGCGAATATGCGGCACGCCATAACTGGTACGCCGTATATCCGCCGACGTTTGCGTCACTTGCTCGCGTGCCGATACGGCCAGGCTCAAGGCGAGTAACAGCCCTGCCGTGCCCACTCTGGACAACCCCTTGGAAATAATCACGCCGACTCCACAGTCAAATTGAACAGCCTCACGAGGGATGGTTACCCCACCGTAAGAACGCACATCGCCCGGCAAAATTTAACCGCACAAGGTTGCCTATCGACGGCGCAGGGGATGTGACAAACCTGATACCGACAAATTTTCTACATCCATCGTTTCATGATTTGCGTCACTCGTTCGTCTTATTACCCAAGAGCACCATCTTTTTCCTGATCAGGCTCTGAAAAGGAGTTTTTGCATGTATAACCCGCAAGTGCCCACGGATGGACATTCAAAGGCCGCAGATACCCACTATGGCAACGACGCACGGGCGTTCGGTAACGCGCCCGAACAGCAGGGCAACCAGCGCATCCGCCATTTGCTCAAGTGTTTCGGTTTGCGCACCAGCCTGATCCGGCTGAAGGTCATCGACGCCCTCCTCACTGCCGCCGACAACCAGCGCACCCTCGGGGTACGCGGCGTGCACAGCCATTTGCTGGAGCTGGGCATACCGTTGTCGTTTCTCAGCGTGCGCGAGGTACTCAAGCGTCTATGCAGCGAGGGCGTGATCACCCTCAACGCTGACAAGAGCTACAGCCTCCATGAAGAGGCTGCCAAGGTACTCGAAGGTCGTGCCTGACTGACGCCCGTCAGAAGTTAGGCTTGACCTTGCGGCGCATGATGCCGTTGATCACGACGACGACCACGGCAATCGCGATGGCCAGGTACTGGAAGGTTTTTTCACTGATCACGCCTGTGTTCTGCAGATAAGACAGGCCGAACATCGCGCCCAGTACAGCCAGGGCAATCAGAAGCGAGTATTTCAAGCGTTGCTTTTGGGTCATGACGAGTTCCTGAACCTGAAGAATGTATCCACTGTGTATCGCCGTGCATGCCAAGCACATACCCAGTCACGGGGATGGCGCGGTTTCGGCAGGGTCTTATGTTACAGGCGATGAAAAGTTTTGGCTTGCCCTCCGCCTGACAGGCCTTGCGAATACCCCTTGGAGAACTGTGAAATGCTGCGACGACTCATCCTGCTGGTTCCACTGATGATCATGCTGAGCCTGGGCGGTTGTTTCTTCTTCCCGCGCGGCGGGGGCTGGCATGATCACCGCTATGAGGGTGGTGGCGGTTACCAGCGCCGCTGATCTGCATCCGGATAACGCTTCGTGCACAACGCGTGCAGCACGCTTGGGGGCTTCACGCGTTACTGCATCGACATTACCTACTCGTCAGGCGGGTTCGGAGCCTCGACGCCGGTTTCAACCACTTAGCCGCCATGCACCCACCGCCGATGCAACCAACGCGCAAACGCATCCAGCGCGAACCCCAGCACCCCGATCACCACTACCATCGCCATCAACTCCGAATACGCGAGCCGATCACGGGTGTCGAGGATGTAATACCCCAGCCCCGCACTGACCCCGAGCATTTCGCAGGGACCAGCACGATCCACAGGATGCCGATGGCCAGGCGCACGCCGGTCAGCACATGCCCTACCACGCCAGGAATGACCACCCGGCGCAAGGTTTCCCAACGCGTGGCGCTCAAGCTCTTGCTCAACTGTAACCAGCGCGGGTCGAGCTGACGCACGCCCGCTGCGGTGTTGAGCATGATCGGCCAGACAGCGGCAAAGGCCAGCAGGAAATAGATTGGCTGGTCGCCCACGCCCATCAGCATCACCACGATCGGCATCCAGGACAGCGGCGAAATCATCCGCAGAAACTGGAACGCTGGCGTGGTCGCCGCCTCCAGGTTACGCGAACTGCCCACCAGCAGCCCGAGGGGTACGCCTACCAACAACGCGATAAACAGCCCGACGAAAATACGCTTCAGGCTCACGGCGATATGCAGGTACAACTCACCCCGCCCGAGCAATTCCCACAAGCTGCTGGCGGTGGCCGCCAGGGAAAAGCGCGCCGACAGGCCATCGGCCTCGCCGAACACTTTCACGCCCAACCACCACAGCACCAACAAACCCGCCAAGCCACTCAGCCCCAGCCACCAGCCGGGGATTCTGCTGTTGTTCAAACGCCGATCTCCTCGTGCCGCTCATAACCATCCGGCAAACCGAAGGTCTGCATGCCACCCACGGCTTCGATCGCGTTGCGCACGAAGCGGTCGTCCACCAGGTCCTTGGCCACGAAGGCTGGGTCCAGGTCCGTGAGAAACTTTTTGTCGCCTTCGATCAGGGTGTCCTTCAAGCGCCGCACCAGTTCTTCGGTGTAGCTGGGGAACGGGTACGGTTGGAAGTCGATGCGATGCTCGTCCCAGTTGGCGTGCTGGATCGCGCCGTCGGCCACGTAGGAGGCGCGGTCGCTGGCCGCCGGCGCCAGGACTTTGCTCAACACCGGTTCGGCATGGGGCGTGTAACGGTTCGGGCCATCCTTGGACAGCAGCTTCACCGCCTCTTCACGGTTGTTGCGGGTCCACACCTGGGCCTTGACGATGGCGTTCACCACCTTCTGCGACCACTCCGGACGGTTGGCCAGGTCGTGCTCGTGCATGAACACCACGCAGCACGCGTGGTTGCGCCACACGTCACCTGTGAAGCGCTGCACGCGACCGACCTTGAGGTTTTCTGCCAGGGCATTGAACGGTTCGGCGACGATGTAGCCGTCGATGCGTTTGCTGGCCAGGGCCGGAGGCATGTCCGAGGGCGGCAACACGATCAGGTTGACCTCATTGGCGGCAATCGAACTGCCGGTGGCACGAGTGACCGGCGTGAGGCCGTTATCGCGGAACAGTTGCTGCACCACCACGTTATGAATCGAGTACCAGAACGGAATCGCCACCGACTTGCCACCCAGTTGCTTCACGTCGGTAATACCTGGGGATACGGTCAAGCCCGAACCGCCCACATGGTTCCACGCCACGACTTTGGCCGGCACTTTACTGCCGTAGCGCGCCCATACGGTCATTGGCGACAGCAGGTGTATCACGTTGACCTGGCCGGAGATAAACGCCTCGATCACCTGGGCCCAACTGCGCAACAACACTGGCCGCTCGGCCTTGATGCCTTCGGCTTCGAACAGGCCGTTGTTGTGGGCCACCAGCAGTGGCGTGGCGTCAGTGATAGGTAGATAGCCAATACGCACCGGCGCGTCGGGCTCGTTGGCGGCACGCGCCTGCAGGCTGCTCAGCAGAGGCAAGGCGCCGGCGGCACTGAGCACGGCGGAGAGTTTGAGAAAGTCACGGCGCGAGTGGGCCAGGTCATCCAGACACATAAGTAAACTCCTGTTGTTCAAGGGGGTTGGGTTGAGGGCGGCTCGCCTGCCGTAAGGTTTTCAAAATTTCGATACGCAGCGCGCCGATGGCCTCGACCTGTTCTTCCCGAGGGTGCGGCAAATCGATAGCCCACTCGCCCAACGTCCGCGCCGGGCGGTTACCCAGTAGCAGGATGCGGTCCGACAGCAGCAGCGCTTCGTCGATGTCATGGGTGATCAATACCGCCGCCGAGCCCTGCTCACGATTGACCTTGAGCAACAGGTGCTGCATGTCGGCGCGGGTCACTTCGTCCAGGGCGCCGAAGGGTTCGTCGAGCAGCAACACTTGTGGCTGACGCGCCAGGCAGCGAGCCAATGCCGTGCGCTGGGCCATGCCACCGGACAATTGCGCCGGGAACTGCTGGCGCGCAGGTTCCAGCCCTACCGCTGCAATGGCGTGGTCGACACGCCGGCGGCGCTCTTCACCACTCAAGTGCGGTTGGCGGGCGAAATCCAGACCAAAGGCGACGTTCTTTTCCAGGGTCAACCAAGGCAGCAGGCTCGGGTCCTGAAAGGCCACCACCACGCGCGGATGCGGGCCGCTCAATGGCTCGCCCAATACCTGCACACGGCCAGATTGAGGTACCTGCAAGCCAGCCAGCACCCGCAGCAGGCTGGATTTGCCCACGCCGCTGGGGCCCAGGATCGACACCACTTCACCCGGTTGCAAGTGCAAGTCGAAGCCTTGCAACACCGGCCCGCTGCCGTACCCCAGGCAAATGCCCTGGGCCGTCAATACCGCCTGGCTCATAGACTGGCCTGGCGGTGCAGCTCGGTACGCAGTTGCACCAGGCTAGGCGTCACAATCGGCACAAAGGCCGACTCGCGCCAGCGCCGCGCAAAACCGCTGCCGTGGGCGGTAAGGTAGGCCTTTCCGCCACTGGCTTGCAGTTCAAGCTGTACAGCGCTGGCGGCGGTTTCGGCCAAGGCGATACGCAGTTTGAACAGCGGTATGGGCTCGGCGGTAAAGCGCCCGGCCAACAGCCCCTTTTTAAGCTCGCTGACCAGATGATCCAGCGTTGCGCGCAGGGCTTCCAGCTCGTCGCGCAACACGGTACGACTGGCGCCCAAATGGTGGGCTACTTCAGCCAGGGAACGCCGTGCCAAACCAATCGACATACCGCACTGCAAGCCTAGAAACGCCGGGCGTACCGCCGGTAAAAACTTGCGCGCATCCTCGTGCAACAACCACTCGCGACTCAGCTCCACGCCTTCCAGGCCCAGCGCTGCGGTGTTGCTCGATTGCAGCCCGAGCAGCTCCAGGTCACGGGAGCGCTGCAACCCGGCCACCGAATCCGGAATGGCCAGGATAAATGGCGCGCCGCCCCCGGCATGCTCGATGGCCGCCGCAGCGACAAAGCCATTCTTGCGCAAGTTGGTCACCCAGTGCAGGCGACCGTTGAGGATCCAACCGTGGTCGTTGGGCTCGGCGCTGATCTGCAACGTCTCGATACCCGACAGGAACTTCATCGCATTCGACAGCCCGGTGGCGCCGGCCAACTTGCCGCTGAGCAGGTCTGGCATCAGTTGCTCGCGCAAGCGCTGATTGGGGCTCTGCAGCAGGTACTCGATAAACGAGCGCTGGCCCCAGCACACAAACGCCGCAGCCAGGGAATGGCTGGCCACATTGGCGATGGCCTCGACCGCACCCGCCACATCGCCGCCCAGGCCGCCCAGGTGGGTGGGCACGCCGATTCTCAGAATATTGGCTTCTGCCAGCCGTGGCAGCACTTCCTGTGGATCGCAACTGCCCACGTCCAGGGCCTGCGCTTGAACATCGAGCCAACGGCTCAAGATTGGGTCAAGCATTCATGTCTCTCCTTTTACAGCAGGTGGGCCAACGCCGAATCAGTTGGCCGGTTTTTCCCAACGGTATTGCGCCAGCTCCGGGTTCAGCGGGGTGCGGGCAAACACGTTGGCGAAGTTGCACAGGGTTGCCAGGCTGACACCCAGGATGACTTCCAGCGCGTGGCCGTCGGTGTAGCCAGCGGCGCGGAACGCCTCAAAGCCCGCGTCACTCACATCCCCACGGGTGGCGATCACTTCACGGGTAAACGCGGCAAGTGTCTCATAGCGCGCGTCAGGCAACTCACCCCGGCGGCGCAAGGCCTCGATCACCTCCTCGGGCAACTTGGCTTTGTTGCGGGCAACCGCCGTGTGGCCAGCGACGCAGAAATCACAACCGTGGGTAGTAGCGGAAATCAGTTGCACCACTTCACGGTCGGCCAGGCTCAGCTCGGCCTTGGCATTCAAGCCGGAGACGGTGATGTAGGTTTCCAGCGCAGCCGGTGCGTTGGCCAGTACGCCCAGTAGGTTAGGGATAAAACCCGAGCCTTTCAGCGCGTTTTCCAGAAAGGGCTTGGCGGCTTCCGGTGCGGTTTCAGGCGTGAGCAACGGTACACGGGACATGAAGTGGACTCCTGTTGGGTTTGAATGCCCCAGTCTGTTGGTTCTAAAAAAAGCGCTCAATAGGCTAAAGTAGCGATTACTTGCTCTTGAGTCTTTCCATTAGATGAATTCGTCCGATGTACTTGTCGATTGGTTATTAGATAGCCTCGAACTCAACACCAGCCTGTTTCACGTCGGCCGTTATTGCGGTGACTGGCACGCGAGCACCCATGGCCTGGCGCAGGCGAGCTTCCACTTGATTGTGCAAGGCGAATGCTGGCTGCATATCGACGGTGATCCAACGCCCCAACACCTGAACAATGGTGACGCGGTGTTCCTGCTGCGTGACTTTGCCTTCAGGCTTTCCGGCCAAGCCACGGCGGCCGGCGCCCAGCAGTGCCCACGCCGCTCCATGCTGCCTCTCGATAGCACGGCCACGGACGGCGTAGGATTAGTCTGCGGTTTCTTTCACTTCCAATCCGGATTGTCGACGCTGATTGTCGACACCCTGCCCAGCTGGATCATCCTGCGCGCCGGCGCCCCGTCGCTGATGGCTGCACGCAACCTGTTCGAATTGATCCTGCAAGAATGCGCACGCACCCCAGCGCCCTCTTCCGCGCTGCTTGAGCGCCTGTGCCACCTGCTGTTCCTGTATGTGCTGCGCCAGCAAGTACTCGACAACACCGAGCTTGGCGGCTTGGCGGCGCTGGGCCGGGCACCGGCGTTTGCGCATTTGCTGGAACAATTGATCGCCCGCCCGGCCGAGCCCTGGAGCCTGGAAAGCATGGCGGCCTGTACCGGGTTGTCGCGCTCGGCGTTTTTCAAGCGCTTCAGCGAACTGTGTGGGCAGTCGCCCGGGCAAGTACTGCTGATGATCCGCATGCGCCACGCCTGTGGGTTGCTCAAGGCGGACCAGACCGTGGCCGAGGTTTCGCTGGCGGCCGGGTATCAATCGGTGGCGGCGTTTACCCGAGCCTTCCATAAAGTCACCGGGCAACAGCCTGGTGCCTATCGCAGGGCGCAAGCCTAGCCTTGTAAGCCGGTGCCGGGCCGAGCGCACAACTGCACCAGCCAATCGACGAACACCCTCACCCGCTGCGACAACTGCCGATGAGGCGGGTACAACGCAGTCAGCGCCATCTTCGGCACTGCCACATCAGGGAGCACCTGCACCAGCGTGCCCTCGGCCAGTTGGCGCAGGGCGTGATAACGAGGTGCCTGGATCAGCCCGTAGCCGGCTTCGCACGCAGCGAAGTAACCGGCAGAGCTGTTCACGGCAACCACTTTCGGCAGGTTGATCGGATGCAACTCGCTGCCCAGCAGAAATTCCAGGCCAAAACGTTTACCGCTGGCGCTGGACACGTACTCGACCATTTGGTGACCCGCCAACTGCTCCAGGCAAGTGGGCGTGCCCATGCGTTCAAGGTACGCGGGGCTGGCCAGGGTCAGTTGTTCCATCATCGCCAAGGGGCGCGCCACCAGCGATTCATCCAGGGCCGGACCACCGCGCAACACGCAATCGACGCCTTCGCGAATCAGATCCACTGGCCGGTCATTGAGGCCGATCTCCAACTCGATCTGTGGGTACAGCGCGGTGAACGTTGGCAAGGCCGGAATCACAATCAAGCTCCCAATGCCTGAGGGCATATCGATGCTCAATGTGCCCCGGGGGTTCTGGCGCCGCGTGGAGAACACCGCCTCGGTTTCCTCAAGATCAGTCAGCAATTGCACGCAACGTTGGTAGTACGCCGCGCCATCCAGGGTCGGGCTGACGTGGCGCGTGGTGCGCTGCAACAGTTGCACGCCGAGATGGGCCTCCAGTTGCTTGATCAGGATCGTCACGGAGGCGCGTGGCAATTGCAGGCTGTCGGCGGCCTTGGCAAACCCGCCCAATTCAACAATCCGAGTGAACACGCGCATGGCGTTAAAACGATCCAAGAAAATGCTCCCGCGGGGAATTGTTTAGATATTACGAACAGTGATAGCACTTTTAGCGGGTTTATCTGCATTTTTTCAAGGGTAACAATGGGCCCCTCATCACAAGGAGCTTCCCTATGCACACTCGACAACTCGGTAAAAACGGCCCGCATGTGTCTGCCATCGGCCTTGGCTGCATGGGCATGACCGATTTCTACACGCCCGGCACCGATACCACCGAAGCCACCGCAACCTTGCACCGCGCCCTGGAGTTGGGCGTCAACTTTCTCGATACCGCGGACATGTACGGCCCGCACACCAATGAGCAACTGATCGGCAAGGCTATTGCCGGCAAGCGCGACCAAGTGTTCCTGGCCAGTAAATTCGGGATTGTGCGCGACCCTGCCAACCCCGTAGTGCGCGGGGTGAATGGCCGGCCCGAGTATATCCGCAACGCCATCGACGGCACCTTGCAACGCCTGGGGGTGGATACGCTGGACCTGTACTACCAGCACCGTATCGACCCCGACGTGGCCATCGAAGAAACGGTCGGCGCCATGGCCGACCTGGTGAAACAGGGCAAAGTGCGCTATCTGGGCCTGAGCGAGGCGTCCGCCGCTACTCTGGAACGGGCGCATAAGGTCCATCCCATTAGCGCCCTGCAAAGTGAATATTCGCTGTGGAGCCGCGACCAGCAAGACAATGGTTGCCTCGCTGCCTGCCAGCGCCTGGGCATCGCGTTTGTGCCGTACAGCCCGTTGGGCCGAGGTTTTCTCACCGGCGCCTTGAAGAGCCCGGATGATTTCGGCGCCGATGATTACCGACGCTTCAGCCCGCGCTTTCAGGGGGAGAACTTTGCGAAAAACCTGCTGCTGGTAGAACAGGTCAAGAGCCTGGCGGCAGACAAAGGTGTCACGGCCGGGTAACTGGCGCTGGCCTGGGTATTGGCCCAAGGCGATTACATCATCCCGATTCCCGGCACCAAGCGGCGCACCTATCTGCAAGAGAATGTGGAGGCGCTGTCGATTTCTCTCAGCGCTGACGAACTGGCTGCGCTGGATGCGATCTTCCCTGCCGATGCAACCGCAGGCCTGCGTTACCCCAAGGAAGTGCTGGCCATGCTGGATATCTAGCGTCTGCTGGAAACCCTTGTGGGGGCCGTTCTCAGCGGGATTGATCAACGCTCTGCCGACTCTCGTGCAAAGCATGGGAGTCAGACTATTCTCACAACTCCTAGTGTAAAAACCGCCACACAGGAGGTGTGTCATGCACGCGACTGAGCATTCGGTCCGCTTGGAGCAGATCAGTCAGGAACGCTTCATCCAGGCGCCGATCGAGGCGGTTTATGACTATGTGACCCAGCCCGACCGCTGGCACGAGTGGCACCCCACCTCCCTCAGCGCCGATACCGGCACCACCGGCTCATTACCGGTCGGCACGCGTTTTACCGAAATCATCGACCTGCTGGGCATACGCGTCCCCATGAGTTACCGCGTACAAATCGCCCGCCGCCCCAGCGAGTTCAAGACCGTGTTCACCTCCCTGGCGGTTGACGGTTGCATCCATTACTGCTTGCGCGCTCATCAGGGCGGCACCCTGTTCAAACGGGTGCTGACTTACGAGACTGAACTGCAACTGGCGTCTTTGCATGAGCGCATGGTCGCGTTGTCGTCAATTGCGTTGGACCGGCTCAAGCAGCGGCTGGACAATCCGGGGTTCGTATAATTTAGAAACATTACCACGACGTCACATTGCAAACATGCCGGCAAAAGCAGGGAGAATGCCCGGCTTATTGCCGCGCCTTCAGTGAGACCCACGATGAAAACCCCATTGCGACTGGCCCTGCTCAGTGCCCTGTTTACCACCACCCTGGCCCAGGCCGCCGAACTGATCCCCATCGATGTACACCGCGACGCCAACTGCGGCTGCTGCAAGAAGTGGATCAGCCACTTGGAGAGCAACGGTTTCAAGGTCAACGATCACGTTGAAGCCGACATGAGCGCGGTGAAACAACGCTTGGGCGTGGCGCCACGCCTTGGCTCCTGCCACACCGCGGTGATCGACGGCAAGTTCGTCGAAGGCCACGTACCCGCCGAGCAGGTCCTGGCTCTGCGCAAGCGCAACGACCTGCTGGGCCTTGCCGCACCGGGCATGCCATTGGGCTCGCCAGGCATGGAAGTAGACGGACGCAGCGAGGCGTATCAAATCATTGGCCTGACCCGCGACGGCGAAGACGTGGTGGTAGCGGACTACCCGGCTCACTGACCGGTGTTGATGGGGTACCTGGGGCTGTTCGGCGCGGCATTTGGCGCCGCGACGTTATTGCCCCTGCAGTCGGAAGCTGTGCTGGTCGGCCTGCTGCTCAGCGGGCATAACAACCTTTGGCTGCTGCTGGGCATCGCCACCCTGGGTAATGTGCTGGGCTCGCTGGTCAATTGGCTGCTGGGGCGCTCGGTCGAGCGCTTCAAAGAGCGACGCTGGTTCCCGGTGAGCGCCAATCAGCTGGACAAGGCTCGCAGCCATTACGCACGCTGGGGGCACTGGACGTTGTTGCTCAGTTGGGTGCCAATCATTGGTGATCCGCTGACGTTGGTGGCTGGGGTGATGCGTGAGCCGTTGTGGCGTTTTCTACTGCTGGTAACCCTGGCGAAAAGCCTGCGCTATGGCGTAATCGCAGCGCTGACGTTGCAGTGGGCGTTAATCCCCCGTTAATCGCGGGCAAAGAGCATCCGGGCATCTGTCTCGGAGCCAAAACCCATGCCTTTTATCCGTACATTATGCGTAGCCGGTTTGTTTTCGGTCAGCACGGCGCCCGTGTTAGCTGACACCTACGGCCCTGAGTTGCAGGGCTTTGCATACCCCTACCCTTTGAATCATTTTGCCTTCCAATCCCAGGGCAAATCCCTGCAAATGGGCTACATGGACGTCCCCGCCTCCGGCACTCCAAACGGCCGCAGCGTGGTGCTGATGCACGGCAAGAATTTTTGCGGCGCTACCTGGGAGGGTTCGATCAAGGCGCTCAGTGACGCAGGTTACCGCGTCATCGCCCCGGACCAGATTGGTTTTTGCACCTCCAGCAAGCCCGACCACTACCAGTACAGCTTCCAGCAACTGGCGACCAACACCCATCAACTGTTGGAAAAGCTCGGCATTCAAAAGGCCACGGTGATCGGCCATTCCACCGGCGGCATGCTCGCCACACGCTATGCGCTGATGTCCCCCCAGCAAACCGAACAGTTGGGGCTTGTGAACCCCATTGGCCTGGAAGACTGGAAAGCCCTCGGCGTGCCCTACCAGAGCGTCGACCAGTGGTACCAGCGCGAGCTGAAACTGAGCGCCGACGGTGTACGCAACTACGAGCGAAACACCTATTACGTTGGGCGCTGGAAACCCGAGTACGAGCGCTGGGTAGACATGCTCGCCGGCCTGAACCAAGGCCCGGGGCATCTTCAGGTTGCCTGGAACTCGGCGCTGATTTACGACATGATCTTCACCCAACCGGTGTACTACGAGTTCAAGGACTTGCAGGTGCCCACCCTGCTGCTGATCGGCACCAGCGACACTACCGCCATCGGCAAAGATGTGGCGCCGGCGGCGGTCAAGGCCAAAATTGGTCATTACGAGGTACTGGGCAAGCAGGTGGCCAAGCTGATTCCCCGCGCCACGTTGGTGGAGTTCCCCGGCCTGGGCCATGCGCCCCAGATGGAAGAGCCGGAACAGTTTCATAAAGCCCTGTTGCACGGGTTGAACGCCCTTTAATTGCCACTTTTCGAGGCCCGCGTGCATGTCGATACAGATCGCAGTGATGGATGATTGGCAAAACGTGGCCAGCGACGTGGCAAATTGGTCGGCGCTGGACAGCGTGGGCAAGGTGCATTTTCTCCACGACTACCCCGCCGATACCGCCACCATGATCGAGCGCTTGAAAGGATTCGAGGTGATTTGCCTCATGCGCGAACGCTCAACCTTTGACAAAGCCCTGCTGCAAGGGCTGCCCCAGCTCAAATTGCTGGTGACCGGCGGCATGCGCAATGCGGCCATCGACCTTCCCGCAGCCAAGGCCCTGGGCATCCAGGTATGCGGCACCGACAGCTATAAACACGCAGCTCCGGAGCTGACCTGGGCCTTGATCATGGCCTCTACACGCAACCTGCTCGCCGAAGCCAACTCGCTGCGGGCGGGCGGATGGCAGGTCGGCCTGGGCGGCGACCTGCACGGCAAGACATTGGGCGTCCTGGGGCTGGGCAGCATTGGCCAGAAAGTCGCAAGGTTCGCCCAGGTGTTTGGCATGCGGGTGATTGCCTGGAGTGAAAACCTCACACCGGAGCGCGCGGCTGAATCGGGGGTGACCTGGGTCAGCAAGCGCGAGCTGTTTGAGCAGGCGGATATTCTGACCATCCATCTGGTGCTCAGCGAGCGCAGCCGTGGTCTGGTGGATGCGCAAGCGTTGGGCTGGATGAAGCCCACAGCGCGCCTGGTAAATACCGCACGCGGGCCGATTGTGGACGAGCAGGCACTGCTGCAAGCATTGCGCAGCGGACGCCTGGCCGGGGCGGCGCTGGATGTGTTTGCCGAGGAGCCGCTGCCGGCTTACCACCCGTTTCGCCGCTTGCCCAATGTGCTGGCTACGCCACACGTGGGGTATGTGAGCGAGCAGAATTACCGGCAGTTCTATCAGCAGATGATCGAAGATATCCAAGCCTGGGCCGAGGGTGTGCCCATTCGCGCGCTCGCCTGACGCACCATTAAAGTGCACCCCCCCCCTGTGGCGAGGGAGCTTGCTCCCGCTGGAGTGCGCAGCGCTCCCAAAATTTTGGGGCCGCTACGCGCCCCAGCGGGAGCAAGCTCCCTCGCCACAGGAGCATATCGTTAAAAGTTTTTTGTCCTACAAAATCTGCATGAAAACCCAGCAGGCGCTGGGATCTGTCCTAGACTCATGACCGATGGGTCCGTTCCAAAACAAAAACCCCGCAAAAAATCTAAACTTTCGAAACCTGCCGCTGGTCAAGTTTTAGGTAAGGGCGAGCACGCGCGCTTCAGGCCGAATGCCCGCTCATCCAATCTTTTTTAGCCGACGTTGCAACTGGCATACGCCTTGCCAGCTTGTATAGCGCTTGTGTGCCTGGCCGCAGGATGCGGTCACTCGGAGCTGATGGCAGCGGGCCATTAGCCAACCAACAGATGGGAGTGCATTATGATCAGTGCCGCAGTAGATACTCAGGGAGAGCGTTTTAGTCAGCCGGCAGGAGGGCCAAAGTCTTTGGCCGACCTGCCCAACACTGTGCGGCCGGTCGTGAGTCAGAATCCGAATCGAAAGAAAGTCTTGTTTGTCACTTCCGAGTTCGCGGACTTGGTGAAAACCGGCGGCCTGGGCGACGTCTCCGCGGCCCTGCCCCGCGCCATGGCGCACCTGCATGACGTGAGGGTGCTGATTCCGGGTTACCCGCAAGTGATGGAAAGCGATAACCCGATTCATATCGTCGGTGAACTGGGTGGCCATGCCGCGTTGCCACCGTGCAAGATCGGGCGCATGGACCTCAAGGACGGCCTGGTCATCTATGTGCTGATCTGCCCCGAACTGTATGAGCGCGAAGGCACGCCCTACGGCGCCAACAACGGCCGCGACTGGCCGGACAACCATATTCGCTTTGCCCGCCTGGGCTTGGCTGCCGCGGACATTGCCGCCAACCTTGCACAAATCCACTGGTGCCCAGACCTGGTGCACGCCCACGACTGGCCTGCGGGCCTGGCCCCCGCGTATATGCACTGGCGTGGGTCACGTACGCCAACTCTGTTCACCATTCATAACCTGGCCTACCAGGGTGTGGTCAGCCTGGCCTCGACGCCTGAGTTGGGCATTCCGCCCCACGCCCTGCAACAGGAAGGCATGGAGTTCTACGGCAAGATGTCGTTTCTCAAGGCGGGCATGGCGTATTCCAGCCATATCACCACCGTGAGCGCCACTTACGCCCAGGAGATCACCACCCCGGAATTCGGTTGTGGCCTGGATGGCTTCCTCGCCAGCAAGACCCAGCAAGGCCTGCTCAGCGGCATTCCCAACGGCATCGACGAAAGCTGGGAAACCTCCACCGACACGCACCTCACCCACAACTTCAATATCGGCGATTGGGAAGGCAAAGCCATCAACGCCGCGCACGTGCGCGAGCTGTTTGAGCTGCAGCCATCCAGTGGTCCGCTGTTTGCTGTGGTCTCGCGCCTGGTCTACCAGAAAGGCCTGGACCTCACCGAAGCCGTCGCCGGTTTCATCGTCGAAAACGGCGGCCAGATTGCGATCATCGGCCGTGGCGAGCCGGAAGAAGAGCAGGCCATGCGCGAATTGGCACTGCGCTTCCCGGGCCAGGTGGGCGTACGCATTGGCTTCAACGAGACCGATGCGCGCCGCATGTTCGCCGGCAGCGATTTCCTGCTGATGCCGTCACGCTATGAGCCCTGCGGGCTGAGCCAGATGTACGCGCAACGCTTCGGCTCGTTGCCGGTGGCGCGTAACACCGGCGGGCTGGCGGACACCATTGAGGATGGCGTCACCGGGTTCCTGTTCAATGAATCCACGGTGCAAAGCTACGAAGAGGCGCTGCGCCGCGCCTTCAAGGTGTTCGCCTTCCCCGGTCTGCTCAATGCCATGCGCAGCCGTGCCATGACCCAGCCGTTCAACTGGTGCCAGGCCGTGGAACCCTACGCCGAACTCTACGAACAACTGGTGGCCAAGGCCCTGGGGAAATCGAACAAGTAGCGACTGGAACAACTAAGGGAGGTCTTCATAGATGCCGTCAAGGACTCTGGAAACCTGGCCCCACGGCGCAATCATGCTGGACGCGCACCGCACGCGCTTTGCGTTATGGGCGCCAGACGCATTTTATGTCAGCGTTGAATTGGAACAGGGTAAAACCATCGTCATGCTGCCCCAGGCCGGTGGTTGGTTTGAAGTCGAAATCGCGTGCCCTGCCGGCACGCTTTACCGTTTTAACATCGATGGCGAAAACACAGTGCCCGACCCCGCCTCCAGGGCCCAGGCGCTGGACGTGCATGGGTGGAGCCGAGTAGTCGACCCCCTCGCCTATGAATGGCGCCACAGCCAGTGGCAGGGTCGCCCGTGGCACACGGCGGTGATCTACGAGCTCCACGTCGGCGCCATGGGCGGCTACGCTGCCGTCGAGAAACACCTGCCCCGCCTGGCCGAACTAGGCGTCACCGCGATTGAATTGATGCCTTTGGCGCAATTTCCCGGCGAACGCAATTGGGGCTATGACGGCGTGCTGCCCTATGCGCCCCACGCTACCTACGGCACTCCCGAGCAACTCAAGCAGCTGATCGACAGTGCCCACGGCCACGGTTTGGCCGTGATCCTCGATGTGGTCTACAACCACTTCGGCCCCGACGGCAATTACCTGGGCCAGTACGCCCAGGGTTTCTTCCAGGAGGACGTGCACACGCCCTGGGGCGCCGGCATTGATTTCGAGCGTCGTGAAGTGCGGGATTTCTTCCTCGACAACGCCTTGATGTGGCTGCTCGAATACCGCTTCGACGGCCTGCGCCTGGATGCCGTGCACGCCATCGACAACCCTGGGTTTCTGCAGGAACTGGCACAACGGGTACGCCAGCAGGTGGACGGCGGGCGCCACGTGTGGCTGATGCTGGAAAACGAACTGAACCAGGCCAGCCTGTTGCAGCACGATTTCGACGCCCAATGGAATGACGACTTTCATAACGTGCTGCACGTGCTGCTCACCGGTGAAACCGACGCCTACTACAGCGACTTTGCCGAGCAGCCTACCGCCAAGCTGGCGCGCTGCCTGGCCGAGGGGTTCATCTACCAGGGCGAGACGACACGCCATGGCCATGCGCGCGGCGAACCCAGTGCGGATCTGCCCCCCAGCGCCTTCGTCGCGTTCCTGCAGAACCACGACCAGGTCGGCAACCGCGCCCTCGGCGAACGCCTGCACCAGCTGTGTTCGCCCCAGGCACTGAGCGCCGCGACCGCCCTACTGTTGCTGTGCCCCATGATCCCGATGTTGTTCATGGGCGACGAGGTGAATGCCGCCGAGCCGTTCCTGTTTTTCACCGACCATCATGGCGAACTGGCCGAGGCGGTGCGTGAGGGGCGGCGCAATGAATTTGCCGACTTCGCGGCGTTTCACGACCCCAAGCAACGCCAGCGCATCCCCGACCCCAACGCGCTGCAAACCTTTTTACAGTCGGTGCCCTCTTTCGTCGAGAACGACCACACCCAGCTCTACCGCCACCTGCTGAGCCTGCGTCACGTGCACGTGGTGCCACACTTGCCCGGCACCGTCGCCCTGGGCGCGCACGTGCTGGCTGACCATGCCGTCACCGCGCGCTGGCGCCTGGGCAACGGCCGTGTGCTGCAGATCGACCTGAACCTGAGTGAACAGCCCCTGGATCATCCGGCACCCCACCCGATTATTTTCCAAACGCCTGCCCCGCAAGGTGCGCACTTACCGCCCTTGAGCGCACGCGTTTGCTTATCCCCTGTTGGAGACATTCTTTGAGCGAAGCGAACCTGGAAATTCTCGCCAGCCGCGCGGGCCTGGCCGTCGATTGGATCGATGCCAACGGTCGCCCGCAACATGTAAAGCCTGATGCCCTGCGCGCCGTCCTCAAAGGGCTGGGGCACCCGGCCGACAGCGATGCCGAAATCGACGCGAGCCTGCTGCAACTTGAGCAGGCGCAGCAGGACCGGCACCTGCCGCCCTTGATGACCACCGACAGCGGTGCGGGCCTGGACCTGGCACGCTATTTCGCCCCGGACACCTCGTGTCGCGTCAACCTGGAAGGCGGCGAAACCCTGGAGCTGCGCCTGGACGGCGAGGCCGTATTGCCCGGCGTGATTGCCCTCGGCTACCACCAGGTGCATATCGACGGGCAAACCTTCACCCTGGCCGTCGCGCCCAGCCACTGCTACAGCGTGGCCGACGCGGTCGACAGCCAACCCGCTCGCGCCTGGGGCCTCAGCGCCCAACTCTATGCCTTGCGCCGCCTGGGCGATGGCGGTTTTGGCGACACCCTGGCTCTGGAGCACCTGGTGCGTTCCGCCGCCGAACGCGGCGCCGACGCCGTGGCAATCAGCCCGATGCACGCGATGTTCAGCGCCGACACTGAGCGATTCAGCCCCTATTCACCCTCCAGCCGCCTGTTTCTCAACAGCCTGTATGCTTCGCCGGCGTGCATCCTTGGTGAACGTGAGGTGCGCAACGCCATCGAAGCTGCCGGGTTGGCTGAGGAGTTGCATGCCCTGGAACAGCTCACGCTGATCGACTGGCCGGCCGCCGCCAAGGCCAAGCAACGCCTGCTGCGCACACTGTATGAAGACTTCCGCCACGGCGCGCATCCCCAGCATGCCGACTTTCAAAGCTTCCGCCAGGCCGGCGGCGAAGCCCTGGAAAACCACTGCCGCTTCGAAGCTATACAGGCCCAGCGCGCTGCCGCGGGTGAGGACCTGGACTGGCGCCGATGGCCCGAAGCCTGGCGTACGCCACAGAGCCCGGCCCTGGCGCAGTTCGCTGAGGACAACCGCGACGAAATCGGCTATTTCGCCTTCACCCAATGGCTGATTGCCCGCAGCCTTGAGCGCGCACAACAGGCCGCCCGTGGCAGCGGCATGGGCATCGGCCTGATCGCCGACCTGGCGGTGGGCGCCGACGGCGGCGGCAGCCAGGCCTGGAGTCGCCAGGATGAACTGCTGGCCGACCTCACCGTCGGCGCGCCACCGGACATTCTCAACCGCGCAGGGCAAGGCTGGGGCATCTCTGCCTTTTCCCCTGAGGGCCTCAAGCGCAATGGCTATCGCGCCTTTATCGAAATGCTGCGGGCCAACTTCGCCCATGCCGGCGGCTTGCGCATCGACCATGTGATGGGCCTGCAACGTCTGTGGGTGATCCCTCTGGGCGCGTCCCCCCGCGAAGGTGCCTACTTGTATTACCCGGTGGACGACCTGCTGCGTTTGCTCGCCCTGGAATCGCACCGCCACCAGGCCATCGTCCTCGGTGAAGACCTGGGCACCGTGCCCGAAGGCCTGCGCGAAAAGCTCAGCGCCCGTTCGATCCTGGGCATGCGTGTGCTGCTGTTCGAACAGAACCATGACGGCCAGTTCAAGCCCATCCTCGATTGGCCCGACAACGCCTTGGCCACCACCAGTACCCACGACTTGCCGACCCTCAATGGCTGGTGGCACAGCCGCGATATCGAATGGAATATCCAGCTGGGCCTGATCGATGCGCCCACCGTGGACCAATGGAGCGAACACCGCCTGCGCGAACGCCAGGCACTGCGCCAAGCCTTGAGCCAGGACCCGCAGAACTTCATCGATGAGATCCGCAACGACACCGACCATATGATCGACGCCAGCGTGCGCTACCTGGGCCATACCCGTGCGCCACTGGTGTTGTTGCCCTTGGAAGATGCATTGGGCATCGAGGAGCAAGCCAACCTGCCGGGCACCCTCGACACCCACCCCAATTGGCGCCGCCGCTTGCCCGGCGAAGCCGCCAGCCTGCTCGACAATGACAGCGCCGCGCGTCGCCTCGAACTGCTGGCCGTGGCGCGCAACCAAGCCTATGAGCGTGACCGATGAACGCACTGCCCCTGCGCGCCACCCAGCGCCTGCAATTTCATAAAGATTTTACCCTCGATGACGCGGTGCCACTGGTGCCGTACTTTGCCCAACTGGGCATCAGCCACCTGTATGCTTCACCACTGTTAAGCGCCCGCGCCGGCTCCATGCACGGCTACGATGTGGTCGACCCGACCCGGGTCAACCCGGAACTGGGGGGCGAAGCGGCTTTGCGTCGCCTGGTCGCCGCGCTGCGTGAGCACGACATGGGTTTGATCCTCGATATCGTCTCCAACCATATGGCCGTGGGCGGCGCGGATAACCCTTGGTGGCTGGACCTGCTGGAATGGGGCCGCCTGAGTCCCTATAGCGAGTTCTTCGACATCCAGTGGCACTCCCCCGACCCGCTGCTCAAGGGCCAGTTGCTGATGCCCTTCCTCGGCAGCGATTACGGCGAAGCCTTGCAGAACGGCACGCTGGCGCTCAAGTTCGATGCCACTCAGGGGAGTTTCTACGTCGAGCATTACGAACACCGTTTTCCGATTTGCCCCAGGGACTACGGCTTGATTCTGGGTAGCGACGAGTTACTCAAATCGCTGGCCGAACGTTTCGCCGCCCTCGCCTATCAGCACGACGCCTACGCCGAAGCCACCGAGCTCAAACAAGCCCTGGCCGAACGCGCCAGCGAGCTGCTATCCGCTATTGAACAACGCCTAACCGCATTCGACAGTCGCCAGCCCGAGGGTTTCGAGCGCCTGCATCACCTGCTCGAACAACAGACCTATCGCCTGGCCAGTTGGCGCACAGCCGCAGACGACATCAACTGGCGGCGCTTCTTCGACGTCAATGAGCTGGGCGGCCTGCGGGTCGAACGCGCAGCGGTGTTCGAAGCCACCCATGGCAAGATTTTCGAGCTGATCAGCGCGGGGCTGGTCGACGGGCTGCGCATCGACCATATCGATGGCCTGGCCGACCCGCGTGGTTATTGCCGCAAATTGCGCCGCCGCGTAGACGCGCTGTCACCCCAGCGCCACTTGCCCATCTTTGTCGAAAAGATCCTTGGCGAAGGTGAAACCCTGCGTGAAGACTGGCAGGTAGATGGCACCACCGGCTACGAGTTCATGAACCAGTTGTCATTGCTGCAACACCATCCCGAAGGTTTTGCACCGCTGGCCGAAATGTGGACGCGTCACAGCGAGCGGCCCTCAGCCTTCGGCGAAGAAGCGCGGCTGGCGCGCCAGCAGATCCTCAATGGTTCGTTGGGCGGCGACTTCGAAAGCGTAGCCCAGGCGCTACTGCAAGTGGCCCGCGATGACGTGATGACCCGCGACCTGACCCTGGGTGCCATCCGCCGGGCCTTGCAGGAACTGATCGTGCATTTCCCGGTGTACCGCACCTATATCAGCGCCAAGGGCCGCAGTGCGGCCGACGACAAGGTGTTCCAGCATGCCATGGAGGGTGCACGCAGTACCCTCAACGAAGGCGACTGGCCGGTGCTCGACCACCTGGAGCAATGGTTGGGTGGCCAGCCCTGGCGCAATCGCCCGGTAGGCCGCGCGCGCAAGATGCTCAAGCATGCCTGCGTGCGCTTCCAGCAACTGACCTCGCCCGCCGCCGCCAAGGCTGTGGAAGACACCGCGTTCTACCGTTCGGCGGTGTTGTTGTCGCGCAACGATGTGGGCTTCAGCACCGAGCAATTCAGTGCGCCGTTGGCAGATTTCCATGCGGCAAATCAACAGCGCCTGAAGACCTTTCCCGGCAACCTGCTGGCCACCGCTACCCACGACCACAAACGCGGCGAAGACACCCGTGCGCGCCTGGCGGTGCTCAGCGAGTGCGCCCCCTGGTATGCCGAACAGGTCGAGCAATGGCGCCGCCTGGCCGAGCCCTTGCGGGAGAGCGCCGATACCCCCTCGGCGGGTGATGAGCTGATTCTCTATCAGGTGCTGCTGGGCAGTTGGCCGCTGGAGCCCAACCCCGATCTGGAGGCGTACCAGCAACGCCTGTGGCAGTGGCAGCAAAAAGCCCTGCGCGAGGCCAAGTTGCAGAGCAGTTGGAGCGCGCCCAACGAGGCTTACGAACAGGCGGTGGAAGCGTTCCTCAAGCGCTTGCTGCTCAGTGAGGCCGGTGCGCCGCTGCGCAGTGCGTTGGACAGTGCTGCGCAGGCCATCGCCCCCGCCGGCGCCCTGAATGGGCTGGCGCAAACCTTGCTTCATCTGACCGTGCCGGGTGTGCCGGATATTTACCAGGGCGATGAGTTCTGGGACTTCAGCCTGGTCGACCCCGACAACCGGCGCCCGGTGGACTTCGCTGCGCGGCAACGTGCATTGCAGGCACCACCGGACATCGGCGAACTGTTGTTCAACTGGCGCGACGGGCGTATCAAACAGGCAGTGATCGCCCAGGTACTGGGCCTGCGTAAAGCCTGCCCCGAGCTGCTGCGCCATGGCAGCTATACGCCTTTGGAAGTGGTGGGCCAGCACGCTGAGCGCGTGGTTGCGTTCTACCGTGAACATCAAGGCAAGCAGTTACTGGTGGTGGTGCCGCGCTGGTCTTATCCGTTGCTTGAAAACGGGATGTTTCCCCAGATCAATGCGCAGGTTTGGGGCGATACTCGGGTGAAATTACCGTTCGCCGCCCCTGCACAAAACTGGAAGGGACTTTTTCAAACGGGCGTAGTCACACCCAACAAGGAGCTGTTGATCAGCGCTGCCCTGGGGGATCTCCCGGTCAATGTCTTTATCAATCCTGATAATCAAGAAAGCTGAAAATTTTCTGTGAGGAGTTTGTGATGAGTAAAGAAGACAAACGCATTCGCGAACTGGCGCATCAGATCTGGGAGTCTGAAGGCAAGCCCGATGGCGCCCACGATCGCCACTGGGAGATGGCGCGCAAGCTGGCGGAAGCCGAGGCGCTGACGCCGAGCAAGCCTAAACCGGCCGCCAAGCCGAAAACCGCGCCCAAGGCTGCGGCAAAGCCCAAACCTGCTGCGCCTGCCGCCGCCAAACCTGCGGCGAAGAAACCCGCCGCCCCGAAGAAGCCCAAACCGCCCGCCCCATGATTTCTCGGGCCTGCAGCACGCATTGCGCGCTGCAGGCCCTTTTCCGTCCAAGCCATGCGCTGAAGCACCGTCAGTACGGCGGCGTTCGGCCCGAAAAAAGACCTTTTGCAGGAGCAACTCGATGAGCAAACCCGACAACACCACAGCGACGCCGGTTCATGAGCCGTCGCGGATCCGTGAAGGTTTGCCCTTCCCCCTCGGCGCCACCTGGGATGGCCTGGGTGTGAATTTTGCGCTGTTTTCCGCCAACGCCACCAAGGTGGAGCTGTGCCTGTTTGACGATACCGGCGAGGTCGAGCTGGAACGCATCGAACTGCCCGAATACACCGACGAGATTTTTCATGGTTACCTGCCCGATGCCCACCCCGGGCTGATTTACGGCTACCGTGTCTACGGCCCGTATGACCCGGCCAATGGTCATCGCTTCAACCACAACAAGCTGCTGATTGACCCCTACGCCAAGCAACTGGTGGGCGAACTCAAATGGTCCGAAGCGCTGTTTGGCTACACCATCGGCCACCCGGACGACGACCTCAGTTTCGATGAACGCGACAGTGCGCCCTTCGTGCCCAAGTGCAAGGTCATCGACCCGGCGCACACCTGGGGCAACGACCAACCGGTACGAGTGCCGTGGGACCGCACGATCATCTACGAAACCCACCTGCGCGGCATCAGCATGCGTCATCCTTCGGTCGGCGAGTCGGTGCGGGGCACCTGCGCCGGTCTGATGGAAGATGACGTGCTCAAGCATATTCGCCAACTGGGCATTTCCTCGGTCGAGCTGTTGCCCGTGCACGCCTTCGTCAACGACCAGCATCTGCTGGAAAAAGGCATGACCAACTACTGGGGCTACAACAGCATTGCGTTCTTTGCCCCCGACCCACGCTACCTGGCCAGCGGCAAGATCGCCGAATTCAAGGAGATGGTCGCGCACCTGCATGAGCAGAAGCTGGAAGTGATTCTGGACGTGGTCTACAACCACACCGCCGAAGGCAACGAGCGCGGCCCGACCCTGTCGATGCGCGGCATCGACAACGCCTCCTACTATCGCCTGATGCCCGACGACAAGCGCTTCTACATCAACGATTCCGGCACCGGCAATACCCTGGATCTGAGCCACCCGTGCGTGCTGCAAATGGTCACCGACTCCCTGCGTTACTGGGCCACCGAGATGCACGTGGACGGCTTCCGCTTCGACCTGGCGACCATCCTCGGGCGATACCGCGACGGGTTCGATGAGCGCCACAGTTTCCTCGTGGCGTGCCGCCAGGACCCGGTGCTGCGCCAGTTGAAGCTCATCGCCGAACCCTGGGATTGCGGCCCCGGTGGCTACCAGGTGGGCAACTTCCCACCAGGCTGGGTGGAATGGAACGACCGCTTCCGCGACACCGTGCGTGCGTTCTGGAAAGGCGACGACGGCCAACTCGCAGACTTCGCCGGGCGCATGACCGCCTCGGGCGAGATGTTCAATCACCGCGGGCGCAGACCGTACAGCTCGGTGAACTTCATCACCGCCCACGACGGCTTCACCCTGCACGACCTGGTGTCGTACAACGACAAACACAACGAGGCCAACGACGAGAACAACCAGGACGGCAGCAATAACAACCTGTCCTGGAACCACGGCGTCGAAGGCCCTACCGACGACCCGGAGATCAACGCGCTGCGCCTGCGCCAGATGCGCAACTTCTTCGCCACTTTGCTGCTGGCCCAGGGCACGCCAATGATCGTCGCCGGGGACGAGTTCGCTCGCACTCAGCACGGCAACAACAACGCCTATTGCCAGGACAGCGAGATCGGCTGGGTCAACTGGGATCTGGACGATGACGGCAAGGCCCTGCTCAAGTTCGTCAAGCGCCTGATCAAGCTGCGTCTGGCGTACCCGATCCTGCGGCGTGGGCGCTTCCTGGTGGGCGACTACAACGAAGACATCGGCGTGAAGGACGTCACCTGGCTGGCGCCGGATGGCAACGAAATGACTACCGAGCAATGGGAAGACAGCCAGGGCCGCTGCCTGGGCATGTTGATGGATGGCCGCGCCCAGGAAACCGGGATTCGTCGTGCCGGGGCCGACGCCACGTTGCTGCTGGTGGTCAACGCCCATCACGACCTGGTCAATTTCCGCCTGCCGCCGGTGCCGGAGGGCGAGTTCTGGACATGCCTGCTCGACACCAACGACCCGGCTGTGCGTGGCCAGGAACGCTTTGATTTCGAGCATGAGTACGCGGTCACCGCTCGCTCGCTGCTGCTGTTTGAACTGCAGCACGAAGGCGAGGTGTGAAATGGCGTTGCACGGTTTCCTTCAGGGCTACCGGGGCTATGCCGACACGCAAGCCCTGGGTAATGCCCTGAGGGCCCTTCAAGAAGAAGGCCTTGATCAACTGCCGTTGCCGGGCAGCGGCCAGACCCTGTCCCGCTTGAGCCAATTGGCCCAGGTGGCCGGGCATGACCTGCGCCTGTGCAAGTTGTTCGAAGGCCATACCGATGCCCTGGCGATCATTGCCGAACTCGACAGCCCCTTGCCGCCGCTGGGCAGCACCTGGGGCATGTGGGCGGCCGAGCCGCCGACGGCCAAGTTGCGCGTGCGTCGCGACGGCCAGCGGCTGCTCGTCGAGGGGCGCAAAGCCTGGTGTTCCGGTGCGGCGGTGGTCAGCCATGGTTTGCTGACGGCCTGGGACGAGGAGGATCGCCAGCAATTGGTGGCCGTGGCGATGGATCAACCGGGCATCAGGGTGACGGATGAGGGGTGGAAGGCGGTGGGCATGGCGGCGACCGGTAGCGTCGACATCCTGTTCAGCGCCGCGAGGGGAATTGCCGTGGGCGGTCCGGGCGACTATCTGTCCCGTCCGGGCTTCTGGCACGGTGGGATCGGCATTGCCGCGTGCTGGTACGGCGCGGCGCAACGCCTGGGTGAAGTGCTGCGCGCCCAATGTGCCAAGCGTGCGGAGCCCCATGCACTGGCCCACCTCGGCGCGGTCGACAGCGCCTTGAACAGCGCCGCCTGCGTGTTACGCGCCAGCGCCGCGCAGATCGACCGCCAGCCTCGCGCCGATGCGCGACAACTGGCGCAACAGACGCGCGCCTGTATCGAGGACACCGTCGAGCAAGTGATCCAGCATGTGGGCCGTGCGGTCGGCGCCGGGCCGTATTGCAAGGACCCGCACTTTGCCCAGTTGATGGCCGATTTACCGGTATATGTGCGGCAAAGTCATGCCGAACGCGACTTGGCCGCCCTCGGTGAGCAGGTTGCCGGCGAGCCCACAGGGAGGTGGGCGCTATGAGGCCCAATCCGATTGTTGGCCAGGGCACGCCGTTGAGTCACTGGCAAAACAGCGCACGATTGGCCGAATTGCAGCACATCAGTGTGGCGCAGTTGGTGCCGCCAGGGCATCGAGCGGTGATCGTCGCCCCGCATCCGGATGACGAGGTGCTGGGCAGTGGTGGTCTGCTGCAAGGGCTGGCTGCGCTGGAGCGCCCTATCCAGTTGATCTCCGTCACCGATGGCAGCGCCAGCCACCCTGGCTCCCGGCGCTGGCCAGTGGAGCGTCTGAGTGTGGTGCGTCCGCAGGAATCGGCCCAGGCTTTGCATCGCCTTGGCTTGCCGCTGCACAGTTTGAAATGGCTGCGCGGCGGGTTTGCCGACAGCCATGTGGCCGAGCGCGAAGCCCAGCTCTGCGAATTTATCCAGCGCCACCTCAAGCCTAACGATGTGGTGTTCGCCACGTGGTGCGAGGATGGGCATTGCGACCATGAAGCTGTGGGCCGCGCCAGCGCCAAGGCAGCCAAGGCCGTCGGTGCAGTGCTGTGTGAACTACCGGTGTGGACCTGGCACTGGGCCACCGCCGAAGACCACAAGGTGCCCTGGCATCGGGCGCGCAAGATCCCGCTGACCGCCGAGCAAGTGGCACGCAAACGCCATGCGATCCACGCCTTCGCCAGCCAGTTGGAGGGCGACCCGCAAATCGGCCTGCCTCCGGTGCTGGCGCCCTATGTGGTGGAGCGCTTGCTGCAACCTTTTGAGATGGTGTTCGTATGAGTGTGGCAACCCCCTACTTCGACCAGTTGTTTGCGGGTAATGACGACCCTTGGGCTTTTCGTCAGCGCTGGTACGAACAACGCAAGCGCGCCCTGACCTTGGCCATGCTGACGCGGCCGCGCTATGCGTCGATATTCGAGCCGGGTTCTGCCAACGGTGAACTGAGTGCCGAGCTGGCCCCGCGTTGTGAACGCCTGCTGTGTTGCGACACTGCAACTGCGGCGGTACGGCTGGCACAAGCGCGGCTGGAGTGTTTTCCTCATGCCCGGGTGGAGCAGCGTCGCCTGCCGGAACAATGGCCCGGCGGGCAATTCGAGCTGATCGTATTGAGTGAGCTTTGTTATTACCTCGATGTAGGTGATTTTAATCGTCTGATCGATTGCGCTCTCGCCGCCTTGACCGCTGACGGGCAAATCCTGGCCTGTCATTGGCGAGTGCCCATTGACGGTTGCCCACAAACCGCCGAACAGGTGCACGCCGTGCTGCAACAGCGGCTGGGTGTAGCACCGTTGGTGCAGTACCAGGACCCGGATTTCCTGCTCGACCTGTGGAGCCTGGATGGCACCTCGGTCGCTCGCCATGAGGGTTTACGATGATCGGTATTCTGATCCCGGCACATAACGAAGAAGCCCTGTTGGATGATTGCCTGAGGGCTGCGCGGATCGCCGCCAACCACCCGGGCTTGCTGGGTGAAGCGGTACAGATTCTGGTAGTACTCGACAGTTGCAGCGATGCCAGCGCGGCGATTGCCCAGGCCCACCAGGTGCATTGCCTGCACGTGCAGGCGCGCAATGTCGGCCACGCCCGCGGCGTGGGTGCACGGTACTTGCTGGAGCAAGGCGCGCGGTGGATTTCCTGCACCGACGCCGACAGCCGTGTCGCCCCTGACTGGTTGGTGGCCCAACTGGCCCAAGGCTGCGACGCAGTGTGCGGCACAGTCACCGTGGACGCCTGGAGCGACGGCTTCGACCCGGCCGCGCAGATTCGCTATCACCAGGCCTACCAGGCCCGCGATGGGCATCGGCATATTCATGGGGCCAACCTGGGCGTGAGTGCCCGCGCCTATGTAGAGGCCGGTGGGTTTGAACCGCTGGAATGCCACGAGGATGTACAACTGGTACGTGAATTGGAGCGTTGCGGTGCCTCCATTGCCTGGAGCCATGCACCGCAAGTGGTGACCAGTGCGCGACTGGATTGCCGGGCTGAGGGTGGATTTGGTGATTACTTGAAGAGCTTGATGCGGGCTGGGTAAAAACAAAATCGCAGGCAAGCCAGCTCCCACAGGGATCCATGCCAGGCGCAGATTTTGTGGGCAACATAGACCCTCTGTGGGAGCTGGCTTGCCTGCGATGACGTCAGCCCAGCAAACATCGCATCAAAGTTGTGCAGATACCCATGCCTGTCTATGCTCCTAACGCCTTGCATGGCATTCCTTGATTGGCATGCTGCGCACTCACCCAGCGGAGCCTGCGGTGAAGACAAGAGCGTCGTCTCGTCAACGGAGCACGACCCGGTATCAACCGACAAGGATGTGACACCCCATGAAACCTGCCTCCTTAAGCGAAGGCCGTCGCGGCCCCGTGCAAATCTGGAACAGTGCGCCGCAGTTGGCGCAAACCCCCATCATCTCCCTGAACAGCCTGGTACCACCCGGTGCTCGCGTCGTGGTAATCGCACCTCATCCTGGCGATGAAGTGCTGGCGTGCGGCGGTTTGCTGCAACTGCTCAGCACCCGCAAGCATCCGCTGCAATTGATCTCCATCACCGATGGCAGCGCCAGCCATCCCGGCTCTCAGGTATGGCCGGCCAGCCGCTTGAGCGTGGTGCGCCCCCAGGAAAGTGCCGAGGCCCTACGGCGATTGGGTATGCCCTTGCACAGCCTGAAATGGATTCGTGGCGGGTTTTGTGATGACGCACTGGCCGCCCGTGAACAGCCCATGAGCCAATTCATCGCGCGCTACCTGCAACCTGGCGACGTGGTGTTTACCACCTGGCGCAACGACGGCAATGACGACCATGACGCCGTCGGCCGCGCGAGTGCCAAGGCGTGCAGCCTGGTAGGTGCGCAACTGTATGAACTGCCGATCTGGGCCTGGCATTGGCCGGCCCGGGAAAGCGCGATAATGCCCTGGCAACGTGCACGCAAGGTCCGCCTGGACACCTGGACCGTCGCGCGCAAGCTGCACGCCGCCCATGCCTACGCCAGCCAGTTGGTGGGTGACCCACAAATTGGCTTACCGCCGATGCTCGCTCAGATATTGCTGGAGCGCATGCGCGAGCCCTACGAAATCCTGTTCACCTGAACACCACCCTGTAGGAGCGAGCTTGCTCGCGAAAAACCTCAACGATAACGCTGGTTTCCGGAATCAACGCGGCGCCTGTGAGTCTTTCGCGAGCAAGCTCGCTCCTACAGAGTTTGGACTTTTCCCTACAGACTCAATCTGTCAGACTGATGCGAATAATTATCAACAGATTTACTATTCGCCACGGAAGGCACTTGGGGAGCCCTACTTTCATGTTTGTGCAACAACGCGGCGGCAACGTTTTCACACCCAGTCTGATGGCAATCACTATCGCTTTAGCAACCTCCAATGCGGCCATTGCCGCCGACGCACCGGCCACCATTGAGCTGGGCGCTACCGAGGTTTCGGGCCAACAGCTTGGCGCAACCACCGAAGGCAGCGAGTCGTACACCACCGGCTCGATGAAGACCGCAACCAAACTGCCGCTGACCCTGCGCGAAACCCCGCAGGCCGTCACCGTGATCACGCGCCAGCGCATGGATGACCAGGCCATGACCAGCATCAACGACGTGGTCAACGCCACGCCGGGGCTGTTCCTCAATTACTCCAACGGCCCTGGGCGACAAGGCTTTACCGCACGCGGTTTCGATATCGACAACCTCATGTATGACGGTATCCCCAGCGGCTACAACGGTGCGTCGGTAGGCGCCCAGCCGAACCTGGCGATGTTCGATCGCGTCGAAGTGGTACGCGGCGCTACCGGCCTGGTAACCGGCGCAGGCAACCCTTCGGCTGCCATCAACCTGATCCGCAAGCGGCCACTGGATGAGCAGAAAGTTACCCTCACCGGCGCCGTCGGCAGCTGGGACGACTACCGCGGCGAGCTCGACGCCTCCAGCCCGCTCAATGACAGTGGCACCTGGCGCGGCCGCGTCGTCACCTCTTACCGCGATGCCAACAGCTTTATCGACAAGGCCGAGCAGGATCATGGCCTGTTCTATGCCGTCACCGAAGCCGACCTGAGCGAAGACACCACCCTGACCCTCGGTTACTCGAACCAGAAGGACAAGACCAACTACTTCTGGGGCGCTTCGATGGTCGGCCTGGATGGGCGCCACCTGGGCCTGTCGCGCTCCTATAACCCAGGCACCGATTGGGAGAACAAGGACCAGGAAATCAACACCGTGTTCGCTGAGCTGCGCCAGCGCCTGGCCAACGACTGGAGCCTGCAGGTCAACGCCAACTATGCCGAACAGAACGCCTTGTTCTCCGGCTCCTACCAATCGCGCTGGACCAACGACACCCTCGCCCGCACGGTGTACCAGGCCAGCTACGATGAAAACCAGGCCGGGCTCGACGCCTTTGCCAGCGGCCCGTTCGAGGCGTTCGGCCGTACCCATGAACTGGTGGTGGGCGCCAGCAAGCGCATCTACGACATGACCACCCACAACTACAGCCCGTACGACCTCAACTGGCCGATCAATGCGGGCAAGCCGAACTTCACCCGCACCAACAACGTTCGCGAAGTCACCACCCAGGACGGTTTCTACCTGACCAGCCGCCTGAGCCTGGCCGACCCGCTGAAGCTGATCCTCGGCGCTCGTCTGGACTGGTACGACTACGACAACCGTGATGCCGCCGGCGACTACAAGGTCACCCGCAACCTCACCCGCTACGCAGGCCTGATCTACGATCTGGACGACCAGCATTCGGTTTATGTGAGCTACAGCGACATCTTCACGCCGCAAAAAGACAAGAGCACAGCCGGCACTCCGCTCAAACCCATCGTCGGTAAAAATTATGAGGTGGGCGTCAAAGGCGAATACTTCGGTGGCACGTTGAATGCCAGCGTAGCGCTGTTCCGTGTCGACCAGGAAAACCGCGCCGTGGCCGTGGTGGTGCCCAACTGCCCGCAGGCGTCCTGTGCAGAAGCCTCGGGCGAAATCCGCAGCCAGGGTATCGACTTCGAACTGCAAGGCGCCTTGACCGAAAACTGGCAGGTCGGCGGCGGCTATACCTATGCGCGCACCCACACCATCAAGGACGACGCCAACCCGCAGAAGGTCAACAAGCAGTTCGATACCGACATCCCGGAACATCTGTTCAAAGTGACCACCCGCTACAACTTCCAGGGCCCGCTGGAAAAACTCCGCGTCGGCGGCAATATCTCCTGGCAAAGCCGCATGTACAACGACATCAAGCTAGCGGATGGCAGCAACTACCGGCTCCAGCAAGGCGGCTACGCCGTCACCGACTTGATGGCGGGCTACCGGGTCAATCAGCACCTGGACTTGCAGCTCAATGCCAACAACATTTTCGACCGCCACTACTACCAGTCCATCTCCAACGATGTGGACTATGGTGGCGACTCCTATGGCAGCCCCCGCAATATGATGCTGACCGCCAAGTACAGTTTCTGAGCCCCATGCCCACCTCGGCTGCCCGCTCGGGCAGCCGCTCTTAAAGTCCCACGCCCACATGCCTATAACGCGTGGGTAACCGGCAACAATCCTGAATATCTGCTTGACTCCACAGCGGCGCGCCTGTGTGGCACACCGCGTGCTTGCTTGACCTCGACGCCCCCCTCTCATGGAGTAAGAGTGAATGCCCGTTCGTTTTCAAGAGCACTATCGCAAGGCCGACCGCATCATGCTGGCATTGATCTGGCTGATGTTCCTGTTCTCCCTCGGCCTGGCGTTCTGGCACGACACCCTCATGCAGGCCGTGATCGTCGGTGGGGGCACCGGCGTGGTGCTCACGGCGCTGTATCGCGTCATCGGCGGCACCCGCGTGATGCGCTGTGCACTGGGTGCCGGCTTGATGGTGATGGCGGCGTTGCACATCAACCAGGCGCACGGGGTGATCGAATCCCACTTCGGCATTTTCGCGCTGTTGGCGGTGCTGACCTTCTACCGTGACTGGCTGCCGATTTTGGTGGCGGCACTGACCATCGCGGTGCATCACGTGGTGTTCCATGCCTTGCAGCACCAGGGTTTCCCTGTGTTTGTGATGGAGCATCACGGCGGCTGGACGATGGTGTTCGTCCACGCCTTCTATGTGGTGATGGAGACCGTCGCCCTGCTCTACCTGGCCGTCCATAGCCAGGCCGAAGCGGTGGAGAGCCAGGAAATGCTGGAGAAGATGCTCGCCGTTACCTCGCAGTTCACGGTGGAAACCGCCCAAGGTGAAGGCAAGGCCCACGTGTCCCTCGCCAAGCGGTTCGACCACTTCCTGCAGCAACTCACCCACCTGATCGACGGCGTCGCCCGCGACTCCCATGGCCTGGGCCAGCTCGGCCAGGAACTGGCCAGTGCGAGCGGCACCCTGGAAAAAGGCGCACGGCATCAACTGGCGCAGATCGGCGAAATGACCGGTTCGATGCAGCGCATGGAAGACGCCATGGGCCACATTACGGTGCAGGTCGAACAGGCAGTGGAACATGCAGGCCAGGCCAGCCAGCAGATTGTGCGCGGCCAGGAAAGCGTCGGCCGCGCCCAACATGAAATCAGCCAATTGGCCTCGCGCATCAACGGCACGGAATCGACCGTGGAATCCCTGGCGGTGCAGGCAGAGCAAATCGGCTCGGTGCTGGAAGTGATCAGCAGCATCGCCAACCAGACCAACCTGCTGGCCCTCAACGCCGCCATCGAGGCCGCCCGCGCCGGCGAGCAAGGCCGTGGCTTTGCCGTGGTGGCCGATGAAGTGCGCAGCCTGGCCCAGCGCACCGCCCTCTCCACCCAGGAAATCAAGAGCATCATCGAGGGCCTGCAACACGGCAGCCGCCAAGCCGTCGAAGCCATGCACGCCAGCCGCGAAGGCGTAGAGCGCTGCGTGGCAGACAGCCAAGTGGCCGTGGAGATGCTACGGGCTGTGGGCGAGGACATCGCGCACATCGACCAACTCAACGGCCACATCGTCACCACCACCCGCGAGCAGACCTCGGCCAACCTGGAGATCGTCGAGCGCTTGCAGTCGGTACAAAGCATCGCCCAGAACACCGCCGACGACGTCGAGACACTCGCCCGCAGCAGCGAACGCCTGCCACCGATCGCGGTGCGGCTGGATGCGTTGGGGCGCAGGTTTCATCCTTGAGCCCAACCCGGAACATGGCGAGTCAGAGAGAACAGGTGGGCAGAGCGCTGGAGTGCATCAAGGTTCCAGATGCGGAGCCATCAAGGCGGCAAACCAATCGATGAACGCGCCAAGGCGACGAGAGCGTTGGCGGCGAGTCGGGTACAGGACTGAAACGCACATGGGGGCCGGCCGATAGGCCGCCATCACCTCCACCAATTCGCCGCTGTCCAATAAATGCTGAACATCGAACAACGGCACCTGAATCAAGCCAAGCCCTGCACAGCATCCTGCGATGTAGCTTTCGGCATTGTTGACCACCACGCGGCTCGGCATCATGACAGCCTGCGCGGTGCCATCGACGCAATATTCCCACGCCGTTTCCTGACCGCCTGCGCTCGTGCTGTAGCCGATACAGACATGCCGATCTTGCAAATCGCCAGGCTGTGTGGGCACCCCGAATTCCGCCAAGTAGGCGGGGCTCGCGCAATTGACCAGCAACACCTTACCCAAAGGTTTCACCACCAGGCTGCTGTTCTGCGGGGTGCCAAAACGAATGACACAGTCAACGCCTTCCTGTACCAGATCAATGGCGCGATCGGTGGAGCCCAGGCCGAGTTGGAGTCCAGGGTAGCGGTGGAGAAACTCGGCCAACGCAGGCATCACCAGGCGCCGCGCTATGCGGCTGGGCACGTCCACTTCCAGACGGCCCATGACCTGTTCCTGATGGCGGTTAAACAGTTGGTCGATATCATCGATGTCCAGCAAGACCTGGCGCGCCTTCAGCAGTAACTGGGTGCCATCGGCGGTCAGGGAGACCTTGCGGGTTGTCCGGTGCAGCAGTCGAGTGCCAGCATTGGCCTCCATCTGTTGAATGGCGGCCGACACGCTCGCGCGTGGCAGCCTCATCAGCCGTGCCGCTTGTATGAAACTGCCAAGCTCTGCGACCTGAACGAAGACGCGGTACTGTTCGATTCTATCCATGGGCTCTCAATGCTCGGGGGGCACGGATCGATCGGCGCTCACCACGTCTGCGCCAGCGCGTTAACCGTTTACTTGGTGGTGTAGCCGCCATTGATCAAAATTGTCTGGCCCGTCACCCACCACCCGTCACTGACCAGGTTACGGATGAACGGGACCACATCCTCGATATCTGTCAGGCCCGTGCTCGAGAACGGCGACAGCGCGGCAGCCGTCTTGTGGTAACTGACCGCATCCTCACCTTCGGCCGGGTAGAAGAACGGCGTGTCCATCGGCCCCGGCCCTACTGCCGTGACCGAAATACCTCGAACGCCCAGCTCCTTCGCCGCCGCTCGCGTAAATTGCTCTACCGGCGCCTTGCTGCCAGCATATGCAGCGTAAAAGGGCGTGAAAGCGCCCAGCAGTGAAGTGACAATAGTGCAGATCTTGCCATTGTCATTGAGGTGCTTGCCGGCTTCCTTGATAAAAAAGAACGCAGTCTTGGAGTTGACGGCCATCATCTCGTCATACTCCGCCTCCGTGATTTCAGCCATTGGCTTTTTCAGCACCTTGCCCACGGTATTGATCGCGATGTCCGGCCTGCCGACTGCGGCGACGGCATCGTTGAAGAGTTTTTCCATCGCTCCCGCCGTGGTCAAGTCTGCTTGCAAGGCCACAGCCTTCGCGCCTAGCGCCTCGATTGCGGTGACGGTTGCGTTCGCGTCAGCCTGGCTGGAAGCGCTGTTGTAGTGCACGACCACAGCCTTGGCGCCATGCTTGGCCAGATCGCGGGCGATCAACCCGCCGAGGTTCTTCGCACCACCCGCGATCAGTGCAACCTTGCCGTTGATTGAATGATTAGGCATGACAACATTCCTTTAATTGGGAGAAGTACGCCGCCATTCTAGAGTGGCCCTCGACAAAGATAAGCACACCTTGGCTGGATGCAGTGTTCAGAGATACTGGCTAATCACAAAGGCCCTATCGGTGAATGAAAAGGATGTGAGGTACGCTACACTCCGGCCTTGCACGCCGGCCAAGGAAGCCCCCATGAGTACTCGTGGCAGAGACCGACAGATCGACAATATCGAATTCAACGTAAGCGACATTGCCCGCAGTAAAGCCTTCTACGGCGCTGCATTCGGCTGGACATTCGTCGACTACGGCCCCACCTACAGCGAGTTCAGCGATGGCCGGCTCACGGGTGGTTTCACCACCGGCGAGCCTGTGCGGCCGGGCGGCCCCTTGGTTATCGTGTACGCAGATGACTTGGACAGTGTGCAGCAGAGGCTTCAACAGCTGGGAGCGGTGATAACCCGCCAGACATTTTCGTTTCCCGGTGGCAGCCGGTTCCACTTTACCGACCTGGATGGGTATGAACTGGCGGTGTGGAGCGTTGCGCCGTGATCCAGCGCTTTCGCTGTATCGCTGAAGCTCGACATCTCCAACCGAGAACAGGTTGCGTTGTGTGAGCCTGTTCTGGGTTCAAAGCTGTTGCAGCTTGCGCTGCAAGCGCGTCATGTACCGATTGACGATCAGTTTGTGCGCCGGCCCCACCGGTAGCATGTAAAGGCGCCCGAAGGTGTTGTGGGTGATCACCGATGAAGTGATCGTCAGCACACGATCAGCAATTGAAAGGCAAATCATCACATCCAGGTGCCGGTCACGCTCAGTCAGCACCAGCCTATCCGGCGCGCAGTCCTCTACCAAGAAAAAATCAAGCCGCTCACCCGCTTGCACCGTCACGCGCCGATTGCCGGAGAACCCGCCGATGCGCTTTACGCCAAACCTTGAAGAAATCCCATCCCTGATCCGAAAGGCCAATCGCAACAGCGGCCCTGATTCGGCGGTCATGATGTTCCAGGCATCCAGCGCGCTGATCTCAGCCGACAATGGCACCGACCTGTAATCGTAATAATCGAGTTCGGACGGTGCACCCAATGTGTGACTTCCAGAGCGAGTCGCCAAGATTTTTCCGTCCATGACCAAAACAGGAATTGGCATCATAACGCCTCAAGCGAATGCTGCGCTAAGCTCGACAGGGTCTGTGTAACTCAAGCGGAGTACCCATTATGGAATACGACGAAAAACTGATTGAGGAAGCCGTACTTGCCCTGCTGACCACCTTCAGCTTTGATAACGGCAACTCATGGAAAGGCCACGACTTTCAAATAATGAACCGACTCCACGAGCAAGGTTTTATCAGTAATCCGGTGAACAAAAACAAATCCATTTGGTTGACGCAGGAAGGCTTGGAACGGGGCAGGCAAATTGCCGATCGGTTGTTTGGCGCGGCACCTGAAGCGCTCGCGGGGCCATAAGCCCAGCCACGGAGTGTTAAACCGCGCTTCATGCGTTTATCCTCAAGACTCCCCGACCTGCCAACCCGGAGCCGCCATGGACCTCGCCACCCTCGCCCTCTTCCTGCCCGCCTGCTTCGCCCTGAACATGGCCCCCGGCCCCAATAACCTGCTATCCGTGAGCAACGCTACCCGCTATGGCTACCGCACCTCCTGCCTCGCCGGTCTCGGCCGTCTGCTGGCCTTCGCCGGCATGATCGCCCTCGCGTCCGCTGGCTTGGCGGTGGTACTGCAAACCTCGGAGTTGTTGTTCTACGGGATCAAGATTCTCGGCGCGGCGTATCTGTTTTACCTGGCATATCAGCTATGGCGCGCAGATCCGCAGCAGCAGGTGGACACCGCGACGAGCAAGGTAGGCCTGTGGGCCTTGGCGCGGCAGGAATTTCTGGTGGCCGCGGGCAACCCCAAAGCGATCCTGATTTTCACCGCCTTCCTCCCGCAATTCGTGGTGCCCGGCCAACCCATCACCGCGCAATTTGCCCTGCTGGGTGTGATGTTCCTGGCCTTGGAATGGGTGGCTATCAGCGCCTACGCCTATATGGGCCTGCATATGCGCCGCTGGTTTGCCGAGCCGAAGGGCAAGCGCCTGTTCAATCGCTGCTGCGCGGGTTTGTTGTCAGCGGCCGCGGCGGTGTTGTTGACTGCGCGTAAGGCATGAGTGAGGTGTGAATGCGCCTGTGAAGATAGCCGTCATCGGTATCCACCTACCTTCAGTACGACGCTGCACCTGTGGCGAGGGAGCTTGCTCCCGTGACGACCTGGCAGCCGACGCCAATATAATTGATGCCCCGTGATCCAAATGTGGGAGCTGGCTTGCCTGCGATGACGGCCTGGCAGCCGACAACGATCCCACTGATGCCCAAGTTGCGTAAATACCTAGGCTATCTCAACGGCAAACCATACCTCACCTCCACCAGCGCAACACCGCCCCTCTCAAGATCGCGCTCAGTCCCGGCCTCCTCCACACACCCCGCCCGGCGATAAAATCGAATAGCCCGTTCATTACCGGCCAGCACCCACAGCGTTAAACGCTCATAGCCTTGCACCAATAGATCCTGCAAGCCGGCTTTCCACAAGGCCAGCCCAACGCCGGTTTGCCAATGCTCGGCGAGCACGTAGATGGCCATGACCTCACCTGCATTAGCCTGCACAGCATCTTCATCACGGCTGGCGCCCACAGCTATCCAGCCAACCACCTGCTGGCCTACCTCGGCAACCCATACCGTCGACTCACCCAAGGCAAGCGAGCGAACCCAATGGGCTTCGCGCCTAGCCAGCGTTGCTTGCAACCTGCTCAAGAACTGGGCGGGCATCAGGTCACGGTAGGCATCCTGCCAACTGCTGATATGCACCTGGGCAATGGCTTTTGCGTCGGTGGGTAATGCTCTGCGAATCATGGAGATGCTCCTGAAATACGGTTATTCCAGTATGCATGCCCGTCGATGACAGAAAGCCCTGCGCTGAACAGGGCCCAATATCAATGCCAACCCCAATGTAGGAGCGAGCTTGCTCGCGAAGAGCTTCAACGATAACGCGGGCTTCCTGAGTGAACGCGGCGCCTGTGGTTTTTTCGCGAGCAAGCTCGCTCCTACAGTTGCAGGGCGATTCCGGCGTCGATGAAGAACGCCAGGCTCCGCGTGGAGGCTCCAGCCAATGTCACCCCTTGGTCAGATCCACCAAAGGCGTCTGCCGCACCTCAGTCTCCCGCCCACCCTGAATCTCGCTGACCTGCTTCAAGGCCTTTTCAACAGCCGCCTTATCCGCCAACAAGCTGTAGCTGATACGGAACTGCTTATGTTCCTTCGCCCCGATCGTAGGCACCAGGTTCAATGGCCGCTGATAACGACGGTTGTACGAAAAACTCGTCCCCGGCTCCAACCCCGTGACATAGCCCTGCCCCTGGGTATCGGTGTTCTTCCACAGCGAAAACACCGGCAGTGTCTGCGTATTGAAACCCACCGAAACCCCGAGGCTACCGGCCTTGTTATGCAACACCGTCAAGGTATCGCCCTTGGCATCGGCATACGGCACCACGTTGTAGACCGTTTCGTCATAGTCCTTGGTCGGCGCACGATAGGTTTGCCAGTCGGCCAGTTCGCCCTTGGCCTTGTCGTTGAAGGGCGACACCTGCTTCACCGGCGCAACGAACCGCGCACCCTGCTCCAGAAACGGCGTACTGAAGTTACTGTGATACAGCGCCTGGTATTCCTTCGGATAATCGCCATTGTTGGTGAGCGTGTCGTTGAGGGCGAACACCACACTGCCAGGCTCGGTGACCAGTTCGGTCGCAACAGAGAAATCGACCTTCTTGAACGCCTGCTCTTTCAGTTCGCCGCGCAAGGTGATGGCGTACGGCGGTTTTTCATCGATATGCAGGGTGACTTTATTCGCGGGAATATTAGCGGCCCGCCCGTGCAGGGTCAGCAGCTCGCCGTTGTCGATACCAGGGTGCCCGACCCATTCGTAGCCGCAGCGAGTAACCAGCTCATTGAAACCTTCCAACCATCCCAGACCACCGCGGCCATTGAGCTCGATGAAGGACGGATTCACCACTTCCTTGACCGGCGAATCCCACCCCATGCGCACATCGCCGACCGACGCCTGCAACACGTTCATGCCACGTGTCGGCACTACCGAGAGCTTCATCGTGCCGTTATCGATATCGACGATGCTCACGCCCTCCTGCCGACCACCGTGCAGGGTGCGTAGGGTAACGCTGAAGGGCTTATCGGTTTGGATGCCGAGTTGCTGGCTGGTGACCCGCCAGTTCTGGGCGGCTTTGTCCGTGTCGAGCAACACGTAATCCCAGGCCAGGGCTTGAGAGGCGGCAGAGAATGCGCTGAGGGCAACGAGGAGTTTTAGCGGGGTCATGGCGGTGGCCTTTATTGGAGTTGTTTGCGTTTTATAAACTCGATGAAACGTTTCAGCAAGCTTAAAAGACGAGACCGTGTGTGGAAAGGCCATGAAGCAGGTGGAACAGATCAGGAGGTCAAGGCGATGCGCTTGCGGGCAGGCTGGAACGAAAACGCGAGTGGGCGGTGTATGAGCTTTGGTCCATCCGTGCCGGTTACAACCTTGCGTTGACTCATTGGCTGCAATCGGCCAGAAGCGGACGCTCTCCAGAGTCCCTATACATAGTTGATTGCCAAGCTAATCCCTAAGCTCGAATTGCTGAAACCCCACGCGCCTGACGTAAACCCAAAAGTCATCCTTTGGCTCATATTGCTCCATGCAAACACTTTGATCCTGGTACAGTTCATCTTCGTCGATCAGGATGCGATCCCAATCGAAGTCAGGGTTCTTGGAAATGGTATAGCTAGGGTAAGGTTTGTCGAGATCGAAGTGGATCGAGTACACGAACAACGGAGATTCCCACGGCATGTGGGTTTCGTACAACCGCATCAGTTCGGGCATCTGTGCTTTACAGTGCTGTTCGGCAAACCTCAATGCCTGGGGCAAATCATCCCACGTAGCCTTGACCGCGCGTTGCGCAGCGGCGAGCCTGGCGTAAGGTGGCTCGTCATTGTGGTGCTGGACGTAAATCAATCGGCTGCCGAACTGGAATTCGCATTGCCAGACACCCGAGGGAGCACGCCAGTGACCAAGCATGGATTCGGTCAGTAGATTGATGTCCATATCGGTACCACAGATGGAAAGGTGCTCAGTTTACCCTCTCAAATATCAGCCTGGGAATGCGCAGGCGTTTGGGCTATTTGTCCGACATCCATGGGGTGTGACCGGCAGCAATGGGTCGAAAACTGCCGATCGTGAACGGCGGAAATCGACCCGAAGCGTGGTAATCCACAATTTCTGGCTCTAGGCAGTGCCAGCAAACGTCTCGGTTAGGCGTTTGATTGTTCCAGGCTGCTTGCATAGTGCTGTATCGCCATTCGATACCCATCAGTGCCGAACCCTGCGAGCACGCCTTTGGCAACGCGTGACACGTAGGAAAAATGCCTGAAATCTTCACGCCTGTGGACATTTGAGATGTGAACCTCAATCACCGGTACCTCGGCTGCAATCAACGCATCGTGGATGGCTGCCGATGTATGGGTCCATGCTCCTGGATTGATCACAATCCCCGCAATCCTTCTACGGGCGTGGTGAATCCATTCAATCATTTGCCCTTCGTGATTGGTTTGCTGAAACTCAATTACAAGCCCAAGTTCTTCGCCGTACTCACGACATGTCTGCTCAACGTCGGCCAATGTTTCCGACCCATACACCTCGGGCTCTCTCAATCCCAACATGTTCAGGTTAGGGCCGTTCAAAACCAGGATGGTTTTCATCATTTAATCCTCGCGAGTCGCTTCATTTCTTTACGGTACTCATGGCTGCCAGACGTGCCTTATGATATTCGCCGGCTTCTGTGGATTGGGCATCGCGGTTACCGAGGTCGGCTGTAGGAATTCGAGAGGTCTCGGGCGCGCACCAGGCCGCGATACCAGCTAGCAACGTGCACACACAGGCGATCCCACCGACAATCAAGGGTATGTTTTCAGTCCCAGGGCCTGCGATCAGGGCAAACAGAGCAGGTAACATTGCGGTGATGAACAGTCCGCTGTTTTGCGAAATTGCCATCCCCGACACGCGGTAACGTGTTTCAAATTGCTCTGGGAAAAAGGATGGGAACACCGCGTTGTAGCCCTGGTAGATCATTCCCCACATCAGCAGTGAGGCGCCGAAAGCAAGCGGGAGGCTGTGAATGCTGATTGCGTATAAATAAGCAAAGGACATCAGCCCGCAACCAAAGGCGCTTGCGATGATCAGAGGCCGGCGCCCAACCTTGTCAGAAAGATTGCCCACGAAAGGGATGCACAGCACCGCCACGATGTTGCCAACGACCGGGATCCACAGGTACACGCTTTTATCGAAACCGATGCCATAGGCAGGTTGCACCGCATAGGCCGCTCCAAACACGGTCGTAATGACTGGAATAACATTCATCAACGAAACCCCAACGACCACCAGCATGCCTCTCCAGCTGTGTTTGAAAGCTCCGATAACCGGCGATTCAGACTTCTCATCTTTCTTTGTTTGCTCTACGAATACTGGCGGTTCCTCAACTTCCCGGCGAATGATAAAGCCAGCGATCAGCACCACAGCGCTCAAAAGAAAGGGAATACGCCAGCCCCAGCTATTGAAGGCTTCATCGGACATGAAATAGGCCAGAGGCAGGAAAATGGCTGCTGCGAGTACCTGACCTGCCTGTACCCCTTGAAGTGTGTAGCTGCCGAAGTATCCTCTTCGTCCTTGGGGTGCATGCTCCAGAATCATTGAGCTGGCTCCCGAGATCTCTCCCGCTACAGCAAACCCCTGCACCAGTCGCAGAACTACTAGCAGGATAGGTGCCCATATACCAATCTGGTGGTAGGTCGGCAGCAGGCCTACCGCCATGGTGGCGAATCCCATCAGGAACATGCATAGCAGCAGTACGTTCTTGCGTCCTCGAGTATCACCCCAGTGCCCCAAGAAGAACGCGCCGATAGGGCGAGCAATGTACCCAACCCCGTAAGTCGCCATAGCCGCCACGATGGCAATCTTTGGATCGGTTGATGGGAAGAAGAGTTGTGGAAATATCAGTGCTGCCGCTTGGGCATAGATGAAAAAGTCGTAATACTCCAACGCGGAGCCGATCCAACCACTCGCGGTGGCTTTCTTGGCTTGCTTGGAACGGTGCTGCTCTGTCGCTGTTGCTGTGTTCATCTGACTACTCCAGATATTGTTTTTATAGGTCTGGCAGGGCAGCAAAAACCGCCCCCGGTACACGCAAAACAGGGCATGACTGGAAGCCATGCCGGGCTCAAATACGGTCGATTTCTATGATCGAGCCGCTTTTTGCGGCCTGTGAAATAGCCTCAGTGATAATCAGATTCCGCAGTCCGTCGCGCACGGAGACCAAAGGCGTTTCCGTGCCTCGTATGACGTTGCAAAAGTGCTCAAGCTGGATCTCAAGGGGATCTGTGCGGTCGACAGCGCAGTGGCCCGTTTGGAAGGGCTTCCACCATGATCTGTCTTCGGCCTTCACGTAGTATTTGAGGCGCATTGTGGGCACTGACAGTGAGCCGTTCTTCCCACTGATGACGTAGCAATCCTCATCCTCGTAGGACGGATAGCTCGCGTTTTCTTGCGATGTTTGTTCCCAACTGCGGGCACATCCGGTGCTATCGGAAAGCAAGAAGGAACCGAGAGCTCCATTCTCAAAGCGCAGGCCGATACACACGGTATCTTCGACAGGAAATCCACGTGCGACACTCGACTGCATTGCTTGAACAGCAACAATTTCTCCGCACAGCGAACGCAGGTTGCCGATCTCATGGATCATATTGATCAAGATAGGGCCACCGCCTTCCTGGCGTCGCCAGATGGCAGCGTCGAAATAGTCATCTGGTTTGTAAAACAGAGCGCTGCCTTGCACGGCAACGATGTCTCCAAGAATGTCGTCACGGATGATCTCTCGCGCCTTGGCAAGAATTGGGCTATGCGCTCGATGATGTCCTACGAGCAGCTTGGCGTCAGTTGCATCGGCAACAGCGAGTAACCGCCTGCCCTCCTCAACGCTGTGCGCCACCGGCTTCTCTATCAGCGCGGCAACACCAGCCTCAATGCATTGCAAAGTCTGTTCGACATGTAAGGCGTTTGGAGTGGCGAGAATTACGCCATCAGGCTTGTCCTCGGCGAAACAAGCCAGAAGATTTTCATACTGCGAGGCGCCCAGCGAGTCTAGGTAGGAGCCATCAAGTTCGAACGGATCGATAACGGCTGCCAGTTCGCAAGAAGAACTCGCTTGGATGAGTTCGATATGGCGTCGACCGATGAGGCCGGCACCCGCTACCGCAATTCTGATTTTGGACATGCTTTGATCTTCGCGAGCGTTATTGTTTTAAATCTCGACGTACTGAAGTCGTGATTCGATCTGCTAGGATCAAGGCTACTATCAACGCGCAAAGCTATAATTGAGCCATATGGAAAATCAGAATTCTCCATTAGTAAATAATGATCCCTTCCTGAGGGATCTGCTTCTGTTCTCAGTCATCGCAAAACGTGGAAGTTTTAGCGCGGCCGGGACAGAGCTTGGAATTTCTCCCGCCCATGTCAGCAAGCGTGTTTTGGAGTTGGAAGAGACGCTGAGCTGTAAGCTCTTTAACCGGACAACCAGGCGGGTTTCGATCACAAAAGATGGCGAAACGATGCTCGTTTGGGCGCAGACGATCATGGACAACGTCAATGGGATGCTGGAGACATCACTGGGTGACCGGGTCGAGCCCAGAGGCACGCTGCGTATCAGCACAAGCCAGCGAATGGGACGATTTCACATCGCTCCAGTTCTGGCCTTGCTTCGTAAACGCTACCCAAAATTAGAGGTGTGGCTTGAGCTGGTTGACCGTCGAACTGACCTCATTGGGGAGCAGTTCGACATCGATATCCGAGTTGGAGAAGTTAACGAGCAAAATCTGATTATTCACAAAATCGCAGATAGCCAGAGGATTCTCTGTGCTGCTCCGAGTTACCTGGAAGAGCGCGGTAATCCAAACTCTGTGAGCGAGCTTCAACGCCACGATTGCCTGTTGTTTCGTGGGAGGGATCAAAGCTTTGGTGTATGGCGGCTCGAGGGGCCAAACGGTCTTGAGTCGGTGAAAGTCACAGGGCCGATGGCGTCCAATCACAGTGATGTCGTTCGAGAGTGGGCGCATGATGGTTTCGGCATCATCATGGCATCAACCTGGGATGTGGCCCCGAGCATCAGGAATGGGACACTCATTCGCATTCTGCCTGAACATTTCCAGCCGGCGAATGTGTCCGCAGTCACTACGATTCGGGCTTCTGGCTCGATGAAGATCAGGGTATGCCTGGAGTTTCTGAGTGCACACCTGAGTTCTGGCCCTTACGCGCTACGAAATGGCTAAGTCCCAGAGGGTGTCGCTACGACCGGCATTTATTGGCCGAAATCCGCCGGTCAGCCCCCTCCTCCCCAAAAATCCCACCCCTCAACCCACATGCTTCTCCACCAAAAAATCCACAAACGCCCTAACCCGCGCCGGCATCGCCCCTCCCCCCACAAACACCGCATGAATCGGCTCCACATCCCCCGGGTTAAATTCCTCCAACAACACCACCAACTCCCCCCGCCTCACCTCCTCCACCACACTAAACGCCCCAATCCTCGCCACCCCCGCCCCCAGCTTCGCCAACTGCGCCAATGCCTCGCCGCTGTTCCCCTCAATCGTCCCCGCTACTTTCAGCGAAAACTCCCGCCCCTCCACCCGAAATGGCCAATCCGGCGCCGCCCGGCGGAAGTTGAAGCGCAGGCAGTTGTGCTGCAGTAAATCCTGCGGCGTCACGGGGGTGCCATGCCGTGCTAGGTACTCCGGCGAGGCGACGATCACCTGCCTGGTAGAGCCGATAAGGCGAGCAGTCAGGGGGCTGTCGGCGAGGGGGCCGAAGCGGATGGCGACGTCGGCCTGGCCGCCGAGGATGTCTACGACTTCGTCGCCGAGCATCAGGTCGACGACGATGGCGGGGTAGCGGGCGCTGAAGGCGGCGACCAGGGGGACGATGGTCATGCGGCCGTGGGCCAGTGCGGCGCTGACGCGCAAGCGTCCGCGTGGGGCGCCCTGGTCGGTGATGGCGTCTTCGACTTCGGCCATGTCGGCGAGGATGCGTCGGGCGCCGCGCAGGTAGGCTTCGCCTTCGGCGGTGAAGGTGATGGCGCGGGTGGTGCGCAGCAGCAGACGGGTGCCGATGCGCTGTTCGGTGCGGGTGATGATGCGGCTGATGGCCGATGGGGTCAGTTCCAAAGCCCTTGCCGCGCCCGACAGGCTGCCGTGCTCGGCGACCATGGTGAACACTTCCATCTCTCCCGAACGCCCGCCGATGTCCATTTGTGCCTCCTGCGCAAAGCTGTAGTTCCCAACCAAGGGCTACTGCTGCAAAAGGCAGGATTGTAGCATTTGGCTCACAGATGAGGAGTCACCCATGCGTATCAATCCCCCCCTTGTAGCATTGTCCGTCGGTGCCTTTGGCATCGGGGTCACTGAGTTTGCCCCTATGGGCATGTTGCCCGGTATCGCCGCTGATCTTGATGTTTCCATTCCCGCTGCAGGGCTGTTGGTAAGCGCCTACGCCATGGGCGTGTTGATTGGCGCGCCGATCATGACCCTGGCGACGGCCAGGGTGCCCCGCCGTTCTCTGCTGATCGGGCTGATGGCGATTTTTACCCTAGGTAATTTGCTCTCGGCGCTGGCCAGTAACTACCAGACATTGATGATCGCCAGGCTGGTGACGTCGCTCAATCACGGAGCGTTCTTTGGGATTGGTTCGATTGTGGCCGCAAGCCTGGTGGCGCCCGAGAAGCGCGCGGGGGCTGTGGCGGCGATGTTCATGGGGCTGACCCTGGCAACCATTGGCGGCGTGCCCCTGGCGACCTGGTTTGGCGAAAACTTTGGTTGGCGTACTGCGTTCTGGGGCATCAGTGGGCTTGGCGCGGTGGTCATGGCCGCGCTGTGGTGGGCCTTGCCCAATGCGCCGGCGCCCAAAGGCGGCGGGCTGATGGCGGAAATCCGTGTGCTGGGGCGCGGGCCGGTGCTGGCCGCGCTGGCCCTGACCGTGGTGGGCTCGAGTGCGATGTTTACGGTATTCACCTACATCGCGCCGATTCTGCGGGACGTTACCCACGCTTCGACCAACTTCGTCACCGGGATGCTGGTGTTGTTCGGAATCGGGCTCACCCTGGGCAATGTATGGGGTGGCAAGTCAGCGGACCGCTCAGTGGACCGCACTTTGATCATCTCGCTGGTGGTGTTGATTGCCGTGCTGTTGGCCTTTTCGGTGCTCATGCAATGGCCGTTGCCCGCTGCACTGTCGATCCTACTGTGGGGCGCAGCCAGCTTTGCTCTGGTGCCGCCGCTGCAGATGCGGGTGATGGAGGCCGCCAAAGACGCGCCTAACCTGGCTTCGGCGATGAACATCGGTGCGTTCAATTTTGGGAATGCGATTGGTGCGGCATTGGGTGGCGCGGTGATCAATGCCGGGCTGGGCTACCCGGCCATATCCCTGGCAGGCGCACTGATGGCGGGCCTGGGCTTGCTGATGGTATTGGGGCTGAGTTGGCGTTCGCGGCGGGCCGACTCACGCGCTGGCCGGGAGGCGGTGCAAGCCTGAGTAGCGTGCAGGTTGTTCGTCTAGACTTCATGCACCTTTCAACCCGAGGAGCCTTGCGATGAACAACAAGAATACGATCTGCCTCTGGTACAACGGCGATGCCCTGGAGGCAGCGACCTTCTACGCGCAGACCTTCCCCGACAGCGAAGTAAAGGCCGTACACCGTGCGCCTGGCGACTACCCATCCGGCAAGCAGGGTGATGAGTTGACCGTGGAATTCACCGTACTGGGTATCCCCTGCGTGGGCCTCAATGGCGGCCCCCTGTTCAAGCACAGTGAAGCGTTTTCCTTTCAGGTGTCTACCGAGGATCAGGAGGAAACCGACCGGTTGTGGCATGCCATCATCGACAACGATGGGCAGGCGAGCGCTTGCGGTTGGTGCAAGGACAAGTGGGGGCTGTCGTGGCAGATCTCGCCGCGGGTGTTGGTCGATGCAGTTACCAGTAAAGATCCTGCCGTCGCCAAGCGCGCATTTGAAGCGATGATGACCATGACCAAAATCGACATCGCTGCCATCGAAGCCGCCATTGCCGGAAACTGAACGGTGGGAGCGCTCGAGCCTTGGCGAGGCCGCGATGGCGGTGGGTCAGCCAGCGTAACAGCAGACAGCAACCACGATGCGAAGCGAGTCGCTCTTGATCTTAGGCGCCCCATTAAACCGCGCTGGCGGATTACGGGCACACCGAGCCTAGGCGAGGTGCCGAGTGGTGGGGCAAGAGCGTTTTGCTTACTTTGGCCTGGGCCGGCATCCCGGCTTTTGCAAAGTGAGCCGCCGTCAGGGCGGAACCATCGGTGGCCGTTACCTTAATAATGGATATGTACTCGGTCAGATCCAATATCCCGGTCGGCTGGCAGACCGCCTTCGCAGGCAAGCCAGCTCCTACATCTGGATCGCGCGCCCTCCCCCATGCGGCAAAAAAAGTCATACAACGGACGCCCGGTTGCGACACCGTCAATACCGGCCTATGTTCCAAGCCATGCTGTTTTTTTGCTGTCCCCCGCCCTGCGCCCATCCCATAACCAGGAGACGACATGCCCACCCCTTCACGCCCTGCTGTACTTGAGCTGATCGGCAACACCCCGCTGGTCAAGGTCAGCCGCTTCGATACCGGCCCCTGCACGCTGTTTCTCAAGCTTGAATCGCAAAACCCCGGCGGTTCCATCAAGGACCGCATCGGCCTGGCGATGATCGACGCCGCTGAACGCGACGGTCGTTTGCGCCCTGGCGGTACCATCATTGAAGCCACCGCCGGCAATACCGGCCTGGGCCTGGCGCTGGTGGGACGGGCCAAGGGTTACCGGGTGGTGTTGGTGGTGCCCGACAAGATGTCCACGGAAAAAGTGCTGCACCTCAAGGCCATGGGCGCCGAGGTGCATATCACCCGCTCCGATGTGGGCAAGGGCCATCCCGAGTATTACCAGGACGTGGCGGCACGCTTGGCCAAAGATATTCCAGGCTCGTTCTTCGCCGACCAGTTCAATAACCCGGCCAACCCTTTGGCTCACGAGACCAGCACCGCGCCGGAGATCTGGGCACAGACTCAGCACGACGTGGACGCGATTGTGGTGGGCGTCGGCTCGGCCGGCACCCTCACCGGTTTGACGCGGTTCTTCAAGCGCGTGCAACCCGAACTGGCCATGGTGCTGGCCGACCCGGTCGGTTCGGTGATGGCCGAATACAGCCGCAGCGGCAAGCTGGAAACCCCTGGTTCCTGGGCCGTGGAAGGTATTGGCGAAGACTTCATCCCTTCGATTGCCGACCTGTCCAGCGTGCGCCACGCCTACTCCATCAGTGATGCAGACAGCTTCGACCACGCCCGCCAATTGCTCAAGGCCGAAGGCATACTCGGCGGCTCATCCACCGGCACACTGCTCGCCGCGGCCTTGCGCTACTGCCGCGAGCAAACCGAGCCCAAGCGCGTGGTCACCTTCGTCTGCGACACCGGTACGCGCTACCTGTCGAAGGTTTACAACGACCAGTGGATGAACGACGCCGGCCTGTTGCAGTACAAGCACTACGGTGACCTGCGCGACCTGATCGCGCGCCGCTTCGAAGACGGCCGCGTGATCAGCGTAAGCCCCGACGACACCCTGCTCACCGCCTTCCAGCGCATGCGCCTGGCGGACGTGTCGCAACTGCCGGTGCTGGTCGATGGCCAGACCCTGGTGGGCGTGATCGACGAGTCCGACATCCTGCTGGGCCTGCACCACGACGCCGCGGATTTTTCCATGAGCGTCGCCAGCGCCATGACCAACACCCTGCACACCCTGGCCCCCAGCGCCAGCCTGGCCGAACTGCAGGCCGAGCTGGATCGCGGCCTGGTCGCCATCATTGCCGACGCCGCAGGCTTTCATGGCCTGATCACCCGCGTCGACCTGCTTAACCACCTACGGAGATCCCTTGCATGAGCCAGCCCGATAAAAGCGCGTTTGCCACCCGTGTGATCCACGCCGGGCAGTCACCCGACCCGACCACGGGCGCGCTGATGCCGCCGATCTACGCCAACTCCACCTACCTGCAAGACAGCCCCGGCGTGCACAAGGGGTTTGACTATGGCCGCTCCCATAACCCCACGCGTTTCGCCCTGGAACGCTGCGTGGCCGACCTTGAAGGCGGCAGCCAGGCATTTGCGTTTGCCTCGGGGCTGGCGGCGATCTCCACCGTGCTGGAGCTGCTGGATGCCGGCGCGCATATCGTCTCGGGCAACGACCTGTACGGCGGCACTTTCCGGCTGTTCGACAAAGTGCGCCAGCGCAGTGCCGGGCACCGCTTCAGCTATGTCGACCTCAGCGACTTGTCGGCGTTTGAAGCGTCATTGCAGGACGACACGCGCATGGTCTGGGTCGAAACCCCAAGCAACCCGCTGCTGAGCCTGACCGACCTGCGCGCCGTCGCCCGCATCTGCCGTGCCCGCGGGATTATCTGCGTGGCCGACAATACCTTTGCCAGCCCCTGGATCCAGCGCCCGCTGGAGTTGGGCTTCGACATCGTGGTGCACTCCACCACCAAATATCTCAATGGGCATTCTGATGTGATCGGTGGTATCGCTGTTGTCGGTGACAACGCTGAACTGGCCGAACGCCTGGGTTTCCTGCAAAACTCCATCGGCGCCATCGCCGGGCCGTTCGATGCCTTCCTGACCCTGCGCGGGGTAAAAACCCTGGCGCTGCGCATGGAGCGCCATTGCAGCAATGCCCTGGACCTGGCCACCTGGCTGGAGCAACAGCCGCAAGTGTCACGGGTTCACTACCCGGGTCTCAAATCCCACCCACAGCACGACCTGGCGAAACAGCAGATGCGCGGCTTTGGCGGGATGATTTCAGTGGACTTGAACAGCGACTTGGCCGGCGCGACGCGCTTTCTGGAAAACGTGAAGATCTTCGCCCTGGCCGAGAGCCTGGGGGGCGTGGAAAGCCTGATCGAGCACCCGGCGATCATGACTCATGCCAGCATCCCGGCGGCGACGCGAGCGCAATTGGGGATTGGCGATGGGCTGGTGCGCTTGTCGGTGGGGGTTGAAGATGTGGAGGATTTGCGCGCCGATCTGGCGCAAGCCTTGGCCCACATCTAACTCAATTTGATCGTTCTTACGCTCCGCGTGGGAACGCATCCGGTGACGCTCTGCGTCACGCTTGGGGACGCAGAGCGTCCCTGACTGCATTCCCACGCAGAGCGTGGGAACGATCATTGCGTATCAGCCCTGGGTGATGTTGGCCCGCGCCGCATGCAGCTTCTTGTAGCTGTCGATCAAGCGCAAATGCCGGTCCAGGCCTTCCAGCTTCATGCTGGTCGGCGTCAGCCCATAAAAGCGCACACTGCCGTCAACCGAACCGATCACCGCGTCCATGCGCTCATTACCAAACATGCGCCGGAAGTTGGCCTCGTAGTCAGCCAATTCCAGGTCGTCATCCAGTTCCATCTCCAGCACCGCGTTCATCGCCTGGTAAAACAGGCCGCGCTCAACGGTGTTGTCGTTGTACTGTAGGAACATCTCTACGCATTCCTTGGCCTCTTCATACTGCTTCAAGGCCAGGAAGATGAGCAGCTTGAGCTCCAGGATGGTCAGTTGGCCCCACGCGGTGTTGTCATCGAACTCAATGCCAATCAACGTAGTGATATCGGTGTAGTCGTCCAGCTCACTTTCTATCAGGCGCTCGACCAACGCCTGCAGCTCCTCCTCGCTGAGGCGGTGCAGGTTGAGGATGTCTTCGCGGAAAAACAGCGCCTTGTTGGTGTTGTCCCAGATCAGGTCATCCACCGGGTAGATTTCCGAGTAGTCCGGCACCAGGATGCGGCAGGCGGTAGCTCCCAAGTGCTCATACACCGCCATGTACGACTCTTTGCCCATGCCTTCGAGGATGCCGAACAGCGTGGCGGCTTCCTGGACGTTGGAGTCTTCGCCCTGGCCGGAGAAGTCCCACTCGACAAATTCATAATCCGACTGGGCACTGAAGAAGCGCCACGACACTACGCCGCTGGAATCGATAAAGTGCTCGACGAAGTTGTTCGGCTCGGTGACCGCCTGGCCTTCGAAGGTCGGCTGCGGCAGGTCGTTCAAGCCTTCGAAGCTACGGCCTTGCAGCAGCTCGGTGAGGCTGCGTTCCAGTGCCACTTCCAGGCTGGGGTGCGCGCCGAACGAAGCGAACACGCCGCCGGTACGCGGGTTCATCAAGGTCACGCACATCACCGGGAATTCACCGCCCAGGGACGCGTCCTTGACCAGCACCGGAAAGCCCTGGGCTTCCAGGCCTTCGATACCCGCCAGGATGCCCGGGTACTTGGCCAGCACTTCGGCGGGTACGTCCGGCAGCGCAAATTCGCCCTCGATGATTTCGCGCTTCACCGCTCGCTCGAAAATCTCCGACAGGCACTGCACCTGGGCTTCGGCCAAGGTGTTGCCAGCGCTCATGCCGTTGCTCAAGTAGAGATTTTCGATCAGGTTGGACGGGAAATACACCACCTCGCCATCGGACTGACGCACGAACGGCAGCGAGACAATGCCACGGGCTTCGTTGCCGGAGTTGGTGTCGAACAGGTGTGAACCACGCAGCTCGCCCTCGCGGTTGTAGACTTTGAGGCTGTAGGCATCGAGGATTTCACTCGGCAGCTCATCGTTGGGGCCCGGCTGGAACCAACGTTCGTCCGGGTAATGCACGAACGGCGCGTTGGCCAGGTCCTCGCCCCAGAACTGGTCGTTGTAGAAGAAGTTGCAGTTCAGACGCTCGATGAACTCACCCAGCGCCGACGCCAGCGCGCCCTCTTTGGTCGCGCCTTTGCCGTTGGTAAAGCACATCGGCGAATGGGCGTCGCGGATATGCAGCGACCACACGTTGGGCACAATATTGCGCCACGAGGCAATCTCGATCTTCATGCCCAGGCCCGCGAGAATCGCCGACATGTTGGCGATGGTCTGCTCCAGCGGCAGGTCCTTGCCGGCAATGTAGGTGCCTGCTGCGGACGTGGAGTTGGGCATCAACAGCGCCTGGGCATCGGCGTCGAGGTTCTCGACTTCCTCAATCACGAATTCCGGCCCGGCCTGCACCACCTTCTTCACGGTGCAGCGGTCGATGGAGCGCAGGATGCCTTGGCGGTCCTTGTCGGAGATATCTGCGGGCAATTCGACCTGGATCTTGAAAATCTGGTTGTAGCGGTTTTCCGGGTCGACGATGTTGTTCTGCGACAGGCGAATATTCTCGGTGGGAATATTGCGCGTCTGGCAGTACAACTTCACAAAGTACGCCGCACACAACGCCGACGAAGCCAGGAAGTAGTCGAATGGCCCCGGTGCCGAACCATCGCCCTTGTAGCGGATGGGCTGGTCGGCAATGACCGTGAAGTCATCGAACTTGGCTTCAAGCCGAAGGTTGTCGAGAAAGTTGACCTTAATTTCCATGCGGGCACACCAGAATAACGAGCTAAACAAATTGGCCGCCATTATGAAGCGTTTCGCCGGGAAGTCTCAGGGTTTTGCGTATGGGCTGCTGATCGGTGCTAACGTCCACCCTGTGGGAGCGCGTTGCTCCAGTTAGATAATGTTCACCACCGCCAGGACAGGCCATGGAACCGATAGCGACGAACGCCGCACTGTTGATCATCGATATGCAAAAAGGCATGGCCGATCCCACACTAGGCCGCCGCAACAACCCAGACGCTGAGCAGCACATACAGCAATTGCTCAATGCCTGGCGCCAGGCGCAACGCCCGATCATTCATGTGCGGCATATCTCCCGCTCTGGCGCTTCGGTGTTCCGGCCAGGCCAGCCCGGCTGTGAGTTCCAGGATGCGCTGCACCCTCTGGCCCATGAGCATGTGGTGGAAAAAAACGTACCGGATGCATTCAGCGCCACGGGCCTGGAGCGCTGGCTGCACCTGCGCTCGATCCAGCAGTTGGTAATCGTCGGGGTCATCACCAACAATTCAGTGGAATCCACCGCACGCTCGGGCGGCAACCTGGGGTTCGACGTGATCGTGGCGGCGGATGCGTGTTTTACCTTCGATCAAACCGACTTGTCGGGACGGCTGTGGGCCGCAGAGGATGTGCATGCGTTGTCGCTCAGTAACCTGGCGATGGACTATGCAAGGGTGTTCAATACCGGGGAAATATTAGATCCATGTAACCCGCGATGCGCTTTTTGATGCAATGCTGCACCTGTGGCGAGGGAGCTTGCTCCCGTGACAGCCCTAAAGCCGCCGCTTACCTAAATGTCGCCCCGATTCGCCTGCCCCCATCGTTCATGGAAAACGGCTAAAACACCCCGGCATCCTCCAGCATTTGCGGCAACGCCTGCGGCCATACCGTATCGCTCGTCGCGAGCAGCGCCTCTGCCGACCACCAATGATGATCCGCCATCACCTGGGTCTCCTCTACTGTCCATTCGGCCCTGGAAAGCGCGTCGCTGGATGCATGCACAACGAAGTACCGCTCTACTGCCAACACGGTTTCACCGCTGGGTAACATCAACGGGAAACTACGCTCTGCCACGGATTCCCCAACGCTGCTGACGGTGATACCAGTCTCTTCGCGCAACTCACGAATCGCAGCGCTATGGAAGCTCTCCCCTGCCTCCACGCCACCGCCGGGCGTGGCCCAGTAATCCTGGCCGGCCAGGGCGCCGTCTTTATGCACGAAGCGAAACAGCAACACTTGCTGTGCAGGGTTGATGACCAGTAATCGTGCGGCTTTGCGTTCACGCATCTGATTGATTCCTTTCTATGAGGGCCGAAACCATCCAGCTCAGAAACGCCCGTAGGCGTGTCGTAAATGCCTCGCCCTCGGCACTCGGGTTGCGTGCCTCAAACAGGAAGTAGGCGATTTGCACGCGCATGGTCGGGTAATGCTGAACGAACAGCCCGACGTAGTCTTCCAGGGTTTGCGGCCAGGTTTGCGCATCCTCGGCTCGCAGGGTGTGGGTAGCGCGGATCAAGGCCCGCGATGCTTCCCGCTGCAGGCCAAGCCGTGTGTGTTCAGTACTGGCCTGTTCGATGCGCAACAGGTACGCCGTAAGCGCCTGTTCAAAATCGCCGTTGACCGCCAGGGCGATGGCGCGGGACGGGCGAAACGGTTCGACGTGCAGGGACAGGTCTTCGCCCCAGAGACAGCGGCAATGATGTTTGAGCCAGAAGCCCCAACTGTTTAGGTTTTCAGGCGCCAACACCTGGGCGCGGTGACCGATATCAAAGTCGATCTTGGTGACATGGGGATGCCGTTGCTCCAAAGCGAGTCGGGCCGACTCCAATTGTTCAAGCACAGGCGCATCCGGTGGCTCGACCAGTATCAGGGAAAGGTCAAGATCAGAAATGCCGGTCTCACCTTCGCCCCGTGCGATGCTGCCATACAGGTAGATCCCGTGCAGCCCCAGCTCAGGCCGGGACAAGGTAGCGCAAACGTCCGCCAGCAGGGGCTGGAACTCCGGTTGTATAGGTCCATCAGCGACGGTGAGGATATAGCCGTCGCCATCGATGCCAGCAGGTTTTTGGGTAGTCACGGGCGATGCACCTCAATCACCAACCCTTCCTCTTCACTCGGCACACTGAAATGGCGAGTGATCAGGTCAAACTCGGCATCGGTGGCGGCAAAATCATGTTCACCTCGGGCATTGCGCGCATGCAGGCGCGCACGACAGGTGGCATCGTCCAGCTCCAGGTAATGCAGGCAGTGCGGCACCTTGGCTGCCTGGGCCAGGCCGAGTAACCATTGACGATTGGCGAGGGTATTGGCCGGAAAATCCAGCACCACATTGACGCCGCACGCCAACAGATCGATCACCAGCGGCTCAAGTACTCCACGAACCTGCTGGGCACAGCGCAGGTAGTCGGCAATGCTCTGGATCTGACCAGGGTAGAGACTGGCCAGCCACTGGTCTTCGCTGAGCACAATGGCTGCGTGCTCGGTGGCGAGGGTCTTGGCGAGTGTGGACTTGCCGGAGGCGATTTTGCCGCATAACAGGTGCAGGGTTGGCATAAAACGATTCCTTGGAGGAGCCCAACAGGATGAGTCATGCAGGCATTATCGTAAACACATCCAGTTGAATCCTCGTTCCCGAGCGAGGTCACTTATCAGGAGACGACAACGCAATTGGAGGTGGTGATGAACCTTGCAATGACACTCTTCAGTCTGTTTGCCGGTTGGATGGCGATTGTGATTTCGATGCTATGGGGTGTGCTGCGAGTGCTGCGCTGGCACCATGCTTAGCACCCCGGACGGTCGCTACTTTGTGGTCAAGGGGCAGTTGTGGCGCTGTACCAATCCGGCGCTGGATGAAGCGACGCGCCAATACTGGGTCAATGAATTGATGGATGCACGCCGGGCGGTCAAGTCAGCCAAGGGCAGCGCCGACCCCGATGCCTTGAACGCCGCCCGGCAACGGGTGCAGCGCGGCAAGGTCGCGTTGGGCGAGCGTGGCCCTGTGTGGTGGGGCGATGGCAGCCCGGATTACAACCGCCGCCAGGTCAAAAATACGCCCTATTGGGCATGGTTCGAGAAACACCTCGACACGCCATCCCAGTGAACTTTCTTACAAGTGCCATGCTCCTTTCCTATGCGAAGTCAGCGCGCCCTGAGCCCAGGGTGCAGAACGATAAGGAGCCGCCACCAACATGACTACCCTCTCCACTTACCCCGTCGTCAGGCCTGGGCCGTTGCATGGCACATTGCTTGCCGGCACCGTGCCGTTGTTTCTCGGGGCCTTGCTCAGTGATATCGCCTACGGCCAGACCTACCAGATCCAATGGGCCAATTTTGCCTCCTGGCTGATCGCCGGGGCGCTGGCGTTCTGTGGTTTTGCCCTGCTGTTTGCACTGGTCAACCTGGTGCGCGCCGAACACAAGGGCGGGCGCCCGGTGGCGTACTTCCTGCTGTTGCTGGGCACTTGGGTGCTGGGGCTGGTGAACGCCTTTCAACATGCCAAGGATGCCTACGCCATGATGCCTGCTGGCCTGGTGCTGTCGGCGATCGTCACCGTGCTGGCGATTGTCGCCACCTGGATCGGCTTGACCAACCTGCGCTCAGGAGCTGCCCGATGAAACCACTCAACACACTGACCCTGCTCAGCGCCGCCCTGTTGCTGAGTGCCTGTGGCGGCGAAGGTGACAAGACCCAGGCGCGCGGCCCTGACCCCAAGCTGCCCGAACAACAAAGCAGCCTGTTGCCGAGCATGAAGATTGCCGAGCCCACGCCGTGGGGCGATCAAAAGCCCAAGGTACCCGAAGGCTACAGCGTCACCGCCATCGCCACCGACCTTGCGATCCCGCGCCAGACCCTGGTGCTGCCCAACGGCGATATCCTGGTGGCCGAAGGCCGTGGCGGCAGTGCGGCCAAGCTCAAGCCCAAGGACGTGATCGCCAGTGTGATCAAGGCCCAGGGCAACACCAAGGTCAAGGGCGGCAACCGCATTACGCTGCTGCGTGACGCCGACGGTGACGGCACCTATGAACTCAAGACGGTATTCGCCGACAACCTCAACGCTCCCTACGGGCTGGCATTCGCCGACGGCAAACTGTATGTGGCCAACCAGGACGCACTGGTGCGCTTTGACTACGCCGACGGCCAAACCAAGGCCAGCGCCCCGCCCGTCAAAGTCACCGACCTGCCGGCGCAGATCAACCATCACTGGACCAAGTCATTGGCCGTCAGTGACGACGGGCGTCAGCTGTATGTGGGCATCGGTTCCAACAGCAACATCACCGAACGCGGCATGGAAGTGGAGATCGACCGCGCAATGGTCTGGCAGATCGATGCCGCCACCGGTGCGCATAAGCCCTACGCTACGGGCCTGCGCAATCCGACGGCGCTGACCATCCAACCGGGCTCAGGGCAACTGTGGACCGTGGTCAACGAGCGCGATGAACTCGGCCCCGACCTGGTGCCAGACTACCTGACGTCGGTGCGTGAAGGTGCCTTCTACGGCTGGCCCTACAGCTACTGGGGCCAGAACGTCGACCCCCGCGCACAACCGCAGAACCCGGCCAAGGTGGCTGCGGCGATCAAACCCGATTACAGTCTGGGCTCCCATGTGGCCGCGCTGGGCGTGGATTTTTCCATCCCCGCCATGGGTGAAAAATTCGCTGACGGCGCGTTTGTCGGCGAGCACGGCAGTTGGAACCGTGACAACCCAGTGGGCTACAAGGTGATCTTCGTGCCGTTCAGCAACGGCAAACCGGCGGGCGAGCCCATCGACTTTGCCACCGGCTTTCGCGGCGACGACGGCAAGACCCGTGGGCGTCCAGTGGGGGTGACGGTAGACCCCAAAGGCGCGCTGATCATTGCAGACGACCTGGCCAATACGATTTGGCGCGTCACGCGTAACCAATAACCGCAGATGACAGGGGCAGCGACGCCCCTGTCAGCCGTCACTTTGCAATTGTGCGTCAAGCCAGGCCAACAACGCCGTGACCTCCTCCCGACTGCCCGCCCCTTGCTGCCTGTAGACCGAAATAGCCTCGGGCAAAAACACGCTTTCTGCGCAGGGCCGCGCCAGCGCCCCACTCTCAATCAGCCGGCTTGCGGTACGACGCCAACCCATGGCGATACCGTGCCCTTCCACGGCGGCTTGCAACATCAGCGGGTAACTGTCGAAGGTGGCACTGCGTGCATCCATGGCCAGCGTGTGGCCGAACATCTGCAGCCACTCATCCCACTCCATCAAATGCGGAGGCTCGGAGCTGTGGTGCGGAAATGTGCAGGGCTTTAATTCAGCCAGTGATAACGGTTGTTCCGGGCAGAGGTAGCTGGGGCTGCACACCGGGAACACCTCGTCGGAGGCGGTGAACATCAGCGTATTGCTGCCACTGGCGCGTCGGGTACTTTGCAGGGCCACATCGAAATGCCCGTCGAACTGGGTGATCGGCCGCGTGCAGGTCACCACCTGGATCTCGATCTGCGGGTATTGCTGGTGGAAGGTCGCCAGGCGCGGCATCAACCAATAGAACGCCTCGCATAGCTGGCATAGCAGTACCACGCGATTTCGCTGGGGCGATGTTCTCAGGCTGACCGCGCCCTCACTGATGCTGTGCAAGGCCAGGCTGACCACCCGCCCCAGCTCACGCCCTTCTTGCGTCAGGAACACCCCACGGTTGCGCCGACAAAACAGCTTGACCCCCAGGTTGTCCTCCAGCCCGCGGATCTGCCGACTGACCGCTGCCTGGGTGATGTGCAATTCATCGGCCGCCTTGGAGAAACTCTCCAGGCGCGCCGCCGCTTCAAACGGCAGGAGGCTGGCCAGAGGCGGTAAGGTTTTGCCAAGTGCATTCATAATCTGTGGTTATGCATCCAAGGCTGAAAACTCGTTTGTAGCACAGCCGCAGCGCTGGGCACCATGAATCCCTCACTTCATGGATCAGCCTGATGACCAGCGCCCGCACCTCACTCTTTACCGGTGTGATATTTGCCGTTGTCGCCACCCTTGGCTGGGCGCTGAACTTCATTGCGCCCTACGTCACCGGCGTCTACAGCCTCTACGACTTGATGGCCGTACGGTTTCTGATGGCCGGTGGGCTGGGTCTCGTCTGGATCATGGTGTGCAGGGCGCAATTGAGTGTACTCAGCACCGGCCAGTGCGTACTGGCGGCAGCACTGGGCGCACTGGGTTGCCTCGGTTATGGCGTGTGCATTGCTGCCGGCGTGATGTTCGGCGGCCCGGTGCTGACGCCAGCGTTTGTCGGCATGGTCCCGGTGCTACTGGCGTTGATAGGCAACGCCAGTCACAAGACCCTGCAATGGCGCCAGTTGGTGATGCCGTTGTCCTGCCTCACCATGGGGCTGTTGCTGGCCACGGTCAGCAGCCTCCAACTGCCCGCCTCCGGCACCGGTTCCTGGCTGGCGGCTTTGTGCTTCTCCCTGGGCGCAGTGGCCTTGTGGCTGGGGTTCAGCGTCATCAATCAACAGCAACTGGCGCGCCTGCCAGCCAGCGCAACCGGTCTGTGGACTGCCCTGATGCTGGTAGGCGCAGGCGGCGCGGCGCTGTGCCTGCTGCCATGGCTATACGCGCTGGGCTTGTTCCGGTTGCCGACCCTTGGCGCGGCTTGGAGCCAGGCATGGCCGCTGTATGCCTGGAGCCTGGGCATCGCGGTGATGTCCACGGTGGTCGGCGCCTGGGCCTGGAATGCGGCAACGCGGCGCCTGCCCATGGTACTGAGCGGTCAGTTGATTGCCCTGGAATCACTCTTCGCCAGCCTGCTCGGTCTAGGCTTTCACCAGCGCTGGCCGACGCCAATGGAAGCCGTGGGCCTGGCTGCCGTGCTCGTCGGCGTGGTCATGGCGGTTCGTATCCTCCTGGCGCAGGCAAAACCCGCCACAACCCATCAGACCTTAGGGGAGACACAACCATGACCCATTCAAACGACGCACTGGCACTGCCCCACACCTTTGACTTCCACAATCAAACCGTGCGCTGGGGCCAGCTGGGTACCCAGGGGCCTGCGCTGGTGATGGTGCATGGCACGCCGTTCTCTTCCCATGTGTGGCGGCGTATCGCGCCCTTGTTCGCCCAGCAGTACCGCGTGTTCTATTACGACCTGCTTGGCTATGGCCAGTCTGAACAGGCGCCGGGCCAGGACGTGTCCCTGGGCGTGCAAAACCTGTTGCTCGCCGCCCTGCTACACCATTGGGGCCTGGAACGTCCTCATGTGCTGGCCCATGATTTTGGCGGCGCCACGGCGCTGCGTGCGCATCTGCTCGATGGCTGCGACTATGCCAGCCTGACCTTGATCGACCCCGTCGCCATGGCGCCCTGGGGTTCGCCGCTGGTGCAGCATGTGCGCCGCCATGAACAGGCCTTCAGCGACGCGCCGGCCTATATCCATGAGGCGATTGTGCGTGCCTATCTACAGGGCGCCGCCTTCACGCCGCTGCCTGCCGAGGTGCTGCTCGCCTACGTCACGCCCTGGACAGGCGAGATTGGCCAGCCCGCCTTCTATCGCCAGATTGCGCAAATGGACCAGCGCTATACCGACCAGATTGAAGACCGGCTCACCGGGCTGCGTTGCCCGGTGCAATTGCTCTGGGGAGAGGAGGACCAATGGATCAACGTGGCACAGGGCGACGCGCTCGCAGGTAGATTAGGTGCACGCTACCCGCGCGTCCCGCGTGCGGGGCATCTGGTGCAAGAGGACGCGCCCGAGGTCATCGTCGCTGCCTTGATGACCTTTCTAGGCGGCGTTACAGGTCAGTGATTTCCTTGTGGCGCGGCACCAGCGTCTTCATCACGCTCCAGGCCACCAGGTAAGCCAGGGCGCAGATGGCAAACATGATCATGTAGCCGGTATGGATGTCGTTGATGGACTTGTAATAGTCGAACACCCAGCCACCGATCTTGGTCATGAGCACGCCACCCAGGCCACCGGCCATGCCGCCAATGCCGACCACCGAGGCCACGGTTTTCTGCGGGAACATATCGGATACGGTGGTGAAAATGTTGCATGACCACGCCTGGTGTGCCGAAGCGCCCACACCGATCAGCAGCACCGGCACCCAGAAGCTGAGGTAACCCAACGGCTGCGCCAGCAACACCACCAGCGGGAACAGCGCAATCACCAGCATGGCTTTCATGCGCCCGTCATAGGGGGCATCGCCGCGCGCCATGAAGTAGCTGGGGAACCAGCCGCCGCCAATACTGCCGACCATGGTCATGCTGTACAGCACCGCCAGCGGCATCACGATATCGGCGCCTTTCATGCCGTATTGGGCAGACAGGTAGGTGGGCAACCAGAACAGGAAAAACCACCACACGCCGTCTGTCATGAACTTGCCGAAGGCAAACGCCCAGGTCTGGCGGTAGGTCAATAGTTTGAACCAGGAGACTTTCTTCCCTGCGGTGCCCGTCGGTGCCGGGGTAAATGGTTGAACGGTCTGGTCGCTACGGATGTAGGCCAGTTCCTCAGGTGACAGGCGTTTTTGCTGTTCCGGTTTTTCATACACAGCGGCCCACACGGCTACCCAGACAAAACCCAGCATGCCAATGACCATAAACGCTGCCTCCCAGCCCCACATACCAGCAATCAGTGGCACACAGATTGGCGCCAGGATCGCACCGACGTTGGCCCCGGAATTGAAGATGCCGGTGGCCAGGGAGCGTTCTTTCTTGGGGAAATATTCGGCAGTGGCCTTGATCGCGATCGGGAAGTTACCCGCTTCGCCAATCGCCAATACCGCTCGTGAGAGCATGAAACCGGCAATGGACACCGGGATTACGGCCAGGCCAATGGCACCACTGACCGCCGCGATGCCCTCGCCCATCGGCACCGAAAACGCATGCATGATCGCGCCAGTGGACCAGATGCCAATGGCTACCATATAGGCGGCCTTGGTGCCGATCCTGTCGACGAAGCGCCCGGCAAACAGCATGGAAATGGCGTAGACAAACTGGAACACCGCCGCGATGTTGGCGTAATCGGTGTTGCTCCAGCCAAACTGCGTTGACAGTTGCGGTGCCAAGAGGCTGAGCACCTGGCGGTCGAGGTAATTGACCGTGGTCGCGAAAAACAACATCGCGCAGATCGTCCAGCGATAGCTGCCGACCGCCTGGCCGACACGAAGGGAACTGATGGGCTCGTTCAGATTCATGGCATCACTTTTTATTTTTGTTAGGTAGGACATATGTAACGTCATATGTCGTCGTACAACTGCAAGTTTTATAGCGAGACGCCCGCGCAATGTCAATCGCAAAGATTGCCGCTTATCCAGTATTTACGTGAATTCGAAAAATGTCAGTGCTGTGCAGTTGTAGGACGACAAACCCTGAGCACTAGGCTGGGCGCTTGACCGGGGACATCATCCAGCAGGCCAAAGCGTTGCATGCCGAGCTTCTCCAATACGCGGATCGACGCAGCATGATCGGGCCGCACTAACCCGAAGACTTCCGGTAGCGATAGCGTGTCGAACGCGAGCGCCAGGGCGTCACGACCCAGCTCAGTGGCATACCCCTGCCCCCAGGCCTCCACGGCCAGACGATAGCCAAGGTTGATGCGCCGCTGCGTCAGGTAATTAAGGGGCGCGATGCCGCCAAACCCGATGATGTGGTCGGGGGTCTCTTTGCGGGCAATCGCCCACCAGCCGTAGCTCTGGGAAGCCCATTGTTCCAGCCAGTGATCCAATAGCCGCTGTGCCGCCCCCAGGTTGGGCAGCGGGCCGGCAGGATTGAACAGGTTGGTCTGTGGATCGCCGAAGATCGCGAACAATCGCTGAACGTCTGCGGGTCGTGGTTGGCGGTAGGTAAGGCGTGAATGACTGCTTGGCATTTAAATGACTTCCCTGTTTTGCCTGACTGACAATGACAACCCCCCTGTGGGAGTGCTCGAGCTGTAGCGAGGCCGCGATGGCGATAGGTCAGACAACACAAATGCCAACAGTACAGCCGCCCTCGTCACCTCGCCGGAGTGCCAGGCACTGAATTTTTGACTGAACCACCGCTTTCGCAGGCAAGCCAGCTCCCACATTTGATCTGTTTTGCCGCTAGTTATGCATAAGCCTCGAAAACCGACGTTTCATCCCATGCGATAAAAAATACACAAAGCGGTGAATTATTTCGTGTCCACTTGTATCTGAACTGACAGAGCGGTGCCATCGTAGCGATGGCACCTCCCCTGTTCAGCTTTTGAGTGGCCCGCATGAAACTACGTAAAAAACGCGTCAAACCCATCGGATTGAAAGACATCACCATTGTCGACGACAACAAGATGCGCAAGGCGATCACCGCCGCCGCACTTGGCAATGCCATGGAATGGTTCGACTTTGGCGTCTATGGCTTTGTCGCCTATGTGCTGGGCAAGGTGTTCTTCCCCGACGCTTCCCCCAGCGTGCAGATGATCGCAGCACTGGCCACCTTCTCCGTACCTTTCCTGATTCGCCCGCTGGGCGGCCTGTTCTTCGGCGCACTGGGCGATAAGTACGGGCGGCAAAAAGTCCTGGCCGCCACCATCGTGATCATGTCCTTGAGCACCTTTGCCATCGGCTTGATCCCCGGCTATGCCTCCATTGGCATCTGGGCCCCGATCCTGTTGCTGCTGTGCAAAATGGCCCAGGGTTTCTCGGTGGGCGGCGAGTACACCGGCGCGTCGATTTTCGTGGCTGAGTACGCCCCGGACCGCAAGCGCGGATTCCTTGGCAGCTGGCTGGACTTCGGCTCCATCGCCGGTTTCGTGCTCGGCGCGGGTGTGGTGGTCTTGATCTCCACCGTGCTCGGTGAAGCCGAATTCGAGGCCTGGGGCTGGCGCCTGCCGTTCTTCCTCGCCCTGCCCCTGGGCATCATCGGCCTGTACCTGCGCCACGCGCTGGAAGAAACCCCGGCGTTTCAACAGCATGTCGACAAACTCGAACAGGGTGACCGCGAAGGCCTGAGCCACGGCCCTAAAGTCTCGTTCAAGGAAATCGCCACCAAGCACTGGCGCAGCCTGCTGACCTGCATCGGTATCGTCGCGGCCACCAACGTGACCTACTACATGCTGCTCACCTACATGCCGAGCTACCTGTCCCACAACCTGCACTATGCCGAAAACAGCGGCGTGCTGATCATCATCGCGATTATGGTCGGTATGTTGTTCGTGCAGCCGTTCATTGGTTTTGTCAGCGACAAGATCGGCCGCAAGCCCTTCATCATCGCCGGCAGCATTGGCCTGCTGTTCCTGTCGATCCCGGCCTTCATGCTGATCACCAGTGGCAAGACCGGCCTGATTTTCGGCGGCCTGTTGATTCTGGCGGTGGTGCTGAACTTCTTTATCGGCGTGATGGCGTCGACCTTGCCAGCGATGTTCCCCACCCATCTGCGCTACAGCGCCCTGGCCAGTGCGTTCAACGTCTCGGTACTGATCGCCGGTGTTACGCCGACCGCCGTGGCCTGGCTGGTGGAGAGCACCAACGACCTGTACATGCCCGCCTATTACCTGATGGTGTTTGCAGTGGTTGGACTGATCACGGGCCTGACCATGAAGGAAACCGCCAACAAGCCCCTGCGTGGCGCGGCCCCGGCGGCTTCCGACATGGAAGAAGCCAAGGAGCTGCTGCAGGAGCATCACGACAATATCGAGCAGAAAATCGAAGACATCGATGCCGAGATTGCCGCGCTGCAAACCAAGCGGGAAAACCTGGTACAGCAACACCCGCGCATCAACTAATAACCTGACTGTGCGTGGTCGCGGCCTGCGACCACGCCATTGGAGCGTTCAGCATGGTTTCAAGCGTCACCGCCGCACACAGGTTACTCAGCGCAGACGAGCGCGCCGCCATTGCCGAAATTGAAGCAACCACCAACATCCTCAAGCTGGTCACTCGTCTGACCGGGATGAGATTCGCCGGCATCGCCAAGTTCACCGACCAGGAATGGGTGGTGTGTTCGGCCTACGACCCGCTGCAAATGGGCATCAACGTCGACGACGTACTCGACCTTGAAACCACCCTGTGCAGTGAGTTCTGCATCAACCCACACACCCTGTTCATCCCCCAGATCAGCCAGAACGGCCGTTTCGCGTCACGCCCGGTGGTCAAGCAATACGCCATCGAAAGCTACGCCGGCGCGCCGATCTTCCTGCCCGATGGCCGCCTGTTCGGGGCGCTGTGTGCGCTGGACTCACGGGCCATGCTGTTCGACGACCCGAACCTGCCGGAAACCCTGAGCCTGTTCGCACGGCTGATTGGCTGCATCTTCTACGCTAATCTGACCCCGGCGGATCACTGACACCCGCCCGGCCCCGCAGTGTTGCCATATCACGCTTGGGCGGCACCCCGAACAGCCGGCTGTACTCACGGCTGAATTGCGACGGGCTCTCATACCCGACTTTGAACGCGGCACTGGAGACATCCTGGTGCTCGTTCAACATCAATCGTCGTGCTTCATTCAGACGCAGCCATTTCTGGTATTGCAGCGGGCTCATCGCGGTCAGTTGCCGGAAGTGATGGTGAAAGGTCGCCGCGCTCATTTGCACCCGCGCTGCCAGCTCTTCCACACGCAGGGCCCCGTCGAAATTCAACTTCAGCCAGTCGATGGCCTTGGCAATCCGATAGCCCTGCCCGTCCACCGAGCAGATCTGGCGCAGTCGGCCGGCCTGGTCGCTTTTCAATAGCCGGTAATGAATCTCGCGTTGGATCAATGGCGCAAGTACCGGGATAGCCTCGGGTTCATCCAGCAACGCCACCAGGCGCGCGAATGCGGCCAGCATGCCGTCGGTGACCGTGCCGATCCCCACACCCTTCATGACTGCGCGCTCACGCACCGGTGGCAAGCCACCCTGGGCGATCAGCTCGGCGAGCATGCGCAGGTCCAGCTTGAACGTCAGCCCCAGGCACGGTTGCTCGGGGCTGGCCGCCAGCACCTCGGAATTGGCCGGAATGTCCAGCGACGTCACCAGGAACCGGGAAGTGTCGTAGGGGTAGCCCTCGCCACCGACCCACAACTGCTTCTCGCCCTGGGCCACCAGCACGATGCACGGCTCAACCATGCACACCACCGGTGCAGCGGGTTGCTCACGCCGATAAAAGCCCAGGCCGGGGATCGGCATGGCGTAGTCGCCGGGCGACGGGGTGCGCGAACCAATCGACTGGATCAGCGCGTTCAGGGGGGTGGGAGTGGACGTCATGACAGACCCTTTCGATGCTTCATTGCACTTTACTCGCGCAAGCCACGGGCGTCGTCACCTGGCACTGAAACTCAGAGGATCAGGCAAGTAATCCACTCAAATGCACTACAGAAGCCCTGCCGTCACCCGGAAAATGTGCTGACACTTCACGAGGAACACCCCTATGAAACGCCTCTTGCTCGCCCTGGGTTTGTTGGTGACTTCTCTTTCTTCATTTGGAGCCGATATGTCTAACGGTGCGGATAACTTCTACAGCAGCGACACAGTGACGGCCGAACCTGTCACCTTCAACAATCAATACGGCATGCAGGTCGCAGGCACGCTGTTCATGCCCAGGCACCTTGCCCCAGGCTCAAAGCACGCAGCCCTGGTCGTCGGCCACCCGATGGGCGCCGTCAAAGAGCAAAGCGCCAACCTCTACGCCACCAAAATGGCTGAACAGGGCTTCGTGACCCTGTCCCTGGACCTGTCGTTCTGGGGCCAAAGCGCCGGCACACCACGCAACGCGGTGTTGCCCGACCTCTACGTGGAAGACTTCAGCGCCGCCGTGGACTTTCTCGGCACTCGCCCACAGGTCGACCGGGAACGCATCGGTGCCATCGGCATTTGTGGCAGCGGCAGTTTTGTGATCAGTGCTGCGAAGATCGATCCGCGTCTCAAGGCAATCGCCACCGTCAGCATGTACGACATGGGCGCGGCCAACCGCAATGGCCTCAAGCACGGCATGACCTTGCAACAGCGCCAGCAGATCCTGCGCCAGGCCGCCAACCAGCGCTATGTAGAGTTCCAGGGCGGCGAGACCCTCTACACCGGTGGCACGCCGCAGAGCCTCACGGGCGATCCGGTCGGCGACGAGTTCTACGACTTCTACCGCACCCCCCGCGGCGAAGTCACCCCGGCAGGCGCCTCATCGCAGACCACCACCCGGCCGACGCTGACCAGTAACGTCAAGTTCATGAACTTCTACCCCTTCAACGATATCGAGACGATCTCGCCGCGCCCACTGCTGCTGATTACCGGGGCCAACGCGCACTCCCGTGAATTCAGTGAAGACGCCTATCAACGCGCCGCCGAGCCCAAGCAATTGCTGATCATCCCCAACGCCGGCCATGTAGACCTGTACGACCGCGTCGAACTGATCCCATTTGACACGCTCACCACCTTCTTCCAGAGCCACTTGCAGTGAGTTCCGTTACCCCTCAACCGCAACGCTGGGGCGCGGTGCTGGCGATGTCGCTCGCGGCGTTTGCCTTGGTCGCCTCCGAGTTCATGCCGGTCAGCCTGCTCACACCGCTGGCCGCTGACTTGCACATCACTGAAGGCCAGGCCGGCCAGGGCATTTCCGTGTCCGGGGTGTTCGCCTTGCTCACCAGCCTGGTGATCGCGGCGGTTGCCGCACGGATGGATCGCAAGCGCCTGCTGATGGCCCTGACCCTGCTGATGATCGTCTCTGGCAGCGTGGTGGCGTTCGCACCGAATTACGCGGTGTTCATGCTCGGGCGCGCGTTGATTGGAGTGGCGATTGGCGGCTTCTGGTCACTGTCGGCGGCCACGGCAATGCGCCTGGTCGAGCCCGCCCAAGTGCCACGGGCCTTGGCCATCGTCAACGGTGGCAACGCCCTGGCGACGGTGATCGCGGCGCCGCTGGGCAGCTTTCTTGGCGGCCTGATTGGCTGGCGCGGCGCATTCTTTTGCGTGGTGCCAGTGGCCGTGATTGCGCTGGCCTGGCTGTGGCTGAGCTTGCCGGCGCTCAAGCACAGCGGCACGGCGGCCACCGGCAATGCGCTGCGCCTGCTGAAAAACTCCAAGGTGGCCTTGGGCATGTGCGCCGTCAGCCTGTTCTTCATGGGCCAGTTCATGCTGTTCACTTACTTGCGGCCATTCCTGGAAGGCGTGACCCGGGTCGAGGTGTCCACCCTGTCGCTGATGCTGCTGGTGCTCGGCCTGGCCGGCCTGGCGGGTACGGTGTTGATTGAGCATTTGCTCAAGCGTCACCTGTACCCGACGCTGATTGCCATTCCGTTGATCATGGCCGGCATTGCCCTTGCGCTGGTGGGGTTCGGCGGTTCAGCGATTGTCACCACCCTGCTGTTGGGCTGCTGGGGCCTGGTAGCGACAGCTGCTCCGGTTGGCTGGTGGACATGGCTGGCACGCACCTTGCCCGACGACGCTGAGGCCGGCGGGGGGTTGATGGTCGCCATCATCCAGTTGGCGATTGCCGCCGGTGCCACCGTCGGTGGCGTGGCATTCGACTTGAGCGGCTACCGGGCCACCTTCGAGTTGAGCGCCGCCTTGCTGGTAGTCGCCACGCTGCTGGCTTACCTGGCATCCCGGCGCCCTGCTCATGCGCGCATGGCGAGCGACGCTACTTGAAAAAATGACTCGGCGTTTTACCAAACTGTTTCTTGAACATGCTGGTAAAAGCGCTGGGGCTTTCGTAGCCCAATTCAAACGCCACATCAATGATCTTCTCCCCCACCGCAATGCGCTCCAGCGCCAGCAGCAACCGCGCCTGCTGGCGCCATTGGCCGAAGGTCATGCCGGTTTCCTTGCGGAACAGGCGCTGGATGGTGGTCTGGTCCAATCCCAACCGCGCACTCCAGTCGGCCACGGTGGAGGCATCACTCGGTTCATCCTGCAACGCCAGGCAGATCGGGCTCAGGCGCGGGTCGGCAGGCTGGGGCAGCGACAGCGGCAAGGCCGGGAGAATGGCCAGTTCGTCAAGAATCAGGTGCATGATCCGCGCGTCGCGTGAATCCTCGGCATACGGCGGCTTCAAGCTCACCGAGGCCTTGATCAGTTCACTCAGCAGCGGCGAAACGGTCACCGTCTTGGGCTCGGCCGGCAGGTTGGGGAAGCTGTCCGGGCGCACGAACACGCTGCGCATCTTCAGCGTACCCACGCAACGCAGTGAGTGAACTTGACCGCAAGGCATCCAGAAGCCACGATTGGGCGGTACCGTCCATTGCCTCAGGGCCGAGTACACCACCATCACACCGCCAATGGCGTACAGCAGTTGGTGCTTGTTGTGGCTGTGTTCGGGGATCACCCAGTTTTCGGGGTAATCGGTGGCCGAACTGATGACGGCCCAGTCGCCCTCATCGATCTCTCGCAGAAATTTATCCAGTGATTTGATCATTTCGCCCTTTTTGCGATGGTTTCTGCACGAATTGCGCGAGACAGGCATTGGCGCCGAATCTAGCATAAACGCCGAGTCCAGATGGAGTGGCGGTTCACATCACCGCCGCCCGCCTCCACGCCTGTCAGCTGCCTTGTACGGAATGCCCGCATGTCCACAGTCACAGCGTCACCCGCCGCACCTTCGACCAGCCCGCAAGTAAGCCCCTTAGTCATGCGCGTCCTGGGCGCCTGTGCCCTGGCGCACCTGATCAATGACTTGATCCAGGCTGTGCTGCCATCGATCTACCCGATGCTCAAGGCCAACTACGGCCTGAGCTTCACCCAGGTCGGCCTGATCACCCTGACCTTCCAGTTGACCGCCTCGCTGCTGCAACCGTGGATCGGCTACCACACCGACCGCCACCCCAAACCCTGGTTATTACCAGCGGGCATGGTGTGCACCTTGATCGGCATCCTGATGCTGGCCTTTGTCGGCAACTTCCCGGCGATATTGCTCGCGGCGGCGCTGGTGGGTGTGGGCTCATCGACCTTCCACCCGGAAACCTCCCGCGTCGCACGCCTGGCTTCCGGTGGGCGCTACGGCTTGGCGCAATCGACCTTCCAGGTCGGCGGCAACACCGGCAGCGCTTTCGGCCCGTTGCTGGCGGCGGCGATCATCATTCCCTACGGCCAAAGCCACATTGCCTGGTTCGGCCTGTTTGCGGTGTTCGCCATCCTGGTGCTGTACGGTTTGAGCCGCTGGTACCGCCACCACCTCAACCTGTTCAAGCTCAAGCAAGGCAGCCAGGCGACCCACGGTTTGTCCAAAGGCCGCGTGACCTTCGCCCTGGTGGTATTGGCTGTGCTGGTGTTCTCCAAATACTGGTACATGACCAGCCTGACCAGTTACTTCACGTTCTACCTGATCGAGAAATTCCAGCTGTCGGTAGCCAGCTCGCAGATGTACCTGTTCCTGTTCCTCGGCGCAGTGGCCGTGGGCACCTTCGCCGGCGGCCCGATCGGCGACAAGATCGGCCGCAAGAAAGTCATCTGGTTCTCGATCCTCGGCGCCGCACCGTTCACCCTGGCCCTGCCCTACGTCGACCTGTTCTGGACCGCCGTACTCAGCGTGGTCATCGGCTTTATCATCGCCTCGGCGTTCTCGGCCATCGTGGTGTTTGCCCAGGAATTGGTGCCGGGCAATGTGGGCATGATCGCCGGGATATTCTTCGGCCTGATGTTCGGCTTCAGCGGGATCGGCGCGGCGCTGCTCGGGATGCTCGCTGACCATCACGGCATCGAATACGTGTACAAGCTGTGCTCGTTCCTGCCGCTGGTGGGCATCCTCACGGTACTGTTGCCGTCGACCAAAGGCGTTTGATCGGTTGCGTCGCCCCATAGCCGTAGTTATCTACAACTTTGGGGCGACGCGGGACCTGTGGCGAGGGAGCTTGCTCCCGTGACGGCCTGCCAGCCGATGCATATTTATCTGACACCACTAGATCCAAATGGGGGAGCTGGCTTGCCTGCGATGGCGGCCTGCTAGCCGAAGCCTATCTACCTGCCCCCCCCCCCACGATCCAGAGGTGGGTGGCTTGCCTGCGATAACCATAGGTATCGACACAACTCCTTAGCGCTCAACGGTAACCACGATGCGAAGCGAGCCGCTCTTGATCTGCTACGGATATGTCCACAATCCAACTGTGTTGACTGCCAGGCCGCCTTCGCGAGCAAGCCAGCTCCCACTTTGGATCGTCGTGTGTCAGTCAGATCAGCGTCGCTGGCAGGTCGTCACGGGAGCAACAAGCCTCACTTCATGGCCCGGCGAGAAAATCCATTAACCACGATATAGAGCAAAGGCCCTACCGACACAAACACTGCCGTCAGTAAAAAATACGGCAGCACTGAGACCATCGACCGCCCTCGCCTACGCGCATCCCGGTACATCCACACACACGCCAGCACCGCCATCAGATACAGGTCAATCACCACCTGCGCCGTATCGGGCCGGGACATCAGTTCCCATCCAAATGCCAGCAGTGACTGCTCGGCCGTGAGCATGGTCGCCACCGTATAGAGGGTAAACCCGAGCAAGGCAGCCAGGGCGATATAAGGTCTGTGCATGGTCTCTTCCTTGAAGTGCAACGTTAATCAACGCGATCACCTTAGCGATAAAGGGCGGCCACTCGCAATGTTGCTGACGCCTTGCTTGGTGATGTCGTTCCCGCCGCCTACACGAAGTATGCCGCGCTGGTTTTGTGAAATATCTGTACGTAGACTGCCGCCATACCCCCACTTGAAGGCGGCGAAAAAAACGTGATGCAAGTTACTGAAGTCTCCATTGCCCAATTGCGCGCTGCGCTTGAAGCCGGCCAGACCACGGCAGTTGAACTGGTGCAGGCGTACCTGGCGCGGATCGATGCCTACGATGGCCCGCAGACGGCCACTGCACTGAACGCCGTGGTGGTACGCAACCCCGATGCGCTCAAAGAAGCCCAGGCGTCTGATGCACGCCGCGCCAAGGGGCAAACCCTGGGGCCGCTGGATGGTATCCCCTACACGGCCAAGGACAGTTACCTGGTCAAGGGGTTGACGGCTGCATCCGGCAGCCCGGCGTTTGCCAAGCTGGTGGCCCAGCGCGATGCCTTCACCATTGAGCGTCTGCGTGCCGGTGGCGCTATCTGCCTGGGCAAGACCAACATGCCGCCGATGGCCAATGGCGGTATGCAGCGTGGCGTGTACGGTCGCGCCGAAAGCCCCTACAACGCCGACTACCTCACCGCGCCGTTTGCGTCGGGTTCCTCCAACGGCGCTGGTACCGCCACCGCCGCCAGCTTTGCCGCGTTCGGGCTGGCTGAAGAAACCTGGTCCAGCGGTCGCGGCCCGGCCTCCAATAATGGGTTGTGTGCCTACACGCCGTCCCGTGGCGTGATTTCGGTGCGCGGCAACTGGCCACTGACCCCGACCATGGACGTGGTGGTGCCTTATGCACGCACCATGGCAGACCTGCTGGAAGTGCTCGACGTCGTGGTGGCCGAAGACCCGGACACACGTGGTGACCTGTGGCGCCTGCAACCCTGGGTGCCGATCCCCAGCGTCACCTCGGTGCGCCCGGTGTCCTACGCGGCGCTGGCAGTCGACAGCGAAAACCTGGCTGGCAAGCGCTTTGGCGTGCCGCGCATGTACATCAACGCCGACCCGGATGCTGGCACCAGCGAAAAACCGGGTATCGGCGGCCCGACCGGACAAAAGATCCACACCCGCGCCACGGTGATCGAACTGTGGCAAGCCGCGCGCCAGGCATTGGAAGCGGCGGGTGCCGAAGTGATCGAAGTGGATTTCCCGCTGGTGTCCAACTGCGAAGGCGACCGCCCCGGCGCGCCGACGGTGTTTACCCGTGGCCTGGTCTCTAAAGAGTTCCTCCACGACGAACTGTGGGAACTGTCTGCATGGGCCTTCGATGACTTCCTGCGCGCCAACGGCGACCCGCACCTGAACCGCCTGGCCGATGTGGACGGGCCGAGCATCTTCCCCCACGACCCCGGCACCCTGCCCAACCGTGAAGACGACCTGGCCGCCGGCATGGACGAATACGTGCGCATGGCCCAACGCGGCATAACGCCATGGGACCAGATCAGCACCGTGCCCGATGGCCTGCGCGGCCTGGAGCAAACCCGGCGCCTGGACCTGGAAGACTGGATGGACACCCTCGGGCTGGACGCCGTGCTGTTCCCCACCGTGGCCGACGTAGGCCCGGCGGATGCCGATGTGAACGAAGCGTCTGCCGACATTGCCTGGAGCAACGGCGTGTGGGTGGCCAACGGCAACCTCGCCATCCGCCACCTGGGCGTGCCCACCGTCACCGTGCCGATGGGGGTGATGGCAGACATCGGCATGCCGGTGGGGCTGACCTTCGCCGGGCGTGCCTATGACGATTCGGCGCTGTTGCGCTTTGCCTCGGCGTTCGAAGCCACCGGCAGCAAACGGATGATCCCGCCGCGTACGCCACCGCTGGCGGCTATCTAGCTGGGCTCCTCACTCAAATGCGGGCTTGCTGTAGCGAGCAAGCTTGCTTGCGCTGGGGTGCGTAGCGCCCCCAAAAAGCCGGCTCCAGCTGCGCTGTCGAGCGGGAGCAAGCTCCCTCGCCACAGCAAGCCCGCTCCCACACTTTTTGTTCATATTTCAGTTCAAACACCGTGGTGCGAGAACCGAAGCACCTCGTTGCGACGCTGCCACTCCTCCACCACATCCCCCAAAGTCTTGGGTGCGCCGTTACGAATCCACGCCATGAATGGACGGTTGAACTTGAACGCCGGGCCACACTGCTCAAGCATAAAGCGGCGCACGTTCTGGGTGTTTTTATAGCTAGGGGTGACGGGTGTAGCGCGGGTGATGACGTCGCTGTGCCAGTCAAAATCCATGATGTACCTCGGCTGCGCGGATGTGATGAACACTCTAGCGCCTACTCACCTCAAGCTCCTGCAAAATTTCACTTTCCTTCCGCCTTGAGAATATTGCATGGTTGTACGACGACATACCTCGTCGTATTTCTTAACAACAATAAGGAAACACCCATGTCCAACTTCAAAGTGCTGATCGGATTTCTGTGCCTCTTCTCCGGCTACGTCGCCGCCGCGCCCGGCGCCGCCGAGAGGGATGTAGCCCAGGCAGTCGATCAATTGACCCAAGCCATGCTGCATCTGGACCTCAAGCAGCTTCATGCACTGACGTCCGACAAGCTCACCTACGGCCACTCCAGCGGCAAGGTGCAAAACAAGGCGCAATTCATTGCCGACCTGGAAACCCATACCAGCGCATTCAAAACCCTGGAGATGCAAAACCAGACCATCACTCTCAACGGCGATACCGCTCTGGTGCGCAACCACTTCCACGCCTTGGCAGTGAACAGCGGTGTGGACACACCAACCGATATCGACAACTTTCAGGTTTGGCAAAAACAGCACGGCCAATGGCTGCTGATTGGGCGCCAGGCTTACAAGTACTGAGCAAAACTCACCACGCCACCACCTTGCGCACCTTCACCAGCGCCTCACGCAATGCCGCCATGGGCACCGAACCCAGGGCCAGGCGCAGCGCGTGGGGCACCTGGGCCGAGACCGCGAACGGTTCGGCGGTTGAAACCGAGATGCCCGCGCGCTGCAAGGTCATGGCGACCTGATCGGCGCGGGCGTCTTCCGCCAACGGTAGCCACAGAAAGTAGGAGGACGGGTGACTGATGGTCTTCACGCCCCTCAGCACCTGTGCTGCCAACGCTTGACGAGCCTGGGCATCCGCACGCTTTTGCGCCTCCAGTTGCGCCACCGTGCCGTCCTCGAGCCAGCCCACCGCAATCGCGCTCATCACCCCCGGCACGTTCCAGGTAGTGGCCATGATCGTGCGTTCCAAGCCGCTCACCCAAGCCATAGGCGCAGCGATAAAGCCCACGCGTAAACCGGTGGCGACACTCTTGGACAGCCCGCCGATGTACACCGTGCGCTCGGGTGCGAGGGTCGCCAAGGGTGGCGGCGCTTCTTCGGCGAGAAACGCATAGGCGCCATCCTCGATGATCATCAGGTTGTGCTGCCGGGCGATTGCCACCAAGCGCTCGCGCTGCGCCAGGCTCATCACCCAGCCCAGCGGGTTATGCAGGGTCGGCATGCTGTACACCGCTCGCACCGGGCGCTGGCGACACAGGCTGTGCAGGTGGTCAAGATCAGGGCCGTTGGCTGTGACTGGGATGGCGACCAGTTCCAGGTGCAGGGTTTCGGCCAGCACCTTGAACCCCGAATAGGTCAGTGCATCCACCGCGACCACATCCCCAGGCTTGAGCAAGGTCATCATGCTCACCGCCAGGCCATGCTGGGCGCCGCTGACCACCAGCACCTGCTCGGCTTGCACCGTCAACCCTCGGTTCAACAAGTGCCGGGCCACGGCGGCGCGCTCGTGCACACGTCCGGCATGGGGCTGGTAACGCAGCAACGCCTCCAGATCGCCGGACAGGGCGAGTTGGCGCAACGCCGTGCGCAGCAGCTCGGCCTGACCCGGCAAAGACGGATAGTTGAAATTCAGGTCAAGCAAACCCGCCGCAACCGTCATCTGCCCACTGCCCTGCCCCGGTGGCAAGGCAATCTCACGCACAAAGGTGCCGCGCCCGGTTTCTCCACTGACCAGGCCCATGGCTTCCAGCTCGCTGTACACCCGGCTGGCAGTGACCAGCGCCAGGCCATGCTCGGCGGCCAATCGCCGATGGGTAGGTAACCGCGTGCCGGGCTGCAATTGGCCGCTGCGGATGGCCTCGGCGAAGGTATCGACCAGCGTCTTGTAGCGAGCACGGGGCATAGGGATGTATCCATGACAATTTTTTGATTGTCCTAATCTTCAATCCTAGGATGCCCAGCACGCAACTGCCATTTTCGGACAGGTCCCCCATGGAACGCACTTCTCCTCTCGGCACTCTGGACAGCAGCACCCAGGGTTGGATCAACGGCTTTATCGGTGTGGTGATTTTCAGCGGCTCGCTGCCAGCCACGCGCCTGGCGGTGATGGAATTCGATCCGGTGTTCCTGACCATGATCCGCGCCACCCTCGCGGCGCTACTGGGGTTGTGCCTATTGGGGGTATTCAAGGAAAAACGCCCCACGCGCCAGCAATGGGCACCGCTGGTTATCGTCGCGCTTGGCGTGGTGATCGGCTTTCCACTGCTGACGGCCCTGGCCCTGCAGTACGTGACCTCGGCCCACTCCATCGTCTTTATCGGCCTGCTGCCACTGGCTACGGCGGTGTTCGGTGTGCTGCGCGGCGGTGAACGGCCGAGGCCGGTGTTCTGGTTGTTTTCGATCCTGGGCAGCCTGTTGGTGATGGGATATGCCGTTGCCCAAGGCTTGAGCGCCGCACCCGCGGGCGATGTGTTGATGCTGTTGGCCGTGCTGGCATGCGGCCTGGGGTATGCCGAAGGCGCCAAGCTGTCGCGCAGCCTGGGCGGCTGGCAGGTGATCTGCTGGGCGCTGGTGGTGTCGCTGCCGGTGGTGGCGCCCTTGAGCCTGTTGTTGGCGCCGTCTACCCTCAGCGGTATCAGCTTGCCGGCCTGGTTGAGCCTGGGCTACGTGGCGGTGTTCAGCATGTTGATCGGCTTTGTATTCTGGTACCGCGGCCTGGCCCAGGGCGGGATTGCCGCGGTCGGCCAGTTGCAGTTGCTGCAACCGTTCTTCGGCCTGGCGCTGGCGGCGGGTTTGCTGCATGAACAGGTCAGCCTGGGCATGGTGCTGGTGACGGTGGCGGTGATCGGCTGCGTGGCCGGGGCGAAGAAGTTTGCTCGCTAACCCCTGGCCTGCTAAATAGAAGCGTCGCCCAAACAACAACAAGGACTCTGCATGCACAGCGCTTCTCTCCAGGACACCACGGCGCCGGAAGGCATCTGCTACGGCTGCGGCAACAGCAACCCTCATGGCCTGCACATCAAGAGCCGCTGGGATGACGATGGCGTACACGTCATTGCCGAGCATCAACCCGAGGCCAAATACAGCGGCTGGCCAGACCTGGTCTACGGTGGCCTGATCGCCATGCTGGTGGACTGCCATTCCAACTGGACCGCCATGGCCTACCACTACCGCGCCGAACAGCGTGAACCCGGCAGCCTGCCGCGCATCGACTGCGTCACCGGTAACCTGGGGATCAAATTCATCAAGCCCACGCCCATGGGTGTGCCCCTGGTCCTGCGGGCGCGGGTCGAAGGCGAAATCGGTCGCAAAAGCCGGGTGGTCTGCGAAGTGTATGCAGGCAGCGTGCTCACCGCCGTCGGCGACTCGGTGTTCGTGCGCGTCGACACCGGGCAACTGGCCGCCGCCGCCCATGGCCGCGAGGTTTGATCCTGGTCTACAGTGACGGCAACCGCTAATCGAGGACTGCACCGATGACTCGTCTGACCGCGAAAGACTTTGCTCCCGAACTGCTGGAACTCTACGACGGCTATGCCCACGGCAAGATCAACCGCCGCGAATTTCTCGACCGCGCCGCGCTGTTCACCCTCGGTGGCCTCACCGCTTCGGCATTGCTCGCGGCCCTGAGCCCCAATTACGCCCTGGCCGAGCAGGTGAAATTCACCGACCCGGATATCGTCGCCGACTACATCACCTACCCCTCGCCCAAAGGCAACGGCACCGTGCGCGGCTATCTGGTGCGCCCAGCCAAGGCGGCAGGCAAGCTGCCCGCCGTGGTGGTGGTGCATGAAAACCGGGGCCTGAACCCCTATATCGAAGACGTCGCCCGACGCCTGGCCAAGGCCGGCTTTATCGCCCTGGCCCCCGACGGCCTGACCTCGGTGGGCGGCTACCCTGGCAATGATGAAAAAGGCGTGGCCCTGCAGCAGACCGTCGACCCGACCAAACTGATGAACGACTTCTTTGCCGCCATCGAGTGGCTGATGCAGCACGACAGCAGCACGGGCAAAGTCGGCATCACCGGGTTCTGTTATGGCGGTGGCGTGACCAATGCAGCGGCGGTGGCCTACCCGGAACTGGGCGCGGCAGTGTCGTTCTACGGGCGCCAACCCGACGCCAAGGACGTGCCGCGCATCAAGGCGCCGGTCATGTTGCATTTCGGTGAGCTGGATACGCGCATCAATGAAGGCTGGCCGGCGTATGAACAGGCATTGAAGGCCGCGGGGACGAGGTATGAGGCGTTTATCTACAAGGGCGCCAATCACGGTTTCCATAATGATTCGACACCGCGCTATGACGAAGCAGCGGCGAACCTTGCCTGGGAACGCACCCTGGGATGGTTCCGCCAATACCTGATGTAGGAGCGAGCAAGCTCGCTCCTACATAAATGAGGGCCTGCCTCCCCAAATGTTATCCAACACTTGCCTGCAACCACCCTTTGAACGCCAACATCGCGGGTGTCTCAGCCCGCGACTGCAAGCGCGTCAACCAATAGCTGCCGGTGGTGATCCCCACCTCGAACGGCTGGCGGATCACATCGTTCTCCAATTGCCGTGAAAACATCAGAGCTGGCGCCAGTGCTACGCCAGTCCCTTGCAGCGCGGCCTCCATCATCGCCAGCGAAGAGTCGAACACCACGCTGCGCGGCATCCGTGTATCGCTGGGCAAACCGGCGGCCTGGAACCACAGGTTCCACTCATCGGCACGGTAGGAACGCAGCAAGGTGTGTTTCAGTACGTCAGCCGGGCTGTGCAGTTGTTCGGCAATCTGCGGCACGCACAACACCGTCAGCGGTGCCTCAAGCAAGGGGCAGGCGTCGGTGCCGTGCCATGCGCCGGCGCCAAAGCGGATGGCATAATCCAGGCCCTCGGCAGCGACATCCACGCGGTTGTTGTGGGTGGACAAGCGCAAGTCGATCAACGGGTTGCGGCTGTGAAAATCCGCTAGGCGTGGCAACAACCAGCCCACCGCAAAGGTGCCGACCGCCCCCACCGTCAGGACTTCACGGTAATGCCCGCCTTCAAATTGATCCAAGGTCAGGGCAATACGGTCGAAGGCGTCACGCAGCACGGGCAGCAGGGATTCGCCTTCGCTGGTGAGCATCAAGCCCCGTGGCAGGCGCTTGAACAGCGTGACGTTGAGTTGCGCTTCGAGACTTTTGACCTGATGACTGACCGCCGCCTGGGTCACGCACAGCTCAATGGCCGCACGGGTAAAGCTCAAATGGCGCGCCGACGCTTCGAAAGCGCGCAACGCATTGAGCGGCAGGTGGGAACGCAACATGGCTTGACCCAAATTTTTCTAATGGCAGGTGCGAGATATCATCGTTTGCCGGCGCCCGGAAATCCACCTACATTTGCCACGCCTGCGCAGGTTCCGATCGTCATTGCCTTGTTTACATGGAAGCGAACCATGAAACACACCCTGAAAAAATATGCGGTTTCAGCCTTGTTGTTCGGCGCCGGCAGCTGCATGGCAGCCACCGATATGCGCCAGGTCGTGGACAGCCACGTCACCCCTCTGATGAAACAGCAAGGCATCCCGGGCCTGACGGTCGCGGTCGTCCAACACGGTAAGGTGCAATACTTTAACTACGGCGTCGCCGCCAAAGACACCCAGGCACCCGTCACCGAAAACACCCTGTTCGAAATCGGCTCAGTGAGCAAAACCTTCAACGCCACCCTCGGCGGGTATGCCCAGGCCATCGGCAAGCTCAAGCTGTCGGACATGACCAGCCAACATCTGCCCGTCCTGGCTGGCAGCGCGTTCGATCGCATCAGCCTGCTGCAACTGGCCACTTATACCGCCGGCGGCCTGACGCTGCAGTTTCCGGATGCCGCCGACAGTGCAACCACCATGATGGATTACTTCCAGCATTGGAAACCCACTTATGCGCCGGGGGAACAACGCCTTTACTCCAACCCCAGCATTGGCCTGTTCGGTTACGTGACCGCAAAAAGCCTGGGCCAGCCTTTCACCGTCGCCATGGAAAAAACCCTGCTGCCCAAGCTGGGCTTGACCAATACCTATACCCGCGTCCCCGCCGACAAGGCTGGCCAATACGCCCAGGGCTATGACAGCCAGCAGAAACCGGTACGCGTCAACCCTGGCGCCCTGGACTTCGAAGCCTACGGCCTCAAGAGCAGCAGCCAGGACCTGGCCCGCTACGTGATCGCGAACATGCACCCGCAAACCCTGGAACAACCGGTGCAACAGGCCATTGCCACCACTCACGCCGGCTACTACACCGTCAACGGCATGACCCAGGGGCTGGGCTGGGAACGCTACCCCTACCCCATCGGCCTGCAAGCGTTACTGGACGGCAACTCCACACCGATGGCGATGGAGCCGCACAAGGTCACCTGGCTGACACCCGCCCAGGCCGAGCCGGCCAACGTGCTGTACAACAAAACCGGGTCCACTGGCGGCTTTGGTGCTTACGTGGCGTACGTGCCAAGCAAGGACATGGGGGTGGTGATCCTGGCGAACCGGAACTACCCGAATGCCGAAAGGGTGAAAGTAGCGCACGCGATCTTGAGTGCGATGGACCAATAAGGCCGCCATCGCAGGCAAGCCAGCTCCCACATTTGGATCGCGGCGCGTCAGTTAGATCAGCGTCCGCCGTTGGGTAGTCACGGGAGCAAGCTCCCTCGCCACAGGGCCTGCGTCGTCCCTGAGTTGTGTAGATACCTATGCCCCGATGAGGGAGTGTCTGACTCATCGCCATCGGGGCAAGCCCCCTCCCACCCTACATTCCGAGCCACTGCGGCAGCGCCAGGGAAATGAACGGCAAGTACGTCACCATGATCAGGAACACCAACAGGATCATCAGCCACGGCATCGCCGCGCGAATAGTCTGCCCCAATGTCAGCCCGGTCACCGCCGAGGTCACGAACAGGTTCAGCCCCACCGGCGGGTGCACCAGGCCGATTTCCATGTTCACCACCATCACGATCCCCAGGTGAATCGGGTCGATCCCGAGCTTCATCGCAATCGGAAAAAAGATCGGCGCCAGGATCAGCACAATGGCCGAAGGCTCCATAAAGCTGCCGGCAATCAGCAGCACCACGTTGACCATGATCAAAAAGCCAATCGGCGTCAGCCCTTCCGAGATTACCCACGCGGTAATTTGCTGGGGGATCTGTTCGGTGGTCAGCACGTGGGCAAACAGCATGGCGTTGGCGATGATGAACATCAGCATGATCGACAAGCGCCCCGACTCCAGCAGCACCTTGGGGCAATCGCGCAGCTTCATGTCCTTGTAGACGAACAGCGCGACGAATGCTGAATACACGGCCGCCACTGCCGCCGCTTCGGTCGGGGTGAACATGCCGCTGTAAATGCCGCCGAGGATGATCACCAGTAGCAACAGGCCCCAGAACGCTCGGCGTGCACAGCTCAGCCATTCACGGAATGTCGCCCGGGGTTGCGCCGGCAGCTTCTTGATGCGGGCGACGATGTAGATCGCGACCATCAACATCAGGCCCAGCAGCAAGCCCGGAATCACCCCGGCCATGAACAACTTGCCCACCGAGGTTTCGGTCGCCGCCGAATACACCACCATCACAATCGACGGCGGGATCAGAATGCCCAAGGTCCCGGCATTGCAGATGATGCCCGCACCAAATTCCTTCGGATAACCGGAGCGCACCATGCCCGCCACGGCAATCGAACCCACTGCTGCCACCGTGGCCGGTGACGACCCGGACAGCGCTGCAAACAGCATGCACGCCAGCACCGCCGCAATCGCCAGGCCACCGCGGATATGCCCGACACAGGCGTTGGCAAAGTCGATCAGCCGCTGGGCCACGCCGCCGGTGGTCATGAAGGCACCGGACAACAGGAAAAACGGAATCGCCAGGAAGGTGTAGGCATCGCTGGTTTCAAACAGCTTGATCGCCAGGGAACTCACCGAGTCCTGGCTGAACATCAAAATCGACACCGCACCGGACAGCCCCAGGGCAATCGCAATCGGCACGCCCAGGAACATGAACACGAACAACAGCAAAAACAGACAGAGCACGGCCATCAGTGACGCTCCTCATGGCTGCCGGCCAACTTGCTGGCCTCACCGGCCTCGTCGGCCAACCCCAACCCGACCTGGCGGTGGGTAAAGATGCGGTAGAAAATTTCCAGGTAGCGGATCAATACCAACGCAAAGCCAATGGGCACGATCACCACGATGTCGCCGACATCGATGCCGAACTGGTCGAGGTCTTCGGCGCCGATATGCGCGGTCATCACCGCACTTACCCACTTGTAGCTGGCCACCATGAACAGCCCGGCATAGGCCAGGCAGCACAGGCAGGCGAGCATGCCGAGCAGACGCTGCACCGGGCGCCGGGTCAGCCGCACCAGCGCGTCCACACCCAGGTGGCCAGCAGTGCGCACGCCGTAGGAAATGCCGAAGAAAATCAACCAGCCGAACATGGCCTTGGTCAGCGCCACACTCCAGGTCATCTCTTGGGCCCACGTCATGCTGCCGTCGCCCAGGGCATTGAAGAAGGGGCTGCTCCAGGCCCATTTGTCGGCCAGGGTAAAGAACAGGGTGTAGACGTTGTTGAGCATGACGTAGACGAACGTCACCAGGGTCATGGCGGCCAGCAGGAAAGCGATAAAGCCTTCCTCCAGGTGCTCCCAGACGCGCCTTAGCGTTTGCATGGCAAAACCTCGCGAGGCAGAGATAGGTAAAAAGCCAGGTCAACCTGCTAGATCGTTCCCACACTCCGCGTGGTAATGCCGCCCCGGACGTTCCACGTTCTGTATCACGCCGTGCGTAAGGCGACGCGGAGCGTCACGGGATGCATTACCACGCGGAGCGTGGGAACGATCAGTCGCGGGCAAGCCCGCTCCCACAGGGGATTACTGATTGGACTGGTCCGCCGCCTTGATCAGGCCGGCCCCAATCTCGCCTTCGAACTTCTGCCACACCGGGCGCATGGCTTCGCGCCACAGCGCACGTTGCTCGGGGGTCAGTTCGATGATTTCGCTGGTCTTGGCGTCGATGATCTTCTGCTTGGCCGACTGGTTCAGCGCTTCGGCCTGCTTGTTCACCTCCACGGTGACCTCGGCCATGATCTGCTCCAGGGTGCTGCGCACATCCGGCGCCAGGCCGTTCCAGAATGTCGCGTTAGTGATCACCATGTAGTCGATCAGGCCATGGTTGGACTCGGTGAAGTACTTCTGCACTTCGTTGACCTTCTGGCTTTCATAGTTCGACCAAGTGTTCTCGGTGCCATTCACGGTACCGGTCTGCAGGCCCTGGTAAACCTCGGCAAAGCTCATCTTGCGCGGGTTGGCGCGGATCGCCTTGAACTGTTCTTCGAGCACACTGGAAGCCTGCACGCGGAACTTCAGGCCACGGGCGTCCTTGGGTTCATGCAGGGCCTTGTTGGCAGAGAGTTGTTTGAGGCCGTTGTGCCAATAGGCCAGGCCGAGGATGTTTTTATCCTGCATCGAGGTCAGCAGTTGCTTGCCCTGGGCCGCCTGGAAACGGTCGACGGCGGCCAGGTCGTTGAACAGGAACGGCAAGTCGTAGATCTGCACTTGCTTGGTGTAGTGCTCGAATTTGGCCAGGGACGGCGCCAGCATCTGCACATCACCCAGCAGCAATGCTTCCATTTCCTTGCCATCGCCAAACAGCGACGAGTTCGGGTACACCTCGACCTTGACCTTGCCGGGCAGGCGCTCTTCAGCAAGTTTTTTGAACAGCAGCGCGCCTTGGCCTTTAGGGGTGTTTTCAGCAACCACGTGGGCGAACTTGATCACAATCGGGTCTGCCGCCTGGGCCAGGCCAGCGGTAAACAAGGTGGCGGCGCACAGCAGCGCCCGGGAAAGCTTGAGCATGGGAATCACCTTCTTATTGTTGTGTTTAAGGCAAGGTGCCTGATGTTACGCGTGTCGTGAATTTCGAATTTTAGATACCTGCGTTCGGCCTGGCCGAATGCGTCCAGTGTGTGAGCTGGCTTGCCTGCGATAGCGGTGTGTCAGGCGACACAGACATTGACTGTTCTGCCGCTATCGCAGGCAAGCCAGCTCCCACATTTGGCTCCAGGTTCCGTCAGTCAGAGCTGGCAGTGAGCAGCCGTTGCGCGCGCAGCAACACCGGCGCATCCACCATCTGCCCATCAATCTGATAAGCCCCTGCCCCATGGACGCCCGCCTCCACCACCCGCCTGGCCCAGGCCAGCTCTTGGGCGCTCGGCGCTAGCGCGGCATGGATCACCGCCACTTGCTTGGGATGAATGCACAACGCCCCGGCAAAACCCATCTCATAGGCGTGCCGGATCGAACGGTGCAGGCCTTCGGGGTCGTCGATGGCCGGGTGCACGCCGTCCAGCGGCGCCGCCAGGCCCGCGGCGCGCGAATGCACGATCAACGCCAGGCGCGCCTGGTCGAGGGCCAATTCGGCGGCACGGGAGTGACTGCTCAGGTTCAGGTCCAGCGCCAGGTCCAAGCCACCGAACGACAGGCGCTCCACCTGGGGCGCCTGGGCAATCTGCGCCAGTGCCAGCAAACCGCGTGCGCTTTCGATAATCGGCCAGATAGCCTTGCCGGTCGCGGCCACCACAGCCACCTGGGCCGCGCTTTCGACCTTGGGCAGCAATACCCCGGCGACATTTGCATGGGCCTTGCAGAACGCCACGTCCTCAAAATGCTCGGCATGTTGCGGCGCGTTGATGCGCACCCACACCTGGGCCTCAGGATGGGCGTGCAGGAACGCGCCCAGATTATCCCGGGCCTGACGTTTGAGCGGCTCTTCCACCGCGTCTTCAAAATCCACAATCACTGCGTCGGCGCCGCTGGCCAGGGCCTTGGCAAACCGCTCCGGGCGGCTGCCCGGCACAAACAGCGCAGAACGTACTAAAGGCTTTGGCATCACGTGATTCCTGATTAGATAACGCCGCGCTCACGCAGACTGTTAATGGCCTCAACGGAGTAACCCAACTGGTCGAGGATGCCTTGGCTGTGTTGCCCCAGCGCTGGAACGCCGTCCATGCGCGGGGTAAACGCGGCGTTACGGGCCGGTGGCAGCAGCGAGGGCAACGGCCCCGCCGGGCTGTCGACGTCACGCCAGCTGTCGCGGGCCTTGAGTTGCGGGTGGTCCCACACGCCTTGCATGTCGTTGACCCGGGCACTGGCAATTTGCGCGTGCTCCAGGCGCTGGATCACCGCCTCGACGTCCAGTTGGGCAAAGCGCTCCACAATGATCTGGCGCAGCACCTCGCGGTTGGCCGAGCGCTTGAAATTGGCGCTGAAGCGCTCGTCCGTAGCCAATGCCGGGGTGAGCAGCACTTTGTCGCAGAACGCCGCCCATTCGCGCTCGTTCTGCAAGCCGAGCATCACCGTGCCGCCGCCCCCGGTGGGAAACGGCCCGTAGGGGTAAATCGTCGAATGCGCGGCACCCGCACGCGGTGGCGGCGGCGCGCCGTCGAAGGCGTAATACATCGGGTAGCCCATCCACTCCACCAGGCTTTCGAGCATGCTCACATCGATGCGACTGCCCTGGCCGGTTTTGCCGCGCAGCAGCAGCGCCGACAGTATGCCGCTGTAGGCGTACATCCCGGCGGAGATATCCGCGATGGAGCAACCGGCCTTGGCCATCTGCTCTTCACCTGGGCCACCGGTCACCGAGAGAAAGCCGCCCTCGCTCTGGATCAGCAGGTCGTAGGCTTTCTTTTTCTCGTAGGGCCCGCCTTCGCCGTAGCCGGAAATATCGCAGACGATCAGGCGTGGAAAGCGCACGTGCAGCGCCTCGAACGATAAGCCCATGCGCGCTGCCGCGCCGGGGGCAAGGTTCTGCACCAACACATCGGCATCGGCCAAAAGCGCATCCAGAATAGCGCCCGCCTCGTCCTGCTTGAGGTCCAGGGTCAGGCTTTCCTTGGAGCGGTTGGTCCAGACGAAATGCGACGCCAGGCCACGCACCCGCTCGTCATAGCCACGGGCGAAGTCGCCGGTGCCGGGGCGCTCTACCTTGATGACCCGGGCACCGAGGTCGGCCAGCTGGCGCGTGCAAAATGGCGCGGCAATCGCGTGTTCCAGGCTGACGACGGTGATGCCGTCCAGCGGTCGTTGTTCAGTCATGACAAATCCCTCAAAGCCAATGGGCCATGGACGCGGTAGTGCGCAGGTTCCACACCTGCTCGATCAGGCCTCTGGCCTGGGTCGGGGTGCGGGCGCCGCTGAAGTGGGCCAGGCGCTGGAACTTATCCGCCAGTTCGGCCCGACTCAGGGTGTTGCCCGGGTCGCCCTTGGGTTCATCAATGGCACCGCGCAGCGTGCGGCCATCGGTGGTGGTGACCGTGACGCGGCCCAGCCAGCGTTGCGGGTAGGCGCTGTCGACTTCCGGGTCCAGGGTCATGCTGACCTTGTCGCGAAACGCCGCGACCGCAGGATCGGTCAACGCCAGCTCATGGAATTCAGGCAACCCGGCTTTGCCATGCACAGCGATCAGCCCAAGCACGGTGCCCATGGAAAATTTGGCCTGGTGCACGGTGGCCGGTACCGTCACTCGGCCGAGTACGTCAATGGCGCCTTGGTGCACGTGGGTTCGCACCTGGGAGATCTGCGCAGCGCTCAAGCCTTCACGCTGCATCACGGCCAGCAGCGCGTCGGCAGCAGGATGGGTGTGGCGACAGGAGGCGTGGAATTTGAATGAGGTTTCCACCAGCGCCCAACGGCTGCCCAGCTCGGCAGACAATTTTCCCGGCTGGGCATCACTGGACATACCTGCCGCCAAACCTTGCTCACCTTCAAGGATATTGCGCGCGCCGGTCAGCCCATCGGCCGTAAGGTAAGCCGCCAGCAAGCCGTCCGCCGCCGCCTTGGCCGTGTGCAGTTGTTTGGAGTCGGCGGCATCGCGCAGAAACTCCCACAGCCCGGCAGCCTGGGTGCCGGCGCTGCCGAGCAGGCTGATGAATTGTTCTTCGTTGAAATCGAGCAACTTGCCCACCGCGACTGCCGCCGCCAGGGTGCCGACCGTGGCCGTGGTGTGGAAGATGCGGTAGTGCGAGCGGCCCATGAACTCACCGATGCGAATTCCCGCCTCGTAGCCGGCCACCGAGGCCAGCAAGAGTTCACGGCCAGACTTGCCGAGGTCCTGGGCAGCCGCCAACGCGGCGGGAAACACCACGGTGGCCGGGTGCAGCACGGAACAGTTGTGCAGGTCATCCTGCTCCACCAGGTGTGAGGAGGCGGCGTTGACCAGTGCGGCGAAATACGCGCTGGTGCCGGTGCCGTTGACGATCACCTGGGCCGGGCCGCTGCTCGGGCCCATCTTCTGCGCGTAGCGTTCAAACAAGGGAATCGGGTGCGCGCCTTGGCTGGCCAAGGCGGACGCGAGCCAATCCAGGTACAGCTCTTCGGTACGCGCCAGCACGGGCTCGGGCAATTGTGAGTACGTCAGCTCGGCCAGGAACCGGCACAGGGCTTGGGTATAATGCATGCTCAAGGCCCTCAGAAGCTGCGTGGCAATTCGAGCAAATGCTCGGCCACGTAGGACAGGATCAGGTTGGTGGAGATCGGCGCCACCTGGTACAGGCGGGTCTCGCGGAATTTGCGCTCCACGTCGTACTCGCAGGCAAAGCCGAAGCCGCCGTGGGTTTGCAGGCAGGCGTTGGCCGCTTCCCAGGACGCCTTGGCCGCCAGGTACTTGGCCATGTTGGCACTGGCCCCGGCGTTCTTGCCGCTGTCGTATTCCTCGCAGGCACGCCAGCGCATCAGGTCGGCCGCTTCGATCTCGATATGCGCCTCGGCAATCGGGAACTGCACGCCCTGGTTCTGCCCGATTGGCCGGCCAAACACCACACGGTCGCGGGCATAGGCGCTGGCCTTTTCGATGAACCAGCGGCCGTCACCGATGCACTCGGCGGCAATCAGCGTGCGCTCGGCATTCAGGCCATCGAGGATGTATTTGAAGCCCTTGCCTTCCTCGCCAATCAGGCTGTCCAGGGGCAGCTCCAGGTTGTCGAAGAACAGCTCGTTGGTCTCGTGGTTGACCATATTGGCGATGGGCTGCACGGTCAGGCCGTTGCCGATGGCCTGGCGCAGGTCTACCAGGAAGATTGACATGCCTTCGGATTTTTTCTTTACGTCGGCCAAGGGCGTGGTGCGTGCCAGCAGGATCATCAGGTCGGAATGCTGTACCCGAGAGATCCAGACTTTCTGGCCGTTGATCACGTACTTGTCGCCGCGCTTGATCGCCGTGGTCTTGATCTTGGTGGTGTCGGTGCCGGTAGTGGGTTCGGTGACGGCCATCGACTGCAGGCGCAATTCACCGCTGGCCAGCTTGGGCAAGTAGAAGCGTTTTTGCGCTTCGCTGCCGTGACGCAGCAGGGTGAACATGTTGTACATCTGGCCGTGTACGGTGCCCGAGTTGCCGCCGCAGCGGTTGACTTCCTCAAGGATCACCGAGGCTTCGGCCAGGCCCAGGCCGGAACCGCCGTATTCCTCGGGGATCATGGCCGACAGCCAACCGGCGTCGGTCAGGGCCTTGACGAAGGCTTCAGGGAAGCCTTTTTCTTCATCGATCTTGCGCCAGTAAGCGGCATCGAACTCGGCGCACAAGGCGCGCACGCCTTCGCGGATGGCCTTGAGTTCTTCGTTGTCATGGGCATTCATTAACGGCTCTCCGCCTGTTGTTATCGGGTTATTCGAAATGCACTTGGGCGGTCTGTGCCAGGCCTTCAGTATTGCCCGCCCAGAGTTCTGCGACGCCGGTTGCGGTGATACGCCCGCCCACCTCAAAAGGCTGTGGCGCAATCAGTGGGCGCACGCCGCGATAGGCAAAGCGGCGCAGGGTCGCCTCAGGGTGCGCCCGGCAGAACGCACGCAGGTTCAAAGTGGCGATCAGCGGGCCATGCACCACCAGGCCGGCATAGCCTTCGGTGCCGGTGACATAGGGATAGTCGTAGTGGATGCGGTGGCCGTTGAACGTGACGGCGCTGTAACGGAACAACAGGGTCGGCGTCGGCTCGACGGCCTCTGTCCATTCGCCCCGGGCCAGCGCGTCGCCGCTGCCAAGCTTGGGTGGCGTGGTTTCGCGGTAGACGATGTCCTGTTCCTCGCGGATGGCCAGGCGCCCTTCCTGGGAGTAGTCATGGCGCACGGTGACAAATAGCAGTGAGCCGGTGCGCCCGGTCTTTTCTTCGACCTGGGTGATGGTCGACACGCGCGTAGCCGCCTCGCCAGCCCGCAGTGGGTGCAGAAATTCAACACGCCCACCGGCCCACATGCGATTGCGGTTATCGGCCGGCGGCAGGAACCCGCCGCGTGCCGGATGGCCGTCGCTGCCCAACGCCACCTCCGGCAGCGGGTCCTGGAAAAAGCACCATTGCCACAACGCAGGCACAGCGTCGCCGTCGGCAGGCACCTCTTCACCTAACGTCGCGGCGATGCGCTTGAGCAGGTTATGGCTCAGGTGGTCGTGGGCGGTCTCACTTCGGCCGATCCAATCAGTGGCGCTCATCGGGTGCAGGTCCTCAGGCAGTGGGTGTCTGCCGTGGATCATGCAAGGGCCTGCCCGTTCTGAGAATTTGCATTTCAATAAACCAGCGTTCGGTTAAGCTGAACGCACCATTCCTATGCGTACCTCTTGTGGCGAGGGAGCTTGCTCCCGTTGGGGCGCGAAGCGGCCCCAAAAAACAGGTCTGCTTCGCAGTCCAGCGGGAGCAAGCTCCCTCGCCACGAGTGATCACAAGCCTGGAGTTTTGCATGCACTTCGATCTCGCCGACCTGCGCCTGTTTATCCATATCGCCGAATCCCCCAGCCTCACCCAGGGTGCCAAGCGCGCCTTCCTGTCGCCGGCTGCCGCCAGTGCGCGGATCAAAGCCCTGGAAGGTCAGCTCGACACGCGCCTGTTGTACCGCGATAGCCGGGGCGTGGAGATCACCCCGGCAGGCGAGCGCCTGTTACACCATGCGCGGTTGATCATGCGCCAGGTGGATTACCTCAAAAGCGAGTTCACCCAATACGGCGTGGATTCGGCCGGGCATATCCGTATCTTCGCCAACACCACGGCGGTCACCGAGTTTTTGCCGGAGGTCTTGGCAGGCTTTCTGTCACAGCGCCCGGGCGTCACCGTCGACCTGCAGGAGCGCCTGTCGCGGGACATCGTGCGTGGGGTGCTCGATGGCACCAGTGACATGGGCATCATCGCCGGCCCCGTGGAAGCCTCCGGCCTGCAAGTGTTGCATTTCAGCACCGACGAACTGGTGCTGATGGTACCCGTCGGGCATCCGTTGGCCGACCAGCCTTCGGTGACCCTTGAGCAGACCCTCGCGTATCAGCATATCGGCCTGCATGAAGGCAGCACGCTGTTGAGTTTCCTGCGCGAACACGTCGAGCGTCTGGGCAAGCAATTGTCGCTGCGTATCCAGGTCTCGAGCTTCGAGGCGATCTGCCGGATGGTCGAGGCCGGCGTGGGCATCGGTATCATTCCCGAGTCCGCCGCCCTGCGTCACAGCCGCACCATGCAGCTGGTGACGGTAAAACTGGACGAGCCCTGGGCGATTCGCGAGCGCAGCATCCTGGTACGCGAGCTGGAAGCGCTGCCGGGGACCATTCGCGCCCTGATCGCCACGTTGATGCCCGCACCCCTGGGCAAATCCTGATGTTTTTATAAGCGGCCGTTAACAGTCTTTGACAGTTTCCCGACAAAGCACTCAAAGATTCTCGGCCCCCGCCGCCCTAGCATTCCAGCATCCAAATCATCATTCGGGTGCTCTTGATGTTTCGCAGATTGCGCGGTATTCCGCTCTTGGGTTGCCTGTTGGGCAGTATCGGTTGCCACTCGCAACCGCCTGTCCCGCCGCCGATTCAAAAAGGCGATTACGGCGCAATCATCCGCTACCTGCAAACCCGCATTCCCCGGGAGATGGCGCGGGACAATGTGGCGGGATTGTCGATTGCCCTGGTCAATGGCCAGGAGCTGATCTGGGCCCGCGGCTTTGGCCTGGCTGACAAAGACCTGGGGGTGCCGGTCACGCCCAATACCGCGTTTCGCGCAGGTGGCATCTCCAAGCTGCTGAGCGCCACGGCAGCGCTGCAACTGGTGGAGCAGCAACACCTGGCGCTGGATGCGCCGATCCAGAAGACCCTGCGTGAGTTCTACGTACGCTCCCGCTTTCACAGCGACCAGGCCGAGGCGGATCGAGCGATCACCTTGCGGCGCTTGCTCAGCCATCAATCCGGCTTGCCCAGCGAGCACCTGCGCGACCTGCGCAGCACCTATGCCATGGGGCAAATGCCGATGCGTGTGTCGGGTGTGTGGCTGAGCAGCCTGCCGGGCTCCCAGGTGGCGTATTCCAACCTTGGCTATGCCTTGGTGGGCGCCGCCATTGAGCGCAGCAGCGGCAAAAGCTTCGAAGCCCAGTTACAAAGCAGCCTGCTCACACCCTTGCGAATGAACCAGTCCAGTTTCCTGGGCACCGGTGCGCAAATGAGCTATCGCGCCCACGGCTACGAGGATGGCAAGGCCAGCACCGACCCACAGGTGCGTGACCTCGCCGCCGGCGGCCTGTGGACCAGCCCCAAAGACCTCAGCCGCTACGTACGCATGCTGTTTGCCAAGGGCACCTACAAGGGCAGCCAGATCCTCGGCAGCACGTCTATCGACGCCATGTTTACCCAGCAAAACACCGGCAATGCCTTGGATTTCGACTGCCAGATGGGCTTGGGCTGGTTCTTGGCGCCCTGTGGTGACGAGCCCATCGGCCCCGGTGTGCGCACCTACCAGCACAGCGGTGGCGGCGACGACTTCGTGGCCCAGTTGACCCTGCTGCCGGATCAGCAACTGGCCGTGGTCATCATGGCCAACGACAGCAACGCCGAAGACATGGTGGTGTCGCTGACCACCGACAGCCTGCGCCTGATGCTCCAGGCTCAGACCGGCAAGCCCGTATGCGCCGATGACTGCCAGGCCCCCAGCCACGGCCTCAAGCTGCGCCATGTACCGGCGGCGGTGGATCGCAAGCGCCTGGCAGGCTTCTACGCCACCGCCTGGGGCGTGTTCCGCATCAGGGATGAGCATGCGCGCTTGAGCGGTGAACTGGCCGGCTACGATTTCCAGCTATTGCGTGATGAGCAAGGCTGGCTGCGGGCGCAGAAAAAGATACTGGGTTTCTGGCGCAAGGACCTCGGCGAGTTGGGCCGCGTGCAGTTGGATGTGCTCACGGTACAAGGCCGCCAAATGCTCACCGCCCGCAGCCACGGCCAACGCATTGCCATCGGCGAGCGCATCGAGCCGCCGCCCTTGTCCGCCGCGTGGGCCAACACGGTCGGCACCTACCAGGTGCTCAGCAGCCATGAACCCGACGCGCCATTGAGTGGCATCAGCGTGCGCCAGGAGGACGGTTTCCTGGTGATTCGCGGCCAATTGCACGGCGAGCCGTTGACCGACTACATCCTGCTGCCCATCGACAACGCCCATGCGGTGCTGGCCGGCAACGGCTACGGCCTGGGCGATACCGTCAGCCGCCAGGTCAACGGCCTGAGTGCTTCGGGCTACTCGTTCAAACGCACCCATTCACCCCACACACCCTTGAACCTCTAACCAGGAAAACACCCTGATGCACTCAAAAAACCTGTGCCTGTCATTGACCTCACTGTGCCTGCTCGCCGCCGCCGATACGGCGCTTGCCGAAGACTGGCAATACAGCCTCGAGGCCGGCATGGCCAACGCCCCCCCGCTACAGTGGCAGCCACGAACGTATGACGGCGCCTGTGCTCGGTGGCAAAATCATCAGCCCCTGGGGCGTCTTCCTCGACACTGATACGGGCTTGGGCTGGGGTTACGAAGGTAATGCCCTGAGCTTCAGCGCATACGTTGGCGCAAGCGATTCGCGCAAGGATAAAAATGAAAGCATGCATGCCGGCTCCAAACGCCTCAAAGGCATGGGCGAGATCAAGTCACGTCCGCAATTGGGGGTGAGTGCCGCCTACAACCTCGGCGGTGTGATCATCGGCGCCACCCTGGAACATGCGCTTGAAGAAGATAAACACAAGGAAACCGGCAAGGCTTTTACCCACCTGGAGTTGAGCCTGGGTACCAATCTCTATGAAGGCCGCTACGGCTCCGTCGATGCCGCCATCAACAGCCACTTCGGTGACCGCAACTACCTGCAAACCTGGTACGGCGTGACTGCCGACCAGGCCACCCGCAGCCGCTTCAAGGAATACAAGGCAAGGGCCGGCAATATCAGCAATGGCATGAACCTTTCATGGAGCGTGCCGATCAACGAACACACGCAGTTCTCGACCTTGCTGGATGTGCAATACCTGGCGGATGAAGCAGGCAAGAGCCCGATCGTGGAGCAGCGGCTGCAGGCATCGGTGTTGGGGGAGCTGCAGTACACCTTCTGATCTGACTTGCCCTCTGTAGGAGCGAGCTTGCTCGCGAAAAACTCGCAGGCGCCGCGTTTATCCAGAAAACACGCGTTATCGTTGAGGTTTTTCGCGAGCAAGCTCGCTCCACGATGGCATTGGGGCAAGCCCCCTTACTCGGCATAGGCCCACGTCATTCGAAACGACGCCCCGCCCCACTCCGAATCCTGCACTTCCACCTGTCCGCCATGCCACTGGCTGACACGCTTGACCAGCGCCAGGCCCAGACCAAATCCGCCTGTGCGGCGGTCGCGGCTGGCGTCAAGGCGCAGGAAGGGTTCGAATATCTTGGTGCGACCCTCCAGCGGTACTCCCGGCCCATCGTCGTTGACCCGCACTTCGTAACCGCTGCCAAACTTGACCAGCGACACTTCCACGCGACGATCGGCATAACGAATCGCGTTGCGCAGCAGGTTGATCACGGCCCGCGCCATAAAGCGTGGCTCGATCTGGATAACGTCCACCTCGCAGGTGCGCAACGACAACTGCACCCCTTCCGCTTCGGCCTCCAGGGCCACGCTGCCGATCACACTGTCGAGCCAACTGTGGGCCTCGATTTGCTCGCGAGTGACCTGGGTCGCGCCTGGCTCAAGGCTGGCATAGGTCAACAGCTCGGAGACCATTTCTTCCAGCTCACCGAGGTCGGCGTACATGTCGTTGATCAATGCTCGGCTTTGCCGTGGGTCGCTCTGCTGCCTGAGCTGGTCCAGCTCGAATGACAGCCGCGCAATCGGCGTACGCAATTCGTGGGAGACCGCGTTGGTGAGTTCGCGCTGGTTGGCGATCAAACCTTCGATGCGCTCGGCCATCTGGTTGAAGTGCCCGGCCAGTGAACGCACGGTGGAGCGAGTCGGCAACAAGATGCGCGAGCCCAGGTCATTGTCACCGAAACGTTGCGCTGCCAGGCGGATGTGCTCCAGGTCGCGCCAGTGTGGACGCACCCAGAAATACAGGACGATGGCCAGGCTCACGCCCAGGAAAGCGTAGGCCCAGAGGTACAACCACTTGGGTTCCTCCGGCAATCTGATTTCGAGCAGTTGCGGGCCGTCGTCGATAGGCGCAAGAAATTTCATGAAGTCCTCGCGCACCACCACCTGGCCAGCCGCCAGGAGTTTCTGTTCCCGTTCGCTCAAATCCTGGGTGTCGCGCTGCACCAGTTCGAGCCGCAAGCCGTAATGCGGTTGCAGTTCGTCCAGGCGTGCCTGGCGCGCCTCTGCCTGCACGGGGCGCAACTGTTCCACCAAGGCCCAGGCCGGGCCGCGCAGGGCTTCACGGTTATAGGTTTCGTTGGATTCGGGCATGTAAGCGTCCAGGCCGAAGTTGACCAACCAGATCGACCCGGCCAGACCGAGCGCGAGAATCAAATAGAGGCGCAGGTACAAGCGCAGCATCTACACCTCCCACGCGAACGGATTGAACAGGTAGCCCTTGCCCCAGATGGTCTTGATGCACACCGGTTCGCGGGGGTTGTCATTGAGCTTGCCGCGCAGTTTGCTGATGTACACGTCTACGCTGCGGTTCAGCCCGTCAAAGGCAATGCCGCGCATGCGGTTCAGGATGTCGTCGCGAGAGAGGATCTTGCCCGCGCTGCTGGCCAGCAACCACAGCAACTCGAACTCCATGGTGGTGAGGTCAATGGTCTCGCCGCCCAGGCGGACCACCCGGCAACTGCGATCAATCGACAAACGGCCAAATTCCAGGGCACCGCGCACGGTGGGCTCGGGCACCTGGCGGCACTGCAGCGCACGCAGGCGCGCCAACAACACCGGCGGTTTGATCGGCTTGATCACGTAGTCGTCAGCACCGGACTCAAGGCCAAGGATATGGTCCAGGTCATCTTCCTTGGCGGTGAGGATCACGATGGGCGTGTCCGACACGTTGCGAATCTCGCGGCAGACATGCAGCCCGCTCTGACCCGGCAGCATCAGATCGAGCACGACGATCTTCGGCTTGAAATCCAGGAACGCCGCCAGCGCTTCATCGCCCCGGTACACCACCCGTACCTCGAAACCATGCTGCGACAGAAAATGCGAGACCAGCCCTGCCAGCTTTTCATCGTCCTCAACGAGCAGGACCTTGCCCAGACCCAGGTTTTCCATAAGTTCTCAGTGTGGATGCGCGGATTGAAATGGGGCCATTATAGGTGGCAAGCTGGCCGACAGAGGTGGCTGACCAGTCCACAGCGAAGAAGCTTCATGCTTTTAAGAGTTTTTAACAAATAGCCTGCAGTTTTTAACGCCATTGACAGGGAGTTCCATGCGCAAGGATTACCTGGCGTTCTTCATTTCGCTGTTCCTTTCACGGCTGGCCGACCAGGTTCTGCTGTTTATCGTGCCACTGATCGTGTTCCAGACCACGCAAAGCGTGTCGTGGGCGGGGTTGGCGTTTTTTATCGAGTCACTGCCGCGCTACCTGGCGTTTCCGGTGTGCGGCGCGTTGTGCGACAGGTTTTCACCGGTGCGTATCCTGCATATCAGCCAGGTGTATCGGGCCCTGGCCTGCGTGGTGGCGATGGCGCTGTATGGGCTGTTCGACGGTATCCATTGGCTGGTGATGCTGTCCGCGTTGTGCGGCGTGCTGACCACCCAGGGCATCATGGCGCGGGAAGTGGTGATGCCGCATATCTTCGGGCAGTACACCTACGCCAAGACCTTGTCCTATTCGCAGATCGCCGACCAGGGCGGACTGGTGCTCGGGCCATTGGTGGCGGCGCTGATGCTGGAAGTCTGGGCGTGGCCATGGGTAGTGCTGGGCGTCGCCGCGCTGTTTGTGCTGGCAGACCTGGCGATGCTGATCTGGCAGCGCAACACCACGGTGGACCTGCACATCCATGAACAACAGCCGGGTAACTGGCTGCAACCCCTGCGCACCGCTTTTGGCCACATCCTCAACCGGGTGGAGTTGAAACGCATCATCGTCCTGGCGGTCGGTGTGAACCTGATGGTCGGCGTGACGCTGGCTACCTCGGCTGCCATGGTCACCGGCCACTACGCAGCGGGCAAAGACGCCTATGCCCTGCTGCAAGCCGCCGGGGCGCTGGTGACAATCGCGATTCTGTTCTACCTGGCGCATTCATCACTGAAGCTGAAGGTACTGGGCGGGTTGTCGTACTCGATGATCACCGTCGGCGCGCTGATCACCGCGCTCAGCCCCGGCGTGTGGGCCTACACGGTGGGGTTCCTGCTGCTGACCGGCTTCGACAAGATGTTCAACGTGTACCTGCGCAGCACCCGCCAACGGGTGATTCCGGTGCAGGACTTCGGCAAGACCGTTGGCGTGATGACCTTGCTCAACAACCTGGCCCAGCCCTTGGCGGGCTTGATGATTGCCGTGTTGGCAGCGCCTTTGGGCACGCCAACGGTGATCCTGCTGCTGACCGGGATCACCGCCTTGATCGGTGTGGCCGTAGCCTCAGGCTGGCACGCCACTGTGAAAGCGGAACTCGACGTCGGGTGATTCGATCAGGTCCTGCTCGGTGGCCCGTACCCGCTCGATCACCTGGGCGATATCCTTGGCGTCGCCGTACTGGTATGCCAGCTTCAAGTAGCCCTGGAAGTGCCGCGCCTCGCTTTTGAGCAAGCCGAAATAGAACTTGCCGAGTTCTTCGTCCAAATGCGGCACCAGCGCTTCGAACCGCTCGCAACTGCGCGCTTCGATAAAGGCCCCCACCACCAGGGTATCCACCAGCTTGACCGGCTCATGGCTGCGCACCACCTTGCGCAAACCCGAGGCGTAACGGCCGGCGTGCAGTTGACGCAGTTCGACCTTGCGCTTTTTCATCAGGCGCATGACCTGCTCGTGGTGCACCAACTCTTCGCGGGCCAGGCGCGACATCATGTTGATCAGGTCAACGTGGCCGTAGTACTTGGCCATCAGGCTCAAGGCGGTGCTGGCGGCTTTGAATTCGCAGTTCTTGTGGTCGATCAGCAGGGTTTCCTGATCGGCCAACGCGGCCTGGACCCAGGCATCGGGGGTGCGGCAGCCGAGGAATTCATGGATTTCGGGCAGGTTCATCGGGCTCACGGGCAAAGGATCACAAAAGGGCGCCGATTATACCGACCCCGTCGCAGACCACCAGCCACCGGCCTTGATGTGTATCAACATGACGGCTGCGTAGCAGCAACTATAGTTATCCAACGCCCGCCCTTTTGGAGATCCCGACCATGCAAGCCATCCGCAGCATCCTGGTGGTCATCGAGCCCGAGCATTCGGAAAGCCTGGCCCTCAAGCGTGCCAAGCTGATTGCCAAAGTCACCGACGCGCACCTGCACTTGCTGGTCTGTGACAAGAAGCACGAGCATTCGGCGCTGCTGAGCCTGCTCAAGGAAGGCTTGAAAGAAGACGGCTACAGCGTCACCACCGAGCAGGCCTGGAACGACAGCCTGCATGAAACCATCATCGATGTGCAGCAAGCCGAAGGCTGTGGCCTGGTGATCAAACAGCACTTCCCCGACAACCCTCTGAAAAAAGCCCTGCTGACCCCGGCGGACTGGAAGTTGCTGCGCTACTGCCCAACGCCGGTGTTGCTGGTCAAGACCGCCACCCCCTGGGCGGGCGGCGTGATCCTGGCGGCCATCGACGTGGGCAACGCCGACGGCGAACACCGCTCGCTGCACAATTCGATCATCGACCATGGCTTTGATATCGCCAGCCTCGCCAAAGCGCAGTTGCATGTGATCAGCGCTCACCCCTCGCCCATGCTGTCGGCGGCAGACCCGACCTTTCAGCTCAAGGAAACCATCGAGGCGCGTTACCGCGAGCAATGCAAGGCCTTCCAGGCCGAGTTCGACGTGGACGACAGGCACCTGCATATCGAAGAAGGCCCGGCCGATGTGCTGATCCCACATATCGCCCATCGGTTGCAGGCGGCGGTGACCATTATCGGCACGGTGGCGCGCACGGGGATTTCCGGCGCGTTGATCGGCAATACCGCAGAAGTGGTGCTGGATGCGGTGCAAAGCGATGTGCTGGTGCTCAAACCGCAGACGCTCATGGACCATCTGGAAGAGCTGGCGACCAAGCCCTGACACCGACCTTCAGGCAATGTGGATCAAATGTGGAAGCTGGCTTGCCTGCGATTGCGGTGGGTAAGCGGGCGCATTTGCTCCTGATACACCGCTATCGCAGGCAAGCCAGCTCCCACATTGACCTCGCCAGTCAGTTACCCAGCGCATCTTTCAAGAACCCCGGCGCGATATAGCGCTGGTAATGCGCCTCGGACAAGATAAAGAACTCGCGATCAATGGCATCGCGCAGTTCAGGCAGCGCCCAGTCGCGAAACTCCGGCAACAGCACCATCCCATAGGCTTCCAGGTTATTGATCACCCGGGCCCCACGGGCGATCAACTGGTAGGCCCAGCAATACTCGGACTGGTGTGGCACAAAGCGAATCTTGCGTTGCTCCAACTGCCCGCGCAGGGTCTTGGGGTCGAAAACCTCCACTTTACCGGCCATGACCTGCACCAACAGCTGCTCAAGCCTGAGCCAGACCGCACGTTTTTCTTCTTCGTTATAGCCATTCCACTGGATCACTTCATGGTGGAAGCGCTTGCATCCACGGCACACGAGATCGCCGTAGACCGTGGAGCACAGGCCGACGCAGGGGGTCTTGATGGTTTGGTTGGGCATAAGCAGCAACACGCAAATCAGCGAAACAGTGTGCCATGTTAGCCCTTTGTCTAAGGTTGATCACCCAGCAAACTTGAGCAGGCAACTTACCTTTAGATTTTTTTTGCCGTAGAATCACCCGGCCTTGTAAGGCGCCAATAATCCGCTGGAAGCTGTTTTCAAAGCGTCACGAGCACAGTCGTTCCTTCAGAACGGTGTTGGCGCAGGTTCGACCCGGTAGGTCAGAGCCCGCGCCAACCCTCATCAGCTCCGTTCTGCAGGCGTAAAACTTTGAAAGCAGCTTCTGTAAGGAATGCCGGCAGCGCTGGCTTTGCGGCCCAAAAAGCCCCCGAGCGCATGCGTGCCGTTCATTTCTGGATGAGCGTCCCGTGGGACCACTGATGAGGGTAATAACTGTGCTTGAAGCCTACCGCAAACATATCGAAGAGCGTGCAGCACTGGGTATCGTTCCCCAGCCGCTTAACGCCGAACAAACCGCAGGCCTGGTCGAGCTGCTGAAAAATCCTCCGGCTGGCGAAGAAGAATTCCTCGTTGACCTGATCACCAACCGTATTCCACCAGGCGTTGACGAAGCCGCTTACGTCAAGGCCGGTTTCCTGTCTGCCCTGGCCAAGGGCGAAGCCACTTCCCCCCTGATCGACAAGAAACGCGCTGTTGAACTGCTCGGCACCATGCAGGGCGGCTACAACATCGTGACGTTGGTCGAGCTGCTGGACGACGCCGAACTGGCGCCCGTCGCGGCCGCCCAACTCAAGCACACCCTGCTGATGTTCGATGCGTTCCACGACGTCGCCGAAAAAGCCCGCAACGGCAACGAGCACGCCAAAGGCGTGATCCAGTCCTGGGCTGACGGCGAGTGGTTCCGCAACCGCCCTACCCTGGCCGACAAGATCAGCCTGCGCGTCTTCAAGGTCACCGGCGAAACCAACACCGACGACCTGTCGCCTGCGCCTGACGCCTGGTCCCGCCCTGACATCCCGCTGCACGCCCTGGCCATGCTGAAAATGGCTCGCGAAGGCATCGTGCCGGACGAGCAAGGCAAGACCGGCCCGATGAAGCAGATCGAAGAAATGCGCGGCCAAGGCTTCCCGATCGCCTACGTGGGTGACGTGGTCGGTACCGGCTCGTCGCGTAAGTCAGCGACCAACTCGGTACTGTGGTTCTTCGGTGACGACGTACCTTACGTGCCGAACAAGCGTGCCGGCGGTTTCTGCTTCGGCAGCAAGATCGCTCCGATCTTCTACAACACCATGGAAGATGCTGGCGCACTGCCAATCGAATTCGACGTCACCAACATGAACATGGGCGACGTGATCGACCTGTACCCGCATGCTGGCAAAGTCTGCAAGCACGGCACCGACGAAGTCCTGACCACCTTCGAAATGAAGACCCCAGTGCTGTTGGACGAAGTCCGTGCTGGCGGCCGTATCCCGCTGATCATCGGCCGTGGCCTGACCGACAAGGCACGCGCTGAGCTGGGCCTGGGCCCGACTGACCTGTTCAAGCTGCCTGAAGCGCCTGTCGACACCGGCAAAGGCTTCACCCTGGCGCAGAAAATGGTCGGCAAGGCCTGTGGCCTGCCAGAAGGCAAAGGCGTTCGTCCAGGCACCTACTGCGAGCCGAAGATGACCACCGTGGGGTCCCAGGACACCACCGGCCCAATGACCCGTGATGAACTCAAGGACCTGGCGTGCCTGGGCTTCTCGACCGACCTGGTGATGCAGTCCTTCTGCCACACCGCGGCTTACCCCAAGCCGATCGACGTGACCACCCACCACACCCTGCCTGACTTCATCATGACCCGTGGCGGTGTATCGCTGCGTCCAGGCGACGGCATCATCCACAGCTGGCTGAACCGCATGCTGCTGCCGGACACCGTCGGTACCGGTGGCGACTCCCACACCCGTTTCCCGATGGGCATCTCGTTCCCGGCCGGTTCTGGCCTGGTCGCGTTCGCCGCAGCCACTGGCGTAATGCCACTGGACATGCCGGAATCGATTCTGGTGCGCTTCAAAGGCAAGATGAAGCCTGGCATCACCCTGCGTGACCTGGTTCATGCCATTCCTTACTACGCGATCCAGGCTGGCCTACTGACCGTAGAAAAGAAAGGCAAGAAGAACGCCTTCTCTGGCCGCATCCTGGAAATCGAAGGCCTGAACGATCTGACGCTAGAACAGGCTTTCGAGCTGTCCGACGCCTCGGCTGAACGTTCGGCTGCCGGTTGCACCATCAAGCTGTCCAAAGAGTCCGTCACCGAGTACCTGAACTCCAACATCACCCTGCTGCGCTGGATGATCGGCGAAGGCTACGGCGATGCACGCACCCTGGAACGTCGCGCCCAAGCGATGGAAGCCTGGGTTGCCAACCCGGAGCTGATGGAGGCCGATGCCGACGCCGAATACGCCGAAATCATCGAGATCGACCTGTCGGAAATCAACGAGCCGATCCTCTGCGCGCCAAACGACCCGGACGACGCCCGTCTGCTGTCCAGCGTCGCTGGCGAGAAGATCGACGAAGTGTTCATCGGTTCGTGCATGACCAACATCGGTCACTTCCGCGCTGCCGGTAAGCTGCTGGAGCAGGTCAAGGGCCAGCTGCCTACCCGTCTGTGGCTGTCGCCGCCGACCAAGATGGACGCTCACCAACTGACCGAAGAAGGCTACTACGGCATCTACGGCAAGGCTGGCGCACGTATGGAAATGCCAGGCTGCTCGCTGTGCATGGGTAACCAGGCACGCGTTGAGCCGAACTCCACCGTCGTGTCGACCTCGACCCGTAACTTCCCGAACCGCCTGGGTGATGGTGCCAACGTCTACCTGGCATCGGCTGAGCTGGCGGCAGTCGCCTCCACTCTGGGTCGCCTGCCGACAGTCGAAGAGTACATGGGCTACGCAGCGAAACTGGACACCATGGCCAGTGACGTCTACCGCTACCTGAACTTCGACCAGATCGCTGAGTTCCGCAAGATCGCAGCAAGCGCCAACATCCCGGTGATTCAAGCTTAACGGTGTGTTGATGTGAAGAACGCCGCGTATCGCAAGGTACGCGGCGTTTTTTTATGCCTGGAATTAACCTTTACTGCCAACACAAAACAAATGTGGGAGCTGGCTGCCCTAATCCAGTGTAGGAGCGAGCTTGCTCGCGAAAAACTCACCGGCGCCGCGTTCATCCAGGAAGCACGCGTTATCGTTGACGTTCTTCGCGAGCAAGCTCGCTCCTACGCAACCAGCGAATACACCAACGCCGTAATGGCAACCAAGCCAACTGCAGTCACAAACACATTCGACGCCTGCCCACGGTACTTGGCCATGGCCGGCACCTTGCGGATGGCGTACATCGGCATCAGGAACAGAATCGACGCAATCACCGGCCCACCCAGGGTCTCGATCATGCCAAGGATGCTCGGGTTAAGCGTGGCGACGATCCAGCACACCACCAGCATGAAGGCGGCGGTCATGCGGTCCAGGGTCTTGGGTGCCGGACGGCGGCCAGTCTTGACCACCAGGCCCTTGAGGCCCTCGCTGGCACCGATGTAGTGGCCCAGGAACGACTTGGCAATCGCCACGAACGCAATCAACGGTGCGGCAAAGGCAATCGTCGGGTTATCGAAGTGGTTGGCCAGGTACGACAGGATCGACAGGTTTTGCGCTTTCGCTTCCGCCAACTGCGCGGGCGACAGGGTCAGCACGCAACTGAACACGAAGAACAGCACCATCGCCACCATCAGCAAGTGCGCGCGGGACAGGATCTGCGAACTGCGCTCCTCGGCGTGGGCGCCGTATTGGCGCTTCTGGTCCACCGCAAAGGCCGAGATGATCGGCGAATGGTTGAACGAGAACACCATCACCGGAATCGCCAGCCACAGCGTGTTGAGCAAGGCTGAAGGCGCGGGGACTTCGCTGGCGGTGCTGAGGATGCCACCGGTCCAGTGCGGCACCAGGTACACGGCCAGGAACAGCAAGGCGACGATAAACGGATACACCATCAAGCTCATGGCCTTGACGATTATCTGCTCACCGCAGCGCACAACGGCGAGCAGGCCGAGGATCAATACAAACGCCAGGATCGCCCGGGGCGGCGGCAGGATGTGCAGTTGGTGCTCCATGAAGCTGCTGACGGTATTGGTCAGCGCCACGCTGTAGATCAGCAGGATCGGGAAGATCGCGAAGAAGTACAGCAAGGTGATCAGTGCACCGGCCTTGATACCGAAATGCTCTTCCACCACGTCGGTGATGTCGGAACCTTCGCGGCCGGACAGCACGAAACGGGTCAGCCCACGGTGGGCAAAGAACGTCATCGGGAAGGCCAGCAACGCCAGGATCACCAGCGGCCAGAAGCCCCCCAGGCCCGCGTTGATCGGCAAGAACAAAGTACCGGCGCCAATGGCGGTACCGAACAGCCCGAGCATCCAGGTGGTGTCCTGGCGGCTCCAGCTTGTGAGCGTTGCAGGTGTCGTTGCATAGCGTTCGTCGACGCTATTGGCCTGATCATTCATCCGGTCGGATCTCCGCATTCACACGGCCAGGACGAGTCAGAAAAACCTGACAGGCAGCGCCCTGACCTTAACAGGGGCGCGATTGTCCGGGATTCTTGTGAATAAGCAAAGACTTAGCTGAGGAACGGCAATGCAGTGCAAAGCCTGGAAGGCGGTCCATGGGCAGCTCAGTTGAGTCAACGCCAGATGCGCACCGCCTTTACCCACCTCACGAGCCCCCCCTGCCGGCGTGGCATTGGGAGGGTCGATCAGGCAAGGCCGGCGAAGCTGTGTTTAAACAAATCCAGTCATTCAAAGTTCTCCAGTGGCAAGCCGCTGACAGAAACCCAACATCAATTAAAGTTACGCACCCTCACATATAAGAAAGTTCTTACAGACAGTTAATCAGCGCATCTGGACTGAAACTCTAATTATTGCGGGTTTTGTTGCAAGGGTTTTCCCAAGCATTGAGAGCCCCTCCTATCACGTCTATATTCCAGCTCAGCTCAAAAAAACAAAGTCCTCTAAACCCACGACAGCAGAATTAAAAACCTCACTCGCCAGGAGCGACTTGATGAAAAAACACAACCTTATTTTCTCGCTGATACTTGCCACCGGAATGCTCAGCCCATTGGCCAGCCAAGCACAACCGGCAGTAGAAAACTCCGACGCAAGTGCCCTGGGCACATCCCCCCGCTGGCTGACGACAAAAGTTTATATAGAGGGCGCCCCAGAGATCGATGTAAAGGACAAGTACCCAGGTGTCGTTGGAATATCAGCGTGGGACCCTGAGCGTAATCGCTACGAATTTTTCTACACCGATACCGGGCTATCAAAATATGACAACGGCGGCGGCGGTTACTTCATGGTAACAGGGGACAGGAAAAACCATATCCTGATACCCGATAAAGGTGCAACGAGAACCATCGTCAGAAAACTTGAGACGTTGAACAATCAGGAATTCACTTACTCTCGTGAAGTGCCGCGCGACATGATCGACGCCAACCCTCTTGTTCGAATACATGTGGTTCATGCGCCCTATACCGGATCAGTAAAAACCACCCCCACCCACTAACCCTCAACACTCACCCCACGAGTAGCGACAATACTCATAAAAGGCCTCACTCAATGAAAACGCTATTAAAGCCTTTATTGGCGTCTGTTTTATTGTTCTCTACCCTTGTTGCAGGCGGCCTTCATGCGCAGGCTTCCACATCAGGAAAACCTGTCGCCATCAGCGCTGACAATGCGGTGCTGCTGACCGTTTTCCTCAAACATGACCAATCTCGCAACTTGAACGAAATAAGAACAAAACTCACCGAACAGGAACTCTTTAAAGTATTCCCTCCTGAAGGGGTAGAGATCGTCAGTTGGACCATCGCCATGGGGATCGGCCACGTCATCGTTCTACGCTTCCCCGCCTCGCGCCTGCGGGAGGTCAATCTCGCCATCGAACGCTCTGCATGGGGGCCCTTCAGGACAGAGTTCTTTCCTACCTACGATTACATGGACATCGTAGCGGCCGAACAGAGCAAGGTGCGCAAGCCTGCACCCGCTAAATAATTCGCCCGCGTGCAAACAGCGTCTCCCGCTCGCCGAGACGCTGGCACCTTTCGCAAAATCAGTCGCGCTTTCTCGGGCCCTCGGCATTTCGCGCAACAAAAATGCAGCATACTCAGAGCATCGAACTCACCGGAGAGCTGCCCCATGCCCACCACCGTTCTGGTCCTGGTTGAAACCATCAACGAGTACCTGCAAATCATCGAGAGCAATGACTTTCATGTGATTCTGGCGCCGACGCCCGTCGAACGCGCTCAGGCGATCAAGTTGCACGGTGGGCAGATCAAGGCCGTGCTGACCCGTGGCCCGCTGGGGTTGTACGCCGATGAAATCGCGGCACTGCCGTTGTTGGAAATCATCTGCGTGATCGGTGCCGGCTACGAACACGTGGACCTGCAGGCCGCGAGCAATCGTGGGATCGTGGTGACCAACGGTGCAGGGGTAAATGCGCCGTCGGTGGCCGACCATGCCATGGCGCTGCTGCTGTCGCTGGTGCGTGGCGTTCCCCAGACGGATGCAGCGGTGCGGCGTGGCGAATGGCCGAAAGTGATGCGCCCTTCCCTGAGCGGTAAACACCTGGGGATTCTCGGGCTGGGTGCGGTGGGGATGGAGATTGCCCGGCGCGCCGCCCTGGGGTTCGGCATGGAGGTGAGTTATCACAACCGCCAACCCCGCGATGACGTGGATTACACCTACTGTGCGACGGCTGTCGAGCTGGCGCGTACCTCGGATTTCCTGGTGCTGGCTACGCCCGGCGGTGCCAGCACCCGTCACCTGATCGACCGTCACGCCCTGGACGCCCTGGGGCCGCACGGCTTTCTGGTCAACATCGGGCGCGGCAGCGTAGTGGTGACCGCCGACCTGGTCGCCGCGCTGGAGCAGCGCCGCATCGGCGGCGCCGCGCTGGACGTGTTTGACGATGAGCCTGCAGTGCCCGATGCCCTCAAGCGTCTGAGCAATACTGTGCTGACGTCCCACGTGGCCGGCCTGTCCCCGGAAGCGGCCCATGACACGGTGCAGCGCGTCGCTGATAATCTGGTGGAATACTTTGCCGGCCGCCCCGTGCTTACACCGGTGGCCTTGCCAGCGCCCGCAAAATGACCAATCAGGCACGCTGATCACCCTTCAACACGCTAACCTATTAAACCGCCCCGACCTTGTCGCTGGGCGGCTATGCGCATTAGATTAGGAAATAGTCCAAGGCCTTTAGAATAAGCAGAAGGGATAAGCATGGCGCTGAACGACCAATCGACCCAGATTCGCCCAGGCGAAGAACTTGATGCCAGCCTGATCGATCCCTATCTCAAAGCTCATATTCCGGGCCTGAGCGGTACCGTCAAAATCAGCCAGTTCCCTGGTGGCGCGTCGAACCTGACTTACCTGCTGGAATACCCCGACCAGGAATTTGTGCTGCGTCGCCCGCCGTTTGGTCACAAGGCCAAGTCTGCCCACGACATGGGCCGCGAATACCGCATTCTCAACCAGCTCAAAGATGGCTTCCCGTACTGCCCCAAGGCTTATGTGCACTGCACCGATGAATCGGTGATCGGCGCCGAGTTCTATGTGATGGAGCGCGTCAACGGCATCATCCTGCGTTCCGACCTGCCGGCTGAGCTGGGCCTGGACGCCACCCGCACCGAAGCCTTGTGCAAGAGCTTTATCGACAAGTTCGTCGAACTGCACCAGGTCGACTACCACGCCTGCGGCCTGGCCGACTTGGGCAAGCCTGAAGGCTACGTGGCGCGGCAGATTCGCGGCTGGGGCGAGCGCTATGAAAAAGCCCTGACGCCCGACGCGCCAAAATGGGAGGCGGTACGCGCCTGGCTCAACGACAAGATGCCTGCCGACCACCCCACCTCCAGCATCGTGCACAACGACTACCGCTTCGACAACGTGATCCTCGACCCGCACAACCCGATGCAGATCATCGGCGTGCTGGACTGGGAGCTGACCACCCTGGGCGACCCGCTGATGGACCTGGGCAACACCCTCGCCTACTGGATCGAGGCCGCGGACCCGGCGCCGGTGCAATTGATGCGCCGCCAGCCGAGCAACGCCCCCGGCATGCTCACCCGCCGCCAGTTTGTCGACTACTACGCCGAGCGCTCCGGCATCCAGATCGACAATTTCGATTTCTATTACACCTACGGCCTGTTCCGTCTGGCCGGGATTGTGCAGCAGATCTACTACCGCTTCTTCCATGGCCAGACCCAGGACAAACGCTTCGCGCAGTTCATCCACATGAACAAACTGCTGGAGCAGATGAGCCTGAATGTCATCGGCAAATCAGCGCTCTGAGTGCAACTACAAGGAACCCTCATGTCCAAGACCAACCTGTTCGACCTCGATGGCAAGATTGCGTTTGTTTCCGGCGCCAGCCGTGGCATCGGTGAAGCCATCGCCAAGTTGCTGGCCCAGCAAGGCGCCCATGTGATTGTCTCCAGCCGCAAGCTGGAGGGCTGCCAGCACGTGGCCGATGCGATCATCGCCGAGGGCGGCAAAGCCACGGCCATTGCCTGCCATATTGGAGAAATGGAGCAGATCACCCAGGTGTTCGCCGGCATTCGTGAACAGTTCGGCCGCCTGGATATCCTGGTCAACAACGCCGCTACCAACCCGCAGTTCTGCAACGTACTGGACACCGACCTGGGCGCATTCCAGAAGACCGTTGACGTCAATATCCGTGGTTACTTCTTCATGTCGGTGGAAGCCGGCAAGCTGATGCGCGAGAACGGCGGCGGCAGCATCATCAACGTGGCCTCGATCAACGGCATCTCGCCGGGCGTATTCCAGGGCATCTACTCGGTGACCAAGGCCGCCGTGATCAACATGACCAAGGTATTCGCCAAGGAGTGCGCGGCGTTCGGTATCCGTTGCAACGCGTTGCTGCCGGGCCTGACCGATACCAAGTTCGCCTCGGCACTGGTCAAGAACGATTCGATCCTGAAAGTTGCCCTGGCGCAGATCCCGCTCAAGCGCGTGGCCGACCCCAGCGAAATGGCTGGCGCGGTGTTGTACCTGGCCAGTGACGCATCGAGCTACACCACGGGCGTTTCGCTCAACGTGGACGGTGGCTTCTTGTCCTGAAGCCGCCGGCACTGTCGGTGGCGAACGGGCTCGCCTGTTTGTCACCGCGCACGTACAGCGCTCATGTCGATCTTAAATAGCACCAGTTTGCCATCTGGCAGGGTCGCACCAATGACCTTGAAAAGCCGTTGACGTGCCAGTGCATCCGCAACCTGCTGCCCAGCACCTGGATCGTGACTGTCCAGTTTGCTCAGGACCCGTGTGACCCAGCCATCCTCCATCTGGAAGTGCTGATTGACCCTAGCCATGCTGACGTGGCTGGATTTGGCATGTTTGACTTCAAGCACATAGACATCGCCCGCCGGCCCCATGAATACCAGATCGAAGCCATTCTGGCTGCCGCCGTAGGTCCCACCGGGAATGATTCGATAGCCATCATTTTTAAGTAACTCACGGTACATTTGCTCATTGGCCGCCCCACGCTGCCTGGTCTGCTTAATGTCCAACGCCCTCCATTGATCAAAAAAATCCTGTTCATCCCCGCGCCTGCCGCGATAGGGATAATGAAGCTGGTCATTGACGGCAACGGCCTCTAGATTGAACGTTCCCTCACGACGGGCCGCCACGGTGGCCATGCCTTGAAACGCATCAAACTGCACAACACCCGGTGGTAATGCGACGCCCTCAGCCCTGGCGTGCATCCCGAGCAACAGGCGGTCATACGGGTAGCCATGGGTCCAGATGTGTGCATCAATCATGCGATCTCGCTGCTGCACGGGCGCGTTGCGGATACGCGGGTTATCGAATGCAATCATCTGCCGCGCATATTGGCGCATATAGCCGTACGTCTGCTTGTCCACGGTCGACATCAAGCCCTGGCTCATATCACTGGTAACACCGGTGTAGCCCAGCGATTTGCGGGCGGCGTTAATGATTGCGCCGATGCTGTCCAAGCGCATTTCGGGCACCCACGATGCCCGGCTGCCGCCAGTATCCAGGTAAATACCCGGCGCGCTGTTGGAACCATTCGGGATCAGTTGGTATTTATTTCTCGTGCTATCAAGCTCGACGCGAACCAGCACGCTCCCCACCTCCAAATAGGCGACGGCCGGGTCACCAGAGAGCTGAATCATCCCGTCTTCGGTGATGGAGCCGCGAGGCTGCAACACACCATTCGCATTCTGCATGTAGAGCCTGTTATCGCCTGCCTTGTAGTGGTCCAACGAAAACAGTTCATCACCGTAGTAGTTTTGCCCGCCAATGACGTACTGTTTTTTCCCCGGGATAGGAGTCCCCGTCGCTGCACCAGCACCTCGCGCATCGTAGAGCTGCAGATCCCACTGCGGATCTCGCGGCCCGGGTGTTGGCATCGTCACTGGCGTGGCTATCGGAACACTGGAATGCGCTGCGGTCGTCACGTTTGTCCAGGTTGAAGTATTCCCAACCCTCTGTACCACAGCTGAGCCGGCAGCCAGTTGATGCGCCAAGCGCGGGTGATAAGTACCACTGGCCGGCTGATGGACCACTTGCACCGTTTGCCCGGTATCCAGATTGACGTAACTGCGGCCGTTCACATCATGCATACCCTCGGCACTGACGGCTCCAAGCGTATCGCCTGTCACCCATACAGCCGTTGGCGGTGGCGGCCCAGGCAGATCCAAAGCACTTATTTGCGGGACCCCAAGCAAACCACCATTGCGGTATCGCGTGCGCTGCGCGCCTTGATACGCCGGTTGAGTGGGACTGGCCGGGCGGCCATAGTCCCTGACCATGACAGTGTCGGCACCGTCACCGGCACGCCCAGAGGGTCGGCCGGCAGTTCTGGGCGATTGCGGTTTTTGCTGCATAAATAAAAAATCCCTTTTAATGATCAATCAGACTGGGTCAACACCGCTGAACCGCAAGTCCGCAGACGTTACGGTACGCAGCGGATCAACATCCGCCCCCCAGCAATCGCGGCCTGAATCGTAATGAACGCCTGACACCGTGCCGTCGCTCAGCTCCAAGCCGATAACGCGCAGCTGACGCGCCATCAAGGTTGACCACTGGCGAGAACGCCGCAACGCTTCCCAGACCTCGGCTACAGTCTGATAAGGGGAGGCATCCAGTTGCGCGAGATAGATGCCCCCCAGGTCCTGGCGGATGTCGTATTGCTCGCCCTCCTTGGTGAGTACGCTGACTTGTTCCAGCGGCACCGAAGGGTCTGTCACGGGTGGCAGCAGCACCTTCACGCTGCCGAGGGTCAGCGTGTTTTCGTTCAAGACGATGTGCGCCCGCTCAATCAGCTCACCAAGCTTGGCCGTGTTGATCCGCCAGAACGATGCGTCCGACTTTTTGGCCAGCGCGCCCGGCGTGGACAGGTAGATCGTTGAGCCGGTACTGGGCACCACTTCATAGGTCGACGCCCGCCCCATCAACGAGTAAGACTTTTGATAATGCGGTGGGGCAGGAATAACGACTTTCTGCGGCGACGATTGCAACCAGACCCCCTTGGCACTGTGCGGTCGAAAAAAACCGTGTATCCCTGGCCTTTTTACCAATGCCGAGCTGCCATCGAAGGTATTGAATCCTGGTGAGGCGCGGTCCTGGGTATAGGTTTGCTGGGCCGCCTGTATCCGGTATGAGACGCCATCATTCATGACCAGTACAAACTGGCAGTCCAGTTTGAGGCTGACCGCGATGATGTTTGACGTCACGTTGGTGCGTATCGAGGATCGATCACTGGCATATTCGCAGAGGACCAACTGACTGCCGTCGGTGAAACTGATGGTTAATTTCACGTCGCTATAGGTCAGCGAATCGAAGTGAACCAACCTGCGTAGGGTCACACGGTAACCGGCCAATACCTGGAGAACCTCCTGCGACGAATAATCCACGTACAACACGCAAGCAGTCGCGTCGCTTTTAAGACGAACTTCGACCACCTTTCTGTGTGGCCCACGTTCGATGAAACAGCGGGTCGAACGCCCATGGGGCACCACGAACGTTCCGGCGTTCAACACCCTGTCCAGGCTGACGCCCTGGCCACCTGCTCTCACGGCGACGGTCACGTCGGCGTCCTCGTTGCCAACCAATGTCGGTTCGAGAATCGGCTCAAGCATGTAGCCGTCCTCCGTGAGAAACAGCAGGCTGTGCTTGTTCAACCAGCGCCGGTCATCACCTTGCGTATAGAGCTGCTCAAGCTTGATCACGTGCTGCGGCAGTTCGCCATTAACGCCCCGCCAGACCACAATGACCAACGCACACCCCTGGACGCCCCAATGGGCGATAGCCGAGAGAGGCCAGCGCATCTCGATCACGGCACCCTCGGCCCAGTCCTGCTCGTATAGCGAGACCGTGCCGCGGTTGGTGGCCAGAACATAACGGTCCTTGCCCGCTCCGCCGTCCACCCAGGCGTTGGAACCCAGCACGATCACCGTATCATTGCCCTGCGCGGCCTCGATCCGATCGCCATCGCCGTTTGCGATTATCGTATTGGCCTGTTCCGAACCCTTGACTTGGCTGGCAACCCCGGCTGGCGTGGCGATATTTTCTATCGAGTCGAGGCTGATCGAGTGATGAGGCAGCGGTTTGTCGATATCTTTGCGCCGCACGACGGTGCCCGCCTGCAGGTCGATGGCATAGCCTTGCGTGTTGTGCTCATAGATTGCCGAGTTGGACAGGTAGAGCGTATCGCTGCCTGCCTCGCCACGCAGCTGACTGGCCGGGCGATGTGCGTCGGCCTCGTCCAGTGTGCCCGTCGGCATGTCATAGCTGAATACGTCGTCCCTGGCGCCACCGGTCAGCTGCTTTTGGCCTTCACCGAACTGAAAAATATTGGGGATCTCAGCGAAGCCTTTGACATCGTCATTGCCGCCCCCCAGCCGCCAAAGCACCGCGGAATTCGCATCACCCTGACCAAGCACCACACCAGGCAGACGGCCAACCGAGGCGCTGGAAGCATCTATTTGATCATTCTGGTCGACGAGCATCGGCTCGGTGGTGTCGATGTAGGGATCCTCACCCTCGGCTTCGTTCCATCGATGCTTCCAATGCCGGACCGGGCTCAGCCGCACCTCAAACCCACCATTGACTACCGCCTGTACGGTGCCTCTGAGCGCCCCCCTGAGCCAGGTCTCGGCCTGATTGGTCAGGTGCTGCGCATACCAATTTTCCATCCTGGCCAGGGCGAACCGCTCACGTATTTCTTTCTCCGGTTCCTTGCCCTGAAATGCCAACCAGCCCGTGTGCAGCCGCTCGAAAACACTCAGCTCGATATAGTCATCAATTTCATCCACCTGACGAACCGCCGCATAGAGTTGCGCGCCAAACATCAATACGGCGGCGGCGGCAATACCCAGCGGGCCGGCCACGCCGAATCCAGCCAACGCTGCAACCCCCAGGGCCACACTGACGCTGGCGCTCACGATACTGAAGCCGGCGTTGACGTAATGATCAAGCGCTTCCTTGCCAGTGCTGTTCGCCGCCTTATGCAGCGATTGCTTGGCATTGTGATAGTCAAACGGCAACGTCAGCACCAGAGCGAACAGGCCGGCGCCCCGTCGCAGGGTCTGGCCAAGAGAACTGGCGCTGAAACCTGCTAACACCTTATGCCCGTTTTCCAGCAGCCGTCTGCCCAAGCGCTCCAGCGCCAACTCCAGTGCCGTGCCCGTGAGGTTGGCAAACAACTCTGCGCCTGTGACTACCGCCTCATTGATATCGCCGGTCTTGATCGCTTCGGCCAACGCGTTGATCGCACTGTAGTACCCGTAAACCTCCAGCCCCGCACCCATTACCGCCAAGCTTCGGCTTTTCTTCGGCTCGACCCAACCAGGCATTCCCTCCAACTGCGCCGCTTGGTTGAGATTGGTTTTCTGCACTGAACGTAACAGCCTATCGAGCTTGCCCACTGCACCGGCATTTTCGTCTCCCGGCTTGACCACCAGTAAAGGCGCAGCTTGTGTAGAGCGCAACGCCGCGAACTCAAATAGCACAGCGGCGCTGCTGTCGCTGACAGAACTACTCCCACGAAGATAACGCTGCAGTCTGGACGCCGAGAACCGAATTGAATCCAGCAGCGCCTGATCTGCCTCGCGTACCGCCAGACGATGGGTCTTGACCGGTTTTCCCGCCACCTGGGCACCCATGGCGGCCAGGTCTATACGCGAGACAGTCAACTCGCCAACCACCAGCGGTCCCAGGCTCTGGTCCAGGGCGAGCAAGGTCTCGCGCCTCTTTTTAGTATGTGTTGTCGATGTCGTCATGAGTCCGGCTCCCTATGCCATCACGTTGAATAACGCGGGCGGCAGGCAATCGGTGCCTGCAATAGGGGAAATCATGGCGGCCGGTAATAGCCAGGCGACGGTAGATACTTATACGCAGGGGCAACTGAGTCATAGATATTTTGAGCCCGCACCGCAAGCGAGTAATCTTGGCGCGGAGTGAAGCCTTGGGATGAAACATGGAACTGCACGTAGTCATCAATGGCCGCAAGGACCTGGCCGAACAGCTCTACCAGCAGTTGCGCGAAGCCATCGCCACCGGGCGGCTGTCGGCAGGCGCACAACTGCCCCCCAGCCGACTGCTCGCCGAACAACTGGGCATCTCGCGCAAGACGGTGTCGGACACCTACGCCACCTTGACCTACGAGGGCCTGCTGGTTGGCAAGATCGGCCGCGGCACTTTCGTCAATGCGTGGGCGCCACAGCCCGACCGCGTGCAAACCGCCACCGACCTGGCGTGTGCCGCCAACCTGGGCAAATGGGCCGCACTGCCCTCACCCATAGGCCACCCCGCCCGCGAGGAGATCCTGCGCTACGAATTTATCGGCGGCGCGACGACACGCCACCAATTCCCCCAGGATGAATGGCGGCGTTGCACCCAGGATGCGTTGCGTCGCATCGCCCAGAACAGTGGCTTTTACAGCCAGCCAGAAGGCGTGCCCGCCCTGCGCGAAGCCATCGCCGGGCATATCGCGTTTTCCCGTGGGGTCAAATGCGGCGCCCGCGATATCGTAGTCACCAACGGGGCACAGCAGGCGCTGGACCTGCTTGCCCGCGTGGTGCTTGAACCCGGCAGCCTGGTCGCGATGGAAGACCCCGGCTACAGCCCCGCACGCCAATTGTTCATCGCGATGGGCGCCCGCGTCGCCAGTGTTGCCGTCGACGAACAGGGCCTGCAGGTCGACCAGATCCCGGATGGCACGCGCCTGATCTATGTGACGCCGTCCCACCAATTCCCCCTCGGCATGCCCATGAGCCAGGCGCGGCGCGAAGCCCTGCTGGACCGCGCCATTGCGCTCGGCGCGATCATCATCGAAGACGATTACGACAGCGAATTCCGCTACGAAGGCCGCCCCACCGACTCCCTGCAAAGCATGGATACCCGAGGCGTGGTCACCTACGTCGGCACCTTTTCCAAAACCCTGTCGCCGGAGTTACGCCTGGGCTACGCGGTGCTGCCGCCGGCCATTTATGGTGCGGTGCTCAAGGCCAAGCAATTGACCGACCAGCACAGCGCTACCTTGCCGCAGTGGGCACTGGCCAAGTTCATCAGCGAAGGCTACCTGCTCAAACATATTCGCCGCTGTCACGGCGTCTACGCGGGGCGTCGCGAACGCATCCTGCAGCGTCTGGCGGGCGATCTGTCGCCGTGGTTCGAGGCAGTACCGACGGTGGCGGGCTTTCACCTGGCGGCCCTGTGCAAGGTGCCGGTGAATATTCCATTGCTGATGGAACGGGCGCGTCAGGTCGAGGTGGGTTTATATCCCTTGGACGTGTTTTTTCACGACCGCCCGGTGCGCTCGGGGCTGATTCTGGGTTTCGGCGCCATCGAGACCCTGGATATCGACCCGGCGCTGGACAAGGTGCGGGATATTCTCCTGCAGATTGGCTAGGCGGTTTTCCGGCGCATTGGTCATTGGTGGCAAGCCCTCGGCGGCGTAGGGTGAAGCGGTCTTTCACCCGATGGAACCCTCATCATGAAACGCTTGTTCGCTGCTACCCTGATGCTCGCCTCCCTCAGTGCATTTGCCCACGACCCGGTCTACAACAAGGAAACGCTCAAGGTGCTGCAAGAACACGCCTTGACCAACGTGCCGGGCAAGAAAACCATCATGCTCACCGTGGACTACGCCCCCGGCCAGGCCACCGTGCCCCACAGCCACACTGGCACCGCCGTGGCTTATGTGCTCGAAGGCGAGATCACCTCGCGGGTCAATGATGAAAAGGCGATCACCTACAAAGCCGGGCAATCGTTCTACGAACCGGCCGGCTCGCGGCATTTTGAGTCAAGCAATGCCAGCCAGACCCAACCGGCCAAGCTGCTGGTAGTGATGGTGCTGGATGACAAGGCTGAGGTACTTACCCCACTTCCCAAGTAATCAGCAACACCACAAAACCCATGTGGGAGCTGGCTCCCACAGTTTTTAACCTGCTCTGCCAGTGATTCAGGGACGTTTGAACAGGTTGCGCTGGTGTTCAATGCGCGGGCGGCACTCACAACCCTCCAGATGATCATTGACCATCCCCATCGCCTGCATCAGCGCATACATCGTGGTCGGGCCGACAAAGGTCCAGCCGCGTTTCTTCAGGGCTTTGGACAAGCGCACCGAAGCCGCTGAGGTCGGATTGGCCGTCCAGTAAGCCATGTCCACCACTGCCGGCCGCTCTTGCGCGCCGGGTTCGAACGCCCACAGCCAGCGCGCCAGCGAGCCGGTCTCTTCCACCAGTTCACAGGCCCGGCGCGCGTTGTTGATGGCCGAGACGATCTTCGCGCGATTGCGCACGATGCCCGGGTCGCTCATCAACCGCTCGATGTCCGCCTCGCCGTAGTGCGCCACCCGGCGAAAATCAAAACCCTCGAACGCCTGTCGAAAGTTTTCGCGCTTGCGCAGGATGGTGATCCACGCCATCCCCGCCTGAAAGCCCTCCAGGCAGATCTTCTCGTACAACGCGATGTCATCCGCCACCGGCACGCCCCATTCGTGGTCGTGGTAATGCAGGTAAGCAGGCGCTGCAGTGCGCCAGGCGCAGTACATGCGCCCTGCTTCGTCGGTTGTCAGCCCTGATTGGTCCATCCATCACCTCGTATGCCGAGGACGATGATACGCAAAAAAAATTAATCTCCGCCAACCGCTCAAGCATCGTACTTACCGACCAACTGGTCAGACCGGGACCTGCCAACCGCCAAATATTTACTTGTGATTTGAAAAAAACCGAGCGTAGACTGGCCCCGCACTGGACTTACCGGTAAGACCACAACAATTAAGCCCTGGAACCACCAGGGCACCGAATAGAGATCCCTCCCATGCTCAGATGGTGCTCGCGTTCGATTTTCCTGCAAGTCGTGATTGGCCTGATGCTCGGCATCGCCTGCGGCCTGGCCCTTCCCGAATTCTCCTCGCAACTCAAACCCTTGGGTGACGGCTTTATCAAGCTGATCAAAATGCTGATCGGCCTGATCGTGTTCTGCGTGGTGGTCAGCGGTATTTCCGGCGCGGGCGACTTGAAGAAGGTCGGACGCATCGGCCTCAAGTCGGTGATCTATTTTGAGATGCTGACCACCGTCGCCCTGGTGCTCGGCCTGATCATGGCCTTCAGCACCGGCATCGGCAGCGGCGCCAATATTCACCTGGAGCAACTCTCTTCCGCCGGTTTGAATGAACTGGCCGACAAGGGCCAGCACATCCGCGGCACCAGCCAGTTTCTGATGGAGTTGATCCCCAACTCGGTAGTCGGCGCCTTTGCCGATAATAACGTGCTGCAAGTGCTGTTGTTTTCGGTGCTGTTCGGCAGCGCGCTGAACCTGGTGGGCGAAGCGGCCAGCGGGATTTCGCGACTGATCAACGAATTGAGCCATGTGATCTTCCGCATCATGGGCATGATCGTGCGCCTGGCGCCGATTGGCGTATTCGGTGCCATCGCCTTCACCACCAGCACCTATGGCCTGGACTCACTGCAACACCTGGGCAGCCTGGTGGGGCTTTTCTACCTGACCTGCTTTGCCTTCGTGGCGGTGATCCTCGGGCTGGTGATGCGCCTGTCGGGTCTGCGCATGTTGCCGCTGCTCAAGTACCTGCGCGAAGAACTGCTGATCGTGATGGGCACCGCTTCGTCCGACGCTGTACTGCCGCAGATCATGCGCAAGCTGGAACATTTGGGTATTGGCAGCTCCACCGTGGGTTTGGTAATCCCCACCGGATACTCGTTCAACCTCGACGGTTTCTCGATCTACCTGACCCTGGCCATCGTCTTTATCGCCAATGCCACCGGCACGCCGCTGTCGATGACCGACTTGCTGACCATCCTCCTGGTATCGTTGATCACCTCCAAGGGCGCCCATGGCATTCCAGGCTCGGCGCTGGTGATCCTGGCGGCAACGCTCACGGCAATCCCGGCGATTCCGGTGGTCGGCCTGGTGTTGGTGCTGGCGGTGGACTGGTTCATGGGCATCGGCCGTGCGCTGACCAACCTGATCGGCAACTGCGTCGCCACGGTGGCGATTGCCCGTTGGGAAAAAGACATTGATATCCAGCGCGCCAACAAAGTGCTCGACGGCCAGCAAGGCTATGCCTTCCAGGCCAAGAAGCCGGTGCTGCCGGCGCATCAGGAGTTCTAACAACGTTACCGCTGCCCCCTGTAGGAGCGAGCTTGCTCGCGAAAAACTTCAAGACACCGCGAGCATCCAGGCTGCCCGCGCTATCGTTGACGATCTTCGCGAGCAAGCTCGCTCCTACAGATGGCGGGATTATTCATTATCAAGGAGCGCACGACGTGATCAGCACCTCAACCGTCGTCAATTCAGTGGTAGAAAAACTGCGCGCCGCCTTGGCGCGAGGCCAGTGGCGCCGCGGTGAAATGCTGCCCGGTCAGCGCGAACTGGCCGAACAGCTGGGCATCAGCCGCCCGAGCCTGCGTGAAGCGGTGATCGTGCTGGAGACCCTCGGCCTGGTGCGCTCCATGCCGGGCAAAGGCGTGGTCGTGCTGGAAACCAGCGTCAGCGAGCCGCAATCGAGCGACGCCGTGGCCGATGCCAGCCTCGAGGACATCCTGCAACTGCGCTACACCCTCGAACCCTTCATCGTCGGCCTGGTGGCGCAGTCGATCAGCAGCAAGGAAATCGGCCAACTGCGCCTGACCCTGATGGACATGCGCGAAGCCCTGGATGCCGGCGATGCCGAGGCCGGCATGAACGCCTATATCGACTTCCATGAAGAACTCTTCGCCCTGACCTCCAACCCGATCTTCCAGAACGTGGTGCAGCAAACCAGCACCGCGCTCAAACAAAGCGCCCAGGTACTGCGCAACTCCCCTGAACACCTGGCCGAACGCTTGCAAGAGAACGAAGCCGTGGTACGCGCCATCCGCAACAAGAACAGCGCCCTGGCCAGTGCCGAAATGCGCCGGCACATCCTGCAGGAAGGCCTGCGCATGGGCATTCGCTTGAATATCCCGGACGACCATCTGGGCAGTTGATTTTCGGAGACCGGCCATGAACGCTCACGCCCTGCAACGCGACTCCACCCTCACGTCCCTACGCTGGACGCCCGAAAAAAAGCCCTCGGTGGACGATATCTACCCACGCTTGTTCGACGCCATTCTTGAGCAACGCATTGCGCCCGCCAGCCGCTTCACCGAAGAAGGCCTGGGCGAACTCTTTGGCGTGAGCCGCAGCGTGATTCGCCGGGTGCTCGCCAAGCTGTCCCATCAGCAAGTGGTCATCCTGCGCCCCAACCAGCGCGCCCAGGTCGCCGCGCCGGATGCCCAGCACACACGGCAGATTCTGGAAGCACGGCGCCTGACCGAAATGACCGTGGTACAACTGGCCTGCGCCCAGGCCACAGCGATGCAGATTCGCCAACTGCGCGAGCTGATTGCACAGGAGCGCAACGCCATTGAGCGTGACCAGCGGGGGCCGGCGATCCGGTTTTCGGGAGAGTTTCATCTGCAACTGGCGCACATGGCAGGCAATGCGCCGCTGGCACAGTTTCTCAACAGCCTGGTGCCGTTGACGTCGTTGATCATTGCGCAATTTGAAACAAAGGCCTGCACCTATTGCGCATGGCAGGAGCATGTGGCGATTGTGGATGCCGTGGAACAGCGCGACGCCCACACGGCTGTCGCCCTGATGACCCAGCACCTGGATCACCTGGAAACCCGACTACTGAAACATCACTGATCCCCAGTGAATGAAGATCAACCTGTGGGAGCTGGCTTGCCTTAATGCCATTGTAGGAGCGAGCTTGCTCGCGAAAAACTCACAGGCGCCGCATTCATTCAGCAAGCACGCGTTATCGTTGACGTTTTTCGCGAGCAAGCTCGCTCCTACAGTAAGGTGGCAAGCCAGCTCCCACATTGATCGCATTCCAGATCAAACAAAAAGCCCCCGCATCTCACGATGCGGGGGCTTTTGGTTTAGCGAGTCATCAAGCCGGTTGCAACACCGACTGGCCACTCAACGCCAGGTCCAGCAACTCACGGTTGGCCACCGCGTACATGGCGTAGTCCGTGCCCACTGCGGCACGAATTTCCACCATCATGGCGCGCCAGCGATCCGCCATGTCTTGATGCTGCTCAAGCCACAGGGCCACGCGGGCTTCCATGTCTTGTGGTGCATCGGCCATTTGCAGGACCGAGATGGTGATCGCCCGTTGCTGCCAGTCCACGTCATCGCGGAAGGCTTCGCGGGCCTGGGCCTGCCAGTTGTTGGCAACCGGCAGATCGCTGATCTGCTGCAAGTACCATGGCAAGTCCAGGGCGCTGCCGACGGCGAAGTAGGCCTTGGCCACTTCGGCGGCGTCATGCCCGGTCACGTCGGCGGCTTCGATGATCGGCAGCAAGGTGTACAGGTGGGTAGTACCCGCAACCATGCGCGCCAACAACTCCGGTACGCCGGCCTGGGTGTAGGCCTGGTAGCGGTTCTGCCAGCCTTCGCGGGTCGGGCCTTCCAGCAGTTCGTCGAGCTTGAGGCCCAGCGCCGCCAGGTGCGGACCGAAGTGCGCAGTGTCGCGCCCGGCGTCTTGCTCGTTGCGACGGCTGCGCAGGAACCAGCGCGTAGCGCGACGGCCCAGGCGCATCAACTCGTCCATCAGCTCCAGTTGCACGTCAGCGGAAACCTGGTGGTCCAGGGCTTCGATCTGACGGAACCAGTGCGGGAGATGGAAGATGTCCCGCACGATCACATAGGCACCGGCGACGTTCGCCGGGCTCATGCCGGTCGACTCTTTGAGTCGCTGAACGAAGGTGATGCCCATGTGGTTGACCAGATCGTTGGCGATCTGGGTGCTGACGATCTCGCGCTTCAGACGATGGCGACGCATGGCTTCGCCGAACTTGGCCACCAGGCTCGGTGGGAACGCGGTCTCCATGTCACGGGTCAGGTACTCGTCATCCGGTACCAGCGACTTGAGCAATGCTTCCTTGAGGTCGATCTTGCTGTACGAGATCAGCACCGACAGTTCCGGACGGGTCAGGCCCTTGCCGCAGGAGGCGCGCTCGGTGAGCTGCTCCTCGGTCGGCAGGTACTCGATGGCGCGGTCCAGCTTGCCACGGCCTTCCAGGTCGCTCATCAGGCGCTTGTACTCGGCAGCACGCTCGTAAGCCTTGCGCGCGGCCAGGGACAGGGCCTGGGTCTGCTTGTAGTTGTTGCCCAACACCAGGTTGCCGACTTCGTCGGTCATGCTCGCCAGCAGTTGGTTGCGCTGCTTGTCGGTCATGTCACCGGCCTGCACCACTTCGTTGAGCAGGATCTTGATGTTCACTTCGTGGTCGGAGCAATCCACGCCACCGGCGTTGTCGATGAAGTCGGTGTTGGAACCGCCGCCATTGAGGCCGAATTCCACACGCCCCAGCTGGGTCATGCCGAGGTTACCGCCCTCGCCCACTACCTTGCAGCGCAGCTCGTTGCCGTTGACGCGCAGTGCGTCGTTGGCCTTGTCGCCCACATCGGCATGGCTCTCGGTGCTGGCCTTGACGTAGGTACCGATACCGCCGTTCCACAACAGGTCCACCGGCGCCTTGAGCAAGGCGTTGAGCAGTTCGGTCGGGGTCAGCTTGTCGGCCTGGATGTCGAAGCGTTCTTTCATCTGTGGCGAGATGGCAATGCTTTTCGCGCTGCGCGAGAAGATACCGCCACCTTCAGACATGATGCTGGTGTCGTAGTCGGTCCAGGCCGAACGCGGCAGTTCGAACAAACGCTTGCGCTCGACGAAGCTGGTGGCCGGGTTCGGGTTCGGGTCGACGAAGATATGCAGGTGGTTGAAGGCTGCGACCAGTTGCAGTTTGTCCGACATCAACAAGCCGTTACCGAACACGTCACCGGCCATATCGCCGACGCCTACCACTGTGATGCTGTCTTCCTGCACGTTGATGCCGCGCTCACGGAAGTGACGCTGTACACCTACCCACGCGCCCTTGGCGGTGATGCCCATTTTCTTGTGGTCGTAACCAGCCGAACCACCGGAGGCGAACGCATCGCCCAGCCAGAAGCCGTAGTCGATGGCAATGCCGTTGGCGATGTCGGAGAAGGTCGCAGTGCCCTTGTCCGCCGCTACCACCAGGTACGGGTCATCGTCGTCATGACGCACGACGTTGGCCGGCGGCACCAGCGCGCCGTCTTTCAGGTTGTCGGTGATGTCTAGCAGGCCGGAAATGAAGATGCGGTAGCAGGCGATGCCTTCGGCCGCGATCTCGTCCCGGCTGCCGCCCAATGGCAGGCGACGCGGCAGGAAGCCGCCCTTGGCGCCCACCGGCACGATTACCGAGTTCTTCACTTGCTGGGCTTTTACCAGACCAAGCACTTCGGTGCGGAAGTCTTCTTCACGGTCGGACCAGCGCAGGCCGCCACGAGCCACGTTGCCAAAGCGCAGGTGCACGCCTTCGACCCGTGGCGAGTACACGAAGATTTCAAACTTCGGCACTGGCTTGGGCAGCTCGGGGATGGCACGCGGGTCGAACTTGAAGCTGAAGTACGACTTGTTCTGGCCGTTGGCATCGGTCTGGTAGAAGTTGGTACGCAGGGTGGCCTTGATCAGGTCCAGGTAGCGACGCAGAATGCGGTCTTCGTTGAGCACCTGAACGTCGTCCAGGGCGCTGAGGATCGCTTGCTCCAGGCGTTGCTGCTTGTCTTCCAGGTCGTCGGCAGTGAGCTTGCGCGCCAGGTAGAAGCGGGTCTTGAACAACCGGGTCAACTCGCGGGCGATATCGGTGTGGTTGTTCAGGGTGCTGGCGATGTAACCCAGGTCGAAGCCCAGGCGAATCTGCTTCAGGTAACGGGCATAGGCACGCAGCAGCGCCACGTCGCGCCATGGCAGGCCGGCAGTGAGGACCAGGCGGTTGAACGCATCGTTCTCGGCATCGCCATGCACGATGTGCACAAATGCATCCTGCAGGGTGTCGTTGAGTTGCTGGATATCCAGGTTCACGCCTTCGGCGGCGATGAACGCAAAGTCATGGATCCAGAACTCGCGGCCGTTGGCATGGCGCAGGCGATACGGGAACTCGCCCAGCACACGCAAGCCGAGGTTTTCCAGAATCGGCAGCACGTCGGACAGCGCCAGCGGCGTATCGGCGTGGTAGAGCTTGCAATGCAGCTCGCGCTGGCCGGAGACCTGGCCCAGCGGCTGATAGAAGCTCATTACCAGCGGGTTGGCTTCGGTCAGGCTGTTGAGGTGCTGCATGTCGACCACAGCCGAATGCGCGGCGAAACGCTCGCGGTAGCCAGCCGGGAAGCCTTTGGGGAAATCCGCCAGCACGTTGGTGCCCTGGGCTTCGCCGAAGCTTTCCACTACCAGGCTGGCGTAGTCGTCCTGCCAGCTGCGGCAGGCCTGCACCACTTCTTTTTCCAGTTGCAGCGGGTCGATGTCCAGGCGGTTCTTCGGGTCAACCCGCAGAATCAGTTGTACACGGGCAAGCACGGACTCGGAGAAGAAGGTCCAGAACTCGCAGTCCGAGGCCTTCAGACGGTCCATCAGCACTTGCTGGATCTTCTGGCGTACTTCGGTGGAGTAGATGTCGCGTGGCACGTACGCCAGGCAGTAGCAGAAACGACCGTAGGGGTCTTTGCGCAGGAACACGCGGATCTTGTTGCGTTCCTGGATCTGCACAATCGACATCACGGTGCTGAACAGCTCGTCAACCGGAGTCTGGAACAGGTCGTCACGGGGCAGTACTTCCACCACCTGGGCAAGCTCTTTACCCAGGTGCGCCTTGGCCTGGAAGCCCGAACGACGTTCGATTTCCGCGACCTTGCGACGGATGTAAGGGATCACCCGCACGCTTTCGCCGTACACCGAGGAGGTGTACAGGCCCATGAAACGGTGTTCCTTGATAACCTTGCCGTCGGCGCTGATCTCGCGGATCGACACGTAGTCCGGGTAGGCCGGGCGGTGCACGCGGCTTGGGTGGGCGGCCTTGGCGAACGACAGTACGGTCGGCTCGCGCAGGTAGGCCACGGCGTAGTCTTCGATGCGCAGGTCTTCGGCGGTAAGGCCGGCGCGCAGCAGCTTGGTCAGACCGAGGAAAGAGCTGGCGTCATATTCGATATGACCGCCGTCCGCCTCGTCACGTACCACGAACTCTTCGTAGCCCAGGAAGGTGAAATGGTTGCCCACCAGCCATTCGAGGAAGTTCTTGATTTCGGCTTTTTCTTCGCCGTCGATGGCGAACGCGCTGGCGTCGATACCGGCCAGCAGGTCCTGGACCTTGGCTTTCATCGGTTCGAAATCGGCCACAGCCACGCGTACTTCACCCAGCACCTGCTCAAGCTCTTTGCTCAGCACGTTCAGTTCGGCGGCGTTGGCGCAGCGGTCGATCTCCAGGTACATCAGCGATTCTTGCAGGATGCCTTCGCCCTGGGTGCCCTTGGGCAGGATTTCCAGCAGCTCGCCCTTGCTGCCACGACGCACGCTGAGCACGGTGGTTTGCAGGGTATGGATGCTGTAGCCCCGGCGATTCAGCTCGGTGCGTACCGAGTCGACCAGAAACGGCAGGTCATGGTGCAGCACTTCGACCGCGGTGTGGGTCGATTGCCAGCCATGACGTTCGTAATCGGGGTTGTAGACCCGCACTTGCGGTTGGGTGTGATCAAAGCGCTCAAGCAGGCGCCAGGCAGACAGGGTGCAACCGGCCAGGTCGGAAAGGCGACGCTGGGTCAGTTCGTCCAGGGAAATGATGCCGAAGAATTGTTCAGCGAACAGCGCCACTTGTGGCAGTGCCTGTTCACTGAGGTGCTGCGCCAGTGCCGCTTGCAGTTGATGCTGGAAGTCGGCCTTGCTGGCTGCGGTGAAGAACGCCATCTGTGGTACTCCGCTTGGGCTTGTTATTGATGAAAGCGTCGCGTGTTATCCCCTTGCGGGGAGACCGTCAGCTCTGTTCGCTGGTGTGCTGACAAGCACCATAAACGAATCAGGGTGACAGGTGGGTGAAGCTGGACAGGACAGTCAGGTCACATACAACTTCCATACGGCATGCCGTTGGCCAGATGACGATACGACGGGCAGGTCAGGCGCCTGGCACAGGGCACATCCGTTGCGCAGCTTAACGAGTGTAGGAAGAACGCTGCTTGCGACGCTGCGACATATTCGGTCATCGGTAAGCAGGGTGTCGGTTGCAACTTGGGCAACCCAGGATTTTCGGTAGAAAATCTTGCTACTTTGCACACCATCAGTACCAGAAATGACCGATCCGGCCCGTCAGGTCATGCCTGACTTCCGACACAGGATGAAGCACAAAATTCGCCGCAGTGGCACAATTGCCCTCCCCTACACAGGATTGCCCCATGCTGCAGCTGAAAACCGACGCCCTGATGGCCACCCCGTGCGACGACGAAGAAGACAACATGGCCATGCTTTGCTGTCACGGCAAGAACGGCGAAATGTTCATGCTCACCCGTTACCCGGATGAAGACGAAGTGGAGCTGACTTGGGACTACGAACCTTCGACCCTGGATGGGCTGAAAGTGACGTTGGGCGAGACCACCTTATTGATCGAACTGGCGGCCGGCGATGCCGATGCCCTGGGCGGCAAGGACCAGCTGGAGATCACCCACAGCACCGCAGCGTCAGACATGGCCGAAGTGCAGGAAACCCTGCAGAACATCCTCACAGGCACCGGCACGTTCATTCGGACTTGAAACCGGTCACTTGAAACTTCGTCACGACGCTAAATCTGTGGCGAGGGAGCTTGCTCCCGTGACGGCCTGACAGCCGACGCTGATCTGGCTGAGGCACGGCGATCCAAATGTGGGAGCTGGCTTGCCTGCGAAGGTATCGACTCGGTGTGCCTGAATCACCGAGTTGACTGGATCGCAGGCAAGCCAGCTCCCACAGTGACCGTGCTCTACCTACCCAGCTGTTATGCCTCTCACACCGCAATCCTGTAAGTTTCGCCAAAAATACCCATCAAGCCGTTAGTCGCCGCACCCCGCGATGCATTAAAGTAAACGCCCCAGGCCCGGTGTTCTGTCACGACACCCAGGCTCATCTTTCCAGGAACCGTCATCGATGGAACATCGTGAAGCGCTGCTTGCGCTGCGAACCTTTCTTTCTACGCAGATTCTCGGCCAGGAAAAACTCATCGATCGCCTGCTGATCGCCCTGCTCGCTGACGGCCATATGCTGGTCGAAGGCGCACCGGGGCTGGCCAAGACCAAGGCGATCAAGGAGTTGGCCGAAGGGATCGAAGCGCAGTTCCATCGTATTCAGTTCACCCCCGACCTGCTGCCCGCCGACATCACCGGCACTGAGATCTATCGCCCGGAAACCGGCAGTTTCGTGTTCCAGCAGGGGCCGATCTTCCATAACCTGGTGCTCGCAGACGAAATCAACCGTGCCCCGGCCAAGGTCCAGTCGGCATTGCTCGAAGCCATGGCCGAGCGCCAGGTCAGCGTGGGCCGCAGCACTTACGAGCTGTCGCCGCTGTTCCTGGTGATGGCCACGCAGAACCCCATCGAACAGGAAGGCACCTACCCGCTGCCCGAAGCGCAGCTCGACCGGTTCCTGATGCACGTCAAGATCGGCTTCCCGGACGCCGCCGTCGAGCGCCGCATCCTGCAACAGGCCCGTGGCGAAGCATTGAATGGCGAAACCAAGCCCGAGCGCCGGGTCAGCCAGCAGGCCATCTTTGCTGCGCGCAAGGAAATCCTCGGCCTGTACATGGCCGATGCCGTGGAGGAATACCTGGTGCAACTGGTGATGGCCACGCGCACCCCTGCGAAGTTCGATCCGGAAATGGCCGAGTGGATCGCCTATGGCGCCAGCCCCCGTGGTTCCATCGCCCTGGACCGTTGTGCCCGGGCCCATGCCTGGCTGGCCGGTCGCGATTTTGTCAGCCCGGAAGATATCCAGGCGGTCTTGTTCGACGTGCTGCGTCACCGCATCATCCTGTCGTTCGAGGCCGAGGCCGCCGGTGTCGACCAGGACCGCGTGGTGCAACGCATTCTCGACGTCGTTGCCGTCGCTTGAAGTCGATGAACGCAAGCGATGGCATCCGCGTAACCCTCAGTGAATTGATTGAGATGCGCCACCGCGTGCGTGAGGTGCAGTTGTTCTCCACGCCTGGCCAGCGTAGCCCGCTGGTGGGCCTTCATCACTCCAAGCTGCGCGGGCGTGGCGTCGATTTCGACCAGGTGCGCGTGTACCAGGCCGGCGACGATGTGCGCACCATCGACTGGCGCGTGACGGCGCGTACCCAGGAGCCGCACACCAAGCTGTTCCACGAAGAGCGCGAGCGACCGATTTTCATCATGGTCGAGCAAAGTTGCCGGCTGTTTTTCGGCTCGGGGCAAATGTTCAAGTCGGTGCTTGCCGCCCAGGCCGCCAGCCTGATCGGTTGGGCCGCCCTGGGCCATAACGACCGGGTGGGCGGGCTGGTGTTCGGCGACAACGAGCACTACGAGATCAAGCCACGGCGCAGCAAGCAGAGCCTGTTGCAACTGCTCAACCGGCTGGTGCGGGTCAACCAGAGCCTGAACACCGAGCGTCAACCGGAAGCGGATGCCCTGGGCATGGCCTTGCGCCGTGGCCGCGAGGTGCTGCGCCCCGGCAGCCTGGTGGTGGTGATCTGTGATGAGCGCGCCCTCACCGAAGGCGCCGAGCAACAGCTGAGCCTGTTGGCGCGCCATTGCGACCTGCTGTTATTACCGATCTCCGACCCGCTGGACCACGCCCTGCCCGCCGCCGGGCTGCTGCGTTTCGCACAAAGAGGTGCGCAACTGGAACTGGACACACTGAACATCGACCTGCGCCAGGCCTACAAGGCTCAGGCCGAAGCGCGTATCGCCCGCTGGGAACTGCTCGCGCAGAAGCTGCGGCTGTTGTTGATGCCCTTGAGCACCCAGAGTGAAATGGTCGAGCAACTGCGCGAATATCTCAACCCGCAACGCCCGGTTAAAAAACCATGAGCAGCCTGGACCAACTGCAACCGCTGATCGCCCCGCCCGCCATTGGCTTCTGGCCACCGGCACCGGGCTGGTGGCTGTTGCTGCTGGTGATCCCACTGCTCGGTTGGGGCTTGTGGTGGCTGCGCCGTTTCCTGCCGGCCCGCCGCCCTGTGGCCCGCGCCGAACAACCGCTAGACCCGTTGCGTATCGCCGCCCTGGCCGAGCTGGCTTTGATGCCCAAGCCCTACGACGGTGCGCCTGCGGGCGCCTGGCTGCAGCAACTCAACGGCCTGCTCAAGCGCCTGTGCCGTAACGACTACCCTTATAGCCAGAGCCATACCCTCAACGGGCGCAAATGGCTGGCCTTCCTGGACAACCGCTGCCCTGCCGCCGGCCTGACGCGCTGGATGGTGTTGGTGGAAGGCGCCTACAAACCCGAATGCAAGCTCGACGACAAAGCCATCGCCGGCCTCACCCAAGCCGTCGACACCTGGATTCGCAAACATGTTTGAGTTCGCCTGGCCGTGGATCTTCGCCCTGTTGCCACTGCCCTGGGTCATGCGCCTGGTGCTGCCCGTGGCCGACAGCGGCGAACCGGCGCTGAAAGTCAGCTACCTCAGCGACCTCGAAGGCCTGTCCCGCCGCCGTGCCCGCGTCAACCTGCCCGGCTGGCGCCAGCAAGCCCCATTCGTGGTGCTGTGGTTGCTGCTGTTGACCGCCGCCGCCCGCCCGCAATGGCTGGGCGAACCCTTGCCGATTGCTGCCAGCGGCCGGGATTTGCTGGTGGCGGTGGATGTGTCCGGCTCCATGGATTTTCCCGATATGCATTGGCAGGACGAGGACGTCAGCCGCCTGGCCCTGGTCAAGCACCTGCTGGGAGACTTTCTGGAGGAGCGTGAAGGTGATCGCGTGGGCCTGATCCTGTTCGGTAGCCAAGCCTACCTGCAAGCGCCCCTGACCTTTGACCGCCGCACCGTGCGCACCTGGCTGGATGAAGCGCGCATCGGCATTGCTGGCAAGAACACCGCCATCGGCGACGCCATCGGCCTGGCCATAAAACGCCTGCGCCAGCGCCCGGCGCAAAGCCGTGTGCTGATCCTGGTCACCGACGGCGCCAACAACGCCGGGCAGATCGACCCGTTGACCGCCGCGCGCCTGGCGGCCGAGGAAGGCGTGAAAATCTACCCCATCGGCATCGGCGCCGACCCCGAGCAAACCGGCTCCCTGGGCATCCTAGGCGTAAACCCGAGCCTGGACCTCGACGAACCGGCGCTCAAGGCACTGGCCGAGACCACCGGCGGCCAGTATTTCCGCGCCCGAGACGGCGAGGAACTGCTGAAGATCAAGGACACCCTCGACACCCTCGAGCCCGTGGAACAACAACCCACCCAGGCCCGCCCGGCCCAGGCGCTGTACAGCGGCCCATTGGCCTTGGCGTTGGTGTTGAGCCTGTTGCTGGTGATCCAGGAACGCTGGCCGAACAACGCTTTGCAACGCGGCTTCAATAGGCTATCGAGCAGGGGCATTTTTTTGCAGCAACACCCTGAATGGCGCCAGCGTCTGCAGCGCCTGCGTTTGCGGAGGCGTCGATGATCGCGCTGTGGCCGCACTGGTTGCACCCCTGGTGGCTGTTGTTGCTGCCCCTGCTTGGCTGGTTGCTGTGGCAGTTGTGGCACCGGCAAAAGCGCGCCGGGCGCTGGCAGATGATCCTGCCGCCGGCGTTCCATGCCGAGTTGCTCAGCGGTGGCAATGGCCGCGAGAGTAAATCGCCGTGGGTGGTGCTCGGCATCGCCTGGCTGTTGGCCGTGCTCGCGTTATTGGGCCCCAGTTGGCAACGGGTTGAACAGGCCAGCCAGAAACCTTCCGACCCCTTGGTGGTGCTGCTGGAACTGACCCCGGAAATGCTCGCCACCGACAGCCCGCCAAACCGCCTGGAACAGGCACGGCGCAAGCTGTATGACTTGCTGCAAGCGCGCACCGATGCGCAAACAGCCATCATCGTGTATGCCGGCAGCGCCCATACCCTGGTGCCGCTGTCCGATGACCTGGCCACCAGCCGCAACCTGTTGGAAGCCCTGCGCCCGTCGATCATGCCCGAGCCCGGCCATCGTGCCGATCTTGCCGTGGAAAAAGCCCTGGGCCTGCTCAAGCAAGGCGGTCTCGGCCAGGGGCGCCTGCTGCTGATCGGTTCCTCATTGTCCAAACAAGAGCGCCAAGGCATCCGCCTGCAACTGCAAAGTGCCCAGGCTCCAACGTTGTCGATCCTCGGCATCGGCAGTCGCGAAGGTACGCCGGTGACTCAGGAGAGCGGCGAATTCCTCAAGGACGACCAGGGCGCGATCCTGGTGCCGCGCCTCGACAGCCCGACCCTCAAGGCGTTCGCCAGCGAAATGGGTGGCCGCTACCGTGCGGCGCGCCTGGATGACAAGGACCTGCGCCAACTCGGCATGCTCGACAGCGCCCAAGCCCTGCGCGACGACGCCCAACGGCTGCGCCTGGACAGCTGGGCCGATCAGGGTTACTGGCTGCTCTTGCCGTTGTTGCTGCTGGCCGCGTGCGCCGGGCGTCGCGGCTGGCTGTTCTGCCTACCCTTGCTGTTGATGGGCGCGCCGCAACCCAGCTATGCTTTTGGGCTGCAGGACCTGTGGCTGCGCCCCGACCAACAAGGCCAGTACCTGCTCAAGCACAAACGCCCGGCCGAAGCCGCAGAACACTTCCAGGACCCGCAATGGCAAGGCGTGGCGCTGTACGAAGCCGGCAATTACGCCGAGGCCATCAAGCGGTTTGCCCAAGGCAGCGACGCCTATTCCCACTACAACCGCGGCAATGCCCTGGCCAAGGCCGGTGAACTTGAAGCGGCCATTGATGCGTATGAACAAGCCCTGGAAGCCCAGCCCGATTTGCAGCCGGCGCTGAAAAACAAAGCCTTGGTTGAAGCGCTGATGCAGGAGCAAACGCAGCCCGAGCCGGACCCGCCTGCAAAAAACGCAGATGACGAAACCGCCCAACCCGGCCAAACTGCGCAACCGGGCACCAACGCACAAACGGCCCAGGGTGGCGAGCAATCGTCCCACGGCCAGGGCGAAGCCGGCACGGGTGAGACTCAGCCAAACGCCCCGCCACAGGCCGGCGGCAATGAAGTGCCAGGCAGCGAACTGGGTAACGAGCAGACCACCACGCCGCCACTGCGCCCTGCCGACACGCGCCTGGAGGGCGAGCGCCGCCAAGCACTGGAGCAATGGTTGCAGGAGATCCCGGACAACCCCGGCGAGCTGTTGCGCCGCAAATTCTGGTACGAACAGCAACAACATCAGGACACCACTCGATGAGCCGCCGCACCACCCTTTTGCTCCTGCTCGCGTTGTCGGCAGGCCACGCCCAGGCGGCGGACCTGGTCGCCAGCGTAGACCGCAGCCGCCTCAACTCCGGGGAAACGGTGGAGCTGACGGTGCAATCCAGTGATGTGACCCAGTTTGGCAAACCGGACCTGTCGCCCCTGGACGCGCAGTTCGAAGTCAGCGGCACCCGCCAGATCAACCAACTCACCACGCTGGACGGCGACAACCACGCCACCACCCGCTGGATCATCACCCTGCTGCCCAAGGTGAACGGCAACGTGGTGATCCCGCCGCTGCAGGTGGGCGCGCTCAAGACCCAGCCGATCACCCTGCAAGTGGTGGAAAGCGCCAGCCAGAACACCAGCGCCGAACTGGCCCCGGTGTTCATCGAAGCCAGCCTCGACCAGACCAGCGTGTACGTCCAGGCCCAGGCCCTGTTGACCGTACGCGTGTACCACTCGGTGTCGCTGTATGACGACAGCAGCCTCACGCCCTTGCAGATACCGGATGCACGTGTCGAACAACTGGGCGAATCACGCACCTATGAAAAGGTCATCAACAGCATCCGCCATGGCGTGATCGAAACCCGCTACGCCCTCTACCCGCAACACAGTGGCGCCGTGGTGATTCCGGCGCAGACCTTCAGCGCCACCCTGGTGGAATCGCGACCGCCCCAGGAAAACACCCTGCAGGGCACCAAGCCGGGCAAGATGATTCATGTCAGCTCTGCGCCCCTGCCCTTGACGGTCAAACCCAAACCGGACGCCTACCCCGCCGACACTCCCTGGCTGCCCGCGCGCAGCCTGACCTTGAGCGAAGGCTGGAACCCCACGCCGGACCACGTGCAAGTCGGCGACTCCCTGACCCGCAGCCTTACCGTGGAGGCCGAAGGCCTGTCCAGCGCACAGCTGCCGGCGCTGCCCGGCACCGAGGTCAACGGCCTGCGCCGCTACCCCGACCAACCAGTGATGGCTAACCGTACCAGCGACCGCGGCCTGACCGGCAGCCGTGAAGACCGCGAAGCCCTGGTGCCGACCCGCGCCGGCGAGCTGGAACTGCCCGCCGTGGAAGTGGTGTGGTGGAACACCCACGAAGATCATCTGGAACGCACCAGCCTGCCGGCGCGCACCGTGCAAGTGGCGGTGAACCCCAGCTTGGTGGTGGACACCCCGGCGACACCGACCATCATCACCGCCCCCGATGATGACCGCCTGTGGCTGTGGCAACTGAGCACACTGATACTGGCCTGCACCACCCTGCTGGGCTTTGGCCTGTGGTGGCGCGCACGCCGGCAACCGGCGGTACAACGCGCCGCGCAAACCGGCCCCAGCCCACGCACCCTGCTCGACGACCTCAAGCGCGCCACCCAGGCCAACGACCCTCATGCTACCCGCCAGGCCCTCGACGCCTGGGCACGGCAACAGCCGGAAACGCTGGCCGACATGGCCGCGCGGTTTGTGCCGCTGTCCGATGCCCTGGATGGGTTGAATGGCGCGTTGTATAGCGAAAGCGGCCAATACTGGTTGGGTGACGACCTGTGGCGTGCCATCAAAGCGATCCCCGTGGCCGAACGCGAGCAAGACCCGGCCACCGACACCACCAGCTTGCCGCCGCTCTACCCCAAGTAACCCCCGAGCCTGCTCGTTCCCACGCTCTGCGTGGGAATGCCGCCCCGGACGCTCCGCGTCCAGGTTTCACGCCCTGTGCAACGGTGACGCAGAGCGTCACGGGATGCATTACCACGCAGAGCGTGGGAACGATCAATGGCGCGCCATCAAGGCGATCCCCGTGGCCGAACGCGAGCAAGACCCGGCCACCGACACCACCAGCTTGCCGCCGCTCTACCCCAAGTAACCCCCGAGCCTGCTCGTTCCCACGCTCTGCGTGGGAATGCCGCCCCGGACGCTCCGCGTCCAGGTTTCACGCCCTGTGCAACGGTGACGCAGAGCGTCACGGGATGCATTACCACGCAAAGCGTGGGAACGATCAATGGCGCGCGATCAAAGCGATCCCCGTGGCCGAACGCGAGCAAGACCCGGCCACCGACACCACCAGTTTGCCGCCGCTCTACTCCAAGTAACCCAGCCTCAACCAACACCACAAAACCCTGTGGGAGTGGGCTTGCCCGCGATGGCGGTGTAACAGTCGGCAGATGTGCTGGCTGATACTCATCCATCGCAGGCAAGCCAGCTCCCACAGTGGATCTGCGTCGCCTGATCGACATGGCCCGCACCCTCGCCGACCGTGCGCTCGATTGCCACGCCATAACCCCCTAGGAGCGAGCTTGCTCGCGAAGAACTCACAGGCGCCGCGTTTATCCAGGAAACACGCGTTATCGTTGACGTTTTTCGCGAGCAAGCTCGCTCCTACAATCAGCCATCAGGGCTGGCCCACACTCCGTTGATCGCGTCAGCCATGAGTCCACGCGCACTTTTACAGGTAAACTCCCCTCCTTTTCATCTTCTCCACGGAGTTCGCCTTGCGTCTGTTTCATACCTCCGACTGGCACTTGGGCCAAAACCTCCACGGCCAGGAACGCGACTTCGAACACGCCTGTTTCCTTGAATGGCTGCTGGGCCAACTCAAGGCCCAGCGCCCGGATGTGCTGTTGATCGCCGGCGATATCTTCGACACGGTCAACCCGCCGCTCAAGGCCCAGGAGCGCTTGTATGACTTCATCATCAGCGCCCACGAACAACAGCCGACACTGACCATTGTGATGATTGCCGGCAACCATGACTCCGGCTCGCGCATTGAGCTGCCTGCGCCTCTGATGCGCCGCCTGCGCACCCATGCCCTGGGCCGGGTGCTGTGGCTGGATGACGGGCAACTGGATGCCGACCGGCTGCTGATCCCGCTGCCCAATGCCAAAGGCAAGATCGTCGCCTGGTGCCTGGCGCTGCCCTTCCTGCGCCCGGCGGAAGTCACCGGCGCACAGCTGGGCGATGATTACCTGCGCGGCATCGGCCAAGTGCATGAATGGCTGATCGCGGCGGCCAATGCCAAACGCAAAAAGGGCCAGGCGCTGATAGCCATCAGCCATGCGCACATGGCCGGTGGGTCGGTATCCGAAGACTCCGAACGCAGCCTGATCATCGGCAATGCCGAGGCGCTGCCTGCCACACTGTTCGACCGAAGCGTGGCGTATGTGGCCCTCGGCCATTTGCACAAACCGCAAAAGGTCAATGGCGAGGAGCGCATTCGCTACAGCGGCTCGCCAATCCCCCTGTCGTTCTCCGAAATCGGCTACAAGCACCAGATTCTCGACGTGACGTTCCAGGGCGAAAGGCTGGTGGGCTGCGAACCGATCCTGATTCCCCGCTCCGTCAACTTGCAACGCCTGGATGCCGCGCCCTTGGCCGATATCCTCAAGCAACTCGGTGAGCTGCCCGACATCGACCTGCTCGCCGAAACCCAGCGCCACCCCTGGCTGGAAGTGCGCGTGCGCCTCGACGAGCCGCAACCGGACCTGCGCCAACAGATCGAAACCGCCCTGCAAGGCAAGGCCGTGCGCCTGGTGCGTATCGCCGCCGAGTATGCCGGCACACGCGGCAGCGCAGAGGTAGACGATGCGCAACTGATCGAACTCGACCAGCTCACGCCCCAGGAACTGTTCAGCCGCGCCTGGCAGGACAGCTACGGCAGTGAAGTGGATGAACAGACCTTGAAGGACTTCGCCGTGCTGCTCCAGGAAGTGCAACAGGAGGGCGAACAGCCATGAAGATCCTCGCCATCCGCCTGAAAAACCTCGCCTCCCTGGCGGGCCCGTTCGAAATCGACTTTACCGCCGAGCCCCTGGCCAGTGCGGGTCTGTTCGCCATCACCGGGCCGACCGGCGCGGGTAAAAGTACCCTGCTCGATGCGCTGTGCCTGGCGCTGTTTGGCGCGGTGCCGCGCCTGGGTGACACCGGCCAGGCCAAGATGCCGGACGCCGACACGGATATTTCCATCGGCGACCCGCGCACCCTGATTCGACGCGGCACCGGTGGTGGCTATGCCGAGGTGGATTTTGTCGGTGTCAGTGGCCGTCGCTACCGTGCGCGCTGGGAAGCCAACCGCGCCCGTGACAAGGCCAGCGGCAAGTTGCAGAACAGCCGGCAAAGCCTGATCGACCTGGACAGCGACCAACTGTTGGCCAGCCAGAAAACCGAATACAAGACCCAGCTCGAATTGGCCCTGGGCCTGAACTTCGAACAGTTCACCCGTGCAGTGCTGCTGGCGCAAAGCGAGTTCAGCGCCTTCCTCAAGGCCAATGACAATGAGCGCAGCGAACTGCTGGAAAAGCTCACCGATACCGCGCTCTACACCCAGCTCGGCCGCCGTGCGTTCGATAAGGCCAAAGAGGCCAAGGACGCCCACAAACAGCTGCAGGACCAAGCCACCGGCGTGGTACCCCTGGCCCCCGAAGCCCGCGCCGAGCTGGATCAACAGTTGGCCCACGCCCAGCAGCAGCTCAAGACCCAACAAGCCCAGCTCAAGCAGCTGGAGTTGCAGCACACCTGGCTCAAGGAACTGCGTGAATGGCAGGAGCGCCATCAACACGCAGTGGAGCAACTGCAACGCGACGAAGCAACCTGGGCCAGCCAAGGCCAGCAACGCCAAGACCTCAGCCTGCTGGAGCAGTTGGCACCGCAACGCCATCACTTCCTGCGCCAGGCAGAACTCGGCACCCTGCTGACGCCCCTGGCGGCACAGATTGCGCAGCACCTCGAGCAACAAACCGCCCTGCATTCCCGCCAGGAACAGGCGCAACACCAGCAAGTGGCCGCCCTGGCAGCACTGGCCGAGGCCCTGAAACACCAGGCCGACGCCGCACCCCTGCTGCGCCAGGCCATCGAAGAGCAAAACACCCTCGCCCATGTGAGCCGCGAACTGGTCAAGCGCAACGAGGAAAAACACCAGCACGAAAGCGCCTGCACCGAAGGCCAGGCCCTGCTCGACGGTTTGCAACACACCCAGGCCCAAGGCACCGAGCGCCTGCAACGCCTGGCCACCGAGCTTGAGCACAGCGCCGCCCTCGCGCCGCTGAGCGATGCCTGGAACGCCTACCGTGACCGCCTGCAACAGTTGGTTTTGATCGGCAATCGCCTCAACCAAGGCCAGGCCGAGCTGGGGCAACTCGAACAGCGCGCCAACGCCGCCAGCGAACAGTTCACCCAACAGCGCGAAGCCCTGGATTTGCTCTACCATGAGGCCGGTGCCGAACCGCACGCGGTGGCCGAACAAATCCAATTGCTGGCCAGCCTGCTGCAAGACAATCGCAAGCAACAGCGCGCCTTCGAAGACCTGGCCCGCTTGTGGGACAGCCAGCAACAGTTGGATCAACAGGCCGCTGCGCTCACGCAAAGGCTTGCCGAGGCCGCGCAAAAACGCGAACAACTGAACCAGACCGGCCTGCAAACCAAGGCCGAACTCACCGTTGCCGAACAAACCCTGGCGGTGACCAAGCAACTGCTTGAGCGCCAACGCCTGGCCCGCAGTGCCAGCGTCGAGGAATTACGCGAGCAGTTGCAGGATGACCAACCCTGCCCGGTGTGCGGCAGCCACGAACACCCCTATCACCAGCCTGAAGCCCTGCTGCAAAGCCTGGGCCGCCATGATGAAAGTGAAGAGGCGGCGGCGCAGAAAGCCGTCGACAGCCTCAAGGAAAAACTTACCGAACTGCGCGGTGAAGTCGGCGGCCTGATCGCTCAGCAAAAAGAGCTCCTGCAACAGCAGGAACAGTTGGCCACGCAGCAGCAGGGTTTGGCACCGAGCCTGCAAGCCCACCCGCTGTCTGCCTCGCTGTTCAATCAGGACGCCGCCAAGCGCAGCCCTTGGCTGGCCCAGCAACTGGCCCAATTGACCCAAAGCATCAGCCAGGACGAACAACGCCAAGGCGCCCTGCTCAACCTGCAACAGAACGCCGGGCGCTTGCAGCAACAATTACAAGCGGCCCAGGATGCCAGCCAGCAAGCCCGGCAATTGCTGGTGGACCAACAGCGGCAACTGGCCGGCGACCGCGAACGCCTGGAGGCGGAACTCAGCGCCTTCGCCAACCTGCTGCCCGCCCAGACGCTGGAAGGCTTGCGCAGCGCACCTGCGGCGACCTTCATGCAGCTCGACCAGCAGGTCAGCCAGCGCCTTGAGCAGTTGGGCCATCAACGCGATGAGCAGGCCGAGCAGCAAGAGCGCCAACAGGCCATCGAGAAACAACACACCCACCAACAGCATCGTCAGCAGCAACTCGACGCTGTGAATCTGCAAGTCGCCGAGCTGGCCGACCAGCAACACGCCGTCCAGGAAAAACTCCGCGCCTTGCTAGGGGATTCCCCCAGCGCCGAACACTGGCAACAGCAGCTGGAGCAAGCCGTCACGCAGTCGCGCCAAAGCGAGACCGACGCCAACCAGGAACTGCACGCCGTGCACACGGCGCAAGTACAGCTGGCCGCCGACCTCAAGGCCCAGCAGCAACGCCAGCAGGCATTGGAAGCGGAGCAGCACGCCCTTGCGACACGCATCGGCGAATGGCGCGCCCAGCACCCAGACCTGGAGGATCAGGGCCTGGCACGCCTGTTGGCCCTTGATGAAGCCCAGGTCGCGCAGTTGCGTCAGCACCTGCACAGCAGCGAAAAGGCCGTCGAGCAAGCCAAGGTTCTGCTGCACGAGCGCGAACAGCGCCTGGCCGAACACCAGGCCCTGCACAACGGCAACCTGGAGGCCGAGCAACTGGACGCCACCCTGGCAACGCTTGACCAGCAACTGCTCGAGGGTGAGAAACACTGCGCCGAACTGCGCGCACGCCAGGCCGAAGACCAGCGCCGCCAGAATGCCAACCAGGCCCTGGCCGAACAGATCGCCAAGGCTTACGAGCAGTGGCAGCGCTGGGCACGCCTGAATGCGCTGATCGGCTCGGCCACCGGCGACACCTTCCGCAAGATCGCCCAGGCCTACAACCTCGACTTGCTGGTGCACCATGCCAACGTGCAACTGCGCCAACTGGTGCGCCGCTACCGGCTTAAACGCGGCGGCAGCATGCTGGGGCTGCTGGTGATGGACACAGAGATGGGCGATGAACTGCGCTCGGTGCATTCGCTGTCCGGTGGCGAAACTTTCCTGGTGTCGTTGGCACTGGCGTTGGGGCTGGCCTCGATGGCGTCGAGCACCTTGAAGATCGAGTCGCTGTTTATCGACGAAGGCTTTGGCAGCCTTGATCCGGAGTCGTTGCAATTGGCGATGGACGCTCTGGATGGTTTGCAGGCCCAGGGCCGCAAGGTGGCGGTGATCTCCCACGTACAGGAAATGCATGAACGCATTCCGGTGCAAATCCAGGTCCAGCGCCAGGGCAATGGCTTGAGTACCCTGGAGGTCAAGTGAACGAAGCGCTGCTTTATTCGTTCCGGCGCTGCCCCTATGCAATGCGGGCGCGGCTGACCTTGCGTTACTCAGGCGTTCCTGTGCGAATCATCGAGGTGAGCCTCAAGGCCAAGCCAGCCGAGATGCTGGCGCTGTCGCCCAAGGGTACGGTGCCGGTGTTGAGTGTCGAAGGTCGAGTGATCGAGGAGAGCCTGGAGATCATGCAATGGGCGCTGGCGCAGCACGACCCGGATGATTGGCTGCTGCAAGGTGACCCTGCGGTGCTGGCGTTGATTGACGAAAATGATCAGGTGTTCAAGCATCACTTGAATCGATACAAGTATGCCGAGCGCTACCCGGAGCAGCCGATGGAGCATTATCGGGCCGAGGGTGAGGGGTTCTTGCAGAAATTGGAAGGCTTGCTGGCGGAGCGTGAGTACTTGCTCGCCGAACACCTGAGCCTGGCGGATGTGGCGCTGGCGCCGTTTGTGCGGCAGTTTGCTCATGTGGATCGGGAGTGGTTTGCGGGGACGCCGTATCAGCGTTTGCAGATTTGGTTACAGCGGTTCCTTGAGTCCCCACTGTTTACCGCCGTGATGGCAAAGCCCTGAGGCCGATACACTCAAGTGTGGGAGCTGGCTTGCCTGCGATACTGACGACTCGGTGCAACTGAAACACCGAGTTGATGCCATCGCAGGCAAGCCAGCTCCCACATTTGACCGTCGCTCAATTCCAGTTCAGGACCGGGTCTTGTTATCTAGCATCAAGTATGGGGCAAACCCGCTTTTGAATCAGTCCGTGTTCCACGAATTGTCGTCATTCGAGGCATACACCGAGCTGTCTCCCAATGCCTTGAATGCCCGCTCGGTGTCGGAACTGCTGCTGTTGCGCAGCGACGTGCCGCGCTCGCTGCATGCGTGTATCGGGGAGTTGAGCCATATGCTCGCGGACCTGCAGGGCAGTTATGGGCGCACGGCGCAGCGGTTGGCGGCGGAGTTTGAAGCGCGGCGCTGATGGTGGCGTAGTCGACAGTCAAGGTGATGTCGCGGTCCACCTCGCCAGGCTGAACTCAGTGCAAAACCTGTTGAGATCCCCAGGCCAGAGTGATCAGGTCATAGGCACGCATGTTCAACCAGTAGCGAATGATGATCTTGACCCCCGCCAGTGCCTGCTCCTGATTGACGCCATGCAGCAAGATCTCCGGTGGGATCGCATACACCAACCCCTGGTGGCTGGGCAGACTGTCTTTGTCTTCGCCACCGGGGCGAGACCGGCTGACCCGTAACAAATTGAGAGCATACGAAACAGAATTATTTTAAATAAAACTGCACCCCACTGCCATGACACTGATTAATAAATCACTTGTCCTCTCTTAAATTTCGATAAGGCTGCCCCTTACGCCATTCATATCAAGAAACATACGGAGCAGACTTATCTTTAAATAGGCCTGCCCCGCATCACCTCCCCTATCATTATAAAAGACGCAGATGAATATTATCAACTTGTAAAGAGTCAAGGCTGGCGTCATGTGTATCAAATACCAGCGAAACACGTATAGGTTTTCCTGAAGATTGTGTTCCCGCGGTAAAACTCCCAATATATACAAACCACGCCCCAATATTAGTATAAGATGCGTTATATTGCGCATCCTCCACTAGCACCGTCGCAATGTAATTGGAACTGACGCGCTTCACTTCAAACGAGAACTTATACCGCCTGCCGGGCTGCAAATTGCTATAGTATTTATCCAGCCTTACTCTATAAGTGGAGTCGCGCTTTAGCCCCAAGGCCAAGTAATAATTACCCTCTAGGAATTTAATTTCAGCTGACTGGCCAAAAGACATACTCCAGCCATTCATACTATAATTATTAAATGTCGTCAGATCATAAAAAGTGGCGTGCTTAACAATAAAATACAGCGTATATGGAATGTGAATTAAAGCTGAATCGACACCGGAAGTAAGTAGCACACTGAACATCATTTGAAGATTGGTGTTATGGTCCAATCTCTTCAAGTACGCCTCATAACTTAAAGTAACTTCCCACCACCCTTGGCTGACCCACGTTGGATTCACCTTCGAGCTGCCACCATTCCAAATTGGAAAACGAAGAGGAATTCCCCCCGAAACACCTCGGAGTTCAAGAAGCACCTCTTGACCAGAAGTGATAAACGGCCAGGTGCCGATCCGAATTGTCCTATTCGCCGTACCGCTTGAAAGATCCAATATTTTGGTTTGCGGGTCTGCCTCATTGATACGGACAATAGTATTGTCCAGCACGGTTACCGGAATCAGCGTCACCGTCACCGTCAACACCTGGGACGATACAACCTTGCCGTTGCGGGTCACTTCGTAATCAAGGGTGACCGTCCTGTTGGCAGTACCACCGATGTTGGCGGCAATCGCGGCCTTGGTAATATCAAACGTGACTTTGCCCGTCGCTACCCCATTCTTGGCCGGGATCACCGGAGAACCCGCTCCGGCCGTGCCCACCATCGTCACCTTGATGCTGTCTGTGGTGTACATCGGTGTGTACTCCACGGACACCGTGGCGCCGTTTAGGGCATTCATGGGCGCGAGCGTTACCGAGGTGCCAGTGCCACTTGCCTGGATCAACTTGGGAACAGGGAATTCTGCCGGCAGTGTGTTAACAGTGTATTCCACTATCGGGAAGATGATGGCGTCAGCCTCGGCTTGACTAGATGAAAGCGTCGCCTTGAACTGAAGTTTCAGTTTCGTATCATGACCCAGTTCAAGGAAGTACGAGGCGGCGACGCGTTGATCATAGAAACCATTGCTGAACCACCCAGCAGTCACCGCGTTGCTCGCCAGAGTCCATACCTGCAGCTCATGTACCGATCCATCGGCCTTGAAGCCACTCAATAACATGGCTACCGGTTGGAAGCTCGCGATAAACGGCCATGACCCAACGCGTAGAGTTTTATTGGTAACCGATCCACTCAAATCCAGGACTTTGGTAGCAGCATCCGCTTCATTTATCCGGATCACTGTCTTTGCCAACTCAGTTGTCGGTATCGGTGTCACCGTCACCGTCAACACCTTGGACGCAACCACCTTGCCGCTACGGGTTACGTCGTACTTAAGCGTGAGCGTCTTGTTGGCATTGCCGACGTTGGCGGCAATCGCGGCCTTGGTAATATCGAACGTGACTTTGCCCGCCGTTACCCCATTCTTGGCCGGGATCACCGGAGAACCCGCACCGGCTGTCCCCACCATCGTCACCTTGATGCTGTCTGTGGTGTACATCGGTGTGTACTCCACCGACACCGTGCCGCCGTTTTGTGCATTCAACGGCGCCAGGGTAACTGAGGTACCCGTCCCCGTGGCCTGGGTCAACTTGGGAACAGGGAATTCTGCCGGCAGTGTATTAACAGTGTATTCCACTATCGGGAAGATGATGGCGTCAGCCTCGGCTTGACTAGATGAAAGCGTCGCCTTGAACTGAAGTTTCAGTTTCGTATCATGACCCAGTTCAAGGAAGTACGAGGCGGCGACGCGTTGATCATAGAAACCATTGCTGAACCACCCAGCAGTCACCGCGTTGCTCGCCAGAGTCCATACCTGCAGCTCATGTACCGATCCATCGGCCTTGAAGCCACTCAATAACATGGCTACCGGTTGGAAGCTCGCGATAAACGGCCATGACCCAACGCGTAGAGTTTTATTGGTAACCGATCCACTCAAATCCAGGACTTTGGTAGCAGCATCCGCTTCATTTATCCGGATCACTGTCTTTGCCAACTCAGTTGTCGGTATCGGTGTCACCGTCACCGTCAACACCTTGGACGCAACCACCTTGCCGCTACGGGTTACGTCGTACTTAAGCGTGAGCGTCTTGTTGGCATTGCCGACGTTGGCGGCAATCGCGGCCTTGGTAATATCGAACGTGGCTTTGCCTGTCGCTACCCCATTCTTGGCCGGGATCACCGGAGAACCCGCTCCGGCTGTCCCCACCATCGTCACCTTGATGCTGTCTGTGGTGTACATCGGTGTGTACTCCACGGACACCGTGGCGCCGTTTTGTGCATTCAACGGCGCCAGGGTAACTGAGGTACCCGTCCCCGTGGCCTGGATCAACTTGGGAACAGGGAATTCTGCCGGGAGTGTATTGACGGTGTACTCCACCACCGGAAAGCTGATCGCCTCGGCTTCAACCTTGCTAAGACTGACGGCGGCTTTGAATTCCATCCTCAATTTTGTGCCATGGCCCAACCCATCGAGGTAAGTGT